>NZ_JBVVPB010000001.1:0-778586 GCF_055807435.1 Bradyrhizobium sp. Ken51 | reverse complement strand
CACCAAGATGTTGGGACACAACGCCGACCCGGCGGTGCGGGCGACCTGGCTGCACGACATGTTCCTGCCGCAGGACGCTTTCGACTGGGCGCTGAACGCCGTCATGGTCCGCAGCGGCGGCAAGACCATCCTCATCGACGCCGGACTGGGCTCGGACCCGAACCTGAACTTGCCGCGCGCCGGGCAGCTGATCAGGCGACTGGCGGCCGCCGGCATCGATCTTTCGACGGTAACGGATCTGGTGCTGACCCATCTGCACATGGACCATATTGGCGGGCTGCTGGTCGACGGCGTGAAGGCGCAGCTGCGCAAGGACCTGCGGATCCACGTCGCGGCCGCCGAGGTCAAATTTTGGGAAAAGCCTGATTTCTCCCGCACCGCCATGCCCGAAGGGTTTCCGGACGCGCTGCGATCGACTGCCAAGCAGTTCCTGAAGGAGTACGGCCCTCAGCTGCGGCTGTTCGATGACGAGCACGAGATTGCGCCTGGCGTCATCGCCCGTCGCACCGGCGGTCACACCCCCGGACACAGCGTGGTTCGCATGGCGTCCGGCGATGACGCGCTGACATTCGCCGGCGACGCCGTGTTTGCCGTCGGGTTCGAGCAACCCGACTGGTTTAACGGTTTCGAGCACGACCCCGAGGAGGCCGCGCGCGTTCGCATCCATCTGTTGCGACAGCTTGCCGAGACCGGCGAGATGCTGGTGGCCACTCATCTGCCATTCCCGTCTGTCGGCCGGGTCGCGGTGGACGGGGACGCGTTTCGTTGGGTGCCGGTCTTCTGGGACTACTGAGCGCTTGTTGAGTCAAATCCGAACCAGGGGCGGGTGCTGATAACGCGTGGCGCCCGCCCCCGACAAACTTGGAGCTTACCACCGTGAAACACGAGACCGTGCGCGCATCGTCGTTCGCGATGCCGCTGAGCAGTCCGGCCTTTCCCGCCGGTCCTTACCGCTTCGGCAACCGCGAATATTTTATCATCCAATACCGCACCGATCCCGACGCGCTACGCAGCGTGGTGCCGGAACCGCTAGAGGTCACCGAACCGGTGGTGAACTACGAGTTCATCCGCATGCCGGATTCCACCGGCTTCGGCGACTACACCGAGAGCGGCCAAGTCATTCCCGTATCCTACAACGGCCAGCTGGGTAGCTTCACCCATCAGATGTTCCTGAACGACCATCCGCCGATTGCGGGCGGGCGCGAACTGTGGGGATTTCCCAAGAAATTGGCGCAACCGAAGCTGGAGGTCGAAATCGACACGCTGGTTGGCACCTTGAACTATGGCTCGGTCCGCATTGCGACCGGCACCATGGGCTACAAGCACCGCTCGCTCGATATCGCAGCGGAAGCCCGGAAGCTCGCAGCTCCCAATTTCCTGCTCAAGATTATTCCGCATGTCGATGGTTCACCCCGCATCTGCGAGCTGGTGCGCTTCCACCTCGAGGACATCACCGTGAAGGGCGCTTGGACCGGGCCCGCCGCCCTGGATCTGTACTCGCATGCCCTGGCACCCGTCGCCGAGTTGCCGGTGCTGCAGGTCCTGTCGGCCAAGCACCTCATCGCGGACCTAACTCTCGGGCTCGGCGCCGTGGTGCATGACTATCTTGCTCCAGCCAGGCAACTCCCCGACGCGGTCTCCGACGTCTTGGTCGAAGCAAGTGCTGACTGACCGAGATCAAGCCCTACATCCGGAGCTCCAGAAATGCTGAACGCGATAGGCGAGAAAATCGATCCGGCGCCACAACAGGCCATGCCGTTGCCATACGATGTGGTGGCCCTGGTGCTACAGGGTGGCGGCGCGCTTGGTGCGTATCAGGCCGGCGTTTACGAAGGCCTGCACGAAGCCGGAATACGGCCGAACTGGCTGGCCGGCATTTCGATAGGCGCGCTGAACGCCGCGATTATCGCTGGCTCGCCTGTGGCCGAGCGGGTCGAACGGCTACGCAAGTTCTGGGAGAGCATCTGCGCGGCGGCGGTGGAATGGCCGGTTGGCGAAGGGCTTGCCAATGCGATGCCGTTCGCCTTCGATCTCCGCTCAGCGCACAATGCCCTGGCGGCGGTCAGGGCCGTATTTCGGGGGCAACCCGGCTTTTTCAAGCCGCGCTTCCCGCCACCGTTCTTGTCGCCCTTCTCGGGCAGCGCGGCCACGAGCTATTACGATACCTCACCATTGCAGCAGACCTTGGAGCGGCTTGTCGATTTTGATCGGCTGAACGCGGGGGAGGTACGCGTCAGCGTCGGCGCGGTCAACGTCCGTACGGGCAACCTGACCTATTTCGACACGGCTGAACGCCGGCTCGGACCGAAGCACTTCATGGCATCCGGCGCTCTGCCGCCCGGCTTCCCTGCGGTCGAGGTCGACGGCGAGCACTATTGGGATGGCGGCGTCGTCTCGAACACGCCCCTGTCCCGCGTGCTGTCTATCGAGCCGCGCGACACGCTGACCTTCCAGGTCGATCTTTGGTCGGCGCGGGGCCGTGTGCCGAATGACATGATGGAGGTGTCCAGCCGCCAGAAGGACATTCAGTATTCCAGCCGCACACGCGCGATGACCGACCAGGCGCTGCGAATGCAGAAGATGCGCCAGGCCTTGCAGCGAGTACTCGAAATGTTGCCGGATGGCGCGAAGCAGAATCCTGAAATTCGCGCCATTGCGGACATGGCTCGCCATCGCTCCTGCAACATCATCCATCTGATCTACCAGTCCAAGACCTACGAGCGCCATTCAAAGGATTACGAATTTGGATTGAATGCGATGCGGGCGCACTGGCAGAGCGGGCTGGAGGATATCCGCCGCACATTGGCCGATCCGCGGCGGCTCGATCCGCCTGCTCCCGAGCTCGGCATTGTCACCCACGACATCCACCGCCATTGCTGACTCGCGGCAATCTAACTCCCAGAGCATCGAAAGGAAGTCCCATGTTGAAGGGCAGGGTGGTCATCGTCACCGGATCGACCAGCGGTATTGGACTCGGTATTGCCAGGGAGCTGGCCAAGCTTCGGGCTGACATCGTGTTGAACGGCTTTGGCGATGCCAGCGAAATCGAGGCAATCCGCGGCGCAATCGAACGCGAGCATGGTGTGCGCGCCGTCTACGATGGTGCCGATATGTCGAAGGAGGAGGCCGTGCGCGGATTGATCGCAGCGACGGTCGAGAAATTCGGCCGGCTCGACATCCTCGTCAATAATGCCGGCATTCAGTTCACTGCGCTGGTCGAAGAATTCCCGGCTGCCAAGTGGAACGCGATCCTAGCGGTCAATCTGTCGGCCGCGTTCCATGGCATTGCGGCGGCGGTCCCCCAGATGAAGAAGCAGTGCTGGGGGCGGATCATCAACATTGCCTCCGCTCACGGCCTTGTCGCTTCGACCCACAAAGCCGCTTACGTGGCGGCCAAGCACGGTCTGGTCGGCTTGACAAAAGTGGTCGGCCTGGAGACTGCCGGGACCGGGGTCACATGCAATGCGGTCTGCCCGGGCTGGGTGCGAACACCCTTGGTCGACAAGCAGATCGCCGACATCGCCGCGCAAAGAGGCATCAGCCGGACGGAAGCCGCCAGGACGCTCCTGGCCGAGAAGCAGCCGTCACTCGAGTTTGTTTCTCCCGCTCAGCTCGGCGGCACGGTCGCCTTTCTGTGTTCGTCCGCGGCTGACCAGATCACCGGAACAGCGATCTCGGTTGATGGCGGCTGGACCGCGCAGTAGCGACCAGTAGTGGAGCAACCGCAAATGTCGCTACTCGCGAGAAGCCTTTTCTTCCAGGGATCGTCAGCTTCACCGGACGTCGCCGAGCTGTCCCGCCTGGAAGCGAGGCTGCCACCGCTGCTCAGCATCATCGCGGGGATGGTAGACTTTACCGGTTTCTCCACTTTGGGGCATGTCTTCACTGCGCACGTGACCGGAAACATTGTGCTTGCCGCGGCCGTGATGCTTGACGGCAGCTCATTTCACTGGGCGCAGTTGTTGGTTGTTCCGGTCTTCGTGGTGGCGCTGGCCTCTGTGTCGCTGATCGCCAAAGCGTCGCGCCAGCATGGTCCAAGTTTGGCGCGCCTGTTGCTTCTGGCTCATTTTCTACTGCTCGCCGCGCTGGTGATCTTTAGTGTCGTCACAAAGCCCTCTGCGGATCCGCTCGGGTTGTCGGCTGGTGCCGCCGCGATGATCGCGGTGTCAGCCATGGCATGCCAATATGCGCTGTTTCGTCTTGCGCTGCCGAGCGCAATTTCGACGGCGGTGATGACTGGCAATTTGGCCAGTGCGGTCTTGTCAGCGATGGACGTCCTCTCACCACATCATGCTCTGTTGCCGCGCCACTCCACGCCACTGAATCGCTCGTTTGCTCGTCTGCTCGGATTCCTCGCGGGATGTGTCATTGCCGCTGCAGCAGTCCCGTTGGCAGGGGATTGGGCTTGGTCCCTTCCGGCAGGATTGGCCGTCGTTGCTATCGCGCTGTCATCATCACGCTGACGGCAGGCACGATCACGACGAAATCTAGTTTCAATCAACCGCGCGCCCATCGGCGGTCGCGCCAGTAGGAGACGGAACATGCAGGGTGAGAAAGTAATCATCGTGACCGGCGGCAGTTCCGGCATTGGACGCGCGGCGGCGCTGCGTTTTGCCCAGCAAGGCGACAAGGTGCTCGTGACCGGCCGTCGTGCGGGCCCTCTCGAGCAAGCGATTGGCGAGCATCCGAACATCGTAGGCGTCGTAGCGGATGCGGCCTCGGCCGAAGATGCCAGCCGGACGGTCGCTAAAGCAGTTGATCTCTGGGGCCGGGTAGATGTTTTGATCAACAACGCCGGTGCTGGCGCGATCCTTCCGCTGGCCGATACGACAGCCGATCGGATCATGAACATCTTCTCTGTCAATGTGGTCGGTCCTAGCTTGCTTTCTTCTGCCGCGCTTCCGTATCTGAAGGCGACGCGGGGTACCGTCATCAACGTGTCGAGCACCTTTGGTCACAAGCCGGCGGCGGGATTGTCCCATTACGCAGCTAGTAAGGCGGCATTGGAGCACCTGACCCGTTGTTGGGCGCTGGAGCTTGCGCCGTTCGGCGTACGCGTGAATGCCGTGGCCGCAGGGCCCACGGAGTCTGGTGCTCTGACCGGCATGATGGGGTTAACCCCAGACCAGGCGGCTGCAGTCAAGGAACAGGAGCGCGCGCGCATACCGCTCGGGCGGCGCGGCGTTCCGGAGGAAGTCGCAGAATGGATCGTGCGGCTTGCCGGTCCCGCCGCGGATTGGACGACAGGCCAGGTCATCGCGGTCGACGGTGGCCTCGGACTGACATAACCGCCGAATCCACTTAGCATTTCAGGCTTTCAATGACCGCGCCTGCTCGCATTGCGTCGCCGATCCAGATCGCAAACAACCACAATATGGACGCCGATCTGAGGCGCAGGATCAATGGCTTCGAACAACAGCTGCAGTGCGGCGCAGCCGAGAACGCCCGCCTGCAAAGCGAGCTTGCGATTGCGTTGGAACGGCAATCGGTAACCGCAGAGATCCTCAACGTTATTGCCAGTTCTCCTACCGATGTGCAGCCGGTGTTCGACGTCATCTCCGAAAGCGCGCGGCGGTTGCTTGCTGGCCAATCTGCGCTCGTAACTCGCGTCGCCGATGACATGCTTCATCTGGCAGCTTGTACGGCAGGAAGCGCGGCTGGTGATGAAGGGATCCGAATCTCGTTTCCTGCCCCCCTGACGTCGTCAGGGATTCATAGCCGGGTCGCACTGACGTCGACGATCGCATTCCGCTCCGATATCGAAACCGAACCCGGCGTCTCTCAGGCGATCAAAGACATGGCGCGCGCCAGGGGATATCGAAGCATCGTGGTCGTGCCCATGCTCCGAAAGGGCAAAGCGATTGGCACAATCGGTGTTTCGCGGGCCGAACCTGGGCCATTCGCGGATAGCCAGATCAATCTTCTCAAGACGTTCGCCGATCAGGCCGTGATCGTGATCGAGAACGCCCGGCTGTTCGAAGAAGTCCAGGCGCGCACGAAGGAGCTCGCCAAATCGCTCGACGATCTTCGCGCCGCTCAGAATCGCCTGGTGCAGACCGAAAAACTCATCTCTCTCGGCCAGCTCACTGCCGGCATCGCGCATGAGATCAAGAACCCGCTAAACTTCGTTAACAACTTCGCCGCACTTTCAGACGAGTTAATTGACGAGCTAAACGAGGTTCTCGCTCCGGTCGCACTCCCAACCGACGTCCGCGGGGAAGTCGACGAGCTGAGCGGGCTTTTAAAGGACAATTTGCAAAAGATTGTACAGCACGGCAAGCGCGCCGATTCCATCGTCAAGAACATGCTCCTGCATTCGCGCGGAGGCGGTGGCGAACACCGGCCGGTCGACGTAAATGCGCTGGTAGAGGAGAGCCTCAATCTCGCCTACCACGGCGCACGCTCCGAGAATTCGCAGTTCAACGTCACCCTCAAGCGTGAACTAGATCCAGACGCCGGCGTGATCGAAGTATTTCCACAAGAGATCACGCGGGTATTGCTGAACTTGCTATCCAACGGCTTCTACGCAGTGGCCATGCGCAGCAGCGAAGCTGGCTCCGGATTTGAGCCCACGCTCAGCGTCTGCACGCGCAATCGTTGCGAATGCGTCGAAGTCCGTATCCGCGACAATGGCGTCGGCATCCCGCCCGAGGTGAAGGAAAAAATGTTCGACCCGTTCTTCACGACCAAACCGCCAGGCGAAGGCACAGGCCTCGGGCTTTCCATGAGCCACGACATCATCGTGAAACAGCATGGTGGCAGGATCGATGTGGAGACCGAGTCCGGCGAGTTTACGGAACTCACCATCCTGCTGCCGCGCAAGATTAGTCTTTCTCAAAATACCAGAGGCTCGCTATGACTGTTGAACATGCTGCGCGCCAAACGCCCCCTCACTGCTGTGAGCATGACAGCCGCTTGCAGAGATACCGAGACGTGCAAGACCGCTCTGGCGGAGGGCCAGTGAACCAGTCGGATCGACTTCGGTCAGCTTCGCACGAACATAGCGGCGCGACTGGGACGGACGGCATGAGTGCCACCGTCCTCGTGGTCGATGACGAGCCCGATCTTGAAAAGCTCGTCACGCGGAAATTTCGCCGGCAGATTCGCGAGCGGCTAATAAGCTTTGTGTTCGCGCGTGATGGTCTTGAAGCGCTCCAAACAATCGAGCAGCATCCTCATGTCGATCTCGTTGTATTGGATATCAACATGCCACGCATGGATGGACTTTCGCTGCTGGCGAAGCTGCAGGAGCGAGAGGACAAGAAGTCGGCCATCATCGTCTCGGCCTACGGAGATATGGACAATATACGCACAGCGATGAATCGCGGGGCGTTTGACTTCCTGACCAAGCCGATCGATTTCGCCGACCTGGAAGCGACGATTCAGAAGACCATTCGCCACATCGAGATCTTGCGCGAAGCGCGCCGCCGGCAATCGGAAGCCGAGCGCGCTCACGCCTCTCTCTCTCGCTATTTTTCGCCGGAGCTTGCCAAACGTCTTGCGGCAGGAGATGACAGTGACGATATGCGGGTGCGCTGGCGCGACATCGCCGTGATCTTCACCGATATCACCGGCTTTACATCGCTCGTCGAGGCGGCCGATCCGGATGTGCTGGCGGAACTGCTCAATGAATATGTTGGCGGCCTGACCGATGTTGTCTTCGTCCATGAAGGAACGGTGGCCAAGGTGATCGGTGATGCGATTCAGGTGTTGTTCAATGCGCCTGGTGACCAGGCCGATTACGCGAAGCGTGCGATTGCCTGTGCGCAGGCGGTCGACCAATGGGCGGAGGCGTTTCGCGAGCGGTGGAATCAAAAAGGCGTGGACTTCGGGGTTACGCGGATCGGCGTGCATGCCGGTCCCGCGCTGGTCGGCAATTTCGGTGGTGACCGCTTCTTCGATTACACGGCCTACGGCGACACGATCAACACCGCTGCCCGGCTGGAAGCCGCGAACAAGACGCTGGGCACCCGGATCTGTGTTAGCGACGCCGTCGCCAGCGGGACCGACGAATTCAGGGGGCGACCGATTGGCGATCTCATCCTTCGAGGACGACGCGAGCCGTTGCGCACTCACGAGCCCTTATCGGCTGCGGAATTCAATGCCCCGACGACAACGCAGTATGCGACCGCCTTTAACAGGCTCGAATCGGATGACGCTACAGCCTTGCCGGCTTTCGCAGCCCTGGTCAGCACGCACGCCGATGATCCGCTCGCCAGCTATCATCTGAGGCGGCTGCTCAACGGTGCCAAGGGCGTTTGCATACATGTAGGGTGATGAGCAACGACCGACGATAGTGGTGCCGAACGTGTGCGGCCATTCGAATTCTCGCGAATTCGGCGGCGTTCTGCCCGATATTGCGGTTCGTGGCGTTGAGATCGATTGCCCGACAGTTCCTATTCGCGCCGGAGTGGAAGTGCGGCCAGGTGACATAGGTCGCAACGGATCGTCATCCGGGGCCAAACATCTGTACCTCCAATGAGTACGACGGCCGGCCCCGACATGGGGAAAGGCCGGCCGTCGCGATGAGCCGAGCGGTTTGGGGGGCAAACGCCGCTCGTATCCCCTCGCGTCAGGGCGGTTGCTAGAGATGGTCGGTCGAACCCGTATCGTGAGTTCGACTTGAACGGTTTTTGCGCGATACGCCGGTTCGGCCGGGTATCGGCCGACCTCAGGATACCCTTGGTGTTACCGTTTTCCAGGGCGCACTCCTTTTGACTTCGTTGCCATAGAGTAAGGCCGCGATTGCGTGGCGCAAAACTGATCTTTGGCCGCGCCACAGCGATTAAAATCCTTGAAGAGCAGTCGGGCTCAACGTGAGCGCCCTCGCCAATCGCTCGGTGTCTCTCCGGTCAATTTTCGGAACGCAGCCGCAAACGCTGTTTGCGAGCTATAGCCAAGTTCCGCGGCGACTTGCGCCACTGAGTTGTTGGGGTCACGTAGCATGATCATTGCTTGTTCGAGCCGATACCGACGCAGCCAATTGTGCGGTGAAAGCCCTGTACTCTCCTTGAACATACGACAGAAATGAAAACGCGAAAGGCCGGAATCGGAGGCTAGGGCTGCGAGCGAAACGTCTGCGCCGCTGTCCGACCGCAGCCGCTCGATGGCCCGACGCAATACTGCCGGTGAGAGGCCACCAACTGCAGGATGATGGGTTGGAGGCTGGCCAGTGTGGGCTGAGAGCATGCGCGTTGCAAAGAGATCGCTCAATTGTTGCCTGAATAAATTGTCGAGTGCCTCGTTGCCCTCCACGGTATCGGCCGCGCTCACGAGCAGTCGTGACGTCACAGGATCGGGATATGTTGTTCGCTCGACAAGATCGTGCGGCGCGATGATGTTCGCTTCTAGGGCAACGCGCGCGAGTGTTGCTTGTGGAAGATAGAGCTGAACGATATCCATCGGACGGTAGATGTCCCAGCGGGACATCGAGCCAGCCGGGATGATGGTGACGGTACCGTCGCGTGCCGTTCCAGTGACAATCGAGTTTCCGTTGCGCCGCTCTAGCCGTTGCACCGTACCAACATACGTCATGATGACGTGGTCAGTCATTGGCTCGACCACCTCGTGGAACGCGTCATGACTCCACTGTGCGATGGCGCCGCCGGACAAGTCTGACGTGATGTGCACTGGCGTCGTCTTCAAAACCCGTGACATTTCATTGACCGGACGGCGAAGACCGGTGACCGGCGCGTTGCCACCTGTTCGGGATATATTAGGCAGCTCGACTGAAAAGCCTTGCGTAACATCACGGATGCGCGGTTTGCTCATGGACGCCGCCCCGCGACAACGCGCCCGCTCGGGAGAGTTCGCCTAGGCGCATGGTGCCCGGCCATAGCAGAGGGGGATGCGCGTGACCGGTCTAGCTGCCAGCGTCCATGAAGACGTTTGTGCTGGACGACTTCGAGTATCTCGACCAAGGGCCAGCGCAAAGCGCCGACGAAGTGCCAGTTTCTTCGTCGACCAATGACATCGTTGCAAGCGAAACAGCGCATGACAGTCTCTCCTCGCGTCGTAGGCACCCTCTGCGGCATGTTCGAGCCGGCAGGCGCTGTGCGTGACGCGGGAAGACTGGGGAAGTCTTCGCAGGTCCGATACTGTCTATCGGGATAGCTTGCACCCTGCTGGTGGTCAGGTTGACCTTGATCTGGAGGAAGCAAGGCGCATCTTTGTAGGCATTACTCTTGAGGAATGACCAGCCAAAGGAGCTATTGGAGCGATACCATCTCGCATCCGTAGTTGCGCCAGAGCAATTGCTTCGCCTGAAGGGCGATTGCGGTCAACCGACCCGCTGCCGCGTGCGGCGGCTTCCATAATTCTTTGCGGTTGCCTATCATGGATTTCCATGAGATGCCGCCAGGTCCGGCCATGATAGGTTTCCATTGAAGTCCCCGAGTTGGGACGGATGCCAGGCTGAGGGGGCGATGTGAGGCATCGGACCATCTCACGTCGGGAATCGGAGATAATGATCACAGCATCCTATCTTTATCGCTTCGGCCTTGCATTGGCGGGCTGCGGCGCCGGGCTCGTCTTGGCGCCACTGATTAACTCGCCGATCGGTCCTACTGCTGCGATTGCCATGGTGCTGGCGGCCCTTGGGATCGTGATGGCAGCCGTGGCTCAAATAGCTGATCGCAAGCGCGCGAAAAGGGTGAACAGCAAAGCTGAACAGGCTCTGCGAATCATCGAAAGCATGCCGGCGCTCGCGTGGTTTGCGAATGTGGAGGGCAAGTTTCTCTATACCAACCGAAGCCCCCGGGTATTCACGGGATTGCCGAAGGAGGATCTCGTTACGACGAAAGATGATGAGTTCGGCTTTCGAAACGTCGTTCATCCGAATGACCTAGATCGCGTTCGTGAAACCTGGCGTCGCAGCCTGCGAACGGGCCAGGAGTATAGCTGCGAGCATCGCATGTGGCATGCAAGCGGCGGATATCGCTGGTGCCGGAGCTTCGGCTTGCCAGCGCGAGATGGCGATGGCCGAACCGTCGGCTGGTACGGCACGACCATCGACATCGACGAACTGAAAACAGCTGAAGCTGCTCTGCGCGAGCACGAACGTTCGTTGCAGCAATTGATCGACACGGTCCCCGTGCTGATCTGGTGCTTGTCACCAGAGGGTAATCCCATCTACTTCAACAAGCAGCTGGTCGAATATACCGGCGTGCCTGTTGCGCAATTGAAATCAATCGATGCGGTGGTTGAGGCGATCATCCATCCTGATGACGCGAACGCCGTCCGCGAGGCGGTTCAATGCGGGATCGAGACCGGCGAGCCCTTTGGATTGAGGCATCGGCTTCGTCAGTCAGACGGTGCATATCGCTGGGTGGACGCACGGGCCAAGCCGATGTGCAATTCCGACGGCGATATCGTGCAATGGTACGGCGTATGTCTCGATGTCGACGCTCAGATGCACGCCGAAGACGCGCTGCGGCTGAGCGAGCGGAAACTTCAGCAACTGACCGATACGGTTCCCGCCCTGGTCTGGAGCACGGAGCCGGATGGCACGCCGACCTACGTTAGTAAGCGGTTCACAGAGGCCACAGGCGCCACGCTCGAGGACATCACCTCGGCCGATGGCAGGCCGTCGCTAAGCGTCGTCCATCCGGAGGATCGGTCTGAGGCGATTGCAGCTTTCAAGCGGTCATGCGAGACGGGCGCGCCCTATTTTCAGCGATACCGTCAAATTCGCGGCGGTGGCATCTATCGTTGGACCGAAACCCGCGCAGAACCATTGCACGACGATGCCGGCAACATCATCCAGTGGTACGGCGTCAGTGTCGATATTCATGACATGATGTGTGCCCAGCAGGCGATGCAGCATAGTGAGCGGCAGCTTCAGCTGCTCGTCGACACGGTTCCGACACAGATCTGGTGCGTGACGCCGACCGGCGAGCCGTCGTACATAAACAAAACCATGATGGACTACATCGGTATGAAGTTGGAAGACTTCGATGCCAAAGGTGGTCTGCGCAGTGCGATCAAGGACCTCGTCCATCCGGATGATCGAGAGGCTCTGTACGATGCGTTAAGCCATTCCTTCCGCACTGGCGAAACGTTCGCCTTGAGATTTCGCAACCGCCGGGGAGATGGCGTGTATCGTTGGCAGGAGGGACGCGCGGAGCCGCTTCGCAATCAGAGCGGAGAGATTATTCAATGGTACGGCGCGAACGTCGACATCGACGATCAGTTGGCGACTGAAGAGGCGCTTCGTAGCAGTACGCGGCAACTGCAGCAGATGATCGACGCCGTGCCCATCAACATCCTGAGCTTCGATCCCTCGGGCAAGCTCACCTCTGCCAGCAAGCGCTATCTGGAGCACGTCGGCATGCCGCCAGCGCATGTCGAGGATTTCGAGGGGCTGGCCCAGCACTTGGCTCATCCTGACGATCTTCCGGTCATGCTGCCAAGGGGACTCCATGGATTTGCGACCGGAACGCCTTTCGTCAATCGGTTTCGCCGACGCGACAAGGATGGCACCTATCCTTGGATAGAGGCACGCGCGCAGCCGTTGCGCGATGCTGACGGTGCGATCATGCAATGGTACATGGTTTCAATCGACATCGGAGACGAGGTTCGCGCGCATGAGGCGTTGCGAAAACGAGAACGGGAGCTGACGCAGCTTGTCGATGCCTTGCCAGTTCACATCTGGAGCTGGACGCCCGCCGGCGAGTTGGCCTACGTCAACAAACGATCTCTGGAGGATCTCGGCCTCTCCAGCGCGACCTTCAAAGATACCACCACGGTGGCGCAAGAGCTGGTTCATCCCGAAGATGCCCCAGAGGTGCTGCGGACATCACTCAGCTGTCTCAGAACTGGCGACCCCTTCATGATGCGGTATCGCCGGCGTTGGAAAGACGGCAGTTACCGCTGGATGGAGGGGCGCTGTGAGCCTCTACGCGATCGAGATGGAACGATCGCGCACTGGTATCAAGTGTCCATCGACATCGACGATCAGGTTCGCACGGATGAAGCCTTGCGGGAGAGCGAACGGTCGCTCCGCCAGCTTGTCGAAACGCTCCCGGCCATGATCGATTGTGCAGCGCCCAATGGCGAGCCCATTTATCGCAGCCAGCAGTTGCGCCACTTCCTCGGCTACGAGCTTGAAGCATTGGATGGTACGGGAACGAGTCGGCTGAACGGGACACTCGATGCGAGTGTGCATCCCAGCGACCTCGCGGGTGTCAAAGAGAGATATGCGCAGTGCCTGGCGACTGGTGAGCCATATGCGCGCCGGCACCGGCTGCGGCGTTTCGACGGTGAGTATCGCTGGGTCGAGACGCGCGCCGAGGCTATGCGAAATGCCGAAGGCGCCATTGTGCAGTGGAATGTGATGTGTCTGGACATCGATGGCGAGGTTCGGGCGCAAGAGGCGCTACGTCTCTCGCAAGAGCGGCTGGCGCGCGCAAGCCAGGCGGCGAGTCTGGCCGAGCTTTCGGCTTCGATCGCGCATGAAGTGAACCAGCCGTTGGCTGCGGTTGTTGCCAATTCCCATGCCTGCCAACGCTGGCTGGCGACGGAGCCGCCAAACATTGATCGCGCCCACCGAACAGTGGAACGGATCATCCGCGATGCCAACGCGGCTGCCGACGTTGTTAGCCGTGTTCGCGCGTTGTTCAAGCAATCGCCGGATTCACGCATCTCAATGGCGCTTGGCAGCCTCATCAATGAGGCGCAAGAGCTCATGGCGGAAGAAGCATTGCGGCGTTCTGTCCGCATGGAGTTCGACGTCGAAAGAGGCCTGCCTTCCGTCGAAGTCGACCGCGTTCAGCTTCAGCAGGTTCTGATCAATCTCATTCGTAACGGTATGGAAGCGATGGACGCTCTTGTGAACGGAAAGGTTCTTCGCCTGTGCGTACGCCGTGTTGCTGGCGCGATCCGGACAGAGGTCAGTGATCGTGGCCGCGGCTTCGAGCATCCGGACAGGATGTTCGAACCGTTCTTTACGACTAAGGAGCATGGGATGGGCATGGGACTAGCGATCTGCCGCTCGATCATCGAGTCTCACGGCGGAAAATTATGGGCGGAGACGAGTGAACCGGCCGGTGCGACGTTCATCTTCACGTTGCCGATCGAAGCGAAAGATGCTGCATGACGAACGACGATTTTATCGTCTTCATTGTCGATGACGATGTCCGCATTCGCGAAGCGCTTGGCGAGCTGCTGGCGTCGCATGGCATTGCGGCGCACGCCTTCGCGTCCGCGGGAGAATACGTTAAGGCAGACAAACCAAAGCGGCCAGCGTGCTTGATCCTAGATGTCGAACTGCCTGATATCAACGGCCTCGATCTACAGAATCAGATCGCGGACGGAGATCATCCGCCGATCGTCTTCATTACAGGGCATGGCGACATTCCTTCCACAGTTCGCGCCATCAAGCATGGCGCCGTGGATTTTCTCACGAAGCCGTTTAGCGATGCAGCTCTCATGCAGGCGATCCGCACCGCAGTGGCGCAAGACAGGATAACGCGAGCGGAGCGCGCGGATCTTGATGTTCTTCGGCAACGATATCTCGATCTGACGCCGCGTGAGCGTGAGGTGTTGCCGCTTGTCATCAGTGGACTCCTCAACAAGCAAGCCGCGTCCGAACTCGGGATCAGCGAAGTTACGCTCCAGATCCACCGTAGGAATGTGATGCAAAAGATGGCGGCCGTATCGCTGGCTGATCTGGTGCGGATTGCAGAGAAGTTGCAGATCCCGGTGACTCATTCGCGCCGAACTGGGGAAGACGAAAAGTGACTGGAAAACCTGTCATCGCAGTGGTCGACGACGATCCGAGAGTTCTTGAGTCCTTGGAGAACCTATTCGAGTCGGTTGGCTATACCGTGGCGACATTTTCATCTGCCCAGTCACTGCTGACGTGCGATCTGTCAAATATCAACTGCCTTATCACCGATATAGGCATGCCGGGCATGGACGGCTTCGAGCTTCTCGACATCGTGAAGAAAACGCGGCCGAAGCTGCCGGTGTTTCTTTTGACCGGCCGTCACGAAATCGGCGATCAGCACCGCGTGACAGGTAAGGACATCAGCGGCTTCTTCAAAAAGCCGTTCGGGCAGGATCTGGTCGCCGCCGTAGAGTATACGCTGGGCGACACCAATCTGGAGGGCGATAATGATCAATGATCGGATTTCGTTGCGAAAGCCAGCTTCGGCAACCAAACGGCCGCGAAGCGAATCCAGTCAACCGCTCGTGATCGTCGTCGATGACGATGCGGCAGTGCGAGAGGCCGTGCAGGAGTTGATGGAGTCGGCGAGCATCGAATGCGTCAGCTTTGCATCGACGCGCGAATTGCTCGACACAGATGTTCTGGACAGGCCGGGATGCCTGATTCTCGACGTCCGCATGCCTGGATCGAGCGGCCTCGACCTGCAGCTTCATCTTGCTGCAAGTGGCAATCCCAAGCCGATCGTGTTTCTGACCGGATATGGCGATGTTCCGATGAGCGTGCAGGCCATGAAGGCAGGGGCAATCGACTTCCTTACAAAACCAGTTCGAGACCAGGCGCTGCTCGACGCAGTGGCCGCCGGAATCAAGCGAGACCTTGCGCAGCGGGCTGAAGCGGAGGTCATGAGGTCGAACGTCGACCGACTGGAGACTTTAACGCCTCGCGAGCGCCAGGTGTTCCATGAAGTAGCGCACGGTCGGGTCAACAAACAGATCGCTTTCGATCTTGGTATCAGCGAAGTGACGGTTAAGCTTCATCGCGGCAACGTTATGCGCAAGATGCAAGCATCTTCGATCGGAGAGCTGGTCCGAATCTGGGAGGCGCTCCCTATTCAGATGCGCGCGGCATGTGCGGCTTGGAAAGCGACGACGTCTAACTAGCGCGCACCATTGTTTCCGCGCAATGATCGGCTTTGCGGGACTGAAGCGATGCATCAAAGCACGGCGCCAGCGCGGGCGACTGCCGAGTAGTCAAGCCCGATCCGTACACGGGAGTTTCTGTATCTGGCGTTTGATCAAGTGTCGATGTTTTAAAAATCCGCGGGAATTGCAAATGAATGATGTCGTTTTGCTCGTTGATAATGAACGGCGCAGTCTATCAGCCCATGAATTGCGCTCGGCCGTTTTGCGCGAGTTGCATGCCCGTCCATTCACGCCGATCTCTGTTTCCAGCCGTATCCTACACTTCGCTTTCGATACGTCGGAGGGACGTGCACAGACGGATCGCGTGAACCTTGCAGAGCTCTGCAGCAAATATGGGGTCGCGGTACCGTCGTTGGAGGAAAGGTACCATCGGGTGCAACTCGGCACCAAGGCTCTGCGATGGGAGCAGCATTCCGAGTTCACGACTTATACCTGGGAAATTCCATCAGACGTCGACGTCGAGCCATTCAGCCCAGGAGCTACGTCGCTCGCAGCTGTAATGGGGCTTGTTCCCCAGCCAGGCCCTCTGTTAGTTGCTCTCGATTTGCATCTGCTCCCCGAACAGCAAGATCGGCCAGCACCGCAGCTTCTGTTTGATCGCGCAAGTCTGGCAATGGCAGAGAACTCGGATGGGAAGGCCGTTTATGCCACCGATTTCCAGCCAGATTCCTGCGGATTTGTTCGCATTCTCGTTGTCGATCGAGGACTAGATCGAGAGCGCGCGGGAGCACTCGTTCAGCGCGTCATTGAGGTTGAGACCTATCGCACATTCGCCCTTCTTGGCTTGCCCGAAGCTCATCGGCTCGCACCCACCGTAGGTCTTATCGAAAAGCGGTTAGCCGAAGTAATGGACGAAATGCGCAGGGCGAACGACATTGCCAGCAACAGGCAGTTGTTGAATGAGCTAACGGAGATGGCGGCGGAGGTCGAGGCAGGCGCAGCCGCAAGCGGTTTTCGCTTTGGAGCCAGTCGTGCTTATGAAGAGATAGTTGCGCAGCGGCTGCAGACGATTGGTGAGAGAAAGCTGAGTGGCTTTCCGACCTGGTCATCCTTCCTGGCGCGCCGAATGGCTCCTGCTATGCGCACTTGCATCACCCTCGATGCGCGGCAAGGCAATCTCTCGGTCAAACTTTCGCGCGCTGCAGACCTCCTGCGAACGCGTGTCGATGTTGAGCTCGAGCAACAGAACCAGGAGCTCCTGCAATCAATGAATGCCCGGACTCGCCTGCAATTGCGTCTGCAGACAACAGTCGAGGGCTTATCCGTCGCGGCCATAACTTATTACGTCGTGGGGCTATTTGCTTATTTTGTCAAAGCTGCTCATGACAGTGGACGGGTAGCGATTGAGCCGAACTACTTGATTGCGGGGTTTGTTCCGGTTGCCGCAATAATGATTTGGTCAATCGTTCGTAGAATCCGCCGAAAGCACGTCAACGACGAGCGATGATAACTCAAGAAGCACCTCCGACCATGCAGCAGCAGAAGTTATTATACTGTGAGATTGCTGCGCGTGCGGTTCGACTCCCCGCCGATGGTGTGTGGTCGGTTGCGCGAGACAATGACGCGGCCACCTATCAACGTTAGCGTCCCAAGCGGAGGGCTCTTCAGAAGCAGCCGCGCTTGAGTGAGGCTGTATGAGCTGGCTATCCGACGTTCAACATTCATCCCGGCCGTTGTCTGATCGTGATCTGTGAGGGCCGCGCTCTCCGCCTTCAGCGGCAAGCAGTGTCGGCCAGCCTTCTTCAAGCACTCAAAGCCCCCGGAATGCCCATTGAAGGATCCGCTCGCTGCTGCTAAGAAGGTTTTCAATTAGCCAAGAAGCATTGCATGGAAACGCAGGGAACAGTCCTCATCGTTGCCCGAGGCGGACCGCAATGGTCCGCGGCCGAGGTGATTTTATCGGAAGAGTATGGCTATCGCGTCCTGGTCGTCCGCTCGGCGGAAGAGGCGATGAGCGCGTTGTCGGACGCTCACGTAGATCTCGTTCTGGCAGAACACGGGTCAGGTGGAGAAGGTTTGACATTCCTCGTCGGCTTGCGTGTCAGCCATCCGGACATCGTTCGTGTCCTCGCCCTTGAGGCTAAAACGGAGCTGAGCCAACAAGCCATTTCACCGGCGGCGATCTATCAATTTGTGCGAAAACCGTTGGATGCAAAGCAAATCGGCTTGGTTGTCGAGCGCGGGCTGGAGTCGCGGGAGCTTTCACGCCGCCATCGCATGCTGTCGCGCGAGTTCAAGATTCGAGGCGATACGGTAGGAGTTCATCAACGAAATGGCGCTTCGTTGCATGTCGAGAGCCAGCGTTTCGAAAAATTGGTCTATGTAAGCGAAAAGCTCAGCGAGCTGTGTGATCTTGCGAGGAAGGCGGCCCGAACAGAATTACCTATCCTGATCCAAGGAGAGACCGGCACAGGCAAGGAATTGCTGGCTCGCGCAATTCACTACAATTCGGCCCGCAAGACCAGTCCGTTGATGGTCCAGAATTGCGGCGGCATGTCTGACGAGTTGCTTCATTCGGAATTGTTTGGCCATAAGCGCGGTGCGTTTACGGGCGCCATCTCGGATCGCCTCGGTTTGTTTCGGGCCGGCGACGGCGGAACGGTTTTCCTGGACGAAATATCGGAAGTGTCGCCATCCTTTCAGGTGAGCCTGCTACGGTTTCTTCAAGAGGGCGAAGTCAAACCACTTGGTTCCGACAAAACGCAGACCTGCAACGTTCGCATCATCGCTGCGTCAAATCGGCCGTTGCAGGCGCTCGTTGCCGCGGGAAAATATCGGCAGGACCTCTATTTTCGTCTCAAGGGTTTCGAACTCGAGGTGCCCCCGCTTCGTGAACGCCCTGTCGATATTCCGGCCCTTGCGGAATTTTTCGCAGCCAAACATGCCGATGCAATCGGACGCAAAATTCTTGGTATTTCCGCTGGGACCCTCGAAAAACTGGCCGCGTTCGACTTTCCGGGAAACGTTCGCGAGCTCGAAAATGAAATCCGCAGGATGGTCTCGTTGGCCGAAGATGGCGAGTATTTGACGACAAAGTATATGTCGCCGTCCATTTTCGCGGCGCCATCACGTCCGCGATCGAACACAGCGCTGGCATTTGTGCCGCAGGGAACGACATTGAAGGATAAGGTCGAAAGCCTCGAAAAGCAGGTTCTGAACGAAGCGCTGGGCCGCCATCGGTGGAACCAAAGCCGGGCTGCGAACGAACTTGGTCTGTCGCGCGTTGGCCTAGCCAACAAGATCAAGCGATATGGTCTCGACGAAGCTAAATGAGAGTTTGCGATGCCCGACGACAAGAATGCTATCGGCAGCGATCCCTCAGCGCAGATTGTCCGCTTCCCGCAATCGCGTGTAAACCCGGCGGGAAGCTCCGAACCTTTTAGGGAGCTTGGCACTAGCCGGCTTTCGAAAGCTCTTGGTTTGCCCGAGCGTCAGGCTACCGGCCATTGGTGCAGCCGGTGTCGCGGCATCTGGTATGGATACTTGCTGGAGGTAACTTGCCCCGCATGTGGCAACCGTCACGGATAGTCGCAAGCCGCTGTGCTCTGAGCCTGCCGGTCTGATCGCGGTTCGCTGCGTTCAACGCGCGCAGCACCTAAACGCCAGCATTTTCGTGAACATCCGGTGCGTTGAAGCACGCCAGGCGCGCGGCGAATTCTGAAGAGGCCAAAGGTGTGCGTAGCGAGCCCTCCGCGTTGGTCGCCTGCAAGATGTTCTTCCTGGAGCGTCATTCCCTCGTGAGGGCCGGCTCGTTGACGCGCATAATCGCGTTACATCGATCAGCGAATTTGAAAACTAACTTTGCATAGCCAACTTTCTTTGCAGCCAAGGCGCGTGAAGAAACACCTCGGCGTCTTGGACGACTTCACACTAAGCATCTGTCCTTACAAGGTCTTTTCAGGGGCGCCCAATCCGGCACAGGTCTTGCTGTACTATTGTTCAAGCGCCGTATTGGTTGGCGATAGAACATAGTGGAGGAAATTGATGGCTAATCTTCTTTGGCTCCAAGGCGGCGCATGTTCGGGAAATACGATGTCGTTCCTCAATGCGGAGGAGCCGAGCGCCTGCGACCTGGTCACTGATTTTGGCATCAATGTTCTCTGGCACCCCTCGCTCGGCATGGAGCTCGGTGAGAACCTCAAAAAAATGCTGAATGCGCTTGTATCTGGTGCCATGCCACTGGATATTTTCGTCTTCGAAGGCTCGGTGGTCAACGCACCGAACGGCACAGGCGAATGGAATCGGTTTGCGGGCCGTCCGATGAAGGATTGGGTCGCCGATCTTGCGAAGGTGGCGGGCTATACCGTCGCAATCGGTGACTGCGCGACTTGGGGCGGGATTCCGGCGACGGCACCGAACCCGTCCGAGAGCGAAGGGCTGCAATTCCTGAAGCGCAAGCACGGCGGATTTCTCGGGCCGGCCTATAAATCCAAGGCCGGGCTGCCCGTCATCAATGTCCCCGGCTGCCCCGCGCATCCCGATTGGATAACGCAAATCGTCGTTGCGGTCGCTACGGGACGCGGCGGCGACCTGACGCTAGACGAATTCCAGCGTCCGAAAACGTTTTTTACGAGTTTCACGCAAACGGGCTGTACCCGCAACATGCACTTCGCCTACAAGGTGTCCGCGACCGAATACGGGCAGCGCAAGGGCTGCCTGTTCTATGATCTTGGGTGTCGCGGTCCGATGACACACTCGCCTTGCAATCGCATCCTGTGGAATCGCCAGTCGTCGAAGACGCGGGCCGGCATGCCCTGCATGGGGTGCACGGAGCCGGAATTCCCATTCTTCGATTTGATGCCGGGCACGGTTTTCAAGACGCAAACGATGATGGGTGTTCCAAAGGACATGCCGCTCGGCGTCGACAAGGCCGGGTACATCAAGCTCACGGCAGCAGCCAAGGCGGCGTCTCCCGCCTGGGCCGAGGAAGACATCTTCGTCGTTTGAGCTGCGAGCTCACCCAACAACCGCGCAGACATTTCACCTTGCAAATTCAGGATGCATTCCTATGCCCTCAGCTGTTCAAACTCTTGATATTTCTCCCGTCGGGCGCGTCGAAGGCGACCTTGATGTTCGCGTCAACATCCAAGATGGGGTCGTCGTCGACGCCTGGACCCAGGCGGAGTTGTTCCGCGGCTTCGAGGTGATCCTGCGTGACAAGGACCCCCAGGCAGGCCTTGTGGTCACGCCACGGGCCTGCGGAATTTGCGGTGCTTCGCATCTGACCTGCGCGGCCTGGGCGCTCGATACCGCGTGGCAAACGGAAGTGCCGCGCAATGCGATCCTAGCGCGGAATCTCGGTCAGCTTGTCGAAAGTCTTCAGAGCCTGCCGCGCCATCACTACGGTCTGTTCATGATCGACTACACGCACAAGAACTACTCGAAATCGAAATACTACGAGGAAGCCGTCAAGCGCTGGGCGCCGTTTACCGGAAGCAATTACGAAATCGGCGTCACGATCTCTGGCAAGCCGGTAGAAATCTACGCACTCTTGGGCGGCCAGTGGCCGCACTCGAGCTACATGGTGCCCGGCGGCGTGATGTGCGCACCGACCCTCACCGACGTCACGAGGGCGTGGTCGATCCTGGAATATTTCCGCCGTGACTGGATGGAGAAGATCTGGCTCGGTTGTTCATTGGAGCGCTACGAAGAGATCAAATCCTATGACGACTTCATGGCCTGGCTCGACGAGAAGCCCGAGCACGCAAATTCCGACCTAGGGATGTTCTGGCGGATGAGCGTCGACTGTGGGATGGACAAGTTCGGGAAGGGCCACGAAAAATTCGTCTCGTGGGGCTACTTGCCGCATGAAGACAAATATCAGAAGCCGACGATCGATGGTCGTAACGCGGCTTTGATCATGAAGAGCGGTGTTTATGACGGCAACGCCAACAGCTTCAAGCTGATGGATCAGAAGCACACGCGCGAAGATACGATGCGCTCCTGGTACGATGAGCCGGGTGGGGTGCATCCGTTCGATCGCAAGACGGTGCCTACGCAGAAGAACACCATCAATATGGACGGCCAATATTCCTGGTCGACGGCTGTGCGCCACGACGAATCAGGACGCCTGGAAGCCGGACCGCTGTCTCGTCAGCTCATCGCCGGCGGCACGCATGGCGAAGCCTGGCAGCACTTCGATCCACTGGTACTCGACATGTACAGGAAGTTGGGCGGGGCGAACGTCATGTTGCGGCACTTCGCCCGCATGCATGAAGGCGTTAAGCTTTATCGCCAGGCCGAACGCGCCTTGCGTGAATTTCGGCTCAACGACCCATGGTATATCAAGCCCACCGAACGGGATGGACGCGGCTGGGGAGCTACAGAGGCCATTCGTGGCGCACTCTGCCACTGGATCGAGGTCAAGGATGGCAAGATCAAGAATTACCAGATCATTGCCCCGACGACCTGGAATGTTGGCCCAAGGTCCGCCGACGGCATTCGCGGTCCAATGGAGCAGGCCTTGATAGGCTCTCCGATCAGGGACCCGCACGACCCAGTCGAGGTCGGTCACGTTTGCCGTTCGTACGATTCTTGCCTGGTTTGCACTGTCCACGCACATGACGCAAAGACAGGCGAGGAATTGGCGCGCTTCCGAACGGCCTGAGGTTCGCTCATCGGGCACGCTGTGGGTATCGGGGCGCTGGTGCTTAAATTGCCAGTAGTAACGTCATATGCTGAATTTTTAGAGCGAAAGGCGGTCGCGCATGGCGTCTGACAAAGAGGTTGTGCTCAAGGCGATCGCCGACATGCTCGAGAATGGGCTCAAAACGGAAGTCGAGCCTTTTCCCGAAACCGACAAGGAGTTTGGCGACATTTTGCTCCAGCTTCGCCGGCTCGATCCAAAGGATCTTGAAGGCAAGCTTGTCGTCGGAGGCTTTGTAAACCATCCGTACGGCCCGGATAACCAGCGATGCCTGGAGTGCATGTACTATCTGGTGCATCGAAGATGGTGCGACCTGCCGGAGCTTGCGGTTCCCGTCGAGCCAGAGTGGTGGTGCCGATTGTGGCGAATCTGATGTCTCGACTGACAGCCGCGAGAGCGAACCTCAGGAGACGACGCCGTGTGCGACGAAAAGATCCGGGACGAGATTCGCGCTCTTCTGGCGGGTGGCCTCCAGACAGAGGTGCTTCCACGGGCCGATTCTCATGAAGACGTCCAAGCCATCGTTTCCCGGCTGAAAGGCGCAGGTAACGACCTGAAGACGAAGCTCGTGCTCGGAGGATTTACCCTCGAACCGGTCGAACATGAGGGTCTCGAGCAACTGTGTGAAACGTGCATGTATTACAAGGTCCACCGCCGCTACTGTGAGCTGCCTGAGCTCGATGTGCCCGTTGAGCCCCAATGGTCCTGCCGCCTCTGGCGCATTTAGGTCTCGATGCTGGGCCGGCCAGGGCCAACGATACCGGATCTATCGGCCGCGTCGTTGGCGGGGCATCATGTCACGACGAGGTATCGTCGCGTGGTGCGGGATCGCAGATGGTGACGAGTAGGATGGCGGCCTTCCAATGATCGTGGTCATAGGATGTGGAAATCCAAATCGCCTCGATGACGGCGCGGGTGTTGAAGTCCTGCGCCTGCTGGAAGCACGTGGTGTTGGAGCGGGCTCGCCAAACGTCCGTCTACTCGCTGCAGGTACCGACGGGATGGCGGCGATGTTTGCAGCGCGTGGGTGCAGGACGCTGATTGTTGTGGATGCGTGTCGCTCGGGGTCTCCGCCAGGGGCAATTTTCGAAGTGCCAGGGAGCGAATTGGAGCAGCGCTACGAGCCGTCGCTTAACCTCCACGATTTCCGATGGGATCACGCGCTATTCGTAGGCCGGAAAATCTTCCGCGACGATTTTCCCTCGGACGTCATCGTGCTTTTGATTGAAGCGCAGACAATCGAATTGGGCATCGGCCTGTCTGACGCTGCAGCAGCCGCTGTCGCGAAAGTGAGCGACCGCATTGCCACGCTGATCGATGCACGTCTTGGCGCAGAGGGATCGTCGTGACCGCTGTCTTTTTTGTCAGAGTAGCGCGCGGGGCACTTTATCTGAGCCGCGAAACATACGACCGCTATTTTGCAGGGTTGGAGGCGGTCATCCTGTTACGCCGCGCGGATGACCTCTGGATCATGCCAGTCCGTCACGCCGCCGCCGGGGGCTATCTCCTCAAGCTTCGCAACAGCCGAGGAGATCGAGTGGTGCATGCGCCAGATTTCCTGCGCGAGCACGCGGTCGATGAATATGTCGCCTCGCAGCTGCCGGTCGCGTGGTCGCCGGAAGCTGGTGCGCTCATCGCCGCCGGCGCTTTCCTGCAAACTAAGTTTACATAACGCATAATAGATAGACAGTTCGGATTTCATGCTGCTAGAGTAGCTCTCGTACCAAGCGTGCAGCCAAAAATGCGCTGGTCGGAGGAAGCAGTGATTACAGGACTTCTCGGCGATGAAGTGCGTGCGGCCCTCGCGGCTGCTGATGACGCCGAGGCGAGCCCCTCCGAGCGGGCCGAGATGCTGATGGAGATTGCGATGGGTCTGCAGCGGCAGCCCAAATCGCCGGATCAGCTTCATGCTGCGGTTGCCCTCTATGACAAGGCGCTGGCGATTTGTCCTGAGGATATGCAGCTGCTGTCGGCTCGAATTCTGGCGCGAAAAGGCACTGCGCTACAGGCCATACCGGAGGAAGGTACAGCGGCGCTTGAGCAGGCGCGCTCGGCCTTTGAGCAGGCAATCCGGACTATGACCGAGCTCGGCAGGCCTGAGGAGCTTGCCGAAGCAGAGATGAATTTCGGCCTGGTATTGCAGAATCTTGCAGGCGTGAACAAGGCCCGCATCACAGACGCCATTTCCGCTTATCAACGTGCGCTGCGGACTTTCACGCGATCTGAGTTTCCGCAGGAGTTCGTGATCCTGCAGAACAACCTTGCCACGGCGTTTCTCTCGATCCCCATGACGGACGAACGCGGAAAAATGCGTGAAGCGCTTGCGGTGCAGGCTTTCGAAGAAGGTCTCAAAGTCATCACGCTGATCGACAATCCGACCGAATATGCGATGCTGCAGAACAATCTCGGCAACGCTCTGCAATACGTGTCTTCGAGCCACACGATCGCGAACAACATACGCGCACTTGAAGCCTACGACGAAGCGCTGAAAGTGCGGACGCGCGAGACGACCCCGCTCGAATACGCCAACACCATTTGCAACAAAGCCAACTGTCTGTGGAATCTCCCAGATAATCCTAGCGATCCAGACAGTGGCAATCGATCCAACCTTCTGCAAGCGCGCGACTACTACGGCGAAGCGCGCGAGATCTTGATGGCGCATGGCGACTTGCAGAAGGGGAAGGTCGTGGCCGAAGCGATCGACCAGATTCAGCGCGAGTTGCTGGCGTCGAATCCGGTCGACGGCCAAGCCGTGCGCTCTCATCCAAGCAATCGTCAATCGAACGAAACCGGAGCTTCCGATCTATGACCCTACCGTCTTCTCCAGAAATGTTGGTTGTTTCGTTTATCCTGGGCGTCGTTGCCTCAATTGGGGGCGGCGTCATCGGAGGCGTAGTCGTCGGCGGCAAGGTGTTGGGGAATGAACTGGCAGCGCTACTGGGGGGCTTCTATGGGCCCCTGGCCGGCGTTGCCGGCGTCTTTCTTGGGCTCGCCATCCTTACGATTGTCGGCTGAGGAGAACGATATCATGTGGGCAATGGCTCAAAATTCAATCGTTCTGTTCTTCCGCGGCAAGTTGTTTGCCGAACCGCGCAAAGCGTTCCTCATGATTTTTGTAGGCGTGCTTGTGACTGCATCGTTGCTGGTCATGATCGCAAAGCTGGGTGCCCCGTTGTGGATGGCGGCGCCCGTCGCGGCCTTCGTCGGCGGTGGGTTGCAGCCCTATCTCTTTCGGAACCTCCGCTATCGGTGATGCTGCGGGAATCCGCATGTGAGAACGATATGAACGCCCACGATATGATCTCGACGACGCGCGACGATCTTGCCGGCTTGGTCGGCGACATCGAGCGACTGGAGGCCATATTTGCAACATGGGACGATACCCAGCGGGCGGCCGTCGGCGCCTACAAACTGGCCATCGAGGCGCTGGATGGAGAGGCGTTGCGCCGGTTGATCCGGGCGCTCAAGACTGATCCTGCCGCGCTTGCGGCGATGAAGAATGCGGTCGCCGACGAGGTCGTCTACGCGGTCTTGCGCCGGCATCAGATCGTCAAACCCAGTCTCAACGAACGAGTCGAAGCGGCGCTTGAGGGCGTCCGCCCCATGTTGGGCTCGCATGGCGGTAACGTGGAGCTCGTCAAGGTGAACCCGCCCAAGGTGGAGGTGCGTTTCATCGGGGCGTGCGACGGCTGTCCGGCATCCGCATTGACGTTCCACGCCGGCGTGAAAAAGGCCGTTCAGGAGGCATGTCCAGAGATTACGGAGATTGTACAGGTGAAGGGGCTGGGCAGTTCTGCCGATACCGGCGTTCGCTTCGTCAGCCCGTTCGCGCTTGACGCAAAAGGGGACTGGCTTTCGGCTGGACTATTGGCCGACATTCCCGAAGGTGCGGTTCGCGCGACCACCATTGGAGGAGAGAAGGTATTGTTGTCGCGAGCCGGCGCAAGCGTCACTTGCTTCCAGAATGCTTGTGCCCATCTCGGTTTTCCGATCCACGACGGCGAGGTGGAAAGCGGCATTATCACCTGTCCGCATCATGGCTTTCAGTATGACCTTTCAAGCGGCGAATGCCTCACCGCGCCGGAGGTGGCGCTCCAATCCCATGCTGTTCGCGTTATCGGTGCTCGGGTCGAGGTTAGGATTTCGGTGTAGCCATGCAGGTTTCCTTTGCCCCCCGCCGATTGCATCAGGCTCTTGCCAGGGCCGGAGATAACCACGTCGCGCGGCCGCTCTTGGCTCATGACGGCGCGCGCGCTGTCCTTGGGGGCGAGGCGCTGCCGGATGGTCTGGCGCAATCAATCGTGCCAGGCCCGACAACCCTGTTCGGCCCGCGTGGGGCATGCCTTGCCGGCGTGCACGGACCGCTGTTTGTCTGTGACACAGGCCATCATCGGCTCATGATCTGGCGATCTTTGCCAATGGCCGATCAGACACCAGCGGATCTGATAATTGGTCAACCGGACTTTTCGCGAGAAGGACGCAACGCCAAGAGCGATGTGGGGCCGACGACGCTCAACATGCCGACTGGAATCGCAGCGTCCAATGGCGTCCTTGCTGTAGCCGATGCATGGAATCATCGCATTCTGATCTGGCATAGCTACCCCGAAAGATCCAACCAGCCCCCAGATGTGGTGCTTGGCCAGCCAGATTGTTCCAGCGGGCTCGCCAATCGCGGCGCGGACGCGCCCCGAGCGGACACATTGAACTGGTGTTACGGAGTGGCGATCGTGGACGGAAAATTGATCGTCTGCGACACGGGCAATCGCCGGGTACTGATTTGGGATCGTATTCCAACCTCGAGCGGCACGCCGGCCGATCTGGTCTTGGGGCAGCTCGACTTTGTGACCCGCGATGACAATGCTGGGCAGGCCGGCGGCGCGGTCGGCATGCGCTGGCCCCACGGCATCGCGGCCTGCAGCGGTATGCTATTCGTGTCTGACGCTGGCAATAATCGAGTCATGGCATGGCGAACGTTTCCGCGTTCCATCGGACAAGCCTGCGATTTCGTGCTCGGCCAGTGCGATTTCACGCACCTCGATCACAACCGCGCCTCCTATCATCCGACATCTAGCGCGATGAACATGCCGTACGGGCTGGCCGTGCAAGGCGGAATGCTGATCGTGACCGATACCGCAAATTCGCGATTGCTTGGATTCGAACTGGACGGGCTATCAATGGATTCTCCTGCCATAGCGCTGGCTGGGCAGCCCATGTTCTCCGCCAAAGGAGACAATCGGTGGCGTTCTGCCACGCGCGACAGCCTTTGCTGGCCCTACGCTGCTTCAGCGTGCGATGATCTGCTGGTCGTGGCAGACGCCGGCAATAACCGCGTACTCCTTTGGGAGGCGGTTTCGTGACCGATTGTAGCTGCATCGCGCAGCCAGACGCTAATGTCGGAGCGGAGATTAGAGTGCGCGGCCGCGTGCAAGGGGTTGGCTTTCGGCCGGCGATCTGGCGTTTCGCGCGTGAGCTTGGTTTGTCAGGCGACGTTCGAAATGACGCGGACGGCGTGCTGATCCGCCTTTACGGCAGCGAGCGCACCATAGCTGCGCTCATCGCCCGCATCCACACTGACTCGCCACCACTGGCCCGTATCGATGCAGTCGAGACAGGGCCGGGTCGTGGCGGTCTGCCAGGGCAATTCGTCATTGCGGGGAGCCTTACCGGCGGCGCAAATACCCAAGTTGCGCCTGACGCTGCAATTTGCGCCGAATGTGCCGAGGAGATCGCCAGCCCGTTCGGCCGCCGCTATCGCTATCCCTTCACAAACTGCACCAATTGCGGACCACGGCTTAGCATCGTCAACGCTATCCCCTATGACCGCGCCACTACCACAATGGCGCCATTTGTGATGTGCGCAGCTTGCCGGGCCGAGTACGAAGATCCTGCCGATCGCCGCTTCCATGCTGAAGCAATCGCCTGTCATGCCTGCGGGCCGAAGGCGAAGTTGGTTCGTTTCGACGGTCACGCGTTTACCTTCGACCAGTTCTCGATGATGGATGATGTTGATGCCGCGTGTGGCCTGATAAAGAATGGCGAGATTGTTGCGATCAAGGGTCTCGGAGGCTATCAGTTGGCCTGCGATGCCAGGAACGCCGCCGCCCTAGCAAGGCTGCGCCGAACGAAGCATCGTGACGCCAAGCCGTTCGCCCTAATGGCCCGTGATCTCGACGTGATTCGTCGCTATTGCAGCGTGAGCGCCCAGGAAGAAGCATTGTTGGCGGCTCCCTCAGGGCCGATCGTGCTGCTCGAGGCCAATGGCCCGGAAAAATTACCGGGATCAGTTGCGCCGGGCCTTGCCACGCTAGGCTTCATGCTGCCGACGACCCCCATGCATCTTCTGATGTTGCGAAGGATGGCGCGGCCGGTGGTGATGACCAGCGGAAACCTCTCGGACGAGCCGCAGGTCGTACTAGATGAGGAAGCGCGCGAACGGCTTGGCGGGATCGCCTCCTATGCGCTGATCCACGATCGTGAAATAGCCAACCGAATTGATGATTCTGTCGTGCGCGTCGTCGGCGGCCGCGTGAGGCTGCTGCGCCGAGCCCGCGGCTACGCACCGGAGTGGATAGTCCTGCCCAGGGGATTCGAGGCCGCGCCAGATGTGCTGGCGATGGGCGGCGAGTTGAAGTCGACCTTCTGCCTCCTCAAGGATGGTGCCGCTATCCTGTCGCAACATCAGGGCGATCTCGAGGATGCGAGATGTTTCGATGACTACCGGAAGAATCTCGCACTTTATGCGAGGTTATTCGATCACGCACCAGCCGCTCTGGCCGTCGACTTGCATCCCGAATATCTGTCCTCGAAATTCGCCCATGAGCGTGCCGTCGCCGATGAGTTGCCGTTAATTGAAGTTCAGCACCACCATGCCCATCTCGCCTCCTGCCTTGCCGAGAACAATTATCCGCTGGATGCCCCCGCGGTGCTGGGTATCGTGCTCGACGGCCTGGGTTGGGGCGGCGGCGGTACGTTGTGGGGCGGTGAATTCTTGCTCGCCGATTACCGGGGTTATCAACGGCTTGGCACGTTCAAGCCGGTCCCGATGATCGGCGGAGCTCATGCAGTCCGCGAGCCGTGGCGTAACCTGTACGCGCATCTGATGGCCGAGATGAAATGGCCGGAATTCTCGATGAATTTCGACCAGCTCCCACTGCACGGCTATTTGTCAGGTAAGCCGCGCGGCACCCTCGACGCCATGATCAAGAATGGCATCAACGCGCTTCCGGCGTCGTCATGCGGCCGGTTGTTCGACGCCGTTGCCGCGGCGCTGGATGTCTGCCGCGAGCGGCAGGCTTACGAGGGCGAGGCCGCGGCGCGACTGGAAGCCCTTGTCGATCCTGATACGATGCTGAATGAGGGGGATGAGCTCGGCTACCCCCTGACAATTCCGAACCTGCCCGGGTCAGGACTGCCTTACATCGAGCCGCGAGCAATGTGGGCCGCAGTGCTCGGTGATCTCATCTTGAACACGCCAGCGCCAGTCATGGCCGCACGCTTCCACAAGGGCTTGGCGATCTCGATCGTCGCCATGACGAGAAAGCTCGCCGGCGGCGAGGACGATGCGACGCAACCGCGTTTCTCGACGGTCGCCTTGTCGGGCGGCTGCTTCCAGAACAGGGTTCTATTCGACGAAGTCAGCCGCCGCCTTGAACAGGCGAAGTTTTCGGTGCTCTCGCATGCTCAGGTTCCCGCCAATGACGGTGGACTTGCACTGGGGCAAGCGGCCATCGCTGCCGCGCATCTGATCGATAAACAAAGGCCGTCAACAGAAGGAAGCAGGTCATGTGTCTCGGCATTCCCGGACGCATCGTGAAGATCGACGATGTGACCAAGCGCCTCGCAACGGTCGATGTGGGTGGCGTCAAGCGACAAATCAACATCGCCTGCATCGTGAACGACGACCATCCGGTCGAGTCGTGCGTCGGCGACTGGGTGCTGGTTCACGTCGGTTTCGCGATGAGCCGGATCAACGAGGAAGAGGCGGCCCAGACCTTGAAAATACTGATCGAACTCGGCGAAGCCCAGGCCGAGATCGAGGCAATGAAGCTGTCGGCGGCCCAGTAAGGAGGGTCTCACCATGTCCAACGAGAGCGATCTCACGGCACTTTACCCGTTTTTGCACGGACAACCTCAGTCACCGGCGCGGTTAGACGCGGCGCTCCTGCATTCGGTCAATGAGAAGGCTCGCGACTCCCGCGAGACCAACTCCCGCTTCTTCGACGAGCAGGGGCCGGTTCTGGTCGCCGCCGCCAAGGCTCTGGCCCACGTCTACCGGCGTGGCGGCCGGCTGTTCTCGATGGGCAATGGCGGGTCAAGCTGCGATGCTTCCCATGTGGCCGTGGAATTTGTTCATCCCATCACTGCAGGCCGGCCGGCGCTCGCCGCGACTAATCTCGTTGCGGACCTCGCAATGATCTCCGCCGTTGGCAACGATCTCGGCTTCGAGCACGTCTTTGTTCGTCAGCTGTTGGCGCAGGGAAAAGCCGGTGACGCGTTGGTTGGCATCTCCACCAGCGGCAATTCTACCAATCTGATGGCTGCCTTCGCCAAAGCCAGGGAGATTGGCATCGTCACGATCGGCCTTGCGGGCGGCGACGGCGGCAAGATGAAATCGTCAGGTCTGGTTGACTTCTGCCTAGTGGTGCCAACGACATCCATCCACCGCGTCCAGGAATGTCACGTGGCGGCCTATCATATCTTGTGGGATCTCGTGCACACGCTACTGGCGGACGATCGCGGATCAGCCACCACGAAGGGGGCCGCAGCATGAAATATGTCGATGAATTTCGCGATTCTGAAAAGGCGGGCTTCCTGATCCGGGAAATCGAAGCGCTGGTCTCAACCATGACGCTGCCGCCCGACAGGCCAATTTATATCATGGAGGTCTGTGGCGGTCACACGCATTCAATCTTCCGCTACGGCCTCGAGGGCATGTTGCCCAAGGAGATCGAACTGATCCATGGACCGGGCTGCCCGGTTTGCGTGTTGCCTATGGGACGCGTGGATGATTGCGTGTCGATTGCAGAGAACCCTGGCGTCATCTTTGCAACTTTCGGCGACGCCATGCGGGTTCCGGGTTCGAAGAAGAGCCTGCTGCAGGCGAAGGCCGATGGTGCCGACGTCCGGATGGTCTATTCGCCGATGGATGCGCTGGCGCTTGCCCGCAAGAACAGGGATCGCGAGGTCGTTTTCTTCGGGCTCGGGTTCGAGACCACGATGCCATCGACGGCGTTGACCGTCCTGCAGGCGGAAGCCGAGGAAATTTCCAACTTCTCGGTGTTCTGCAATCACATCACCATTGTTCCCACAATCAAGGCGATCCTGGACAGCCCGGGCCTCCAGCTCGATGGCTTCCTTGGACCCGGTCACGTCTCGATGGTGATCGGCACAGCTCCCTACGAATTCATCGCCAGGTTCTACCGAAAGCCGATGGTGGTGGCCGGTTTTGAGCCGCTCGATATCCTTCAGTCCATCTGGATGGTGTTGAAGCAGATCAAGGATGGCCGCAGCGAGGTCGAAAATCAGTATGCCCGCATCGTTCCGGATGGCGGAAATGCAGCCGCGCTGCAAGCGGTCTCACGCGTCTACGAACTGCGTGAGTTCTTCGAATGGCGCGGGCTTGGCTCGATCGACCACTCCGGTGTTAAGCTACGCGAAAAGTATGCTGGCTACGACGCTGAGCAAAAGTTCGCCATCCCCAACTTAAAGATCGCCGACCCGAAGTCGTGCCAGTGCGGCGAGGTGCTCAAGGGCGTTATCAAGCCGTGGCAATGCAAGGTATTCGGCTCGGCGTGTACGCCGGAGATGCCGCTCGGGTCGTTGATGGTCTCGTCCGAGGGCGCCTGTGCAGCTTATTACCAATATGGCGGCCAGAAGAGCTACAAGGAGGCAGTATGAACGTCGCGCCGTTCGTTTATGCTCGCAAGCTCGGCAAAGTCAGTGTCGATAAGGTCACGCTTGCCCACGGTGGTGGAGGCAAGGCAATGAAGGATCTGATCGACGACGTGTTCGTCACTGCTTTCGACAATCGTTCGCTCGCGCCCCTGGAAGACCAGGCTCGGTTCAGCCTGGCCGAACTGGCTGGCTATGGAGACCGGCTCGCTTTCACGACGGACTCCTTTGTGGTTGATCCGTTATTCTTCCCCGGCGGCGACATTGGCGAACTTGCGGTTTGCGGCACGGTCAACGACCTCGCGGTCGGCGGAGCAAAGCCGCTATATTTATCGTGTGCAGTGATCATCGAGGAGGGGACGAGCATCGAGCTCTTGCGCCAAGTTGCGCGCTCGATGGCAGTGACCGCCCAAGCAGCCGGCGTTGTCATCTCCACCGGCGACACCAAGGTGGTGCAACGTGGCGCCTGCGATAAGCTGTTCATCACTACCACGGGGATCGGTGTGATCCGCAGAGACCTCGAACTCGAAGTCGGCAACGCCAGGCCAGGCGATGTGGTGATGGTGAATGGTCTGCTCGGTGACCACGGCGCAGCGATCTTGTGCGCGCGCGGGGACATGGCACTTGATTCGACGATCGAAAGCGATTGCGCCTGCCTTCATGGCCTGATCGAAATACTTTTGGAGGCGGCACCCGAAGTTAGATTCATGCGCGATGCGACGCGCGGTGGATTGGCGACAGTACTCAACGAGATCGCCGAAGCCTCCCAGGTTGCGATTGAAATCGACGAACGCGCCACTCCTATTCGCGAGGAGGTGAAGGCCTTTTGCGAAATACTTGGCCTTGATCCGCTTTATCTCGCAAATGAGGGGAAGATTGTGGTGATCACGCCTCCCGAACAGGCCGATGCCGCACTCTCAGCCATGCGGGCTCACCCGCTGGGCGCGGGGGCCGCGGTCGTCGGCAGGGTCAAACGGGGAGAGCCAGGGCGTGTCACCATGCGCACCGTGTTTGGCGGACAGCGTATCGTCGACATGTTGGTGGGCGAGCAATTGCCGCGGATTTGCTGAGGCTGCTCATGCACGAACTAGGCATTACTCGCAACGTTATCGCGATCGTTGGCGACGCCGCCAAGGGCCGTCGGGTTCGCCGTGTCAATCTTGATGTTGGCGTATTGTCCGGCGTGATGCCGGACGCGATCGCCTTCTGCTTCGAGACGGTTGCCCGGGGGACGATGCTGGAAGGCGCAACGCTGGAGATCAGGAAGATCGAGGGACGCGCCCGCTGCGATTCTTGTGGACTGGAGTTCGTCACCCGGACTCTGTTCAGCGCGTGTAGCTGCGGTTCGCGCCGGCTGACGCGATTGCAGGGCGAAGAATTGAACATCAAGAGCATGGAACTGGAAGAGGAGGTCGCTTGATGTGTGGTCATTGCGGATGCGGAGACAAGCGAGGCGCCACAGTCCTAAATCTTCAGACTGGGAAGGAAATCGATATGAGCGGCCATTCCCACCACGACGATCATAGCCATGAGCACGCGCATCACCTGAAGCAGGATCATTTGCTGGGCGATGGTGTCATGCATAGTCACGATCACCACCACCCCCATGACGGTCCCCGCGACCATCATCATGTCCACGACCATGTTCACGCCGATGGCACACATCACAGCCATAGTCATTCAGCCCACGATGATCACAGCGTGGAGCATCGACACGATCACGCTGGGGGCAGCGTGATCGAGCTGGAGACACGGATCCTCGCCAAAAATGATGCGCTGGCGGCTAAAAACCGGGCATGGTTTGCGGGTCGCGAAATTCTCGCGCTCAATCTGGTCAGCTCGCCAGGTTCGGGTAAGACGACGCTGCTGGAGCACACCATTCGCGACCTGTCTGCCGAGCTAAACATCTACGTGGTCGAGGGCGATCAGGCGACCGCCAATGACGGCGAGCGGATTCGGGCCGCAGGAGCGCCGGCTGTGCAAGTCAACACCGGCACGGGATGCCATCTCGAGGCCGACATGGTTGCCCGCGGGTTGGGCGAGCTGCAACCCGTAGCGGGATCAGTGGTGATGATCGAGAATGTCGGCAATCTGGTGTGTCCTTCGATGTTCGACCTCGGAGAGCGCGCGAAGGTTGTGATCCTCTCGGTGACCGAGGGCGAAGACAAGCCGCTGAAATATCCCCACATGTTCCGTGCTGCAGAGATCATGATTTTGAACAAGATCGATCTGCTGCCGCATGTCGATTTTGACGTCTCGCAGGCGGTGACTAATGCGCGGACTGTTAACCCGGAAATCACGGTGTTTCAGCTTTCAGCGCGAACCGGCGAGGGACTTGCCGATTGGTACGGCTGGTTGCGCCGTGAATTGAGCAAAGCTGGCGAGGCGGTGTTCGCCTAGAGCATTGATGGCGCCGATTAGCGCCTCACTTCAGTGTTCTGCTCTGACGCTTCTCTATCGCAGATGGACATACGCGATCTGCGCGAACCTTGATTGTTGTGCGAACGGCCGGCTGTTCCCCGATGTGCAACGGGGTATGTCTGCCACAGACCGCGGGGGCGCAGATGTTCGGGATTTTGGGGCTGGGATTCCTGCTCGGCATGCAACATGCGCTGGAAGCGGATCATATCGCTGCGGTCTCCAGCATCGCAGCCCGGCGTACCAATGTCGGCGATATCGTCAGGCATGGGCTGACCTGGGGACTCGGACATACGCTCGCCCTTTTCGTCTTCGCTGGTGTCGCCATCCTGCTAGGTCAGGCGATCCCCGAAAGCCTTGCGCAACCGCTCGAAACTGCCGTGGGCGTGATGTTGATCGGTCTGGGGATCAATGTTCTCTGGAAGCTATGGCGTGATCGCGTTCACTTTCATCGCCACGGACATCTCGACGGAACAAAGCACACTCACGTCCATAGCCATCGGAATGAAAGATCGATAGATCAGGAAAGCGCGCATACCCATGGGCATGGGTTTCGCTGGCGTTCGTTGCTGGTGGGGCTTGTCCATGGGATTGCCGGTTCGGCCGCGTTGCTGGTGCTCGCGGTATCGCAAATCAGCAATTCTGTTTACGGAATGCTGTACGTCGGGCTGTTCGGCATCGGGTCGATGTTTGGAATGGGCTGCCTTTCGATCATCATCGCCGTGCCGCTTGCGATCTCGGCCCGGTGGCTGACGTGGACCAACCGCGCGATCCAAGGCGTCGTCGGCGCTGTCACAATTGGTCTGGGGGCTCTGACTGTCTATACCACGGCAATCGCTTACCATTACGCGACAAGCTAGGCGGCATCCGCTTTGGCCCGGCATGGTTGGAGCTTCGTGTTTGCGAGCTCTGCCGGTCTCTACGTATTGTCGTTCTACAGGTGCGTCAGAGTGGCACTGTGAGAGTTGACCGGACTAAGAAATTCCTGCGGCGATTGCTCAGCTCGGCAGCTTTCGTGGCCCTAACCGGTCCGGCAGGGCCCTCGGCCGCGCAAGAGCTTGCGGTGGCTCAGCCAATGCAGCTTCCTCCGGTCACTGTGACGTCGCCGGATGTCGCGCCGCGCAGGCGGACTGTCACGCCCAAAGCGACGCAAAATGGGGGATCGCGAACTAGGAATATTGTGCCGCCGGATCAGCCGCAAACAGCGAGTGAAGGCACTCGCGGGGGCATGCGGGGTGCATCGTCAAGCCCGGTGGGAGCTTTTCAGTCCGCCGCCCCGAGCGCCATGCTTGTGAGCGGCGAGCAGGTGAATGCCATTCCGTTCTCGCGGCCAGGCGAGGCGCTGGAGGTCGTTCCTGGACTGATCGTCACTCAGCATTCCGGCGAAGGCAAAGCCAACCAATATTTTCTGCGCGGTTTCAATCTGGATCACGGTACAGATCTCGCGATCAGCATCGACGGCATGCCTGTCAACATGCCGACGCACGGTCACGGGCAGGGCTACGCCGACATCAATTTCCTGATCCCCGAGCTAGTCCAGTCGGTTGGCATCCGCAAAGGTCCGTACTTCGCGGACGTCGGCGATTTCGCTTCCGCTGGCGCGGTCAGCATCGACTACATAAGCAAGCTGCCGAAAAACATCGCGGAGATGACCTTTGGTAGTTTTGGGTATCGCCGAGCGCTGGTGGCAGGTTCCACCGCGGTGGGCGACGGTACACTGCTCGCCGCGGTCGAGAGTAGCAAGTATGACGGTCCCTGGGACGTGCCGGACAAGGTGCGGAAGATCAACAGCGTCTTGCGTTATAGTCAGGGTACCGCAACCGATGGATTGTCGTTCACTGGAATGGCCTACTCCAACGGCTGGAATTCGACTGATCAGATCGCGCAGCGTGCCGTTGAGCTGGGTGTCATCGGCCGCTTCGGCTCGCTCGATCCGACCGACGGCGGCACCTCTAGCCGCTTCAGTTTCTCCGGCAGTTGGGCTGGTTCAAGCGAGTACGGTCAAAGCAAGATCCGCGCCTATGTCGTCCGTTCTGAGCTACAGCTCTTCAACAATTTCACCTATCTCCTCGATGACCCGCTGAACGGCGACCAGTTCAGTCAGCTCGATCGTCGCATACTCGGGGGCTTTGATGCGCGGCATGCGTTCGACTGGCGCTTTGGTGGGTTTGAAACACATACCCGTTTTGGCGTGGAGGGCCGCCACGATCATATCCAGGTCGGCCTATTCGCGACCGAGCAGCGCGCGTGGCTTTCGACTGTACGCGCGGATCGTGTGGAGGAAGGAAATGTCGGCCTCTGGATGGATAGCACCACACGCTTGGCCGAGTGGTTGCGGACCACTGTTGGAATTCGTGAGGACGTCTTTGCCGGACGCGTTCTCAGCGATACGCCGCAGAATTCTGGTAACGCCCAGGCGTCGATGATGAGTCCGAAAGCTGGCATCGTGTTTGGACCCTGGTTCAAGACCGAATTCTACGGCAATGCCGGCTACGGCCTGCACAGCAATGATATCCGCGGCGCGACCATCAGCGTTGATCCCCGCGATAAGGTAACCCCGCTCGATCGTGTTCCGCTCCTGGTGCGCTCGCGTGGCGCCGAGCTAGGTATCCGCACCAGGGCGATCGATGGCCTTACCAGCTCGGTCGCAGTATTTGTGCTCGACTTCGACTCTGAACTCCTGTTCGTCGGCGACGCCGGAACGACCGAACCCAGCCGGCCGAGCCGACGTGTCGGAGTGGAGTGGACCAATAGTTACAAGCCCGCGCCCTGGCTGACCTTCGACCTTGATCTTGCCTATACCCGCGCGCGCTTCAGCGATCTCGATCCCACGGGCGACCGCATTCCTGGTGCCCCGGCCTGGATCGCCAGCGGTAGCATCATCGTCGGCCGTGAAGTAGGCTGGTTCGGCGCGCTGAAGGCGCGCTATTTCGGCCCCCGCCCATTGATTGAGGACGATAGCGTTCATTCGGCTTCCGCGCTAATCTTCAATGCGCGCGCAGGCTATCGATTTGACAATGGTGCGCGATTGCAGCTGGATGTGCTCAACCTGTTCGACGCCCACACCAACCAGATCGAATATTACTATCTATCGCGTCTACCGGGTGAGCCGATCGGCGGCATCGCCGACCGTCATGGGCATCCGGCCGAACCGCGAGCTTTGCGCGTAACACTGGCGACGGTGTTCTAACCGACATCAAAGCCTGAGGCCTCCAGCTGAAGTACTGCTTCGGAGCTCCTGTCTGAGAGCCGCGCTACATTCAATCGAGCGCACGTCAGCATCGCTGATTGCGAAGCTTGGGTCTGACCTGTGCATGTCAGCGGCCCGCGCCAACTGGCGACCCTTCTTCGCCGGGCATCGCCTATGATACGACGACCTTATTCAAGCCTCGGCTTGAGGGTGCTGTCGCGCTCCCTGATCTGGAACCCAACGTCGATCCTGTTTGATGGAGAAGGCGCTCCATTGATTCGTTGCAATAGCACGTTCGCAATCTTTCGCCCCATGCCGACGCGATCGACGTGCACGGTGGTCAGAGTGGGGATGACGGATGATGCGATCGGAAGATCGTCGAATCCTGCAATCGCCAACTGCTTGGGTACTGCGATGCCGCGCCGCTGACATTCGAGAAGGCCTCCGACCGCCATCACGTCGGTTGCAAAAAACAGTGCATCGATAGTGTCGGAGGATTTCAACGCCCAGGCAACGGCATCCGCCCCGCCTGTGAAGCTGTTCTCACATTCGATCACCAGCGCAGGCTGAGTATTCTCTCGGTCGTTGCACGCAGCACGATAACCTCTCAATCGATCTCCGATGCGATCATTTAGATCGCGCTTGACGGTCACGTGCGCGATACGCTGATAGCCCCGCAACACGAGCATCAGGGTGAGCTCCCTGGCGGCTGCAAAGTTCGAATAGCCAACGACTGTGTCGATCGGATCGTCGGTCAGATTGCTTCCTTCAACGACCGGTATGCTGCTCGCGCTCAGCAACTTACGGGTTTTCTGGGAATGCCATGTGCCGGTCACATAGAAGCCGTCGGGACGCCGCGCGAGGAACGTCGCGACGATCTTTTCCTCCGTGTCCTGCGAGTAGCCCGATGAACCAATCATGACGGTCGCACCGTGCTCGTGGAGAACTTCCGTCATTCCCTGAATGACCTCGGAATGCTGGGAATAACCAATCACCGGAATGATGGCGGCGATGACGCCAGTGCGGTTGGCGGCCAGGCCGCGGGCCACGAGATTGGGCACGTACCCGAGCTTGCTGATTGTTGCCAAAACCCGGTCGCGCGTCTCCGGGGCGACGTTTTGGGAGCCGTTGAGGACTCGGGATACGGTTCCGGCCCCGACTTTGGCGTGGCGGGCAACATCGGCGATGCGAATGGTGCCTTTGACGATCTCCTGGCTCAAACTGACACCTTCGCTCACCCTTAGCCGGAACGGGTCTGCCGCCGAATCTGCATAATAGCCCGTGGAAGCGCTTCCAAAAAGGGTTGACTCCTACAAACAAGCCAAATAATCATCATGGAAGCGCTTCCATATCGAGAATAGCCCATGAGAGGCGCCAACTGGCTGCCTAAGGGAAGAAACGAAATCATGACGGTCACTGGCATGCGTAGGAGTCTTGAGGGGCAAACCGCCATTGTCACTGGCGGTGCTCGCGGCCTCGGTCTGGCCATTGCCCAGCGCCTGTGGGCTGACGGGTGCCGGATTATCCTATGGGATCTGGATTTCCCAACTTTCGATGGATCGGAGGCGGGGTTCACGCCGGTGCTCCAGCAATCCGTTGATGTTGCGGACTTGGCGGCAGTTCAGCTTGCCTTCCAAGGTGCGTTGGCTGCTGCGGGCTCCGTCGAGATATTGGTCAACAATGCCGGGATCAACGGCCCGATTGCCGCCGCCTGGGAGTACCCGATCGAAAGCTGGGATCGCGTCCTCGCGATTGATCTCACCGGCGTGTTTTATTGCTGCCGTACCGTGGTTCCTCACATGCGTGAACGGGCTTACGGCCGTATCGTCAACGTCGCTTCGATTGCGGGCAAGGAGGGGAATCCCGGCGGCAGCGCTTACGCCGCTGCGAAGGGCGGCGTGATTGCCTATACGAAGTCGATTTCGAAGGAGCTCGCGAAATCTGGTGTGCTGGTGAATTGCGTCGCGCCGACTATGGCGGAGACCGAGTTGCTTCGCGAGATGACGCCCGAATTTATCTCCACGATAAAGGCAAAGATTCCGATGGGGCGCTTCATAACGGCTCCCGAAGTGGCCGCGATGGTCGCGTTTGCCGTAAGCCCTGATTGCAGCTTCACCACCGGCTTTACATTCGACCTGACCGGCGGTCGCGCGACCTATTAGCCATGACTGTGGATTGCTGAGCCGCAGCTTCACTCGGCGCGGAGCAAATTAAGAGCAGACAGATCGAACTCGCGACCCTGCAATGTGACGTTTCCCGTGAGGCCGAAAAATATGATGCTTTCTACCTCCACGATAGCACAACGATCGGCCTCACGGCGGGCCCGAAACGTCTTCGCCCCGACACCGTCGCGCGTCCTCGTGCAGAGAGGTTGGCTGACGCTATTCTGCGTGGTTCTGGCCGTTTTTGCGCTGATGCCGCTCGTCGCCCTCGTGCTCCGTGGCTTCCTAGAGACGCAGGATGGACGCACAGTTCTCTCCTTCGAAGCGCTGCACGCCGTCCTGAGAGAGTCAGGCTACTGGATGGCGACGTGGAACACCGTCGTGATCTCTCTTGGCGCAATGATGCTCGCAACGGTGATTGGTGTTGTTCTGGCGTGGTGTCTGGTGCGAACCAATGTTCCGTTTGCGCGCACGCTCGAGCAACTGGCGACGTTGCCGATCTTCATTCCGCCGTTCATTGGCGCCTTTGCCTGGGTCTTGATCGGCGCGCCGCGGGTGGGGCTGTTCAATCTGCCCGCGCGCGGTCTCGGGCTCAGTGACCCAATGGATATATACACCTACACCGGCATCATCTGGACCACAGGCATCTACATCGCGCCCTATGTCATGATGATCGTGGCGGCGGCGCTAAGAAACATGGATCCGAGCCTGGAAGAGGCTGCACAGGTGTGCGGGCTCAGTCGCGTACGCACTATGCTGAGCGTCACGCTCCCGGTGGTTGCCCCGTCGATCCTTTCTGGAGCCGTTCTCGCCTTCGTAATCAGCATTGGGTTGTTTGGCACGCCGGTGCTCCTCGGCATGACGAAAGAGATCTATCTGATCACGTCGCGGATTTACCTGGAACTACAGCATTTTCCACCGAGCTTCGGGATCGTTGCGGTGCTCGCAATTTACCTGATGTTCATGTCGACGGTCGCGAACATACTGCAAAGCATTGCACTGCGTGGGCGTTCCTTCGTTACTGTAACTGGCAAGGGGTTTCGGCCCAAAATCATCGAGCTCGCTGGCGGTCGCTATGTCGTGGCTGCGATCATTTGGTTCTATCTCACGCTCACGGTGATCGGACCAATCGTCATCATCACCGCGGCAGCTTTTTCGACTTTTACGTGGTCAGGCCGGTTCACATCGGCCAACGTTGCGTATCTATGGCAGTCAGAAGATGTAAGGGCGACAGTCGTCAACAGCCTGTTGATCACGGTCATCGCCGCAACGGCGGCAACGGTGCTGGGGCTCGCCGTCGCCTGGATCACGACGCGGACCCGGATGTGGGGGCGTCGGCTCGTTGAACACGTGGTGCTACTACCGATGTCCGTTCCAAGCCTCGCATTCGCGCTTGGAGTCAGTTTCTTTTGGCTGTGGATGCCGTTGAGCATCTACGGAACGATGTGGATCATCATCGTCGGCCTCATCGGTCGCTATGTGAGCTATTCCGTTCGCACCGTTACCAGCAGTCTCATTCAAATCCATCCCGAACTTGAGGAGAGCGCCCGCATCTCCGGATTCGGTTGGGGCAATACGATGTTCCGCGTCACATTGCCTCTGGTGATGCCGGCAATCATTTCGAGCTGGGTCATGGTCTACAGCATTTTCATCTCTGAGCTATCGATGGTGCTCCCTCTTTATACGGCGGAAACGAGGACGTTATCCATCCTCAGCTTCGATACCTGGGCCGTCGGTGAATTCTCTATGGTTGCAGCGCTTTCATTGCTGCAGCTCGTCATGGGCGTGGGCGTCATGTGGACCGTGACACTCATAACAAAGCAGCGGCAGGTCGCGGCGGTTTGACCGTGAAGCTCCACGAGAGAGGTACGACATGAGCGTTCGAGTGGAAGGGCTGACGAAGATATTCGGTCCATTACGCGCGATCGATGATCTGAGCGTAGGATTTCAAAGCGGAAAGATCTCGGTGTTGCTGGGAGCTAGTGGCTGCGGCAAGACGACGACACTCCGCTGCATCGCCGGGCTGGAACGACCGAATGGCGGTTCAATCATCATCGACGATGATACGGTTTTCAACTCCGACCGTGGCGTTGATGTCCAGCCGGAGAAGCGCCGTCTTGGTATGGTGTTTCAATCATATGCGATCTGGCCACACCTGACAGTCGCCGGCAATGTCGCCATGCCACTAAGAGCTCAAAAGCTGGGTAAAGCCGAAATTGAACGGCGTGTGCAAGACACGCTCAGGATTGTCGGCCTGAGTGATCAGGCTGAAAAGAGCGCCATGAAATTATCCGGCGGCCAGCAGCAACGGGTCTCGATTGCACGGTGCCTCGTCGGAAATCCCAGGCTAATCCTGATGGATGAGCCTTTGAGTAATCTCGATGCGCGGCTTCGTGTCGAGATGCGCCATGAGATTCGACAACTGCAGCAACGGATCGGCGCCACGATCCTGTTCGTCACGCACGATCAGGAAGAGGCGATGTCACTCGGTGACGAGATCTTCCTCTTCAGCAAGGGCAAGGTGGTCCAGAAGGGGCCGCCGGAGGAGCTATATTTTCGACCAACGGCTCGCTATGTCGCAGAATTCCTGGGCAAGGCGAACCTGTTTCGGGTAGCAGTACGCCCGAATAACGACGGGGCGAGTGTCGCCGCATTGCCCTCCGGAGAAATCATTTCACAAGGTCAGATGGCGAATGCGTCCTCGCAGCGCGATGCCTTGTGCATGGTGCGGCCAGAATCTTGGCGCGTGGCGAAGGGTGCCGGCTCCGGGCTCTCGGCCAACGTTCAAGAAGTCACGTTTGTCGGCGATCGGCGCGAGCTACGAGTCGACACGCCGATAGGACCGCAACTGGTTGTGACTTACGGATACGAACGGTTCGCCATCAACGATCAGCTCTCGCTCTCTATCGCTCCCGAGCATGTCCATCTGTTCGGCAGCGAGGTGTAGGCCGACGTGGATTTGGAGTGCTCCGCGCCAGGGCGCCGCCCAAGTATCAAGCGGAGCGGACAAGTTAGCAACTCATCATATTAAAACTTAAAGGGAGAAAACCAATGGGAATGAAAAGGGCTGGCTACAAGGTACTTCACAGTTTGGCAGTGGCAGGTGTCCTCAGCGCACTGATTGGATTGTCCACTGCTCAGTTCGCCTCCGCAGCAGATGCGACGCTCGTCGCGGCAGCGGAAAAGGAAGGCCAGTTGGTCGTCTACGGCGATCCATTCACCGTTCCATTGTTGCTCAAGGCGTTTAGCGCCAAATACCCGAAGATCAAAGTAACGTCCGCCACCGGTGATGCGTGGCAGATATACAACCGCTTTGTCGCCGAGAACGCAGCTGGAAAGCCGTTGTTGGATGTGATGTATCAGGCCGAGGATACCGTCATCACGGCCAAAACTTCGGGGTACCTGGCGGACTTTACGAGCGATGAAACCGGAAGTCTAAGTAAGCTGGGTCTTCCACCAGGCGGCGGTTATGTTCGTGGCAATGGAAATCTCATTCTGTTTGCCTACAATCACGAATCCATGGCTAAGAAGCAAGTGCCGAAGGATTGGACGGATTACATCAGCCCGCCGGCCGAATGGGATGGCCTCGGCGCCATGTCGAATCCCGGCTCGTCCTCGGCGACGTTCGCGACCGTCGCAGCGATCTATCAGACATTCGGCCCTGAAAAAGGCGGTGCCATCCTCAAAGGCTTCCGCAGTGCCAAGGGTGAATTGAACCCGTCCATGGGCGTGATGGCCACAAAGCTGCAAACCGGCGAAAGGCCGCTTGACTTCTTCAACATCACGACCGCGATCTCAGGCATCATCGCCAAGGGAGCTCCGGTCACGATGGCAGTTCCGGTGTCCGGCGGCGTCGCTCAGTTCAACGCAATCGGCCTCAGCAAAAACGCGCCGCATCCCAACGCGGCCCGTCTGCTGGCCGATTTCGCGCTGAGTCACGAGATGCAAACGATCTTCGCCGAAGCCGGTGTTTATCCGGTGCGCAATGGCGTTACCTCGCCAAAGGGGCTCCCCGTCCTGGCCGAGGTCAAGCTGCTGAACCTGGATCTTGAAAAGGCACTCAAGGACCGTGACACCATCTTGAACTGGTGGGCGGCAAGCACCGGCTTTAGCTATCGCTAAGAGCGGGCTGCAGGGTAACCGGCAACCGAAAACATCGAGCCGCTGACGGAATTGAATATGAAGAACGAAGTTACGCTCGATCGGGTCTCAGTCGCCAACCTTACCGCGGGTCGCGTTGATCCAGTCGAATTCATTGAAGGCGCCGCAGACAGTGGCTTCGGTGCGGTGGGGCTCCTGCTAATGAGCGCCACCGCGCATCCGCTCCAGCACGAGGTTGTCGGACGGCCTGAGGTCGTTCGCAAAATCAAATCTGCCTTGAAGTCCCACAACATGCGCGTATTCGACGTCGAAGCGTTCATCCTCTCGCCGGCCAGCGATTTTGACAAATTCCGCCCTGCGCTTGAAGTTGGAGCAGAACTGGGCGCCACTCACATTTCATCTATTGGCACAGAGGTGATTGGCAACGACGCATATCTCGAACCGACACAGCGTATCGACCTGTTCGGACGCCTCTGCGACGAGGCGGCCCGGTTCGGCCTGCATGTCGGGCTCGAGTTCATGCTTTACCGCGACATTGCCACTTGGAAGGATGCGCTTGATTTGGTCGAGGCTGCGGGCCGTTCGAATGCTGGGCTGATCATCGATACCCTGCATCTGTATCGTGCGGGTGGCACGCCGCAAGACGTCGCGGGCATTTCCGCCAATCGTATCGCCTATGCGCAGCTCTCCGATGCGGTTCAAATCTCTCCCGAGCTGAACGATCTGCCGACCGAAGCCCGCGGTTCGCGGCTGCATCCTGGAGAAGGGAGCATGCCGCTTCATGAACTAGTGGACGCGCTTCCAAAAGCGACGCAGCTCGTAATCGAGACGCCGATTGCTGCAGAAGCGAATTGGTCGACCATCCGGCGGATTCAATCCGTCGCCGATTCGTCCAGAAGGTTCTTCGAACGGCATGCCGCGAGGTAACACGCCTCAGAGCGGGCGCGCGTGCTCTTGAATTCATCACAATCCAAGACAAAGCGCGATGAAGAGGACACCGCGATGCCAATGAGGCCAGAGGGAAGCAAACTGGATGAGTGTGATGTGCTTGTCATCGGCTCAGGCGCCGGCGGCTTGTCAGCGGCTGTCACCGCGGCATGGCACGGCCTGAAGGTGATCGTCGTCGAGAAGGAAGCTGTGTTCGGCGGCGCGACGGCGTGGTCGGGCGGCTGGATGTGGGTGCCAGGTAATCCGCTTGCCCGCCGTGCCGGTATCCACGAAGATCCAGAGGCCCCACACACTTATCTCCGCAACGAACTTGGCAATCGATACGAACCGGCCAAGGTGGATGCGTTTCTCGATGCAGCGCCACGCATGGTCGCGTTCTTTGAGCGTCACACCCAACTCCAATTCGTAGATGGCAACGCCATCCCTGATATGCATGGAGCGACGCCGGGGGCCGCGACAGGCGGCCACCAAGTCTGCGCGGCGCCATTTAACGGACGGAAGCTCGGTGCTCTATTCGGCGAGCTCAGGCGGCCGCTGCGCGAAACGTCCTTTCTGGGATTGCCGATCATGGCGGGCGCGGATCTCGCAGCGTTCATGAGCGTCACGCGCTCGGTTCGCTCGACGCTCCATGTCGCGAGACGGGTTGGTCGCCACCTCCTCGACCTTGCACTGTTTGGCCGGGCGACCCAGCTGGTGAATGGCAATGCATTGGCGGCGCGGCTCGCCCTCTCTGCCGCGGATCTCGGCGTCGAAATCCGCGTGTCGGCGCCGGCGAGGCGCCTCATCGTCGAGGATGGTGTGGTGACAGGTGCCGTGGTCGGTGGTCCGAACGCTGACTACACTATCCGTGCGCGTCGTGGGACGATTCTAGCGAGTGGCGGCTTTCCGCACGATCGGGAGCGCCGACGCGAGCTGTTCGGCTACACGCCTTCGGGCGAAGAACATTGGTCGGTCACGCCGGACTCTATCTCGGGGGACGGTCTGCGTCTCGGCGAAGAGGCAGGCGGTGAAGTAGATAGGTCGCTCGCTTCGCCCGGTGCTTGGTGCCCGGTCTCGCTGGTCCCGTATCCGGACGGGACAGTGGGGCGCTTTCCCCACATCATCGAACGGGCGAAGCCCGGCATTATTGCGGTCTTGGCAGACGGTCGCCGCTTCGTGAACGAGGCCAACGGCTACTACGATTACGTCAGCGCCATGATCCGTGAGACGCCGCCGGGTCGGGAGGTCGCATCCTGGCTAGTCTGCACCCGCAGCTTCCAGCGACGGTACGGTCTCGGCATCTCGCGTCCGGCTCCCTTGCCGGTTGCGCCCTATATTCGATCTGGCTACATCAGAGTCGGCCGGACCGCGGAAGAATTGGCGCGCGCCTGCGGCATCGATCCGGAAGGCCTGTGCCGGACGCTGGACGGATACAATCGTCACGCGCGATTGGGCGAGGATCCCGCCTTCGGACGCGGCTCGACGCCGTTCAACCGAAAGGGGGGCGATTCGGACGTGAAACCAAATCCCTGCGTAGCACCGATCGAAATCGGACCATTCTACGCTGTGAAGGTGCTGCCCGGCAGCTTCGGCACGTTCGCCGGCCTGAAGACGGACGAACGTACCCGAGTTCTCGACTGTGAAGGCCGACCGATACCGGGGCTGCACGCGGTCGGCGCCGACATGGCGAGCGTGATGGGCGGTTACTACCCTTCGGGCGGCATCAATCTCGGTCCAGCCATGACGTTCGGCTATATTGCCGGCCGTTACCTCGCCGGCGCAACCGGTGACGACGATGCAGCGACAACGAATTGACACCGCGGCGTTGAGGGCAATCGCGCTCGAGCTGATCGGAACGAGATCTCAGCTTCAGAAAAGCCCCCGAGAGCTTGACTTGAATTTAGCTCGATATTGGATATGAGGCACTCGTGCGGTGGCAGCATCCCGACCGCGCGCTCGTCCCTCCGGGAGAATTCATCCCGGTGGCCGAACGGAGCGGTCCGATTGCCCAGATCGACGATTGGGTCCTGATGGAAGCCTGCCGGGAAGCAGCATTGTGGGACCGGCCCTTCCGGATCGCGGTCAACGTCTCGGCCGCGCAATTCCGCAGGGAGAACCTTGATGCGCAGGTTCGCTTCCCTCTCGACAGGATCAAGATCGGCCGGTCTTTCGTCGCCTCGCTCGGACAAAGTGAGCGATCATTGGCCATCGTTCGCGCGGTCATCGGGCTCGCGCACGGACTTGGCGTGCCTGTCCTTGCGGAAGGAATCGAAACGAAGGTCCAGATGTCGCACCTCATCGAGGAGGGCTGCGACCAAATGCAAGGCTACTTGATTGGACGGCCGCAGCGGATTGCGGCGGCCCGAAGTCGATTCAGCCCGAAACTTCCATCTCTCATCCACTCGGCCTCATAGCCTGGCGCCGAGCGGCAAGATACGGCTGCAGCGCGGTTCGAGTAGGGAGACGAAATATGACAGACACACGGACGGCCAGCGGCCTCAACCGGAAATCGCGTCGCCTGGAGTGCCTCTCGCGCGCCAATAACGCTGGCGAAGCCGGGGTGCTATCCGCCATGCAATTGTGGCCGACGCCACGAAACTCACGGCGATCATCGTCGGAATAGCCGCCGTTGCGTTCGACTCGATCGGCGAGAGGAGGATCACAAGCATTCCCGCGCCGAAAATCACTGCTTGGACGCTCATGAAGACCATCGCCGCGATTTAAAGCGGTACCGACATGCCAAAACTCCCGGTTCCACCTTGATACAATCGGTTCGGCTATGGTGGGTTCCGATCCGCATCGTCGAAGCATGCAGCGCCAGATATTCTTCAAGTGTCCGCGCACCGGAATGCAGCTGGTCAGCATCAGGCCATGTTGTGAATCGACCCCCATGGGTCTTCTGCTTCGTTGCGCTCGTGCGAAGCCGAATGGAACGAGGATTCGGCTCGTTTTGCCTCCCTCCTGCGCTCGCACTCGTCAAGACCAACCTCGTGCACGGGAACTCGGACGTGCGTCCGAAGTCTTCCGAAAATCCTCATTCATCCTACTCCGACATTTCCACACGCGCATATTGCGCTGCGAAACCTTGCGGTCTTTGCGACATCGCAAAGATCTGCGCGGGGCCTCAATTAGCTTGCCGGCAGGAAGTCCGGAAATCGCTCACGCCGGACGCGCGGAGCTCTTGAGGCGCGCCTCGCCTACCGAGCGGAAGAAGAGACGGTATGATCGGCGGCAACATCTCCCGGTGGACCATGACCTACTTCGCCGCGGCGCTGACCTGGTTGCTTGCCGCGCTCGGGCTGATGGCCGCCGGCATCGGTCATCCTGCAGCGGATGTCGCGGCGCCGGACTCGCTAGTCCTGGTGCATGTGATCTGCATCGGGTGGTTAAGTACCGCGATGTGCGGAGCGCTGTTCCAATTCGTCCCCGTCCTTGTCGCAAGGCCCTTGTTCTCCGAGCGATGGGTGTTACCGGCGCTGGGTTTGTTGACGGCGGGGCTGGTCTCGCTGCTGGCAGGGTTCATGGCTTTGAGCGGCCGTCTACCTTCCGCCCCCTGGCTCCTGCCGTTCGGGGCAGTGCTGCTCGTCGGCGGCTTCGGCCTCGTTGTAGTGGATCTAGGTTTAACGGCTTGGCGGCGCCCGACGGGACCTGCACGGTTCGTTATCGCCGGCCTCGCGTCTCTCTGCGCGACCGTCGCGTTCGGTGCGGTGTTGGCGTTCGCGCTGGGTGGATGGGCGGGAAGGATTGGCGAGGCCTTCCTGGAGCGCGGCATCCCGCTGCACGCGATCGCCGGGCTCGGCGGTTGGCTTACGCTGACGGCGATGGGCGTCAGCTATCGATTGCTGGCCATGTTCATGTTGGCGCCTGATGTGGAGGACCGCCAGAGCCGCCTCACGCTCGCGGTCGGCGCACTTGCCGTCGCGGCAACCGTGTGCGGCGGAGCCGTGATGATCAGTTTCGCGATGAGGCTAAATGCCGTGCTGTCCGTCACCGCGATTCTCGGCTTGTCTTGCGCCGCTCTCTACGGGCGGGATCTCGCCGACATCTTCCGGAATCGGAAGCGGCGGCAGCTTGAGCTCAATATGCGGATGGCGATCTTGTCGTTCGCCAGCCTGGCGGGGACGGCCGCGCTGGGGATAGCGCTCGTTTCGATGGGGACACTGCCGCTGCATTTGGGCGCGTTCGCCTTCCTTACGGTGTTCGGCTGGCTGTCCGGTCTGGTGCTCGCCAAACTATACAAGATCGTCGCTTTTCTCACCTGGCTTGAGACCTACGGGCCGGTGATGGGACGCGCGGCGACGCCTCGCGTTCAGGATCTGGCCTCGGAGAAGAGGGCGACGAAGTGGTTCGCGATCTACTACCTGTCCGTCTGGGCGGGTACGGTCGCGCTGCTGGCAGGAGCGCCAAGCGCGTTCCGGCTTGCAGCGGCTGCGATGACCCTGGGCGTCGTCGGCATCGTCCACGAAATCATTCGAATTCGGCGGCTGGAAGATGTGGCGTTGCCGCTGCGCCTGCCCGGCGGCGCCGTCGCGCCGCATCTGTTGTTCGCCAAAACCTGAGGAGATCGCAATGACCGCTTACCTGGACGTCGATGTCCGTCCGATCCTGCGCGCCGGAGGCGAGCCGTTCTCGGTCATCATGGCTGCGCTCGACCGTCTGGAAGAAGGGCAGGGCCTGCGCCTCTACGCGACCTTCAAACCGGTCCCGCTGTTCGCCGTGATGGCCGACAAGGGCTTCGCTCATTCGGCGAACGCAATGGAAGGCGGCGAATGGGAGGTACTCTTCACGCCTGCGGCAGCGAAGCCGGCGCAAGTTGCGGCTCTGTCGAACGGCTTCGACTTCGGCGCGTGGCCCGAGCCCCGCGTCAAACTGGACAATCGCGACCTGGAGCCACCGGAGCCGATGGTCCGGATCCTCGCTGCCGCCGACAAGCTTGAGCCAGGGGAGACCCTCTCGGCTCTTCTGCGGCGTGAGCCGGTGTTCCTCTTTCCGCAGCTCGAAAAACGCGGCTTCCGCTGGCTAGGCGGATTCACACCCGATGGCGCTACCTACGAACTCACGGTGAGGGCGCAGTCATGACGGACCAGCTAGTGGAGCGCATCCGCGAGGCGCTGCGCGGCGTGATCGATCCGGAGCTTGGTGAGAACATCGTCGATCTCGGGTTCGTCTACGATATTGCGGTCGCGGGCAGTGCAGTCCGCATCACGATGACGGCCACGACGCCGGGATGTCCAGCGACCTCCTTCCTGAAGGAAGGGGCGAAGGCGGCGGCGTCCGTGGTCCCAGGGGTCGTTTCCGCCGACGTGGCGATGACCTTCGAGCCGGCCTGGACCTACGACCTCATCGCGCCATCGATCCGGGCTTCGCTCGGCTTTGCGGCTGTGAACTGACGGCGCGCCATGGCGATCACCATCGAGATCGATCACGCGAAGACCAGGGCCGGGGCTGCCGCGGCAGCCGGGCTGCCGGTCGTGCCGCAGGCCGTCAAGGGGCGGATCCGAAGGCTCAAATGGGCCATCCTGCTGCTGACTCTCTCGATTTATTACGTCACGCCGTTCCTCCGCTGGAATCGTGGGCCGAACGCGCCCGACCAGGCGGTGTTGCTCGATTTTGCGAACGGGCGCCTCTACGCGTTCTTCGTCGAGATCTGGCCGCAGGATCTTTATCTCGTGACCGGTCTTCTGGTGCTCGCGTCGACCATCCTGATCCTAGCGAATGCGCTTGCGGGGCGCCTCTGGTGCGGCTTCGCATGTCCCCAGACTGTCTGGACCGATTTGTTCCTGCTGGTCGAGCGCTTGATTGAGGGCGACAGGCGCCGGCGCCTCAAGAACATCGGAGCGCCTCTCACAACGCAGCGGGTTCTCCGGATTGTAGCCAAGCACGCCACTTGGCTTCTGATCTCGCTCGCGACAGGCGGCACGCTGATCTTCTATTTCACTGACGCGCCGGATCTGCTCAGCGGTCTGATGGTGGGCGACGTCTCGGCCAACGCCCTCACCTGGATCGCGGTGTTTGCGGGCACGACGTACGGACTTGCGGGGTTTGCGGGCGAGCAGGTCTGCACGTTCATGTGCCCATGGCCACGCCTGCAGGGTGCGATCTGGGATCCCGAAGCCTATACGGTGAATTACCGCGATTACCGGGGCGAGCAGCGGACTTCGGCGAAGAAGGCGGCCGAGTCGCGCCTCCGGGGGAGCCGGCAGGTGATTGCGTGGATTGCGGCCAGTGCGTCGCCGTTTGCCCGATCGGGATCGACATACGAGAGGGCCCAAATTTCGCGTGCATCAACTGCGGCCTCTGCGTCGATGCGTGCGACGGCGTGATGGCGAAGCTCGGGCGCCCACGGGGCCTGATCGATTACGAAAGCTGGACCAACATCGAAAGGGGGCGCAGCAAGGAGGCTCCTCGCAACCGTCTGCTGCGGCCGAAGACGATCGGATTGACCGCGGCATGCATTTGCGCTGGCGGGCACGATCGGCGTCGCGTTCGTAACAAAGACCACCGCGACGCTTTCGGTCCAGCACGACCGCGATCCGGTTGCCGTCCGCCTGTCGGACGGCTCGGTACGCAATGCCTACACGGTGAAGCTGCTCAACAAGTCGGCGAGTGCCCATCGGTACACACTGTCCGTCGCCGGCATAGACGCGGAGCTGTCCATCATTGGCAACCAGGGCCTCTCTCCGGTCGAGGTCGCGCCGGATGCCTCGGAGCAGCTGCGAGTGACCTTGACGGCTGCGCAAGCGGGGCAGCGGGATATCGTGTTCACCGCGCGTGACGAGACCGGCGGCGCGCTGTCCGCAGCGGATCGATTCGTCGAACGGTAGGGCCGACGGTCCTGCCACCGCGGCGGCACCCAACCCTTAGGAGACGTTGAGGGTCTGGCTTAGGCGCTCCCCAGCCGCGCCGGTTGTGCGGGAGGCCTATGCGGCTTGCGGCCGACGCGAGCGGTCGCGATCACTACGTCTGTTCGCGCTGCGAAGACGATCCGCTGCACGAACCGGCCGCCATCAAGTGGGCAAATAGTCCGCTGAAGGCGCCGGCGGGCCCCGAGACATGAGCGGTCCCCTGCGGCAATGGCTACTACGGGTCGCGGCGCTCCCGGTGCCGGAACGGATCGGCGGCGTCGTCATGACCTGAGCGGCTACTGAAGAACATCAGGGCCATGAGCCCGCACCCGACGAGAAGCGAGAAGAAGGTGCCTAGCCCCAACGCGATCCACCCGTGCTTGCCCATCTCGACGCCGCTGCTCGCACTCCACACCGAAACGGCCCAGACGCCTGTGAGGATCAATACGGCGCCCAAGGCGACCAGCAGGACGATTTGACCGGTACTGAGACCTCTCATCGCTGCACCTGTTCGTGCCTGGACTGGGTGAACTGCGAACGCGAGCAGGCGTTCCGGTGTGCGGTGCGGGCTGCTCCTGAGCAGGCGGGATGGCCGCGTCTCATCAGCGCCACCACTTGTTGGCGGCGGCGCCCGTCTGGAAGTGGACCGCCACCACGTGGGATGTTGCGATCAGTTGCTCCGAGTCCTGCTCATAAGCCGCGCCCAGACGCGCACGGACCTCGTCCGATGGCTGCGTGATCTTCACCGCCATTCGTGAGAGCTTTACGGCCAGTTCGAAGCCGGCCTGGGGTGTATCGGGCTTCAATGATGGTAGCCAATTTTCGCTCATGTGCCGTATCCTTTGTTGGGGCTGAAGTGCTCACTGCGTCAGCTTGACGGGCGCCTTGTCGAACGTGTGCAGGTAGGCGATCAGGTCCTTGATCTTCTGCTCGTCCTTGATGCCGGCGAACGCCATCTTGGTGCCGGGGATCTTGGCCTTCGGGTCTTTGATGTACTCGGAGAACGTCGCCTCGTCCCAGGTGATGCCGGACTTCTTGTTGGCCTCCGAGTAGTTGTAGCCCTCGACTGATCCCGCTTTCCTTCCGATCAGCCCGTTGAGCACCGGGCCAACGACGTTCTTGGCGGTGTCGCCGACCTGGTGACAGGCCTTGCAGACGGCGAAGACCTTCTCGCCCGCGGCGGCGTCCTGGGCGCCGGCTTGGCCGAGACCCGCTGCGAGAAACAGGGCCACAAGTGCTGTCCGGTTCATCAAGTTCTCCTTTTCCTTGGGGTTGAATTCGATCGATCAAGCGGTGATTTCGGATGACTTGCCTGCAGCATCGATGAGATGCACGCGATCGACGTCGACGTATGGTAGTAGCCAACGGATTCGCTCCTCGGGTATCAGGCTGAACGCGGTCGAGAGCGCATCGGCTGCAGTGGCGCTTCGAGCGATGGTTGTCACGCTTTGATAACGATGGGCGCTGCCTCCCGTCGCCGGATCGAATAGGTGGTTGAAGCGACCTTCGGCATCGAACCGGAACCCGTAGCTCCCCGAGGTCGACACCGCCCGGTCGACGATCGGAAGGATCGTGGCGGTGCGGCTCGCGATCTCCGGATCGGCGACGCCCACTCCCCAGGGGCGGCCGTTCGGCCGCGCGCCGATGGCCCTGGTCTCGCCCATGTCCACTAGGCTGTGCGAGATGCCCTCGGCCTGGAGCAACTCGACGACCTTGTCCGTCACGTAACCCTGTGCAATCCCGTTCAGGGTCAAGGCCATTCCGTGAGGCATCGCAATCCGGTCGCGGCTGACAGACAGACGACGGTGGCCGACGCGCCGGAGCGCGGCCTGGATCGCCGTCGGCGGCGGACCGGCGGGATCCGCCCCTTTTTGCGCAAAGTGGTTCTTATAGACCTCCCACAAGGGCTGCACCGTCGGATCGAACGCGCCTTCGGTCAGCGCCGAGTAGCGCTGCGACGCCGTCAGCAGTTCGACCATTTCGGGGATGGGGCCAACGAGGATGCCGGTCCGGTTCAGTTCCGCGAGAGCGGAATCCTTCATGTAGAGACTGAACTGCCGCTCGAGCCGCCGCGCCTCGGCGCAGGCCAGCGCGATCAGCCGCTCCGCCCGGCCGCGATTCTCGTCGTGAATCTCCAACGTCGCAACCGCGCCCAGCATCGTGCCGCGCCAGATCACCGGCGCGACCTCTGCACGAACGGGATGACCTGAAGACAGCGGGCCGAAGCCCGCTGCCGCCGCGCTGATCCGGATGAAGCGTCGGCGCGTCAGGGTTGGCGTCATGGCGTCCTCCTCGGTCGTTCGCCCGGCGGGCCTTCCGCCGTCTCGTCGGCCGCAACTGCGCCTGTAGTGTTCGCCGAGGCCAGGACATAGTCCCGCGGCACCTCGTTGAAGCCGACGATCCTGCCGCCGTTTTCACCGGCGAACTTCTCCGCCGCCGCCCGGTCGGAGAACGGAACGGCCTCGTCGCCGCCCATGCCGCTCTTGACCTGGCTCTCGATCACGAACAAAGCCCTGCGCGCCTCGATCCAATTGTCGGCGCCCGGCTTGTCCCAGTCGCGGGTCTTGCCCATGTCGGACACGTAGATCGCCAAAATGTCCTTGGGCTCGTCGGGCAGCATGGTGAAGGCGATGGTGTCCCGCACCGACGAGAACCACACGGGCTCAATGAGGCTCGCGGCAAAGATATGGCCCTTCGGTCCCGGGTGCTCGAGCACGTTCATGCCGCAGTAATGGCCGATGTCCTCCGCCGTCATCCGATGCGGCGGTGGGATCTTGGCAGTCTGCTTGTCGTTGCAGCCCGCGAGCGCGAACGGCACGAGCAAGGCGATAAGTATCGTTCGGCGCCTCATAGCTCCCTCCGCGAGAAGGCGAGCGCGGCCAGCCCCAGTGGCAGCAGCGTCCAGCAGAGCAGGGTGGTCAGAAGGACCGGTATCGTCAGGGATGTGCTTTGAGCGAGGCCCGCCATGCCGGCGAAGGTGCTGACATTGGCGAATCCGGTGAGGTTGATCAGCCGGTAGGCGTCGGTCGGATTTGACAGGAGCATGGCGTTGAGCGCGGCCGCGGAGATGCTGCGTCCCTGATCGAGCGCGAGCACGCCGAGCAGGGCCATGTCGTAGATCAACACCAGCAGCAGCCACAATCCGATGCAGATGCCGGCTGCCGTTCCCCGGTCGCGCACGAGCGCGCTGACTAGATAGCCGATCGCGACGAAAACGGCGCCCAGCAGCACCGAGGAGGCCACCATGGCCGCAAACGCCAGCAGACTATCGCCATCGATCTGGCTGCCCGTCGCCGCCAGCGCTCCGACCGCCGCGCCGTAGCCGAGACAGGTCGCAAAGGCGAGGACGGCGAGGTGTCCCAGGAACTTGCCGAGCAGCACCTGCCATCGCGCGACCGGATAGCTCAGCAGCAACAGCATCGTCCCGCGTTCCATCTCGCCGACGATGGCGTCATGGGAGATCAGAAGCGCGATGAGCGGGACGAGAAAGATCGTCAGGCTCGACAGGCTGACGACGACCACGTCCAGTGTGCGAACGCCGACATTCCCGGTTGGCGCGCTGCCGAGAAAGGTCAGTGACAGAGCAAGGCCCGCGAGCAGGAGCGTTGCGGCAAGCACCCAGCGATTGCGGATGGCCTGGTGGATCTCCTTGGCGGCGATGATCATGACATTCATGGCGCCTGCTCCGATTGCCGGAGAAAATGAGCGTAGAGTTCGTCGAGGGTGGGCGGGACCACGTCGACGTCCTCGACGGAATTGCCGGCGGCCGTCGCACGATGCAGAAGTTCGATCTTCCGCTCCGGTGCGGCGTCGATCTCGACGATGTGGCCGTTCAGACGGCGGCAGGTCGTGTCTTGAGGAGCCCAGGGCGGCATCTCGCTCGGCGCGAGGCCCGCGACCTTGAGACGGATCCTGGTGGGCAGCCGGGCGAGACGACGCAGCTGGTCGATCGATCCGTCCGCGACCTTGATGCCGCGGTTCATGATGATGACCCGGCCGGCGCGCTCCTCGAGCTCGGTCAGCGCATGCGATGACAGCAGCACGGTCGCGCCCGCGTTGGCGAGCCGCGCGATGATGTCGTAGAAGGTCTGGCGCAGCTCCGGATCGAGTCCGGTGGTCGGCTCGTCCAGCAGCAGCACGCGCGGCTCGCCAAGCAGCGCCTGCGCGAGCCCCAGGCGCTGACGCATGCCCTTCGAATAGGTGCTCACCCGGCGGCGGCTGGCGGCTCCCAGCCCGACGGCGTCGAGCAGCTCCAGGCCCTTGGCGACCGGTTCGCGCTTCAGCTTGGCGTAGAAGGCCTGGGTCTCGCGGCCGGTGAGGGCAGGGTCGAAGGAGACGTTTTCGGGGAGGTAGCCGAGCTGTTGCCGGCCTGCGAATTCGCCGGCGGCGGGATTGTCTCCGAGAACCTCGATGGCACCGCTGGTCGGTCGGATCAACCCGAGCATGAGCTTCATGAGCGTGGTCTTGCCGGCGCCGTTGTGGCCGATCAAGGCGACCAGTTCGCCTCGATCGAGCGTGAACGAGGCGTCGCGTACGGCCTTGATCTGGCCATACGCCTTGGTGACGCCGCTGATACGTACCGTGCTGGTCATCGCGCTTCCTTCGGCGCAGCGTTCTGCGGCGGCGACACCAGTGGATGGCTGTCGACCACGCCGCCCGGCAGCAGCGCCGGAAATTGCGCCTGCGCCCAGCGGATCACCTGGACGGCGGGGCTGTTGATCAGGACCTTGGCAGCGGGCGCAGTCCACAGCACCCGATCGATGAGGTCGTTCGGCCGGTACGCCGTGTCGGCGATTCCGTCTCCGTTCAGGTCGAATGCCGGATTATCGCTCCAGTAGTTGCCGCGCCCCCCGATCGACCAGTCGAGGTGCCGGGTGCCGACATATTTCACCTGGTTGGCGTTGCCGACGAAGGCGTTGCCCGTGATCTCGTTGCCTTCGGAGCCGGCCGTGAAATGCACGCCGATGGCGCAGCGCTCGAACCAGTTGTTGCGAAATTTGTTGTGATTGGTGTTGTAGATGAACACGCATTTTTCCGGGCCGCTTTTGAGCGTGCTCTCCCGATTCTGTTGCGGCAGCATGCCTCGCTCGTCGTCGGGGCTGTCCTGCGTGCCCTGCATTATCGGGCTCAGCGGGCCGCCCGTGACCCGATTATCCTCGATCTGGGCATAGTTCGCGTAGTTGAAGAGCATGCCATAGTCGCGATCGCGATCGGAGGAATTGCCGCGGATCACGAGGCGGTTCGAATACATGATGGCGTAACCGACATGGTTGCCGATCGAAACGTTGCCGCTGACTTCGCTGTCGTTGGTGTACATGTAGTGGACGGCGAAGCGAACCTGCTCGAAGCGATTGTCGAGAAAGCGGTCCTTGCTGCTGGAGATCGAGAAGATGCCGTCGCGGCCGTAACGGAAATTGTTGCTGGCGATGGTAACGTCAGGGGCATTCCAAAGCGAAACGCCGTTGCCTGCCTCGCTGAGACGTCCCCCGCGCAGTCCCTCGATCTCGTTGCGGACGACGCGGGAGCCGCGGGCGCCATGCACATAGACGCCGAACAGGTTTCCCGTCAGGCGGTTGTCCTCGATCTTCGCGCGTTCGGCCGTCTTCTGCAGGAAGATCCCGGAGTTCATCGCCTGCAGATCGCGGCCGGACCCGCGAATGGTCACGCCGCGGACGGTGACGTCGGGCGCGCTGACGGTGACGACGTTGCCAGAGCCGTCGCCGTCGAGCACCGCGCCCTCGGTGCCGACCAGCTCCAAAGGACGGTCGATCTGGATCGAGCCGTGATACTCACCCGCGGCAAGTTTGACGACGGCGCCGGCCCGCGCGCTGTCCAGCACCGCCTGCAGCGGCTGGCCGGGCGCAGCCGTCAATGTCTCCGCATTGGCGAAGCTGGACAATCCGGCGGCAACCAGCGCCGCCGGAAACATGCGCGACAACAGACCCACGAGGCCGCTCCCGATCAGACCGATTTCGGTTCGACGAACATGCGGCCCTTCATCTCCATGTGCATCGCATGGCAGAACCAGGAGCAGTAGTACCAGTACACGCCCGGCTTGTCGGCACTGAACGTCACCGATGCCGTCGCCATCGGCGCGACTTCCATCTGGATACCGTAGTTCACGATGCTGAAGCCATGTGTCAGGTCCTCGACCGCATCGATATTGGTGATGAAGACGGTGACCTGATCGCCCTGCTTGACCTGGAACTGCTCGAGCCCGAACGCGGGAGCCGTCGAGGTCATGTAGACCCGCACCTTGTTGCCGTCGCGGATGACCTTGGAATCACCTTCCAGGTCGATGCCGTCAGCCTTGGCCTGCTTGACTGCATCCGCAAACATCGGATCCGCACGATCCCAGATTGAGATCGGGTTGATCTTCGAGCGGTGCACGATGGTGGCGTCGTGGGGCTCCGCAAAGCTCGGACCATCGTGGACCAGCTTCATCTGGTCGCCCGAGATGTCGATCAACTGGTCGTTCTCCGGCTTCAGCGGGCCGACGTTGAGGAAGCGATCCTTCGAGAACTTGTTTAGCGAGATCAGCCATTTTCCGTCAGCCTCCTTGGTCTGACCCATCGAGGAGTGGTTGTGGCCGGGCTGATAGTGCACGTCGAGCTTCTGGATGATGGGATCGACCTTCTCGCCCTTGAACGCCCGTTTGGCGAGGTCGATGTTCCACTTGCAGACCTGGCTGTCGAGGAACAGGGTGGTGTAGGCGTTGCCCTTTCCGTCGTAAGCCGTATGCAGCGGTCCGAGCCCGAGTTCGGGCTCGGCGACGACGACGTCGCGCGGCTTGATCTTGTCGTCGAACAGATCGTCGAACTTGCGCACGTCCATCACCGTCACAGTCGGTGAGAGCTTTCCGGCCGCAACGATGTGGATCCCGTCGGGAGCGGTGTTCATGCCATGCGGATTGTTCGAGACCGGAACGTAGCGCGTGTACGGCGAGCCCTTTCGCCCGTCGATGACCGGCACGCCTTTTATTTCCTTGAAGTCGCCCTTCTTCACGGCCTCTTCGATCCGCTTCAGGTTAAAAATGACGACCCAGTCCTGCTCGTTGGCGGTCATTTCGGCGAGGGTGACGCCTTCCTCCGCGTTGTAGCAGGTCGAGAAGGCATATTTGCCCTGGTAGTCGGCATCGACGTTGTCGAGATTGCCGTCGACGATCACCTGCCAGGCGACCTTCATCGTATCGCCGTCGACCGCCGAGAAGATCGAACGGTACTGCTTCCTGTCGTCGAGGATCTTGCCGTCGTTCGGCAGCGGAACGGCGTCCTCGCCATTGCAGAACACATAGCCCGTCCGCGGATATTTCTGCACGCGCAGGCCGTGCACCGTGTGCTGGTTTGGCAACTCGATGATCTTGTCGCATTTCATGACGTCGAGGCGCACCCGTGCGACGCGGCTATTAGCCTTGTCGTTCATGAAGGCGTAGCGACCGTCATAGGTACCATCGGTGAACGAGATATGAGGATGATGCAGGTCGCCATTCATATAGGTGCCGCCGCGGCTCTTGAGAAACTCGCGTGTCTCCGGCTGCAATCCTTCGGTCAGGACCTTGAGGCTTTCGTTCGTCTGGCCCCAGCCGGTGGCGCTGCAGCGGTTGAACACGGGGACGCGCATCAGTTCGCGCATCGAGGGCAGGCCGACGATGCGCATTTCGCCGGACTGGCCGCTCGAGAAGAAGACGTAGTATTCGTCGAGCTCGCCCGGCGCGACTTCCGTCTTCTGCACGGCCGGACGCGCCGGCGGCGCCTTGGGGGTGCCAGCTTTGGTCTGCGCGTCGGCGACCGAGACGAAGCCGCCGTCCTTCATCACAGCTCCGGCGGCGAGTCCAACGCCCGCAGCCGCGGCGGTGGTCCCCAGCAGGGTTCGTCGGCTGACGCCCTTTGCGTTTTCGTTGTCGCTCATGATGGTCTCCTCGGCTTTCGGTTTCAGGTTGCAGGTGGAGTGGGAGCGTCGGCGGGCGACGCGCGAACGGGTTTCCCGCCGGCAATGATGAGCGTGTCCGGACCCTTGCCGCCGGAGCGCATCGACGGCGAGGACATCGCCTGGCGCTTTTCCCGCTTCAGCCGCACCTGGATCATGTGCGGGCAGCGGTGGTCGTCGAAATAGAGTTCTTGGCAGTGCATGCAGTAGATGCACTCATTGACGTTGATGTGACCTTCCGGATGGATCGCCTGCACCGGACACTCGTTGGCGCACCGCTGACAGGGCGAGCCGCATTCCGGCCAGCGCCGCAGCCATTCGAACATCCGGATGCGCCCTGGGATCGCCAGCGCAGCACCGAGCGGGCACATGTAGCGGCAGAAGAAGCGCTCGACGAACAATCCGGCGGCGAGCAGGGTGAGCGCATAGAGGACGAACGGCCACTCCCGCGCGAACTTCAGGATGATGGAGGTCTTGAACGGTTCGACCTCGGCAAGCTGCTCCGCAAAGGCCGTTGAATACAGCGACATCCCGAACAGGCCGAGGAAGATGATGTACTTGATCGGCCAGAGCCGCTCGTGAAGTCCCCAAGGGACGCGGAATTGAGGCACCTTGAGCGCTTGCGCGACGTTATTGAGCAATTCCTGCAGGGCGCCGAACGGGCAAAGCCAGCCGCAGAACGGTCCACGGCCCCAGAACAGCAGCCCGGCCGCAATGGATGCCCAGAGGATGAAGATCAGGGGAGCCGACAGGAAGTAGTCCCAGCTGAAACCGGTCAACAGGGAACTCGCGAAGGTCAGGACGTTGACGACAGAGAGCTGGGCGTTCGCATACCAGCCAAGCCAGACAAGGATGAAGAGCAGGTACCCTCGGCGCACCCAGACGTACACGGCTGGACGTCGAACCAGCACGTTCTGAAAGAAGAAGATGAGGGTGAGCGCGCCGAGCGCCGCCACGGTCAAGCCGACCTTGACGGTGTTGGCGCGCCAGATCCGCATCCACAGCGGCTCCTCGTCGGACGCGGGCGGCGGCGTACCGACTTCGCGCGTCTCGGCAACGGAGGTCGCTGACGCCTTCGAAGCCGTCGCCTGTGGAGGCTGCGCCGGGGGCGCCTGCCGCTTCAGGTATGTCTCAGGAAGGGTATAGCCGAGATCGAAGGTGACCAACGCCTTGTCCCGGGCGCCGACGACGCGCTGTACCAGCAGCCGCAGCACCCAAGGTTCAATCGGATCGAACGCGAGTTCGGGCGGCACCGTGAACAGCGCGATTTCCGGAAAGTTGGGCGCACCCTCGGCGGCAAGGCTGCCGAGCCGCGTGTGATCGCGGTCGCGGAAGCGCACGCTGTTGGTTTCCTGAACCAATTCGATGCGGTCGAAGATTCCGCCACGGACGTAGGCGGCTCCCTTGAACGAGTAGCGGCCGGATCCGGCCACGACCAGCGCCTGCTGACCTGGCTTGAGACGGCCCGCGAGCCGTTGGTAGCCGTCGTCTCCGAGCAGACTGCGCCCGATCGTGGGGACGGCGACATCGGCGACGTAGAGATCGATGAAGGTGTCGTCGGGGTCGCCTGCCTCCGGATGCGCGGTCGCGGCGGCGTTACCCGTGTTTTCGAACGCCTTGTTGATATCCGCAACCGACAGGAAGAGCCGCCGGACCGAGCCGTCACCGAGGAGCGTCTGCCAATCGCGAACCTCGCTTATTCCCGGATCGATCGCTTTCGACGCTTGCGGCGCTGCGTTGGTCGCTGCATCGCCTTGGGCGCCGAGCCGGCCGCTCTTGATCAGCTTCGTCGCAGAACGGACGATGCTGTCGCCGAACACGAGGACCGTGACCGTCGCCCCGCTGACGATGTCGACTTGGGGCGCCTGCGCGGCACCGCGCGCCACCTCGCCCATGTCGGCGCCGATCAGCTTATTGACGGCTTCCAGAATCCTCTTCTCGGGAATGCCAACCAGAACAATCGGCTCCTTGTGCTCGACCAGTTTGAACCCCCTGAGCACGCCCTTGGTATCGATGCCGATCAGAACCTGGATGGGCTTGCCGGAGTAACCCGTGGCGTTGGCGAACTGGGAATTGAGGTAGACAAAACCCTGCAACTGGTCGCCGCGATAGACCGGAACGATCGGCGGATCCCCCTGTGCCGGACCGAACCGGTCGGCGCCCTGGAAGAAGTCGGCGGGTGCGACCTTCGGAAGATAAGTGGCGAGATCGCCGGCCGCGAGTGCCGCATCTGCCCACAACGTCGCGCAGATCGCGACAATGATCGCGAATGCCGCTGCAGATGCGGGCCGTCTGTGGGCGAAAAAACTCCGGACCATGGAGTACCTCAAAGCGGAACGGGGCTGCCCGAGCACGCTCATTCCATCTGGAATTTTGATATTTGATGTCCCGGGATCGTCGTTGACGCCGGACGGGAGGATCGATTGAGCCAACGCAAATCGAGCTGCGTCAAGCGGGTCTATGTAATGATAGGAATTGCCTCGCAACTTGCGCTGCATCAAACAGCTGAGGAATATGATCATGCCGTTGTTGCGAACGACGCTCTTGAAGATGGAACCGGCGGGGACCCTGCAGTCGCTGGACGAGCTGTTCGCGCTTGCGAATGCCATGGAGCAGGAAGCCGCGACCAAGTACGGGGAACTTGCCGAAGAGATGCGACGTCAGCACCGTTTCGACCTGCTGACAGTTTTCGACGATCTTGCGGCTGCGGAGCGCGAACATGTCGATAGCGTGCAGCGCTGGTCGCAGTCGCGGCGCGGGAAGTTGCCGGATCCCGCCCTCGTCCGCTGGGAGGCGCCCGAGACGTTCGACGGTGACGCCACAGCCGAAATCAAGGCTTCGAAGCTGATGACCCCTTACCGCGCCCTCGCGATGGCGGTGCGCAACGAGGAACGCGCCTTCGCCTTCTGGTCCTATCTGGCCGCGTATTCGAAAGATCTCGAGATCAAGAAGGCTTCGGAGGCGATGGCCAAGGAGGAGCTCGGCCACGTCTCGACGCTGCGGAAAGAACGGCGCCGTGCCTATCATCGAGAGCATGAAGGGGCGCGGCCAGACGAAGCGCGCCCACACGCGGAGCGGATCCAGGCGCGGAGGCTTGAGCTTTGTCTCGCGACGCACCTTGCGACCCTCGAGCGGCGTCTGGAAGGCGCGGCTGCGGTACGCACGCGCGAGCTCCTCGAAAAGACGATGCGGATGGCCGACGAGGTTGGCGAGTTTGGAAGCCTCCCGAGCGCGCTCGAGCAGCGGGACGCGCAGACGATCGCGGAGGCGCTGGCCGACGCCTATCTCGAAGGCGCGGAGCGCTCGGAGGACGCCCGGCCCGTCGAAACCTTGCAGCACCTAGCGGAGAGAGCAATCTCGAGGTTGGCCTGGCTGCGTTCGCTTGGCTCCCAGTGAGGCGCTTGCCCAGCAGGCAGCAGATGCAGAAACTCGCCTCCTCACCCGTTATCGGCCAGAAAACCTCGCCAGTGCCGGCCGTAGGACCGGCGGACGACCTCCCGGCAGAATAATGGCAGGCACTCTTGGAGGACGCTCTACCTCACGGACACTTCCGGAGGCGCATAGGTAGGGCGTTCGTTGGCCATAACGTAATCCCCTGCAGTGGCCAGACTTTGGTGCCCGGCAGAAGGTCCAGATCGAAGCGTCGCATCAGCACCGCCAACACGATCGTCGCCTCCTGCAGCGCAAAGGATGATCCGATGCAGGTGCGGGACTGCGCCGAAGGGCAGGTAGGCGAAACGGGGCACTTCGCTTCTTGCCGGCGGCAAGAAGCGCGACGGGTCGAACATATCCGGCCGGTCCCACAGGCGCTCGTGCCGGTGCAGCACGTAGGGTGCGATAACGATCAGGGACCGGACGCCGATCTCATGAGATCCCAGATTGTCCGGCCCTTCGGACATTCGGCTGAGCGCGGCGATGGGGGGATAGAGCCGCAGGGCCTCTTCCACGACGGCCCCGCGTCTTTCGTGAAAATGTAGGGCACCAGCGGAATCAGGCCGCCGATCACGTAGGAGCCGCCAATGGTGACTGCGCTGATCGGCGCGCGATTCGGGTCGGGGCACTCCAGGCCGAGTTCGAAGCGCATCATGAAGTCGACCCAGCGCTATCTGTCGGATGCGATCGCGCTACGACGGACTTCAGCGCGTCTCCTTCGAGTCCGTACCCGCGGAAGAACGTGCTCGACTTCTTCGATCTCCCGCTCGCGCAGGTGCCCGACTTCGTGGTGCTCGCGCTGTTCTTCGGCGGCGTAGTGCTCCGCGTCCGTCCGCGCCGCGAGATACCCGCCTAGGCCCATCGCGATGGCGCCGGCGACGACCTCGGCGAGGCCAGCGGTGACGATCACGTCCGTGTTGGCGACGGCCGCGGAAAGGCCGGCCGTAGCGGTTGCGTCGATACTAATCTGCTTTTAACGAAAGCAAGCCGATGCCCAGAACACTGGAATCATAATCCTGGGCGGGTGTTCGAGTGCCTCTCCCGCTACCATCTTTTCGCTGCATCTCGCCGAGCTGCAGTCCGGTGACGCCTTGACCCTTCGCCTACGCTAGGGCCCCCTCCATGGGCCCGTGAAGGCCTGTCCGGAGGAAGAGTGTCGTAGGGAGGTGAGTAGGCGGTTTTTTGCCGACGCCCCCCGTTACTACCCAAGAAATGTAACGCGCAAGTCTGCAAATGTAACGCCCAATCTGAAATCGTCGAATCCTACGATCGGGGACATTACGAGTCTCGGATTGTGCGTTACACGATTTCGGCTTCGACGTTACCGGAGCCGGCTTTGCCCGTTACCATCCTAGATTCAAATCCTTGAAAGGCGAGGTGCGGACTGCGATTTGCGAAGGTGTGGCGAGTTAACGGGGGTTTGAATCCCTCCCTCTTCGCCAGTTTTCCAATTCTATCCGCCACTTTCTTCGCGCAGAAAACCTTGAAAAATCGCGTTCCCGGCCGGCGTGAGTGTGCAAGTGCCGAAGCGTGTAGGCGGGAAAGCCGCGGACGCCCCCCGTTACTACCCCAGAAAAGAAACGTGCAGTTTGAAGAAAGTAACGCCCTGTTCTGCAAAAGGTAACGCCCAGTTCCAGCGAACTGCGCGTTACAAAAGTCGCATCTGTGCGTGAGAAGACTCCGAACTGGGCGTTACCGGCGCGCGACGCGGGGATAGTCATGCAGGGACGATCAAGCTTTCGAACCGAAGGCCATTCTTTCGGATGAGCACGGCGCTCAATATCTCTGTCGAGAGGCCAAACAAATTCAGCTCTCGCTGGGCCGACGTTTGCCGTCAAACCGTGAGGCAAGCAAGGTAGCGGGTGCACTCACCGGCTGTGCCGTGCAGCCGACGGCTGGCATCTGGCCTTCCCTGCGCCCTCTGGGGTTCTAGAGCGGGACTTCTAACGCCGGGAATTTGACCCTTTGCGGTATTGGTGCGTCGAGCAATGCGTTGTTTAGGTCGTGGGCTCCGCTGGCCGGTGGTGACGCGTTGAAGGCTGCTCGCCACGCCGAGAGCACGGCATACGGCCGGGCCCGCGAACTGCTCCGCCTGCTTGGTATGGCGACCGCGGACACTTGCGAAGTCATCGTTCAGCCCGAAAGAGGCCGACGAGGGAGGTCACGACCAAATAGATCCTGCGCTTTGAGCGCGACTTCTGTTGGTTCCGCGGCCCCAACTTGGCGGAGCGCGTTTCAGAAGGAGCGTTGACCGCGGTCGATCCGAATGGAGTGCAGACACCCGTATCCTTGATGATGCTGCACTTGGGTGCTACACACCCTGGTGTCGCCCGGATTTTCTTCAGACTTTTCAGGCACGTAGTTGTGGAGGCCACGGGGCCGCCGTCTAGCTGGGGACCCTCCCGCCCCAGCCACTTGATAACGCTCATCTATCCTGCCCTTCTTTGGCGTTCGATGAGGTCCCGCCGACCGCAGCTTGCAGTTGGTCGGCAATAGCCGGTGAACGTCCTCCCCATCGACGATACCGGCGTTGCAGATGAAAATGTCGAGTCTCCTTTGCTCCCATGGAGTGGATGCGTGTTCCCCCTCAACGATCGAAGACTTCTCGTATTTCAATGCGTGGAGGAGCCTCAAGCATATCCAGAAGAATTGTAAGATCACCCCTTTGTGTCCGCCACGCGATGTAACCCTGCTGCTGCGCGAGGCTTTCCCATTCCTGGATCAGGGTGAAACGGGCGGCGTTTTCCGGATCCTGGGACGACCAGCTGAACCGTTGCCCCGCGGCCTTCCGTGTCACTGGTCTGACCGCCAGCAGGTGCTGCTTTAAGGCCTCCGCATTGCGAGCAGTCATGTCGATAGTCACAATGACGGGCCGTGCGTCTTTCGGAGCAGCAATGGCGGGCGATTGTTCCTGCTCTGATGGCATCATGGTATCGGTCATGGCGAACTCCATAGTTGATTTCAGGAGAGCCTTCCGACACGAGGCTGTCGGTGGGCTCAATGGTTCTTCGGCGGTCTGCGCAGCAGCGGCCGGATGCTTGGCATGGCCGCGCGACCCATTGTCGGCCAATCCTTGAAGGCGCCGGCCGCGAGAAAGGCGAAGCTGGCCTCCCACGAGGGACGAAGCTTCATGCGCTCGTACCAGGCCGCAAGATGAGGCCGGTCACAGTTCGTGATCAACGTCGTCAACCCCATCTGGTCGAGCCGGGCGATGTAAGGCAGCGCCGTCAAATCGAGCAGGGTCACGTCATCGTTGATCAGGTAGGAGGTGCGGCCCAGCATTTCCTCGAACGTGTCGAGCATCTGCTCTTGAGTGCGTACGGCATCGGCGAACTCCAGGGCCTTTAGGCCCTGGCTCACGGCCGCTCGGCGCAATTTCCGGTCTCGCTCGTTGGGCATCGCTGCCAGCAACGCCTCTAGCCGGTCGGAAGGCAAGTGGAGAAGAGCCGGCCGCGCGAGTATCGCATAGTGCATCATACCATTGGCCGGATGGTTGACTTCATTGAGCCGGCAGATGTGAGCGCGCATCCGCTGCCGCAGGACCGGGTCGGAAGGGCTCAACGGCGGAGATGGAAACGCCTCATCTAGATACTCGAGAATGGCGGCCGTTTCGAACATCCGGTCGCCCCTGTGCACCAGCGTCGGCATGACGCCGGCTGGGTTGACGGCACGGTAACCCGGCGCGTGCTGCTCGCCTCCCAGCGATATTTCCACGCTTTGAAAGTCCAGCTTCTTTTCCGCCAAAGTCAGGCGGACCTTCTGCGACGATGCGGAAGCGAGATTGTGATAGAGCGTCAAATCGATCATGGAGGTATGATGCCCGACATGGAGAACAGTCGCTTTCAAAAACCTGCTGCGTCCGGGCTGCTCTTTTCCTGGGGAGCACGTGCCTTCTACGTCGGCCCGAGTTTTCGGCTGAGCCCTCATCGGAACGCCGTAGCCGTGCTGGCAATTGGCGTCGATCGACCATTCGGCGTTGCCAGAAATCCGAAGATGCAAAACTCCGCTTATCGCAGTTGCCGGACTGCGTTGATCCCGCCAAATATGTTGCATCATTTCCAAATTGGGCGAGGCCGCGTTGCTTTCCTTTATGTGGATGGGCGCAGCCGCGACCTGGAGCACCTGCAGTCGCTTGCAGCCGAAGAAACACCAAGAGCCTCATTCGACCTGAGCATCGAAAATGAGCTGATCGAATTGTCCACTCGGCTATCGGATGGGGTGATCGATTGGAAGAAGGCGCGCGGCGAGCTCGTTGAGCACCTCAACGCCCCCGCGCCGGGCGGGATTGATTGTCGGATCGCAGAGTTGATTAAACAACTTCACGCCGAGCCTGCCGCCCGGACGCCCTTGGCGTCAATCGCAAAGAAACTCGAAATGTCCGAGTCACGTCTCATGCACGTCTTCAAGCGCGACGTCGGGATCCCATTTCGCCGATATCGCATGTGGGTTTCGATGGGGGCTGCCATACGAATGATGCAAGCTGGCGCAAGGCTTACGGATGCCGCGCTCGGAACAGGTTTTTCTTCCTCGGCTCACTTCAGTGCCAGCTTCCGCGAAATGTTTGGGATTGAGCCTTCGCGACTGAGCCAAGCCATCGCTTCAGCGCCCCCGCCTTGATGCACCAGTCCTCTAGTCAGGGGATGCACTTCGGGGCCAGGCGTTGTAGATGGCGACGGCCTTTAACCTATTGTTCCGGCTAGGGGCGATTTCCGGTCCCCTATCCCTCATACTGATCCGGTCCCATCGCCCAAAGCGATTGATCGTGGCCGGATGCGTAGTTGCGATTGTTCAGCGCCGGATTGCGATTGACCATCGGCCGCATGAACATCGGGTGGGTGGCGCTGCGCACCTCGTGCTCGACCGTGAACAGCGGCTTGCCGCTGTCGAGATCGACGATGTCGCAGAAGCGGTATTGGTACTGATTGTCCTCGCGCGAGATCAAATCGCGCGCCAGCAGCTTGCGATAAGGGCCGGAGAAATCGGTGATGTACATCTGCACGTGGTGGCCGTCATAGTCGCCTTGCGGTCGATCGGTCTCGCGGAATAACAAATGCTGGTCGCGCCCCGTCTTCACGGCGGCGACCGTGCCGTCGCCGTTCCACAGCTCCGATGGCATGCCCATGATCTCGGGGTAGAAGGCGCAGATGCGCGCGGCGGATCCTACCGGCACGTCGAACTCGACGTAGGGAATGCCGAGCGCGACGCGGCCGAAGCGCGCGGCGTCGGGCTCGTAGCATCGCAAACGGTTGCCCCACGGACAAATCGCCTCGACATGGTCGTTATGCTCGGCGAAGGCGAACGCGGTGCCCTCGAGCTTCTTGGCGACCGACGCCAATCGCGTCAGCAGCGCCTCGCGGCCCGCGATGACCAGTCCGATATGCCCGCGCAGCACCTGCGGCCGGCCGCTCGGCAAATGAAACTGGCTCCGTCCGGCGTTGATCCACATGTTGGTGTCGGACACCATCAGAAAGGGATCGCGGGTGAGCCCAAGGCCTGCGACATAGAACAGCGTGGCAAGCCGCTGGTCCGGGACCTGGATGTTGACGTGCTCGAAATGGATCGCGTTGCCGAGATCTTCTTTGGATCGATCGAATTGTTGCGGCATGGACGGGGCTCTGATGGGGCAGGGACAGGTCCATACTAGAGCACAATTTCCGCCAGTCGAAATGATTCGCGTACCACATCTCAGGAGCGGAGTATGGCGCCCGTTGCCGCCTTGCCGCAAACGCCAATCCCTGTAAGCTGACAAAAAGCACAAAGGAAAGAGATCGATGGGAGGGGTTCTGGACGGCGTCCGGGTTCTCGATTTCGGGCGCTATATCGCGGGGCCCTATTGCGCGACCTTGCTGGCCGAATTCGGCGCCGAGGTCATTCGCGTGGAGAAGCGCGACGGCAGCGAGGATCGCTTCGTGGCGCCGGTGGGTGAAAATGGCGAAGGGGCGTTGTTCCTTCAGGTCAACCGTAACAAGAAGTGCCTCACGCTCGATCCGATGAAGCCGGAAGGGCAGGAGGTGATGCGCCGGCTGATTGCGACTGCGGACGTGGTCGTCGCCAATCTACCGCCGCAGACCTTGCGCGCGATGAAGCTCGACTACGATTCGCTCAAGGCGATCAAGCCCGACATCATCCTGACGACGGCAACCGCGTTCGGCGGGCCGGGGCCATGGTCCGACCGCGTCGGCTTCGACGGTGTCGGCCAGGTGATGTCGGGCTCGGTGTACATGACGGGCGCCGGCGATCCGCCCTACCGGGCCGCGGTCAACTGGGTCGACTTCGGGACCGCGCTGCATTGCGCGTTCGGCACGCTCGCCGCGCTGATCGAGCGCGGCAAATCCGGGCGCGGGCAGATCGTGGAGGGTGCATTGCTCGCAACCGCCTTGTCCTTCACCAATGCCACGCTGATCGAGCAGGCCGTCATCAACGTCAATCGGGTGCCGACAGGCAATCTCGGCCAGACTGCGGCGCCAGCCGACATCTATCGCACCAGGGACGGCTGGGTGCTGTGTCAGGTCACGGGGCATCCGCTGTTCAAGCGCTGGGCGAAACTGATGGGCGAGGAGGAGGTCTGGCTGAAGGATCCGCGCTTTGCCGACGACATCAGCCGCGGCAACAACGGCCCTATCATCAGCGAGCGGATGGCGCGCTGGTGCGCCGAGCGCACCACGCAGGAGGCCGTCGACACCCTGGGCAAGGCCATGATTCCGACCGGCCCAGTGCTGAGCCCGCAGCAGGCGCTGGATCATCCGCACATCCGCGCCGCCGGCTTCATGCAGGACGTCGACTATCCCGGTCTGCCGAAGCCCGCGCCGGTGGCGCGCGCCGCCGTCCGCCTGTCGGAAACGCCCGGCGAAATCGCGACGCGCCCGCCCACGCTCGGCGAGCATACCGACCTTATCCTGAGCGAGCTCGGCTACGACAAGGCCGCGATCGCGGCGCTCCGGCAAAGCGGCATCGTCTAGCGATGAACGACGGCGCCTGCACGGCGGCGTGACGGCGCGTCGCCGGCCCTGTCCGTGCGCTACAGCAATTGCTTCAACGCCTGGGCATCGGCCGGCGCCGCGCTCTTCTGGTCGTTATCGAAATAGACAAAGACGTCGCAGCCCTGCCGCTTCCAGGACTTGATGCGCCGCGCCCATTGCGCCAGCGTGGGTTTGGTATAGTGCCCGTGATAGCGCCCGCTCGGCCCGTGTCCGCGCACATAGACGAAATCCGCCGTGCGCTTCCACGGCGCCGGCGCGTCGTGATGGTCGGACAGGCACAGCGAGATGTTCTCGTCGGCCAGCATCCGCAAGATGCGCGGCTGATACCAGCTCGGATGACGGAATTCAAAACTGTAACGCCGCTTCCGCGACAACAGCTTGAAGAAGCCGGCGAGGCGGTCCGCGTCGGCCTCGAATTGCGGCGGCAGCTGGAACAGGATCGGGCCGGCCTTGCCGCCGAGCCGTGAGATACGATCCTCGAGCAGCTCGAGGCTGTTCACCGAACGGTCCGACAGGCGCTTCCAATGCGTGATGAATTTCGAGGCCTTCCAGGCAAAGACGAAATCGCGGCCGGTCTGCTCGCGCCACCCCTTGACGGCCTCTGGCGTCGGGGTGCGGTAGAACACTCCGTTCAGCTCGGTGGTGTCGAACTGTCCGGCGTAATAGCTCAGCTGCTGCTTCAGCGTCACGCCCTCGGGAAAGAACGGGCCTCGCCAGGAGGCGTAATGCCAGCCGGAAGTTCCGATCAGAACGCGCGCCATGTTTGACGTGTCCATCCGTTGCGATTTTCCGGATGGGAACGTCCGTGCGGCCGATACGTTGCTCGTGAGCTTGATCAACGCAGGACCGGAACCGATGTACGCGCTGTTCGAAGGCAACAAGCAGATCGGCGACCCCTTTCCCTCCGAGAAGGAGGTGTGGGAAGCCGCCTTGATCGAGGGTCTGGTGACCGACGTGCCGGTCGCGGACGAGGAGGGCGGCAGGCTTCTGCCCGCCGGCTATCACGTCGCGCAGGTCGAGGAGACGTTCGAGCCGAAGCCGGGCTGGAAGCTGCCGCGCGAGATCTCTTGAGCGGGCGCGTGTTCGCAGGGCGGTGGGCTTACTACGCGCAGCCCGGCTTAGCCGGATGAATGCGCAAGACCCGGCGAGTTCGTTATCGCTTGAAGCACGGCAAGACGGTCGGGCCTCAAGATGATCCGCCGCGGCGGCTGATCGCCGACTTTCGAAATTGGTCCGTCGACGAAGTAAGTGGCGCACCTCGTTGAGGCCCGTTCAGCGAGGCATGACGGATTGGATTTGCTCAGGTTCAGTTCTTCGATGCCGCTATCGCGATGTCGGGCCGAAACCCGAAAGCTCGTCGAGACCATCACATGGTTTGCATCGAGGTTAAAATGATACTTGGCAGATCTGACGGCATTTGGCTGAATGAGCCGAAACAATGGACCGAGAAGGGCAACAGCCTTGAAGTGGTCACTGACAATGCCACCGACTTCTGGCGCGAGACTCACTACGGCTTTATGCGCGACAACGGACATTTTCTCGGGTTTAAGGCCGGGGATGCCTTCACGGCCGAGTTGCGGGTGCGCGGTAATTTCCAAGCGCTCTACGATCAAGCCGGCATCATGGTGCGCGTAGACGCTAATCGCTGGCTTAAGGCCGGAATCGAATTTGCCGACGGACGGGCCATGCTTTCGAGCGTATTGACGGATGGGCGGTCGGACTGGGCAACGGCACCCTATGAGCACGACGCACGTGATTTCCGATTGCGGGTAACCGTTGCTCATGGCGTTCTTCGTGTGCAAGCTTCGAACGATGGCAAGGTTTGGCCTCTCATGAGGCTTGCGCCGTTTGCCAAGAACCCTTCCTATCTTGTTGGACCGATGGCTTGCACGCCGGAGCGGGCCGGGTTGGAAGTGGCTTTTTCGGAGTTTCGGATGACGGCGCCGCTCGGCAAGGACCTTCACGATCTAGAATGAGGCTGCTGGCGCGGCCGGAGGCGGCGCTGAAGTCTGAAGTCGCCGATCGCCGTCGGTTGGCGCATTGCAGCGGCAGGAGTGGAGTCGGGGTAGGGCAGAAGTCATTGCCAGTGCAGACCGCCGCCTTTGACCCGTCGGAAGCATGGCGGGCATCAAGTGCAGTGTCATTCATGGATACACACTCTAGTTCGAGGCCAGCGCCGCCTTGGCGACTTCGGCCATCCAGCTCGCTGCCATTGGCAGGATCGCGTCGTTGAAATCATAGCGCGGGCCGTGCAGTTCGGCGCCGTCCCGCAATTCGCCATTGCCGATCCAGACGAAGGCGCCGGGGCGCCGCGAGAGAAAGTGGGCGAAATCCTCACCGGCCATGCTGGGCGCGAGGTCGCGCCGCAACTCGGCCCGCACCTTGTCCGCGGCGAGGCGCGCGAGATCTGCCTCGGCCGGCGTGTTGATCACGACGCCGACGCCAATGACGATCTCGGGCGTCACCTTGACGCCGAAGCTCGTGGCAATCCCGGCGCAGATCTGTTCGATCCGCGCCACGACGGTGTCCTTCACCGCATCGCGATGGTAACGCAACGTGCCGCCGATCGAGACGCGTCCGGCGATCTGGTTGCGTGCCGTGCCGCCTTCGAGCGTGCATAGCGACAGCACGGCGGTGTCGAGCGGATCAACGCTGCGCGATACGATCGATTGCAGCGCCACGATCAGATGGCCGGCCGCCATCACGGGATCGCGCGTCAGATGCGGCATGCCGGCGTGCCCGGCATGGCCGTCGATGGTGATGCTGACGCGCCCGCCGGAGGCCATGACGACGCCGTCATGGACCGCGATGGTGCCGGTGCTAAGTCCCGGCCAGTTGTGAAAGCCGAACACCCGTTGCATCGGAAAGCGCTCGAACAGCCCGGCCGCGACCATCGCGCGCGAGCCGCCATAACCTTCCTCGGCCGGCTGGAAGATGAAATCGACCGTCCCGCTCCAGCTGGTGTCGGCGGCGAGCAGCGCGGCGGCGCCGAGCAGCGAGGCGGTATGCCCGTCATGGCCGCAGGCATGCATCACACCGGGATTTTGCGAAACGTAGGGCAGGGACGTGTCTTCGGTGATCGGCAGCGCATCCATATCGGCGCGCAGGCCGACGCGGCCCTGGGCGTGGCCGCGCGTCAGGGTCGCGACGATGCCGTGGCCGCCAACGCCTGACACGAAGGGAATGCCGAGTTCGGTGAGCTTGTCCTGCACGAAGGCGGCGGTGGCTTTCTCCTGGAGGGACAGTTCGGGATGCGCATGCAAATGCCGGCGCCACGCGGTCAGTTTCTGGTGCAGCTCGGGGGTCAAGGCAAGAATCTCTGGATTGTGTGTCGGCCTCGACACCATAGCCGAATAACCGCAGCTTGCATCAAGCGTCAGCGAATGCCTCGCGTGCAGCAACGCGTTGCGTCTACGGCGACAGCTTCGCCAGCCCGTCCCAGTCGAAGCTGATGCCGTGGCCGATCCGGTCCGGCGCGAGCGCGAGCCCGTCCTGCAGCACCAGCGGATGCTCGATATATTTGTCGAGCCCAAAACCGTGCGCCTCCAGGTAGGAGCGGTTCGGGCAGGCCGCGAGCAGGTGCACGGTGATGTCGTGCGCGCCATGGCTGGTGACGGGCAGGTTGAACGCTTCCGCCAGCCGCGCGATCTTCATGAACGTACTGACGCCGCCGCAATTGGTGACGTCGGGCTCGGGATAGGACACCGCGCCGGCGACGATGTAGTTCTTGAACTCCCACAGCGAACGCAAATTCTCGCCCGCCGCGATCGGCACGCCGCCGGCCTGCATGACGCGGGTGTGGCCCGCGATATCGTCGGGAATGATCGGCTCCTCGAGCCAGGTGAGGTCATACGGTTGGAATGCGCGGGCGGCGCGGATCGCTTCCTCGACCGTCCATTTCATGTTGGCATCCACCATCAGCGGAAAGCCGTCGCCGAGATGCTGTCGCATCGCCGCGACCCGCGCGACATCCGATTTGAGATCGGGGCGGCCGGCCTTCATCTTGATGGCGCGAAAGCCCTTGGCGAGATTGCCGTCGGTCTGCTTCAGCAGCGCCTCGACCGAGAGATCGAGGTCGATGCCGCCGGCATAGCAGGGCACGCGCGGAGCGAAGCCGCCGAGCAATCGATACAGCGGCAATTTCGCGCGCCGCGCCTTCAAATCCCACAGCGCGATATCGAGCGCCGAGAGCGCCAGCACCGACGGCCCGCCGCGGCCGCCATAATGCAGGCCCCACCAGACCTGATGCCAGATCGCTTCGGTATCATCGGCCTCGCGTCCTTCGACCAGCGGCGGGATCTCGCGCTTGAGGATGCCGGCGACGGCGCCGCCATTGCGGCCCACCGTGTAGGTATAGCCGACGCCCTCGGCGCCATCGACATCGCGCACCCGGCAAGTGATCAGCTCGAATGCCGCCATGTCGCCATGCATCGAGTCCGACAGCGTGACGGGAAGGGGGATCCGGTAGAATCCGGTCTCGATGGTCGAAATGCGCGGCATGCAGCCTCCCTCTATTTTCTTCTTGTAGGATGAGTAGAGCGCAGCAAAACCCATCATCGTCATCTTCGCAAGTAGCGATGGGTTTCGCTGCGCTCGGGCCGACTACGGCAAGTCCGGCAAGTTGCGCCCCTACTCCGCCTTGATGTTCGCGGCCGCCACGACTTCGGCGAGTTCCCTGGTCTCCTTCGCGATCTTGGCGGCATACTCGGCCGGACTGAGCACGCTCACGACGCCCTGCGTTTCCAGCCGCTCCCGTAACGCCGGATCGTTGGCGGCGGCGACGATCTCCCGGTGCAGCATATCGAGCGTCGGCGCGGGCGTTGCCTTGGGCATGAAGAAGCCGACCCAGAACGAGATATCGAAACCGGGATAGCCGGCTTCCGCAACGGTCGGCACATCAGGCAGCGCCGGCAGCCGCTCGGCCGAGGATACCGCGAGCGCGCGCAGCTTGCCGGCCTTCACCAGCGGCACGGCGGACAAGGGATCGAACACCGCCAGGACCTCCTGCGCGAGAATGCCGACCTCGGAGGCAGCACCGCCGCGATAGGGCACGTGGATCATCTTGACGCCGGCCTTCTGGCTCAGCAGCTCCATGGCGAGATGGGCGAGGTTGCCGTTGCCGCCCGAGCCGTAGGCAAGCGCGCCGGGCGCAGCCTTCGCCGCGGCGACGAGATCGGCGACGGTGTTGATGTTCGCCGTCTTGGGATTCTCCGGGTTGACCACCAGCACGAGCGGCGCCGACACGACCGTGGTGAGTGGCGCGAAGTCTTTTTCCGGGTCGTAGCGGATATCCTTGAACAGCGTCTTGTTGAGTGTGATCGTGGAGGAGTTGCAGGCCAGCATCGTGTAGCCGTCGCCTTCCGCACGCGCCACGCCTTCGGCGGCGATCATGCCGTTGGCGCCGGCGCGGTTCTCGACCACGAAGGCTTGCCCGAGCTTGTTGCTCAGCCGATCGGCGACGATGCGCGCGACGACGTCGACCGGGCCGCCCGCGCTGAAGCCGACCATGATCTTGACCGGCCGCACCGGATATTTTTGCGCGAGGGCCCCGGTCGTCGCGCACAATCCGGCGATGATCGCCAGCAGGCGAAGTGTTCTTTGCATTGGTTCTCTCCCTAGACGCATCGCAGCCGCTTTTGCATGACGCGGCGCATTCGAGAATCATGATGAGCGGCCGCGCCGGATTTCGCAATCGCGTTTGCAGTCCGGCATTCCGTCGCGCGGCAGGTCGGAGCCGCTTCGAAACAAAAAACGCGAAAACAACCCCATGCACAGTAGCCGACACCTGCGAGAACAAGGACTTGCGCGGACAGGGATTTGCACGAACGAGGATTGCGCGCTTCGCAATCTTCGTTTGACTCGTCGGGCAAAACACCGGCAGAATGCCATCATCGCAAAAATCGCCAGCGTCCACGCCGCCCGACCACGGGCGCCGCGCGGCGATTGCGCGTAAACCCTTCATCGACATCTCGAAAATCCCACAGGCGCGCAGCGAGCGATCGATGTCGCGCGCAATGAGCCCGCACGGGTTAGAGGACACAGCACATGACGACATCTGCGAAACGCCACAGCACGCCCCCGGTTGCGGCAAACGATCGCAGCGGCTCCGCCGCGAGCCCGCGGGTCAAGCTCTACAAGCGGGGGATTGCGATCCTCCATGCCGACCCGCAAGCCGGCGAACGGCTGCTGGCCGAGGCGCTCGGCGCCGCTGATTGCGACGCGCTCCATGGTCTCCTCAGGCAATTGGTGAAGGCCAGCATGACCGGACGGAAACCCGATGAAGCCAATCTCGCCTTCCTGATCTCGCTGGTGAAGAGCATCGCGCCGAAGGACTCGATCGAGGCCATGCTCGCGGTGCAGATGGTGTCCGTTCACGCCGCAGCGATGCGCTCTGCCTGCCGCCTCGCTCTCACCGATGACATTCCGCAGCAGGAGAGCCTCACACGCGCACTGGCCCGGCTGGCCCGCACCTTCGCAAGCCAGATCGAGGCACTCAGCCGCCACCGCAACAACGGCGAGCGCGCGATCACGGTCCGGAATTTGTCGGTGCAGGATGGCGGCAGGGCGATCGTGGGTAACGTCACGCAACACGCGAGCCTGATCGTCGCGGAGCCGAACGTTGACGTAGAGGACGGCGCCATCGCATGAGCAGCGATCACGTTCGCAATACCAGCCCGATGCAAGCGAGCCGCCGCTGCGGCGCAAGGGCTCGTAGTGGTACCCCCTGTTGCGCGCCGGCGATGCGCGGCAAGAGTCGATGTCGCATGCATGGCGGCGCCGCAAGGACGGGCGCGCCGCCCGGCAACCGCAATGCGCGGAAGCATGGGATGTTCACGGGGGAAGCGGTCGCGGAGCGGAACAACGTCCGGACGCTGCTGGATCAGGCAGGCGAACTGCTTCACGAACTAAGCCGCCCCAGTCCGTCGGTGGAATGACAGCGGACGGCTGTTGCGCGTAGCGTCGATCACGACCATGGATATCCGGAGGTCACGGCGACCATCGATCGTGCTCCTCGCGATAGGCATGCTCGTTGAGACGCTCGGCGATCTCCTCCGCCACCGGCTCGCTTTCGGCGTCCGCAAGCGGTTCGCCCTTGTTGGTCTTGACGGTCGTTTTGCTGGTCTCAACCGGGAAGTCATCTGGATGGATCGCGGGCTTTTTCATGGCTCGTCTTTCGGTGGGGGTTCGTCAACCAATTCAAACATCGGCTCGAGATCATCTCTCGCCTGCCTCAAGACGCTGGCCGCGCGCTGCGCATCGGCACCGCCGCTGTCGACGAGATTCGCGTGCCAAGTCATTCCGGCGCCGGTGATCTCAACCGGCGTGATCGCGATCTCCTTCACGAACTCGCAGCCAGGATGCGCATGGACAATGGCAAGCACCCTGGCCGTGAGCTCTCGAACGGTGATCGCGGTTCCGGACATCGACGTATTGCTCTCCGATCAATCGCTGCGGCAAGCCTGGCTCTCGGCGGTATCCGCCCCGGCCCATCCTTCAATCGTGGTGCTGCTACTCAATCGAGCACGCTGGCGCCTGTTCCGTGAAGTTTCCATGACTTGCGGCGCCCTTAATCGCCGGCCGCGTTGAAATCCTCGCAGCATGGGAACTTCCCGCGGGGGCGCCACTTTGAATGGGCAACTGAAAGATCCAGCCATGAATGCAGAAACGGAACTGAAATTCCGGATTTCACCGCAAAAACTGTCGTCGGTGTTGCGGGGCGGCGCGGCGGGCCAGCGCCGCGACAAATCCGAGCAGACGCTGGTGTCGACCTACTACGATACGAACGGGTACAAGCTCAGGCGCCACGGCCTGACGCTGCGCGTTCGCAAGATCGAGGACCGCTACGTGCAAACCGTCAAAGCAGGCGGCGCGGGCGGCGTAAGGCGCGGAGAATGGGAGCACGAGGTCTCCGGCGCAAATCCCGATCTTGCCAAGACCAGCCATACACCGCTCCGGCGCCTTGCGACGGGGAAACTTCCCCGCAAGCTGAAGCCGGTATTCCAGACCGACATCCGTCGGATGGCGCAGGCCCGCCGCGTACGAAAGAGCCAGATCGAACTCGCCGTCGACCGGGGCCGCATCAGCGCCGGGCGGCGGTCACGGCCCGTTGCCGAACTGGAGCTGGAACTCAAATCCGGACATGTCGCGGACCTGTTCCGCCTCGCGCGCGATCTCGAACGCCGAACGGGGGCCGAGCTTGATCTGCGCTCCAAGGCCGAGCGCGGTTACCAGCTCGTCGCGGACAGCGGCGGCGGCGCGCAACATGCCGAGGCGATCGAGCTCATTCCCGAGCAATCGCCCCACGAGGCATTCCGCGTGATCGCGCATTCGACGCTGCGTCACATCACGGCGAACGCCGATCCGGTGCGTGACCTCGATGCCGAGGGCGTTCATCAGATGCGCGTTGGGCTGCGGCGCCTGCGCGCGGCGATTTCGCTGTTCGGCGACATCCTGCCGCGAGCGAGCACGGCGCGGATCAAGGCCGAGCTGAAATGGCTCACCGACGAACTGGCGCCTGCGCGTGAAATCGACGTGTTTCTGAAGGAGAGCATACAGCCGATCACCAGGCATGGCGTCCCGGCACGCGGGGCACGGGCGATCCGCGAGAGGTTCTCAAGGCAAAGGATGGCGGCTTTCAAGCGCGCCCGCGACGCGGTCGCGGCGGCGCGTTACCGCCGCCTGCTGATCGATACGATCGAGTGGATCGAAGCCGGACGGCCTCGCGTCGATGACGACCGCTCGATCGCCGCCTACGCCGCGGAGGTGCTGGATCGGCGCATCAGGAAGGCGCGAAAGCAAGGCAAGCGACTGAATGATCTCGATCCGGTGCAACGCCACAAGCTGCGGATCAAGATCAAGAAGGTTCGCTATGCAACCGACTTCTTCAGCAGCCTTTACGGCGATCGCGGCCGGAGGGAGCTTGCAGCTCTTTCCGGTCGGCTGAAGCAGATTCAATCGGCCCTGGGATCGCTGAACGACTTCATGACACACCGCAAACTGGCGACCGAGGCTGCGCTGACGGCGCCGCCTGCGCACCGCCGCGCCCAGGCTTTCACATCGGGGGTCATCGTCGGCCAGGAACGCGAGGCCGCCGATGGGCTGATGAAGGACGCGGCAAAGGAGCTGCACCGGTTGCGCCGGCTGCGCGCCGTGCCCAGCGGCTGAGCTGAGGCTCCCATGGATTTCCTGATCCGCCGGGATCATCGCTGACAGACTGACCGCCGAGCTATCCCCATGTCCGATCTCGCACTCAACGATGCACGTCCGGTCGCGCAAGCCGCCGCCAAACCCGACCTCCACAAGAAACCCCATGTCAGCATGGTGGCGGTCTTCCTGCTCTTCCTCGTCAGCGGCATCGGCTATGCTGCCTACGGCATCTTCACCGATACGCAAAGCGTCGGCGAGCCGCTCGCGATCAGTGCGCTGCTGCTCCTCGGCGTTGCCCTCATGATCGCACTCGGCTTCGAATTCGTGAACGGCTTCCATGACACCGCCAACGCGGTCGCAACCGTCATCTACACCCACAGCCTGCCGCCGCTGACCGCGGTGATTTGGTCGGGCGTGTTCAACTTCCTCGGCGTGCTGGTTTCCACCGGCGCGGTGGCCTACAGCGTGATCACGCTGTTGCCGGTCGACCTGATCCTCCAGGTCGGCAGCACCGCCGGCTACGCCATGATCTTCGCCCTGCTGATCGCGGCAATCATCTGGAATCTCGCGACCTGGTCGATGGGCATCCCGAACAGCTCGTCGCACTGCCTGATCGGATCGATCATGGGCGTCGGGCTTACCAACGAGCTTCTCGCCCCCACCGGGCAGGCCACGTCGGGGGTCGACTGGACCCAGGCCATGAGCGTGGGCAAGGCGCTGCTGTTCAGTCCGGTCGTTGGCTTCGCGTTGTCGGCCTTGCTGCTGCTGTTGCTGAAGGCCGTCGTTCCCGTGCCGAAGCTGTACCAGGAGCCCAAGGGCAAGACGCCGTGGTGGATCCGCGGCATCCTGATCCTGACCTGCACCGGCGTGTCCTTTGCGCATGGCGGCAATGACGGGCAGAAGGGCATGGGCCTCATCATGCTGATCCTGATCGGCGTGGCGCCGACCGCCTACGCTCTGAACCGGACCATGCCGGATTCGAGCACGCCGGCGTTCGTCGACATCACCAGCAAGGCGAAGTCGGTGTTCGCGGCGCGTGCACAAGGCGCTCAGCAGGTCAGTCCGAACGATGCACGCGGCCTGATTGGGACCGCGCTCAAGACCCGGGACCTGAACCGGCCGGACGTGTTCGCAGCGCTCGCAAGCCTGTCCGACGAGGTCGCCAATGGCGTGAAGAGCTACGGATCGATCAGCCGGGTTCCGGCGGCGGCGACGCCCAACATGCGCAACGACATGTACCTGGCGGCCGACGCCATCCGTCTGCTGCCCGACGCGGGCGCCAAGCTCGAGCCGGGCGACGCCGCTGTCCTGAAAAGCTATCGCACCAGCCTGGAAGACGGCACGCGCTTCATTCCCACCTGGGTCAAGGTCTCGGTCGCGATCGCGCTTGGCCTCGGCACCATGGTCGGCTGGCGCAGGATCGTCGTGACGGTCGGCGAGCGTATCGGAAAGCAGCACCTGACCTACGCGCAAGGTGCTTCGGCCGAGTTGGTAGCGGCCGGCACCATCCTCGGCGCTGAGTTTTACGGCATGCCGGTGTCGACCACGCATATCTTGTCCAGCGGAGTCGCCGGCACCATGGCGGCTAACGGCTCGGGGCTGCAGACGGGGACGATCAGGAACATCGTATTGGCATGGGTTCTGACATTGCCCGCGGCCATGCTGATCGCCGGCCTGCTGTACATGATTTTCCACGCTGTGATCTGACCCGTTCGCCATCTGCAACGATGGTCTGTCGGCGCGCCATTTGCGCACGGGCCGTCCGATCGTGTAACGCCACCGAAAAACTGATCGGGACGGGAGGTTGATGGGGACCGCCGCCACCAACGACGCGGGCGGTGCCCGCGCGCTGATCCTTGCGTTGCTCGCACTGGAAGCGAGATCAAAATAGCTGTCGTCTCACCCGCAGTGCACGGCAAATCCCGCTCATGCACGGCGGAGCACGGAAGTCTGTGATGGCTTTGGTCGGCTACGCCGTCATGAGCGGACAAGCTCGGCGCCAGCCCGGAGGTCGGTTAAGGGCAAGCTAGGCCAAAGAAGCAGCTGCACTGACCTTTAGTTGAAACGTTGTCGTGTTTGAACCTTCGCTCGAATTGCCGGACTCACGTCAGTGGGCGATGGCAATGACCTGTCCCATCACAGCATCGAGCGATTGTGGCTATCGTCACTCATCAGCGGCAGTTGCAACAGACTTGGTTTCCGGGTTGCCAGCCTAAGCCGCAGCAAGCCAGCGGATCGGCCGGCGAATATCGCGGAGGCAAACAGATGTTTCCAGCGAAACTTGCGGCATCGTTGTTGGGTTCAGCGTTGCTACTGACGCCGGTACTTGCACGCGACGATGGCCGATACGACCATTCTCCGCTGAAGTCGTGGTTTGAAAGCTTGCAGAGCGAATTTGGAAGGTGCTGTACCGATGCCGATGGATACATCGTGTCCGATGCCGATTGGGAGTCCAGTCGGGGCCGTTACCGCGTCCTCATTGACGGCGAATGGGTGCTCGTACCTGACGGTGCGGTTGTCACAGAACCAAACCGCTTCGGCCGTACAATGGTCTGGAGGCATTACATAGACGGCCATCCGCGCGTCCGATGCTTCATGCCTGGCATCATGACTTGAATTCACTTTCAAGGTGCTCGGCTTCGGGTCATTCGCGTCGATTTGCCCGCGTATTCTCGATGCCCGCTATGGCCCTAGTTGCCGGCGTGCCGGACACTTCGCTTTCGGACCACAAGCAGACATCGGCACCCGATCGATCGCCTCGCTAGCAGCAGGAACGACCCGAGCGCGTCGTTGACGATGTAAAGTGCATCCGCGCGACCAGCGACGGTGAAGCCCCGCTCGCCCGCGGGTGCGGCAACTCCTGCTAACCACTCAACGGGAATTCACTGGTGCCTGCGCCCGCTCGGCTTCGGCGGTCGCGGTGCCCATGTATTTCGATTGGAAATGAGCAACCCGCTCGCGCCACATTCCGACGAACGCCTCCGACGTCAGCTTCTCCACGGATTTCCACGCCTCTTTGACGGCCGGAAGAGTATTGCCCCAGATCGCGCGCCTGCACCATTTTTCGCCCTTCTCCCTGCCTTCGCTGGTGGCGCACATCGATTTCCAGGCGATGCGATTGGGTTGGCTGAGGTGCTCCGCGGCGCCTTCCCAGCCCTGCTGATGGATCAGGTAAAGATCGTTCAAGTCCGGCTTCCGGTGCGTCACCCACTGGAATAGAATGCCTTCCGTGATGACCTTGTAGGCTGCCGCAACGGCATTATCGCGGGGATTAAGAATGTCTCCGGAGCCGAATTTTCTGAACTCGTATTTGCTCAGCTGGAACAGCCCGATATACGACCCGGTGCGTTGCTTGGGGTCGAACCCGGACTCGACCTTGGCCACCGCCTTCATGAAAGCGAAATCCAGACCGAAAGCGTCGGACGCGCGCTTGATCTCTTCCACCGGCGTTCCGACCGGGATGTCCTTGAACGAACGCAAGACGATCGCAGCCGGCTTCTCGGCAGGCGGCAGTTCGGACCAGACATAACAAATGAGATACCGGAAATCCTGCGGCCCCGTGCTGGAGGCACCGCCGGATGCACCGCACGTGGTCGGCGCCAGCTGGGCGACATCATGGTGGGCCAAGTCCACCGAGTCCTGCGCAGGCGGTAAATCGGCCGACAACGTTTGCGACGGATCGGGCAACGCGGCCACGACGATCGATTCCGATTTATCCGAGGCCGCCGTCGTGTCGGTGGCCGTCCCCGCCGCGGGCTCAGCGGCCGTCGCCACTTCGGCGCTAGCGACAGCGGCGTTCGCGGGTCCGGTGTTGCCCATTGCGATTGCCTGCGGTTCATCCGCGAGCCTCGCGTTGGCGGCGAGAGATGCTGCGCGCTCCTGGATTGTCACTGCGCGGGCGTTTTCGGTGCCGGCCGGACCGAAGCCAGCCAGCCAGCCAACGATCCACCCCGCGAGAACGACCGTTCCGCAAAACGTCGGCACCACTATCGTAAATCGCCGCGGGTTCATGATGCCGTCCCCCATGGGCTCCACCGGAGCCGTGTAGAAAAGCCAAGCATGCGAAGAGGCTCATTCTTGGGTTCAATGTGGGTCGCGCAATGGCGCGAACGGCCGCTCGTCAATTTTTCCGAAACGTGTTGCCCGATTGCAACGCGTCGATCACAAGCAATCGCGCCCGTCTCAGCGGCAACTCCCACGGCAATTGTGAGTACGGTCCAATTTTCGACCCACTGCGACCAGATTTGGAGGAGAGGCTTGGTGCGCTGTCAGGATGACGCATCAGGCTTCGGCTTCGCGCATCGTCTCGAAACGATGGAATGGCGCCTACGGGGACCGGGCGATGTTCGTTAAGGAATTGCCAGCAATGCAGCGCGCGATAACAACCGCTGTATTCGCCATTTTCATGCTCCCTGCGGGGATCGCACACGCTCAATTTCTGCTTGGACCCCAACACACGTTCTGGCGAAGCCAATACGCTCCGTACAAAGACAAGCACCACCACCGGCAGACAAACTCTGAAACGGCGAAGAGCGTTCGGCCCGAGCCCCTTCCGAAGGGCCCGCTCCAGATCATCATCTCGATAGCAGACCAACGGATCTCGCTTTTTGACAACGGGGCCCTGATTGCACGCTCTTCGGTGTCCACGGGAATGGAGGGGCATCCGACGCCCCTCGGCGTGTTCAGCGTCATCAGCAAAGAACGATGGCACCGTTCAAATATTTATAGCGCCGCCCCCATGCCCTACATGCAACGCATCACCTGGTCAGGGATAGCGTTGCACGCCGGTGTCGTGCCCGGGCATCCAGCGTCACACGGCTGCATCCGTTTGAAGAATGATTTTGCCGTTCGACTCTGGCATCTCACGAAGCGCGGCACGCGCGTGATCATTGCGCATGGTGATGTCCAGCCGGTCGAGATAGCCAATCCGCAGCTTTTTCAACCGAAAGCCGCGTCCGGTTCGTCCGAATTCCAGAGTGCCACCGTCGCAACCAAGAGCATCGGTGCAGCCGCGGCAAAGCAGGGATCACTGGTATCAAACGCCGAGACTCCAGAAGCCGCCAGTCTCCAGGAGCCGGGCTCGGCTCCCGCTGCAAGCGTGCCTAAAAAGATCGTCCCGATCTCCATCTTCGTCAGTCGTAAGTTGAGCAAGCTGTTCGTGCGTCAGGGCTTCACGCCGTTGTTTGATGTCCCGGTCAAGATCGAAAATCCGGAGGAGCCGCTGGGAACGCACGTGTTTACCGCAATGGAATTCCAGAACGAGGGAACGGCTATTCGCTGGAGCGTCGTGTCGATTCCAGAGGGATTGCCCCGTATGTCCGAAGCTGCCACGAAACGGCGAGAAGCGCCCGCGCAGCAAACCGCGCCGGGACCGTTACCCGACAAAGCCAACGCTGCGCTCAACCGCATCGAAATGCCCCGGGATACGGTTGAGAAGATCTCTGAACTCCTGACGCCGGCCTCTTCGTTGATTGTTTCCGACAACGGAATTAGCCAGGAGACGGGAAAAGACACGGATTTCATCGTGGTAACGCATTGACGCGCCGGCGCAACCCACCAACGCACGATGCCGCTGCGCAACCCGCTGGAATTGTCCAACCGCAATTCTGGGCCAACAACGGACTCACTCACAAACGGCACGGCGCCGACGGACGATGAGGAAAAGGAGGCGTTGGCGTTACCCAATCCCCTGGCTCGCTGGCGGGACTACGTACAGCGTCAGCGCAAAGACCGCGTAGATGAAGATAAGCAGGGCGCCGACGAACCAGGCCGAGCGCCCGCTGCTCGTAATGAAGCTCGCGGTCACGGTCGCAATCATAACCATGGTGACGGCGCCCGGCCAGAACTGCAGGCTCATTGGCGACGGCCCGACGACATAGCTGAGCAGCACCAGTGCGGGTGCGACGAACAGCGCGATCTGGGAAGCGCTGCCGAGCGCGATGCTGACGCTCATGTCGAGGCGGTCCTTGCGCGCCGCAGAAAATGCCACGGCAAACTCGGCGGCGGCGCCGACCATTGAGACGATGATAAAGCCGACAAAGGCTGGGCTCATTCCAAACGTTTCCGCCGCCTTCTGTACGGACTCGACAAAAATCTCACTCACTAGTGCAACCAACAAAGTGACGACCAGCAGCGTGCCGACCGCAAGGCCAATCGGCCAATGTTCCTCACCCTCGCTATGGTCGGCACTTGCGAACAATTCCTTGTGGGTCTTCAGTGAGAACAGCAGGCCGAGCGCGTAAGCGACGATGAGCAGTATGGCGAGACCGACGCTGAGCTTCCGCATGACAGCGTCGCCTTGTACGAGATCGAGGTCGGCGACCGCCGACGGGGCGAGCAGGGCGACGGTGGCCATCAGCAAGAGACCGGAGTAGAGCCGCGCGCCGGCACGATTATATTCCTGGACGTGATAGCGCAGGCCGCCGAGCAATAGACAGGCACCTAGCATGAACAGGGCGTTGGTGACAATCGCGCCGGCAATCGACGCTTTCACGAGCATATACTGGCCGGCCTGAAGCGCGGTGATCGCGATGATCAGCTCCGTTAAGTTTCCCAGCGTCGCATTGAGCAGCCCCCCGACTGCATCGCCAGTCTTGGCGGCGACCGCTTCGGTCGCGTGGCTGAGCAGGGCGGCTAGCGGCACGATGGCGAGTACCGAAAGCACGAAGAGCAGCGTATGGGAATGCGGTGCAACCGCTTCCGCCACCAGCACGGCCGGAACGAAGATCAGCATCCAGAGCAGCGGGCTGTGCAGGATTTGCTTGAGCAGGGGTTTCATAGCGGGCGCCCTATCCATACTGAGTGCGACGGCGGAAATTCGGCCTCGTCGCGGGATCGGCATTGATCTGGCTCAACACGGGCCCGAAGGCCGGGAAAGGCGCGCTGGCCGTTGTCCGCCAGCCCCGCAAAAAAAGTGTCGTCGTTGGGTCATTCGCGTCGGTTGGCCGGATCATGGCGACTTCCGGTCTACCCCGGTGAACGGACATTTTCAGAATAGGCGGGCATGTCTCAAACGGGCCAATAGCCGCCCTGAAGAAAAATGAGGTCACCCAACTGAGAGATGGCCTTACTCCGCTTTCTCTGGGGGCAGATACCACGGGCGAGCCGGAGGCCTCTTTTTTGCGCGGCTGATCCATAGTCCGAGCAACATCGCGACCAAAATCGGTGGGGAGTACATCAGCAATTCTTCTTCATGAAACCTGGCCGACTGATTTGGAGCGATTATCTCGGAGGCCGCAAACCCCAGAAGGGCTGATCCAGCAACCAACAATGCTCCGCACACCCCTGTGGGACACGGAATTTTCCCAACCAGCCAGCCAACAATGGCGCCCGGAATGAAGGTGACCATGAGTATTGTGCCCCACACAAAAAGGATCATGGCGTTCTCCTAGAGGATATTAAGGCGTGAACGTCTACGGCTTGGTGCCGATCACTCAAAACACCTGCAAGTTAATCCCGCGTTTCGTGGAGGGCCAAGGTCCGCTTGGGGTCACAGCTGAACTCTTGCATTGAAACTCAGGGGGCCGCTTGGTGTCGAAAAGCGGACGTCGGCTGGTCGAGCCTGCGAATATGATGAGAGACGAGATTGAACCTGTGACCACAAGACCATGAGCCTAACGAGAGCGCGGCCGACCCGGTCAACCGCTGCACGCCCAGCTAGCACCACGCCACGCGAGCCGACCAGCGCCGCACCCGACGCCGGCCGTCTTCCGCCTGCTACTGCGAGCGGTCCGAGGTCCAGCCCTTGTACTCGCCGACATTGTCGCGCGTCACGAGTTTCGACGGCAGCAGCTCGACTGTGGACGCCGGCTTCTGGCCGTTGAGAATGTTGACGCCGACCTGCACGGCGCGGCGGGCCATGAAGAACGGGTCCTGCGAGGCGGAGGCCTGGATCTGCTGCGACTGCGGGTCCTTGAGGGCTGCTTCGATGTCGGGTGCCCCGTCGACCGCGGTGATGACGATGCCGGTGCGCTGCTGCTGGCGCGCCGCAAGGTCGGTGCCGATCGCCTGAGGATCGTTGATGGCGAAGATGGCGTCGATCTTGGCGAAGCGGGTCAGATAGCCCTGCGCCACCGTGAGGCCGCCTTCGCGCGAGCCCTTGCCGTCCTGGTCGTTGGACAGGACCTTGATGCCGGGGTTCTTGCCGAGCACGTTCTTGCAACCGACGACGCGATCGATCACCGCGGAGACCTGCGGGCCGTTCTCGATGATGACGTCGCCCTTGCCGCCGAGCTTGTCGACGATGTACTGGCAGGAGATCTCGCCGGCCTGGACGTTGTTGGTGGTCACCGTGGCGTCGGCGCCTTCGGCCGCGGTGTCGACGGCGACGACGACGATGCCGGCGGCCTGCGCCTTCTTGATCGCCGGGCCGACCGCCTTGGGATCGCCGGGGTTGAGCAGGATCAGGTCGACGCCGGCAGCGATGAAATTGTCGATCTGGGTGACCTGCTTGCCGAGATCATATTCGAACCCGACGGTGGTGATCTTCACGTTGGGGTTGGTTTTCTTGGCCTCAAACTCGGCGCCCTTCGACAACGCGACGAAGAACGGATTGCCGAGCGAACCCAAGGAAACGCCGATCGACTTGAGCTCCTTGGCGAAGCACGGCGCAGAGCTCAAGACGAGCGCCATCGCGGCGCCGGCAAACGAGATCGACTTCAACATTGGCTTCCTCCCTGGTCTGTTCGAAGCTCCGGCACGGCGACCAGTTGCCGTGACGAAATGGACATGACGGCGCGGCGCCCGCTGCATTTCTATCTTGCTCAGGTCCGCGCCGAGCCCTGCAGCCGATAACGGTCGAGTGCCACCGCGCCGATGATCACCAGGCCCTTGATCACATATTGCCAGACGTCGGACACGCCGATCAGGATCAGGCCGTTCGACAGCACCGCAATGATCAGCGCGCCGACCAGCGTTCCCCAGATCGAGCCGATGCCGCCGACAAAGGAGGTGCCGCCCAGGATCACGGCGGTGATGGCGTCGAGCTCGTAGGACTGGCCGAGCTGCAGGCCGTTGGCGGCGTAGAGGCGCGCCGCCTGCATCGCGCCGCCGAGGCCCGCCAGCAGGCCGGACACGCCATAGACGAAAATCAGCACGGCCCAGACCTTGATGCCGGCGAGCCGCGCCGCGCTCTCGTTGCCGCCAACCGCGTAGATGTGCACCCCGAGCACGGTGCGCTTGAGCACCAGCCACGATACCAGGATGACCAGCAACGCGATCACCCAGAGCCAGGGAATCGACAGGACGCCGGGAATGAGGGTCAAGGCGCCGTTGCCGATGAAGGCATAGGGGATCGACGGATTGAACACCGTGGTGTCGGCGCCGAGCAGCCGCGCCGCGCCGCGCACGGCGGTCAACGACCCCAGCGTGACGATGAAGGGCGGCAGGCGCAACAGCGCAATCAAGCCGCCGTTGAGAATGCCGAAGACCGCGCCGGTGAGCACCGCGGCCGGCAACCACAGCACCCCGAGATCAGGGAATTTGGAGATGATCAGCCCGGCCATCGCCGACGCCGCCAGGATCGAGCCGACCGAGAGGTCAATGCCGCCGGTGAGGATGACGAAGGTCATGCCCGCGGCCAGCACGGTATTGACCGCGGACTGCTGCACCACGATGCCGATGTTCTGGCCGGTGAAGAAGCGCCCGTCCGACAGCACATGAAAGCCGATGCACAGCAACAGCAGCACCGGCAGCATGCCGACCGCGCGAATGATCATCCGCGTCCGCTGCCGCTTCGTCTCCTGCGCGGCGGCTAGACCGGGCGCGACGGGGGCGGTGCTGGACGAGGCGCCGTTCTCAGGCATCGAGCTGCTCCGTTCCGGTGGCGAGGGCCATGATCTCCTCCTGACTGAGCGGCGATGTCGCGTTGCGCCGGATCTGGCCCGCGATATGTCCTGCGCGCATCACGATGACGCGGTCGCAGATGCCGATGATCTCGGGCAGGTCGGACGAAATGACGAGAACCGCGGTGCCCGACTTCGCGAGATTGTCGATGATCGAATAGATCTCGGACTTGGCGCCGACGTCGACGCCGCGCGTCGGCTCGTCGAGGATCAGGATTTTCGGGCCGATCGCGAGCAGCCGCGACAGCAGCACTTTCTGCTGGTTGCCGCCGGAGAGCCCGCCGGCGGGAACACCGATATTGGCAGCGCGGATGCCGAGCCCCGCAAACGCGCGCTTGGCGCGGTCGCGGGCCTTGTTGCGGTCGAGGATGCCGCCGAATTTCGCATCCCGGCCGAGCACCGCGAGATTGATGTTGTCGAGGCAGGACATGTCGAGAAACAGGCCGAGCGCCTTCCTGTCCTCGGTGAGATAGGCAATGCCGGCGTCCAGCGCCTCACCGGGCGTGCGGATGGAGACCGCGCGGCCCTCGATCTCGACATGGCCCGCGGCCATCGGCGCGGCGCCGATGATGAGATGCGCAAGCTCGGTGCGGCCGGCGCCGACCAGGCCGGCAAGGCCGACGACCTCGCCCGCATGCACCGTCAGCGAACATCCCTTGACGCGCCTGCCGTCGGCAATGTCGATGGCCGCAAGCACGGGAGCGCCCGACTGTGCGTTGGGATCGTTTCTGGGATCATGCTCCTTCTTGTAAAAGGACGAGACGTCGCGTCCCACCATCATCCGGACGATGGTGTCGGCGCGGATGTCGCCCTTGTCGAGCGAACCGACCAGCGTGCCGTCGCGCAGCACCGTGACGCGGTCACCGAGCGCGTAGACCTCGTCCATGCGATGCGAGATGTAGATGATGGCGAGACCTTCGGCGCGCAGCTGGCGGATCAGCGCGAACAGCCTTTCACTTTCACCGGCCGACAGCGCGGTGGTCGGCTCGTCCATGATGAGGATCCTGGAGCGGGCGTGCAGCGCGCGCGCGATCTCGACCAGTTGGCGCTGGCCCATCGAGAGATTGGCGACCTGCGTCTGCGGCGTGAAATCCGCGCCGAGCCGCGCCAGGATCGGACCGACGCCGGCCTGCATCGCCTCGCGCGCCAGCAAGCCGCCGCGGGAGAGCTCGCGACCGAGATAGATGTTCTCCGCAACGCTCAGATTGGGGGCGAGCGAGAGTTCCTGATAGATGATCGCGATGCCGGCCGCGCGGCCGCCGAGCGGCCCGCTGATCTGCACGGGTTGACCGTCGATGCGGATTTCGCTGCCTGGGTCCGGCCGGTAGGCGCCCGACAAGATCTTCATCAGGGTGGATTTGCCGGCGCCGTTCTCGCCCATCAAGGCGTGGATCTCGCCCGCGTAGACGGTGAGGTCGACGTCGCGCAGCGCCTTGATGCTGAAGAATGATTTGGAGACCCGGCGCATCTCGAGGATGGGCTCGCTCATCACACCTCTCCGACGCGCCGATAGCGGCATCGCAATCTCACCCGCGTCTCGTTGGTCCCTGGCGCGGGTGCGCGCATTAAACAAAAGGTTGTGGCGCAGGGCAATACCTCCCGCATGCGGACGAACGCTCCGGCGCTGCTTTTATCTTTTGCAGACGGAACCGATCTCGCGTGCGATGCCTTTTCTTCGCCACATCATCGCGTATCGCGATCAGCCCCGCGGCCGGTACAGGCGGCGCCATTCCACAAGCCGCTCGGCATAGGCGTGCGCGAGCGCCGGCTCAGGCTCGAACGTCTCGACGCGCCGTGGCGCGGTGCAGACGGTCTCGATTGCCTCACCGGTGACGGCGAGGCGGCCGAGCCGCGCGGCGCCAAACGCCGCGCCGGTCTCGCCGTCGGCAAAGCGATGCACCGGCACGTTCAGGACATTGGCCAGCACCGCAAGCCAGAACCGCGACCGCGAGCCGCCGCCGATGACATCCGCCTCCGCGATCGCCAGTCCGGTCTCGGCGAGAACGTCCCGGCAATCCGCAAGCGCGAAGGCGACGCCTTCGAGCACGGCTTGCACGATCGCGTCGCGATTGGTGGCGTGACTGAGGCCATCGAGCATGCCGCGCACATCCGGATCATCGTGCGGGGTGCGTTCGCCGGAGAGGTACGGCAGGAAGCTGACCGGCGACGGCGCCATCGGGCGCAAGCCCAGCGGCGCCAGCAGGTCGGCCTCGGATGTCCCCAACAGCCGCGCGATCCAGGCCAGGCACGATGCCGCCGAGAGGATCGCGCCGGCTTGAATCCACCTGCCCGGGACGGCATGACAGAACGTGTGCACGACCCGCTCCGGGTTAGCCGCGATCGTCTCGGTCGGCACCAGTAATGCGCCGGAGGTTCCGAGCGAAATGAAGGCTGCGCCGGGATTGATCGCGCCGATGCCGACGGCTCCCGCCGGATTGTCGCCAGCCCCGCCGGCGAGCATCGGTCGCCCGGTCATGCCCCACCGCTGCGCCAACTCGCTCCGCAGCCGTGCCGCCGGCGCGCAGCCCTCGACTAGAAGCGGCATCTGTCGGCGCGAGAGAGAAGTCGCGGCGAGCCCCTCGTCAGACCAATCGCGGCTGGCAACATCGAGCCACAGCGAACCCGAGGCGTCCGAGACATCCTCGATCGCCTCGCCCGTCAGCACCAGGCGCAGATAGGCCTTTGGTTGCAGCACGAGTTTTGTCGCCGCGAAGATCTCCGGTTCGTGCCTGGCGACCCACAGCAGTTTTGGCGCGGTGAATCCCGGCATCGCCTTGTTGCCTGTCGTCGTCCGCAAGGCGGGCCAGCGCCGCTCAAGTTCGGCGCATTCCGCAAAGGACCGTCCGTCATTCCAGAGAATGCAGGGCCGCAACGGCGTGTGACCGGCATCGAGCAGCGTCGCGCCGTGCATCTGGCCGGACAGGCCGATGCCCTCGACCTCGGCCAGTTCGCGCGCGTGATCCGCCTTCAAGGCGTCCAGCGTCGCGAACGTAGCTTCGATCCATTGCGCCGGGTCCTGCTCGCAATGGCCGGGACGCGGCGAAGAGACCGTCAGCGACCGGCTCCGGCTCGCCACCACGCGCTGCGCGTCGTCGACCAGAACGATTTTGACGGCAGAGGTGCCGAGGTCGATGCCGAGATACATGATGTCACTTGCCTTGTGCATCCATGACTTTGCGGGCATGGCGTTCCGATGTTGGCATGCACCCGCCAATCATGTAACCCCACCCGAAACCTTCCCGGGACGCAACGCCCATGACCACCGCCGCCACCAACGGCGCGGGAGCCACCCGCGCGCTGATCCTTGCGCTGCTTGCGCTCGCCTGCGGGCACATGCTCTCGACCTTGCTGCGCACCATTCCGGCGGTCAGCCTCGATTTGATGGCGGCGGACTTCGGCATCGAGCCACAGGCGCTGGCGAGCCTCACCTCGGTCTACCCATTCGCGTTTGCGGCCGCGCAGATCCCGGTCGGTGCGGCGATGGACCGCTTTGGCGTCCGGCCGGTGTCGCTGAGCCTGCTCGCGGGAACCGTGGTCGGCGCCATCGCGTCCGCGTTCGCGACGGGGCCCGAAAGCTTCGCGGTCGGCCAGGTGCTGCTGGGCGTCGCCACCTCCGGCATGCTGATGTGCCCGATGACCTTGGCGGCCAAGCAATTGTCGGTCGCGCGCTTCGGGCTGTGGTCGGGCGCGATCCTCTCGATCGGCAATATCGGCATGCTGTTGTCGTCGAGCCCGCTCGCCTTCGTGGTCGACACCTACGGCTGGCGCGCCGGGTTCTGGATCTCGGCGCTCGGCGGCGTCGCCGTGGCGTTCGCGGTGTTCCTGCTGGTGCCGAACCAGCCGGCCGAGCACAAGGACGAATCCTCGCCGCTGTCGCAGATGATCGAGGTGCTCAGGCTCGGATTGTCGCGGCCCTTGCGCGGCCTGATCGCGCTGGCGCTGGTGTCGCTTGCGACCTCGCTGGTGCTGCGCGGCCTGTGGGGCGGGCCATGGCTGATGCAGGTCAAGGGATTGTCGCGGGTCGAGGCCGGCAACCAGCTCGGCGCGTTCACGCTGGCGATGATTGCGGGTCCGCTTGTCATCGGCATGATCGACCGCAGGATCGGCCGCCGCCGCGCGCTGGTGGCGGGAACGCACCTGGCCGGCGCATTGCTGCTGGCGCTGATGGCGTTAGGGGCGCCGCACTATGCCGTCTCGATGCTGCTCGGCCTTCCCGTGATGCCGCCGCAATACGACCTCGTGCTGTTCGTGCTCATTGGCCTGGCGACCTCGGCGCAGCCGCTGCTGTTCGGCATGTCGCGGCAGTTGGTCGACGCGCAAGTGGCAGGCAAGGCGCTCGCGGCGATCAACCTCGCCTTCTTCCTCGGCGCGGCGCTGATGCAGTCGATCACCGGCGCGGTGGCGGCGTTCGCGGGACTGCCGGCGGTGCTGCTGTTCATGGCAGCCATGCTTGGCATCGGCTCGCTGATCTTTTTGACTTATGCATCGTCGCGTTCGTAGTTCGTCGGGTGGGTCGAGCGGAAGGGAAAGCCATCGTATCGACCAGGTCGCGGACCACCGGAAGCCGCCCCATCGAACGGCTTCCGGATTTCGCATCAGCCCGAAGATCGTTCGCGCGCCGCAAAACGAATGGCGCGGGCCTTCGCGCTCTTTCCCGCCGCGCGCGCGGCGATCATGCTGCGTGCCTTGCCGTGGGTGCTCTTCCGGATCAGGGACGCAAGCCGCTTGCGTGCGCGGCTGGTCGTCAGCCGGGCTGCCAATTGCTCGGCCTTGCGAATGATGGTCGTGACAGAGGGCGTCAGGTTCACCGGAACCCAGGCGACATCTTTCGTCTTGGACAGGCTGCCGATGCCCTCGCAGGGCGCCTCGCGCGGCAGGTCGATCCGGATCGCGAGGGCTTCCGCGCGCTCGGTCCAGTCCTCGGCCTTGGTGCCGGTGATGATGCGGACATAGTCGCGTGTCTCACGCGGCAGTTCGCTCTCTTTGGCGAGCCATTTCTGGATCCGGCCGGGGCCTGCGTTGTAGGCGGCTGCGGCAAGTCCGAGATTGCCGAAATCGTCGCGCAGCTTGCGCAGGAATTTGGCCGACGCCGGCAGCGCCTTCATCGCATCGAACGGATCATCCAGCCCGACCTCCGCTGCCGTTTCCGGCATGAACTGTGCGACGCCTTGCGCGCCGGCCTGGCTCACTTCGTTCGACTTGAAGCGGCTCTCCTGCCAGATCAGGCGCGCGAAGAACGGCACCGGAATGCCGCTGGCTTCGGCGGCTCCACGGAGCGCGTGGCAGAAGCGCTCCGTCGGCGAAGCCGGCGCCTGCGCGACGGGTTCGACCGCGCGCGGCGGCTCGGGTGTCTCCTCATGGGACGCGCGTGCATTGGCGAGCTCGAGGGCCTGCACGCTTGCAAGGAACAGCTCGACCACGGGAACAAGTGGCGAGGCCTGAGTGTTTTGAAGAACGGCACGGTCGAAAGCTGATGTTTGGCGGGACGCCGACGGATCGAAGTCGCACATCAGAATCATGAACGCGGCGCAAGCCGCGACGACAAATCGCATTGCTGGAGCAACCTCGAACTGTGGGTGAACGGCCAGCGGTGCGCCGGCGATAAGGAGTTCTTAACCCTGCGATTGCGGCAAAGCTGCGGTCTCGCAGGTTCCGCAGGTGTTACTACGGTGTTCCCGCCGGGAAACACTTCTCTCCGCGATTTTGCGGGCATTGCGAATTGGACGAGCGAGATGATGCGGTGGATGCTTGGCGCGGTGATTTCGCTGTCGGTGATTTCTCCGGTGCTTGCGGGCAATCTCGATGCAGCAGCGGTGAACGATGCTTCGCGTCCCGCAAAGAAAATTGCCAGCGACAAGCTCAACGCCGCGATCGTGAAGCTTCAAATTCTGCTCGACCGTGCGCGGTTCTCGCCCGGGGAGATCGACGGCAAGCTCGGCGAGAATGCGCAGAAGGCGCTCAAGGCATTCGCCGAGCAGAACGGCGTTGCATCCGACAAAACGATCGTACCGGAGCTTTGGGACAAGTTGAATGCCGCGAGCGAAGGCCCTGTCCTCGTCGAATACAAGATCACGGACGCGGATGTGAAGGGCCCGTTTCTGAAGGAGCTGCCCGGCAAGCTCGACGACATGAAGCCGCTGAAGGCGCTGAGCTACACCAGTCCGCTCGAAGGCCTTGCCGAGAAATTCCACATGAGCGCCGATCTGCTCAGGACGCTCAACCCGGACAAGGCCTTCGACCAGGTCGGAGAGACCATCGTCGTTGCAAACGTTCCGGCGAGGCGTGAGTTGTCGCAGATCGCGCGGCTCGACGTCGACAAGAAGAACGGCACGTTGAAAGCATTCGATGGGGGCGGCACCCTGATTGCATTCTTTCCCGCGTCGATCGGAAGTCCGGATCGTCCGACGCCGAGCGGTACGCTCAAGGTCACCAGCACCCACGAGAATCCAGTCTATCACTACAACCCTGACTACAAGTTCAAAAGCGTCAAATCGAAACAGCCGTTCGATGTTCAGCCGGGCCCGAACAATCCGGTGGGAGCATACTGGATCGGCTTGTCCGCGCAGGGTTACGGCATCCACGGAACGGCGGAGCCCGACAGGGTCAGCAAGTCCGCGTCGCATGGCTGCGTCAGGCTGACCAATTGGGATGTGCGCGCGCTGGGCGAACACGTCAAGCGCGGCACGCCGGTGGTCTTCCTGGATGCGCCGACGGACTCCTCGTCCAGGCAGCAGGGGAAGTCCGGCGGCAGGCGCGCCTCGAATTAGTCTTTGGGAAAGTCCTTGCGCATCGCGATCTCGGCGGCATCGCCGGGCGACAGCACGGTCTGATCGAACGCTGCTTGCGGCCTCGTCATGATATCGTAGAGCGAGATGCCCTTGATCGGCTTGCCCATGAGCTCGCGGACGCAGTCGGCGAGCGTGCCGTTGTAGACGAGATAGGGCGGACCTCGATCCTTCTGCCTCTCGCCTTTGAGCGACGGCCACTTCTTCAGTTCGGCCGGCGCGTCATAGGCGATCGGCGATTTCTCTTTGAACATGCGCTTGGCCCCTGAAGGCGCGGGTAACCCAGAAGCCTAGGGCGGCCCGGTAAACGCTTGTTAAAGAATTAGTTCAAATCAGCCGGCAACAAAGGCGAGCAGGGTACCGTTCGCCTTGGCCGGCGGCACGCAGATCGCAGACCCGCTGCGCACCGCTGCCGAACCAAGCGCCTTCTCGGTGGCCGCAAGATCGCCACTCACGAGCACCAGGGCAGCGCCACCGCGTTCGGAAAGACCCGCGAGCGGCACCCCGGGATAGCGTTTGCCGAGCTGCTCCAGCGTCAAGTAAACGAAATCGGCACGATTGCCACCGGACGCCACGGTCACTGCGCCGTCGGCATCAGCCTTTGGCTCGCGGTCGATCAGCCGTCCCAGATGCCCGGCTTCCTTCGCGGGCTCGGGGGTCGCGATCAATGTCTGCTTGATGCGCTTGGCCGCATTGGCGTGCTTCATCAGCTCGGGAATCCACACCGTCTCGCGCGTCTTGTGCTGGCAGGCGAAAATGCGCACGCCGCCGGGCGCTTCCGCGGTCGGCCACATGAAGGTGCGGAATTTCGCCGCCGAGATCGTGCCATCAGGCAGCGTCACGGGCCTTTCGAAATCGGTCGGGCCGATCGGCTCCAGGCCACGTGCGCGGATTTCCTCCGCGCCGGCGGTGGAGTCGACCGCGGTGAAGGCGATGCGCTCGATGCCTTCGCCGCGCTTGTCGAGGAAGGCACGCGCCGGCGCGTTGTGCTCGGTCGCCGCGAGCACGCCGAGCAGCTCCATATAATCCGGGTCGAACATGATGGTGTAGTTGCCGGTGCCCATATGTGCGCTGTGAGTGCCGCGCGGCGAGATGGTGAAGCCGAGCTGCCGGTAATTTTCGGCGGCTTTGTCGAGGTCCTGAACCATGACCACGGCGTGGTCGATACCGATAACGTTCTTGAGGGCCACTGTTCTTTCCCCGAATGCAAACTGACTGGGCCGCCGTCGGCGGCCGCAAATCCTGTCTACGCCGGATAGGCGGCCAAGTCATTTTCAAATCGGCGGGACATGCGGAAATTTCATTCCGCGAAACGCGATATCGACGCGCGATGGCGTCAGCGCGCCTGCTCGATATAGGCGGCGAGGATGGCGCGCTCCTCGCTGGTCATTTCGGTGATGTTGCCCGGCGGCATCGCATTGGACCAGGCGGCGACGCGGCCGATCAGGCGGATGTTGCGATGGATGTGCTCGGGCGCGTCGAGCAATATGCCCTTCGGCGCGGTGACGATGCCGGCCCAGACCGGCTCGGCCGCGTGGCACATGCTGCAGCGGGACATCACGATCTCCTCGACATTGGCAAGCGTCGGCTGCGCCGACAGCGCGCTTGTCTTGACTTCGCGCGGGCCGGCCGCGGAGAGGAAGAGAATTGCGATCACGCCCGCCGCTGCGATGCCCCACACCCACCACGGCGATTTGCGCCCGGCATGCCGCTCGTTGAAGAAGTGGCGGATCACGGGGCCGAGCGCCAGGATGATCGCGACGATGATCCAGTTGAAGCGGGTGGCGTAGAGCAGGGGATAGTGGTTGCTGATCATCAGCACGACGACAGGCAGCGTCAGATAGTTGTTGTGGACCGAGCGCTCCTTGCTGGTCTTGCCGAGCTTCGGATCGGGCGCCTGTCCTGCGAGAAGGGCGGTTACGATCTTCTTCTGGTTCGGGATGATCAGCGTGAAGACGTTGGCGACCATGATGGTGCCGATGATCGCCCCGATCTGGTTGAAGGCGCCGCGGCCGCTCAGCACGTGGGTGAAAGCATAGGTCAATGCGACCAGGAACAGATAGCCGCCGATGGCGAAGGGCAGTTCGCGCTGCGCCAGCCCGGTGCGGCAGGCGCCTTCATAGAGCAGCCATGCCAGCGCGAGGCTGCAGAGGCTGAACAAGCCGGCCTGGAATGGCGTGAGGTCGAGGATCGACTTGTCGACCAGGAACAGATCGGCCTCGAGATAATACACCACCACCATCAGCGCGAAGCCGGACAGCCAGGTGGTGTAGGCCTCCCATTTGAACCAGGTCAGCTCATCCGGCATCTGGGCGGGCGCGACCAGATATTTCATGATCCGGTAGAACCCGCCGCCATGGACCTGCCAGGCCTCGCCCTGCACGCCGTCCGGTAGATCGCTCCTGGGCTTAAGGCTGAGATCGAGGGCGATGAAATAGAAGGAACTGCCGATCCAGGCGATCGCGGCGACCACGTGCAGCCAGCGGAGCAGCAGGCTCGCCCATTCCGATATGATGGATCCCCACATGATCACCCCAACAGATGCGACACCAATGCCGCAGCTTGATGACCGCGACCGGCGGTCCCGCCCTTACAATGTGTCGCACCGATCAGCCGCATTTTCCAGTACGATGGGCTGCGGCTGATGCACATCGTGCGGGCATGAGCTGACGTGGGATTCGGCAGGCATTTGACCTGTCGCAGAACGTTTGCGTGTTGATCGGCGTTGATACGCCAGACGTAACGGCCGGGAGGGAACGACGTGAAGAACAGGATTTCGTTCGTGGCGATGTCCGCGGGATGGCTGGTCGCTGTCGCGACCTGCGCACAGGCGGAGCCGGTGCTGCAAGGCAAGGACGCCTACGGCGATTGGCAGGCCGACAAGCCCGGCACGGTCAGGTTGATCCGGCCGCGGGATCTGGTCAGACCCGGGGCCACGCGGTCGGTTGCGAGTTCATCGCGCGTGGTGCCGCGCCCGGCGGAGGGGGCGCTTCAGGTGCCGGCCGGCTTCAAGATCGAGCTGTTCGCCGAGGGTCTGCGCGCCCCGCGCATCGTGCGCGTGGCGCCGAACGGCGATGTCTTCGTCGCCGAGACGCGCGCGGGCAACATCCGCGTGTTGCGCGCCGGCGAAGGAGGCAAGGTCGCGACCAACGAGGTGTTCGCTGCCGGACTGAGGCAGCCGTTCGGCATCGCCTTTTTCCCGAACGGCGACAATCCGCAGTGGGTCTACGTCGCCAACACCGACAGCGTCGTCCGCTTTCCCTATCAGGCCGGCGATCTAAAGGCGCGCGGCAAGGCGGAGGCGATCGTGGCGAGCCTGCCGCACGACGGCGGCCACTCTACCCGCGACATCGTGTTCACGCCGGACAACAAGCGCATGCTGGTATCGGTCGGCTCGCTCAGCAATGTTGCCGAGGGCATGGGCTCGCCGCCGGGTGGCGTGGAAGCCTGGTCGAAAGCGCAGCCGCTCGGTGCGGCCTGGGCGAGCGAGACCGAACGCGCCACCGTGCTCGCCTTTACCCCCGAGGGCAAGGAGCGGAAGATCTACGCCACCGGGATCCGCAACTGCGTCGGTCTTGCGATCCAGCCGCAGACCGGGCTGCCCTGGTGCTCGACCAACGAGCGCGACGGCCTCGGCGACGATCTCGTGCCTGACTATGTGACCAGCGTGAAGGAAGGCGCGTTCTACGGCTGGCCGTGGTTCTATATCGGCGGCAATGAAGACCCCCGCCACGCCGGCGCGCGGCCGGACCTCAAGGACAAGGTGACAGTGCCCGACGTGCTGGTGCAGCCGCACTCGGCCTCGCTCGGCATGACTTTTTATCAGGGCACGCAGTTTCCATCCGAATACCAGGGCGATGCCTTTGCCGCTGAGCACGGCTCCTGGAACAGGTCGAAGCGCACCGGCTACAAGGTGATCCGCATCCGGATGAAGCACGGCAAGCCGACCGGCGAGTACGAGGATTTCGTCACGGGATTCGTGGTGAGCGACACCGAGGTGTGGGGGCGGCCGGTCGGAGTTGCGGTGGCGAAAGATGGATCGCTGCTGGTGTCGGAGGATGGCAACGGGACGATCTGGCGGGTGACAGGCGTGCGCTGAGCCGCGGCGCAGGTGCACCCTCGCCCCTTGCGGGAGAGGGTGGCTCGCCGCGCAGCGGCGAGACGGGTGAGGGGTTCTATCCGCGAGTCCCTTTGCCAGTTGAGTTCATGGATGCAACCCCTCATCTGGCGCTTCGCGCCACCTTCTCCCGCAAGGGGAGAAGGAAGAGCAGCGTGCTTGGGATGTCTACCCCCTCCGCACACTCGCTCCGCCATCCACCGGCAACGTCACACCGGTGATGAAATTGGCCTCGTCCGATGCCAGGAACAGCGCGGCATTCGCGACGTCCCAACCCGTGCCCATCTTCTTGCGCAGCGGCACCTTGCTGTCGCGTTCGGCTTCGACTTCGGCGCGGGTCTTGTGCCATTCGCGGGCGCGGGTGTCGACGGCCATCGGCGTGTTCATCAGGCCCGGCAGGATGACGTTGGCGCGGATGCCGTATTCGGCGTTCTGGTAGGCGAGCTGTTCGGTGAAGGCGATCATCGCCGACTTCGTCGCCTTGTAGGCGACATAAGGGTAGGTGGTGATCGCCGCCATCGAGGAGATGTTGATGATCGCGCCGCTTCCTTGCGCACGCATGATCGGGATCACCTCTTTCGCCGCCCAAATGCAGCTCTTCAGATTGATGGCGACGACGCGGTCGAACGCCTCCTCGGTGATTTGCAGCAGCTCGGCGTCGCCGCCGGACAGGCTGACGCCGACATTGTTGTGCAGCACGTCGATCCGGCCCCAGCGCGCCTGTGCCTCCGCGACCATCGCCTTGATGTCGGCGGACTTGGTCACGTCGGCCTTGAACGCCGCGGCGGTGCCGTTTTTCTCGGCGATCAGGCTGACGGTTTCCTGCGCCGATTCCAGATGATGATCGACGCACAACACCTTGGCGCCCTCGCGCGCGAAGGTCAGCGCAGTGGCGCGGCCGTTGCCCATGCCTTCGCCGGGGCTTTGCCCGGCCCCGACCACGATGGCGACCTTGTCGTTCAGACGCATGACGTTTTTCTCCCTGCTTTTCCATTACGATAGCACGGGCTGTCAGCGGTCAAAGGCCGATCATGCCGCCTGATGGTCGCATCGGATGCACGCTGTCCCGCCGAACATGCATGGCTGCGTCGTCAGCGCGAAAGCACATGCACGCCAATGGCTTGCTGCTGCGCAGGAACCGACCTCGCACGATCGCGTTTGTTGCGGAGCCTTTCCCGCGCTAGGCTCTGTCCCGGGGCTTCCCAACCGCCAGTGGCTTGCCGATGAATCTGCTCGATCCACAAGGGCCTGTGGCTGCGGCCAACAGCACTATCCTGGTCGATTCCGTCTTCATCATGCTCGCGATCGTGGTGCCGACCATCATCGCCATCCTGGCCTTCGCGTTCTGGTTTCGCGCCTCCAATCCCAAAGCAAAATTTCAGCCCGACTTCGTTTATTCCGGGCGGGTGGAGATGGTGGTGTGGGCGATCCCCGCGCTCACCGTGATCCTGCTCGGTGGCGTCGCCTGGATCGGCTCGCACCAGCTCGATCCCGCAGCGCCGGTGCCCGGCACCGGCAGCCCGGTCCGCATTCAGGCCGTCTCGCTCGACTGGAAATGGCTGTTCATCTATCCGGACCAGCGCATTGCCACCATCAACACGCTGACGGTGCCGGCTGGCGCCGAACTGAATTTCCAGCTGACGTCGTCGAGCGTGATGAACACCTTCTTTATCCCGCAGCTCGGCAGCATGATCTACACCATGAACGGCATGGTGACGAAGCTGAACCTGCGCGCCGACAACGAAGGCAAGCTGCAGGGCCTGTCGGCGCATTTCTCCGGCGACGGCTTTCCGGACATGATGTTCGACGTCAACGTGGTCTCGCCGCTCGCCTTTCCGGAATGGGTCGCGACCACGGCGAAGAGCGATGCTGTCCTCAATGAGGATAGCTACAAGAAGTTGATGCAGCAGGGCATCGAAAAGGGCAGGCCGACCTACCGGCTCGACGATCCCCGGCTGTTCGACCTGATCGCGACCCAGCACATTCCGCCAGGACCGGGTCCGGAGCTCGCATCCGAAGCAGGCCGGTCGCACAGTGGAGGCCATGATGCTCGGTAAGCTCGATTGGTCGGCCATTCCGTTCGACCAGCCGATACCGCTGATCGCAGGCGGCGTGGTGTTGGTCGGCATTCTCGCCGTGCTGGCCTGGGTCGTGGTGAAGGGGCATCTGCCCTATCTCTGGCACGAATGGATCACAAGCGTCGACCACAAGCGGATCGGCGTGATGTACATCCTGCTGGCGTCGGTGATGCTGCTGCGTGGCGGCAGCGACGCCATCATGATGCGGATCCAGCAGGCGGTCGCCTATCAGTCCCAGGGCTATCTGCCGCCGGAGCACTACAACCAGATATTCTCCGCGCACGGCACCATCATGATCTTCTTCGTGGCGATGCCGTTCGTCATCGGGCTGATGAATCTCATCGTGCCGCTTCAGCTTGGCGTACGGGATGTGGCTTTCCCGACGCTCAATTCGGTCGGCTTCTGGCTGACCGCGACCGGTGCGCTGCTGGTCAATCTCTCGCTCGTGATCGGCGAGTTCGCCCGCACCGGCTGGCTCGCGTTTCCGCCGCTGTCGGAGCTGTCCTACTCGCCGGGTGTCGGTGTCGACTATTACGCGTGGTCGCTGCAGATCTCCGGCGTCGGCACGCTGGTGGCCGGCATCAATCTCGTGACGACGGTGCTGAAGCTGCGCACCAAAGGCATGAACTATCTGCGCATGCCGATGTTCTGCTGGACCACGCTGGCCTCGAACCTCCTCATCGTCGCGGCCTTCCCGATTCTGACCGCCACCCTCGCGATGTTGCTGCTCGACCGCTATCTCGGCTTCCACTTCTTCACCAACGAGGCCGGCGGCAATGTCATGATGTTCATGAACCTGATCTGGGCCTGGGGGCATCCCGAGGTCTACATCCTTGTGCTGCCGGCCTTCGGCATCTTCTCCGAGGTGGTCTCCACCTTCTCGGGCAAGGCGCTATTCGGCTATCGCTCGATGGTGCTGGCGACCATGGCGATCTGCGTCATCTCCTTCATGGTCTGGCTGCATCACTTCTTCACGATGGGCGCGGGCCCCGACGTCAACGCCATCTTCGGCATCGCCAGCATGATCATCGCGATACCGACCGGGGTGAAGATCTACAACTGGCTGTTCACGATGTACGGCGGACGCATCCGCTTCGAGACGCCGATGCTGTGGTCGATAGGCTTCATGGTCACCTTCATCATCGGCGGATTGACGGGCGTGCTGGTCGCGGTGCCGCCGGCCGATTTCATCCTCCACAACAGCATGTTTCTGGTCGCGCATTTCCACAACGTCATCATCGGCGGCGTGCTTTTCGGCGCCTTCGCCGGATTCGAGTACTGGTTCCCGAAGGCGTTCGGCTTTCGCCTCAACGACCGCTGGGGCAAGCTCGCGTTCTGGTTCACTTTCCTCGGCTTCTACGTCACCTTCATCCCGCTCTACGTCGCTGGCATGCTCGGCATGACACGGCGCATGCAGCACTATGACGTCGCGGCGTGGCGGCCCTGGATGCTGGTCGCAGCCGTCGGCATGGCCGTGCTGACGATTGGCGTGATCTGCCAGATCGTGCAGATCGTGGTCAGCATCCGCAACCGCGAGGCCCTGCGGGATCGCACCGGCGATCCCTGGGACGGCCGCTCACTGGAATGGGCGACGTCGTCGCCGCCGCCGGTTTTCAACTTCGCTTTCAATCCCGATGTGCGCGGCGAGGATGCCTATTGGGACATGAAGGCTCATGCCAAGCAGCAATCGCTCGATCATGATGCGCCCGAGTATCAGGACATCGAGATGCCCAGGAACTCGCCGACCGGATTCGTCTGCGCGTTCTTCGCCACCGTCATGGGGTTTGCGCTGATCTGGCACATCTGGTGGATGGTGATTTTGGGCGGCATCGGAGCGTTCGCGACCTTCGTCGTGTTCGCCTGGCGCGACCATGACGAATACGTCATTCCGGCCGACGAAGTCGCGGCGATAGACCGCGTCAATCTCGAGGAGCGGCGCAATCTTGTCAGCATGGCGGGGACAGTCTGATGTCAATGACCGCGACCGCCGGCCGTGCGCACGCCGATCCCCATCACATCGGGCTCGTCATCGAGCATCCCGGCCCGGCGCCGAAGCGCATCGTGACCGCCTATGGCTTCTGGATATTTCTGCTCTCAGACATCGTGATGTTCTCCTGCTTCTTTGCGGCCTACGCGGTGCTGGCCGACCAGACCGCCGGCGGCCCGAAGGGTTCGGAGATATTCGAGCAGCGAAACGTCGCGATCGAGACGGTCTGTCTGCTGCTGTCGAGCTTCACCTGTGGCATGGCGAGTATCGCGGCCGATGTGCGCAACCGGTTCTGGTTCTATCTCGGGATGGCGGTGACGTGTTTGCTCGGCCTCATCTTCCTGGTCATTGAGTTTCGCGAGTTCGCCGATCTCGTCGCGCGAGGCTATGGCCCGTCGCGCAGCGCCTTCCTCACAGCGTTCTTCTCGCTGGTCGGCTGCCACGGCCTCCACGTCTCGGCCGGCATCTTGTGGCTCCTCACCATGATGGCCCAGGTCTTCGCAAAGGGTTTTCGTGCCGACGTGCTGCGCCGGATGATGTGCTTTGCGTTGTTCTGGCATGCGCTAGACATCGTCTGGGTCGGGGTCTTCTCCGTCGTCTATTTGCTTGGGAGTGGCGTATGAGCGATCAGGCACATATGCGGACCGAACACGACCTCGCGCCGGGCGAGGAAGAACAACACAGTGTCGGCACCAGGATCCTCGGCTATGTGGTCGGCCTCGTGCTTGCGCTGCTGCTCACGGCGACCTCGTTCTTCATCGCCGGCACCGATCTGGTCTGGCAGCCTTCCATTCCCGTCGCGCTGATCGTGCTGGCCATCGCGCAGATGGGCGTGCACCTCGTGTTCTTCCTGCACATCACCACCGGCCCCGACAACACCAATAACGTGCTGGCGCTGGCGTTCGGGCTGCTGGTCGTGTTCCTGGTGGTCGGCGGCACCGTCTGGATCATGGCGCATCTGAATGCGAACATGCCGGCGATGGATCAGATCATGCCGATGCGCCGCTAGGAGCGCACAAAAAAGAAGAGCCGCTTGTTGTGACAAGCGGCCCAAGTCTAGGGAGGAAACGCCCAGGCAAAGCAATCGGACCGAAGCCGGATTGCCGCCAAGGAAACGCTCGCGCAAAGCGCTTGCGTACGCTTACAAATGCAGCAACTCCCGATAGAGTTCAATTCCGGATGAATACTGTCTCCGGCTGCCGCTCACGGCTGCGTGATGGGCTTCGTTATTTCGGCCGCCGGCAATTGTAGGCCTTGCGGAAGCCCGCAGCCTGGGCGTCATCCTCCGAGCAGAACCAACGGTCCGGCTTGGTGGTCGCGGGGTAGCTCGGGCAGCCCCGCAAATGGTAGATGCCGATATTGCCGGTGACGCGCGCGCGCACCGCAAGCTTGCCCTTGATGCCACAGCTCGGCGGCATCGTCAGATCCTCGGGAAACAACACCGCGCGAATCTCCTTGTCGCGGTCGGCGCGGCAGGCGGCGCCCAGGAGCGCGCCGTCCTTCTTGCCGGTGCGGAATTCCTGCGGTGCAACAAAGCAGCCCTTCCAGATTCCGGCCGAGGTTGATTTCGCGTCGGCCGCGGCCGACTTGACGTTCGCCTTGACCGGCTCGCGGGCAATGGCATAGCCGAGCTTGACCAGCTGCTCGTTCAAGCTGGTCTTATCGCCCTCGGCCGTGCAGATCGCGCGGTGCCGCTTGCCAAAGCTCTTTTCCGGTCCGACATCGTCGCAGCGCACGGATCGCTTGCCAATCAGCTTGGCGAGCTGGTCGCGGGCCTCGATGCCGCAGGTCCAGGGATCGGCGTGATCGTCGATGCAGACCTGGTCCAGCTCGGGTGCGTCGACGCCGTCGAGGCGGTAGGTGACGTCGCCGAGCTGGATGGCGTTGCCGTCGCGGACCGTCGCGGCGGCGGTCAGCGCGGAGGCGGGGCCGGAGGTGCCCAGAAATCCGGACAGGGCAAGAAAGGAGACGAGCGCAAAAGCGCGGGCGCTGGCAAAGGATTTTCGGAAGGACATAAGGTCTCGCTATCGATGGCTCGTGCGCCTTGTTCCTAGCATCCGGATGTGGCGATACCAATGGTCTGCGCCCCGGGAAGTGCGACATTCCGGCCTCGTGGCTTTACTCGGCCGTAGCTCTGATCCTATCGTTCGCCGGCCTTGCGGAGCGGAGGCCGAATCGCCCGGGAAGCGGCGAAGGGAGGAAAATTTCGCGATGAAAGACCCCGTGGACGTCCTGATCATCGGCGCCGGCGCTTCAGGCGCGGCGGTGGCGTGGTCGTTGGCAGAGACCAAAATGCATATTCTCTGCCTGGAGCAGGGCGGCTGGATGAACCCGGCGGAATATCCCAGCACGGGCCGGGACTGGGAGGCCAAGTTCTACGGCGAGTGGTCGTCCAGCCCCAACGTCCGCGGCCGGCCCGAGGACTATCCGATCAACGACGACAATTCGCCGATCAAGGTCGTCAACTACAATGCGGTCGGCGGCTCGACGGTGATGTACACCGCGCACTGGCCGCGGCTGCATCCCTCCGATTTCAAGGTGAGGACGCTCGACGGCGTCGCCGAAGACTGGCCCATCGACTACGACGCGCTGACCCCGTTCTTCGAAGAGAACGACCGGATGATGGGCACGTCTGGCCTCTCGGGTGACCCGCTCTCACCGCTGACGCATCCGCCGATGCCGCCACAGCCGATGGGATTGTCGGGCGCGATCATCGGCAAGACCATGAACAAGCTCGGCTGGCACTGGTGGCCGTCGGATACGACGGTCGCGACCATGGACTACGAGGGCCGCGCGCGCTGCATCAATCTCGGCCATTGCACGCCGGCCTGCGCGCAGGGTGCGAAGTCCTCGACCGACATCACCTATTGGCCGCATGCGGTCCGCGCCGGCGTCGAACTGCGTACGCACTGCCGGGTGCGCGAGATCACCACCGACGAGAACGGCATGGCCACGGGCGTGGTCTATTACGACAAGGACGGCGTCGAGCAGTTCCAGCCGGCGCATGTCGTCATCATCGCCTGCAATGGCGTCGGCACGCCGCGGCTGCTGCTGAACTCAGCGTCGAACCGCTTTCCGAACGGGCTTGCCAATTCGTCCGGCCTCGTCGGCAAGAACCTGATGTTCCATCCCTATGCGCAGATCTACGGCTATGTGAAGGAGCCGACCGATAGCAACCGCGCGCCGCCGACCTGCCTGTGGAGCAAGGAATGGTACGACACGGACCTGTCGCGCGGCTTCGTCCGCGGCTACGGCGTTCAGTTCGTGCGCGGCGCTGGGCCGGTGTTCGAGGCTGTCGTCAGCGAGCAGAAGGGGATCCTGCCGTGGGGCGCCGATCATCACCGCGTCTTCCGCAAGCTCAACGGCCACCGGCTCGGGTTTTCCGCGATCTGCGAGGACCTGCCAGAGGAGCATAACCGGGTCACGCTCGATCCGGTCTTGAAGGACGGCCACGGCATTCCCGCGCCGAGGATCGACTACACGATCAGCGAGAACAGCCGCAAGATGATGGAGCATGCGCTGGCGCGCGGGCGGGAGATTCTCGAAACCGCGGGGGCGAGCGACATCTGCGTCAACTCGCCGATCCCGTGGGGCGGCTGGCACTTGCTCGGCACGGCACGCATGGGCACCGACCCGGAACGCTCCGTCGTCAACGAATGGGGCCGCTCGCACGACGTGAAGAATCTCTTCATCGTCGACGGCAGCATCTTCGTCACGTCGGGCGGGGTGAACCCGACGTCCACCATTCAGGCCCTCGCGCTCTACATCGCCGATCAGATGAAGCAGCGCCTCGCCAATTTGTTCGATTGAGGCCGCCATGTCCGCAGACAATCAACTGACACGCAACCAGCGCGACGACCTCCGCGCTATCGCCGCGATGATCGTTCCCGCCAGCGATGAGTACAAGGTGCCCGGCGCCGACGACCCCGCGATCCAGGCCGACATGCTGGCGACGCTCGGGCGTGACGCCAAACTGGTGGCGGCGGCGCTGGACCATCTGGCGCGGCTCGCGGGCCGACCGTTCGCCGAGCTCGATGCTGCCCGGCGCGATGCGGTGGCGCGGGAGTTTCGCAGTTCCGGAGGTGCGGCTGCGGCCACGCTCGTCCGCGTGGTGCTGCAATGCTATTACCGCGACGATCGGGTGCTGCGCTCGCTCGGGCTCGAACTACGCGCGCCATTTCCCAAGGGCTATGTGCTCCCGGAGGGAGACTGGTCGCTGCTCGATCCGGTCAAGGCAAGGGCAGGCACGCTGCGACGGGCGCCCTAGCCACCTGGGCAGTCCAGCCTTGCGCCCCGGGCGGGTCCCTTGCGCCTCGCGGAGCAGGCCACCATCTGTGTGAGCCTCAAGGACTCCTATCATGCTGGATTTCACCTCAGATACCGTCGATGACGCCGCGTCATCGCGAACGGAAACGGCCGCTCCGGTCGATGACCGGGCCCTGCTGGACGCCTATTCCAATGCCGTGATCGACGTGACCGACCGCGTCGGTCCTGCCGTCGTGCGCGTCGAGACCGGACCGAAGGTGCCGAACGGCCGCGAGCGCGGCGGGCTCGGCTCGGGCATCGTGATCTCGCCGGACGGGCTCGTGCTCACCAACAGCCACGTGGTCGGCTCCTCAAAGGAGATCCGGCTGCGCGACGTCGAGGGCCATGTCGGCGACGCCCGGGTGCTCGGCGTCGATCCCGATACTGACCTTGCGCTGCTGCGCGCCAACGGTGTGCGGGACTTGCCCTATGCGGCGCTCGGCAATTCCAAGACCTTGCGGCGCGGCCAGCTCGTGATCGCGATCGGCAATCCGCTCGGCTTTGAATCGACCGTCACCGCCGGCGTGGTCTCGGCGCTCGGGCGCTCGATCCGCTCGGTCAGCGGCCGTACCATCGAGGACGTGATCCAGACCGATGCTGCGCTCAACCCCGGCAATTCCGGCGGCCCGCTGGTATCGTCGAATGCCGAGGTGATCGGCATCAACACGGCGATCATCAATGGCGCGCAAGGGATCTGCTTTGCGGTCGCCAGCAACACCGCGCAATTCGTGCTGTCGGAGATCATCCGCCACGGCTATGTCCGTCGCGCCTATATCGGCGTGGCCGGCCAGACGGCGCCGATCCCGCGGCGGCACGCGGTGCTGGCCGGCGTCGAGAACAAGATGGGCGCGCTGCTGGCGCAAATCGAGCCGGACGGACCGGCGGCGAAGGCGGGCCTGTTGTCCGGTGATGTCGTGATCGGCCTCGACGGCGTCGAGATCAACGGCGTGGACGATCTGATCCGCGTGCTCGACCGCGACCGGATCGGCCGGCGGCTGGCCATGGACGTGCTGCGGCTCGGCCGCCTGCGGGCGATCGATATCGACCCGGTCGAGCGCAAGCCGGCGCGCTAGCGTGTGGCCGCCCAAGCGGAGTATGACGGTGTCATGCCTCGCCTCGGGAACCCCGCCGCATGATGCCGGCGCATGAGACCTACGATGTCATCGTCGTCGGCGCCGGCGCCGGTGGCATGACGGCCGCGGCCGTCGCCGCCGCTGAAGGCCTGCGCGTGCTGGTGATCGAGAAGACCGCTTTCGTCGGCGGCACCACCGCATGGTCCGTCGGCATGGTCTGGATTCCCGCCAATGCCAAGATGAAAGAGGCGGGGCTCTCCGACAGCGTCACGGACGCCGTGCAATATTTGTCGAACACGGTGCCCGAGCCCGCCAATGCGGGCCTTCGCGCCGCCTTCCTCGCGCGCGGACCGGAGGCGGTCGCCTATCTCGAAGCCAACACGCAAGTGCGCCTCCAGCCGGTGAAGGCCTGTCCGGACTATTATCCGGAGCGATTGGGCGCGACGCCGGGCGGGCGCGTGCTCGAGCCGGTCGTCTTCGACGGCACGCGGCTGGGCGCGCATTTCGCGCGGCTGCGCGCGCCGCTGCCGGAGTTCACGCGGTTCGGCGGGATGATGGTCAACCGCCGCGACATCCCGCATCTGCACCGGGTTGGAAAATCACTGGGCTCGACTGTTCGCGCGGCGCGGCTGGTTTCGGAGTATGCGTGGCAGCGGCTGCGGAGCCCGCGCGGCACGACGCTGCATCTCGGCAATGCGCTCGCCGCGCGGCTGTATGCCTCGCTGCTGGCCCGCCAGGTCGAGATCCTCTTCAGCGCGGACGTCGAGGATTTGTCGATGCAGGGCGAGCGCGTCGGCGGCGTGGTCATCCGTCACGGCGCGCGCGATCGGCTGATTGCCGCGCGACGCGGTGTGGTGCTCGCGACCGGAGGCTTTTCGCACGACGCCACCTTGCGCAAACGCTTCTTCCCACCCGCGGCCGGCTTCATCTCGGCGACCCACACGTCCGCTACGGGCGACGGGCTCCGCCTTGCGACTGCAACCGGCGCAGCGCTCAATACGGATGCGACGAGCCCGGCCTATTGGGTGCCGGCCTCGCTGTTCCGGCGCGCCGATGGAAGCCGAGGCGTTTTCCCGCACACCGTGACCGACCGCGCCAAGCCCGGCGTGATCGCGGTCAATGCGGCCGGCCGGCGCTTCGTCAACGAGGCGCTGTCCTACCATGAGTTTGTGCTCGCGATGCTGCGCGATGGGGACGGCGAACCGGACCGGCCGTTCTATCTGGTCTGCGACCGCCCGTTCCTGTGGAGCTACGGACTTGGCCGCATCAAGCCGTTCACGCGCAGTGTCCGGCGTTATGTGGCGAGTGGGGAGTTGGTCGAGGCCGCTGATATCGCGCAGCTCGCAGCGAAGATCGGCATCAAGCCGTCTACACTCGCGGCGACGATCGCGAGCTACAATTCCGATGCGAAGGAGGGCCGTGATCCGGAATTCGGTCGCGGCAGCACCATCTATCAGCGACATCTCGGTGATATCAGCCACAAGCCGAACCCCTGCGTCGCGCCCATCCTCTGCGCGCCGTTCTTTGCGATGCGGATTTATCCGGCGGATCTCGGCACGGCGATCGGCATGAAGGTGGATGCCCAGGCGCGCGTGTTGCGCGAGGACGGCACGCCGGTTGCGGGGCTTTACGCCTGCGGCAACGACATGGGCTCGATCATGAACGGCAATTGTCCCGGGCCGGGCATCACGCTCGGTCCGGCACTGACGTTCGGGTACATCGCGGGGCGGCATCTGGCGGAGGGGAGTGTGGCCGGGGCGAGTACGGCCACAGCGTTGGTCTAGCCGTCACCACTGCCGTCATTGCGAGCGCAGCGAAGCAATCCAGATTTTTTCCGCGGTGGCGGTCTGGATTGCTTCGTCGCAAGGGCTCCTCGCAATGACGCGGAGAGAGCTTGCACCTCCGACAGCTACTCCGCTGCCGCTGCAAACCGGCTGTTCTCCAGTTCCGCTTCCAGCCGCGCCTTCTCCGCCGCCGCCAGCTTGATGTTGGCTTCCTTGACATGACCGAAGCCGCGGATCGTCTCCGGCAGCCGCGCGAGCCTCGTCAGCAGCGGGATCTGCTCCGCCTTCAGCCCGGAGATCCGCTGATCGATCATGCCGAGATAATCCGCGACCAGCTTCCGCTCGGTCCGACGCTCCTCGGTACGGCCGAACGGATCGAACGCGCCGCCGCGCAGGAATTTCAGCCTGGCGAGGACGCGGAAGGCATGGATAATCCAGCCGCCGAATTCCTTCTTCTGGAGATGTCCGGTGGTCTTGTCGCGCTGTGCGAAGATCGGCGGGGCCAGATAGAACTTCAGCTTGAAGTCGCCGTCGAATTTCTCCGAGACCTTCTTGGAGAAGCTGCCATCGGTATAGAGCCGCGCGACCTCGTACTCGTCCTTGTAGGACATCAGCTTGAACAGGTTTTTCGCGACGGCCTCGGCCAGCTCCGTGGACGCGGGCGAGGCAGCTGCTTCCGCCTTGCGCACCTTGGCGACGGCGGCGAGGTAACGGTCGGCGTAGTCCTTGTCCTGATAGCCGGTCAGAAACTCCGCGCGCGTCGCGATGATGTCGTCGAGCGACTTCGTCGGCGCGGATGCCCGGCTCCTGAATTGCAGCACGCTGCGCACCCGCGACATGTCGTGGGCGGCGAGGCGTCCCCAGGTGAAGGCGAGCTTGTTCATTTCAATCGCGGCGCCGTTGATCTCGATGGCGCGGAGCAACGCGTCCAGCGATAGCGGGATCGCGCCCTTCTGGAAGGCGAAGCCGAGCATGAAAGGATTTGTCGCAATCGAATCGCCCATTAGCGCGGAGGCAATGCCGGTGGCATCGATGATGTCGAGGTTCTTATCGCCGACGGCATCGCGCAGCACCGTCTGCATCGCGCCCATCTCGAAATCGAGATCGGGGTTTTGCACGAAGCTCGCAGTCGGCTGCAGGTCGGCGTTGACATAGGCCTTGGTCACGCCGCGCTCGGCGCGGCTGAGTGCGGAGGGACCGGCCGAGACGATCATGTCGCAGCCGAGGATGACGTCGGCACCGCCGGTGGTGATCCGGACCGCGGAGATGTCCTCCGGCTTCGCGGCGATGCGTACATGGCTCATCACGGCGCCGTTCTTCTGCGACAGGCCGGTGAAGTCCAGCGCCGAGCAGCCGCGGCCGTCGACATGGGCGGCCATGCCGAGCAGCGCGCCGATGGTGATGACACCGGTGCCGCCGATGCCGGTGACGAGGATGTTGTAGGGCGCATCCAGCTCACGCGCGGGTGGCAGCGGCAGGTCGGCAAACAACTGGCCTGAGTCCACCGCCGAGGTCTTGATCCGCTTGAGCGTGCCGCCGTGCACGGTGACAAAACTCGGGCAAAACCCCTCGACGCAGGAAAAGTCCTTGTTGCAGTTCGACTGGTCGATCTGGCGCTTGCGGCCGAACTCGGTCTCCAGCGGCTGCACCGAGACGCAGTTGGACGCTTGCGAGCAGTCGCCGCAGCCTTCGCAGACGAGCTCGTTGATGAAGGCGCGCTTGGCGGGATCCGGATACAGCCCACGCTTGCGGCGGCGGCGCTTTTCCGCGGCGCAGGTCTGGTCGTAGACGATGACCGTAAGGCCCTTGATGTCTCGCAGCTCGCGCTGCACGGCGTCGAGCTCGCGGCGGTGATGGACGGTCGCGCCTTGCGGGAAGTAGTTGGCTTCAGGGTATTTGGTGGGATCGTCTGAGACGATCGCGAGGCGCTTGACGCCCTCGGCCCAGACCTGGTGCGCGATCTGGGCGACGTTGAAGGCGCCCTCGGCCGGCTGGCCGCCGGTCATCGCGACGGCGTCGTTGTAGAGGATCTTGTAGGTGATGCTGATGCCGGCGGCCGATGCCGCGCGAAGGGCAAGTAGTCCGGAATGGGTGTAGGTGCCGTCGCCGAGATTCTGGAAGATGTGCTGCTCGGTGGTGAAGGGCGCTTGTCCGATCCAGTTCACGCCCTCGGCGCCCATATGCGAGATCAGATCGGTGCGGCGGGTCGGCATGCTCAAAGCCATGCCGTGGCAGCCGATGCCTGCCATGGCGCGGCTTCCCTCGGGCACGCGCGTCGAGGTGTTGTGCGGGCAACCCGAGCAGAAGAACGGCGTGCGCGCGAGCTTGATTTGCGCGGAGGCCGGAACAGGAGTGTCGAACGCTTCGAGCCGGGCGAGGCGCTGCTCCAGCACCGGGCTGTGGTGGCCGAGCTTGCGCAGCCGCGCCACCAGCGCGGATGCAACGAGGGTCGGCGTCAGCTCGCCCTCGCTCGGCAATAGCGGTGCGCCGCGCTCGTCGCGTTTTCCCGTCACGGTCGGGCGCTTGGACGCATCGATATTATAGAGGATGCGCATCAGCTGGTCTTCGATGAAGCCGCGCTTCTCCTCGACGACCAGCACGTCCTGAAGTCCTTCGGCGAAGCGCTTGGCCCCGCTTTCCTCAAGTGGCCAGGTCAGTGCGACCTTGTAGATGCGCAAGCCCAAATCCTGCGCGTCCTTGTCGGTAATGCCCAGATCGGCCAGCGCCTGCCGCAGATCGAGATAAGCCTTGCCGGTCGCGACGATGCCGAGGCGTGCCGGTCTGGAGTCGAGCACGATGCGGTCGAGCTGGTTGGCGCGCGCAAAGGCCTGCACCGCCGCCATCTTCGGGCCGAACAGGCGCCTCTCCGCGTCGAGCGGCGGATCGGGCCAGCGGATGTTGAGGCCGCCGGGCGGCATCTCGAAATCGTCGGGGAGCCTGATCCGAATGCGTTCGGGATCGCTGTAGATCGAGGCCGAACTCTCCACCGTCTCGCTGATCGCCTTGAAGCCGACCCAGCAGCCGGAGAAGCGCGACAGCGCAAAGCCGTAGAGGCCGAGATCGAGATAGTCCTGGAGCGTCGCCGGATTGATGACAGGGATCAGCGCCGCCGCGAACACCTGTTCGCTCTGGTGCGCCAGTGTTGAGGATTGGCAGCCGTGGTCGTCGCCGGCAAGCGCGAGCACGCCGCCATTGAGCGAGGTGCCGGCGGCATTCGCATGCTTGAGCGCGTCGACCGAGCGATCGACGCCGGGCCCCTTACCGTACCAGATGCCGAACACGCCATCGACCTTGGCGCCGGGAAACAGGCCGACCTGCTGGCTACCCCAGACGGCGGTCGCCGCCAGGTCCTCGTTCAGACCGGGGACGAAGGCGATGTCGTGCTGCTGGAGGTGTGACTTCGCGCGCCACAGTGCGTGGTCGTACATGCCGAGCGGGGAACCGCGATAGCCCGAAATGAAACCGCCGGTGTTGAGGCCCTGAAGTCGGTCGCGTTCGCGCTGCAACATGGGCAACCGGACCAGGGCCTGCGTGCCGGACAGGAAGATCCGCTTCGATTCGAGCCGGTATTTGTCGTCCAGCTCGACCTGCATCAGCGTCATTTCAGAAGTCCTCGTCTTTTGTTTCGGCTCTTATTCGACTTGGGGTTTGCGCTGCGGGAGGGAGGAGCGGCTGCGCGACGCGAATTGTGACAGTCAAAGGCATGCGCAGACGAAGTCAATATCGCTCACCGCATCCGTGGCGCTCCTGCTGGTCATGGCTTGCTCACGGAGAACACGATGGCTGCAAGCGCGTTCAATACCGAAATCACGGAGACGGCTGAGGCGCTGATCGGGCCATGGCACCACCCGCGACTGATGCTCCACGCAGATGTATTGCGCGGCATGGCCGATATCGTTGGTGCGCCGACAGCCCTCGACAGACATCTTCGCGAACTCAAGCCGCTGGTCGACCCCGTGATCCTCAAGACCTGAAGGTCGCTTTACATGGCGACGCTGAAGGCCTCTTGCGCGCCTTATGGGGAGCAGAATCGGCAGCTGTGAAGCGGGTCGCTAACGCCACGTTCGTCACTCCGGGGCGCATGTAGCGCGAGCCCGGAAATCCATTTCACCGCGTGTTTAGCCGCCCGATGGCTTCCAGGTTCGACGCTTACGCGTCGCCCCGGAATGACGACGGAGAGCGCTCATCCTTTGGGCAAATGCACGTCGCAAAGCCGCCGCACAGCGAATAAGCAGACCCCGGCTTTTCCAATAACGTTCTGACAGTGCAGTGAATTTTCCTGCGCCGTCGGCTCAACTCCAATTGTACACAATGGCATGGCGCTTGCAGAACTCCTGAAGAGAGAGTTCTCGCGGGGGCCTTGAGTCATGTTGAGCTCAACCAAGCCGACACTGGGTGTCATCAGCGCCGAGCCGGAGCCGGTCAAGCTCGACTGGCCCGCCACCGCGCTCCTCATCATCGACATGCAGCGCGACTTCATGGAGCCCGGTGGCTTCGGCGAGACGCTGGGCAACGACGTCAGCCAGCTCGCGCGCGCGGTGAAGCCGATCGGTGCGGTGCTGAAGGCTGCGCGGGATACCGGCATGCTGGTGATCCACACGCGCGAGGGCCATCTGCCCGATCTCTCCGACGCGCCGCCGGCGAAAGTCGAGCGCGGCGCGCCATCCTTGCGCATCGGCGACCCCGGTCCGATGGGACGCATTCTCATTCGCGGCGAGGCCGGCCACGACATCATCCCGGAGCTCTATCCGCTCGACAGCGAGATCGTGATCGACAAGCCCGGCAAGGGCGCGTTCTACGCCACCGAGCTCACCGACGTGCTGGAGAAATACGGCATCGAGAATCTGCTGGTGTGCGGCGTTACCACCGAAGTGTGCGTCAACACCACCGTGCGCGAGGCCAACGACCGCGGCTATCGCTGCGTCGTCATCTCCGACGGCTGCGCGTCCTACTTTCCTGAGTTTCACGAGATGGGCCTGAAGATGATCAAGGCCCAGGGCGGCATCTTCGGCTGGGTCGCAAGCTCAGCCGCGGTTCTGGAGGCGATGAAGATTTCCACATCAGCGTAGGGGCATCACGATGAGCACAGGCACGACGGGGACGGCCGGCACCTCCGAGTTCAAGCCGGCACTATGGACACCGGGCGACTGGAACGCGTTTTTCGGCTTCGGCACCAACATCCTCGTCAACATGCTGGTGCTCACGGGCCTGTTGCGCTTCGTGCTGAAGATGCCTGACAGTCTCGTGTTCGGCCGTATCCTGCCCGCGCTCGGGTTGATGATGTGTCTCTCCACCTTCTACTACGCATACCTCGCCTATCGTCTGGCGCAGAAGACCGGCCGCAACGACGTCTGCGCGCTGCCTTCGGGCGTCAGCGTGCCGCACATGTTCATTGTCACCTTCGTGATCATGCTGCCGATCACGATCAAGACCGGTGATCCGCTCAAGGGCTGGTCGGCGGGCCTGGTCTGGGTGTTCTTCCAGAGCTTCATCCTGATGATCGGCGGCTTCATCGCGCCCTTCATTCGAAAGATCACGCCGCGCGCGGCGCTGCTTGGCACGCTCGCCGGCGTCTCCGTCACTTTCATCTCGATGCGGCCGGCGCTCGAAATGTACATGACGCCACAGATTGGCCTGGTCTGCTTCGCCATCATCCTGGTGAGCTGGTTCGGAGGCGTGAAATATTGGCGCGGCATTCCCGCCGGTCTCGTTGCGATCGCGGTGGGCATGGTCATCGCCTGGGGCTCGAACCTGTTCGGCCTCGGTCTCGGCGGTCTCAGCGTCAAGGGCGTCGGCGATGCCTTCGCAAACTTCGGCTTCTCGGTGCCGATCCCGGCGGTAGGCTATGTCTTCTCCGGCTTCGAATTCCTCGGAATCATCCTGGTCACCGCCATTCCGTTCGGCATCTATGATCTCGTCGAGGCCATGGACAATGTCGAGAGCGCGGAAGCGGCCGGCGACGAATATCCGACCACGCGCGTGCTCACCGCCGATGGCGTCGTCAGTCTGATCGGCTGCCTGATGGGCAATCCCTTCATCAACGCCGTCTATATCGGCCATCCCGGCTGGAAGGCGATGGGCGGGCGCATCGGTTACTCGGCCGCGACCGGCATCATGGTGGTGGTGCTGGCCTGGTTCGGCATCATCTCGGTGCTGCTGGCGCTGGTGCCGGTGGTCGCGATCTCGCCGATCCTGCTCTATATCGGCATGCTCATTGGCGCGCAGGCGTTCCAGACCACGCCGGTCAAGCACGCGCCCGCGATCGTGCTGGCGCTGACCCCGCATCTGGCGGCGTGGGCCAAGCTCCAGATCGACACGATGCTGGGCTCGACCATGAACGCGGCTGCGAGCGTCGGCGGAATGGCCGCCGACAAGGCCGACGCTGTCAAGGCTGCCGCGATCGCCGCGTTGCCGCAGCAGGGCGTGTTCTATCACGGACTCGAAGTGATGGGCGGCGGCTCCATCCTCGGCGGCCTGATCCTGGGTGCGATCGGCGTCTTCATCATCGAGCGCGACTTCGAGAAAGCCTCGGCATTCGCGCTGGTTGGTGCGGTCCTGACCTACTTCGGCTTCATGCACGGCGAAGCCGTCGGCATCGGTGGCGGCTTTGGCGTCACGCCCGCGGTCGCGTTCGCCTATGCCGTGATGGCGGCAGGGCTGTTTGCAGCCAGCAAGCTCGGTGCGAGCGAGCCCTACATGCCGCATGCGGACATGCATGCGGCACCGGCGGAGTAGCTACCCGCCCTTGACGGCACCAGCGGTGAGCCCGGCGACGATCTGTCGCTGGGCGAACACCGTGAGCAGCAGCACCGGGAGGGTGACGATCAGCGCGGCGGCGGCGAGCGGCCCCCAGCTCAACTGGTCGAACGAGATCATGTTGTAGACAGCGACCGGCAGGGTCCGTGTCTCGCGTCCGGCCAGCACGATGCCGAAGACAAAGTTGTTCCAGGAGAAGATCACGGCCAGGATGAAGGCGACCGCGATGCCGGGCTTGGCGATCGGCAGCGCGACATGGCGGAAGACCTGCCAGCGCGTGGCGCCGTCGATGAGGGCTGCTTCTTCCAGCTCCATCGGCGTCGTCTCGAAATAGCCGATCATGATCCAGATCACGATCGGCACCGTGACCACCAGGTGGATGATGATCTGCGGCACCAGCGTGCCGAGCAGTCCCAGCCACTGGAACATGAGAAACAGCGGGATCAGATAGGATAGGCCCGGCGTGATGCGGGCGATTAGGATCACGATCGCGGATTTGTGCGCGGCCATCCGCGCGATGCCGTAGCCGGCGGGGACACCGACAAGCAGCGCAAGCAACGTCGCACTGCCGGTCACGATCAGGCTGTTGATGAAATAGGTCAGGAAGCGATTGGAGGCGAGCACGTCGGCATAGTTCTTCCAGGCGACATGCTCGGGGAAGAACACGGGCGGGTAGGCGGCGTTGTCGATCTCGAATTTGAGCGACAGCGACAGCATCCAGAGGAAGAACAGGATTGCCGGGGACACGATGACGAACACCGAGAACCACAGGCCGATCTTGCCGATGATCTGACGTGGGGTCATGTGCCGCTCGCGATCTCGGTCCACAGCATGCGCTGGCGGGCGTAGAGCATCACCGCGGCAAGCAGAACGATCAGCAGGAAGAACACGACCGCAATCGCCGAGCCGTAGCCGAGGTCGTAATAGGAGAAGGCGACGCTGTAGAGATAGATGTTGATCGTCTCCGACGCCGATCCCGGTCCGCCCTGGGTGATTGCGAAAATGATGTCGAAGCTCTTCACGGCGTCGATCATGCGGATCATGCCGGCGATGAACAGGAACGGCATGATCAGCGGCAGGGTGATGAAGCGGAACACCTGCCAGATGCTGGCGCCGTCGATCTGTGCACTTTCGTAAGGCTCGGTCGGGATCGCAGCGAGGCCGCCGAGCACGATCAGCATGACCAGCGGCGTCCATTGCCAGGTCTCGACCAGCACCAGCGAGGGAATGACGGTCGCGGGATGAAACACCCAGAGCTGCGCTGGGATTCCGACCAGTGACAGCAGATAGTTCAGCACGCCGAGTTGCGGGTGGAACATCATGGTCCAGACCAGCGCGATCGCCACCGGCGTCGCCATCATGGGCATGATGAAAACGCCGCGCAGAAAGCCGCGGCCGGGGAATTTCTGGTGAAACACCACGGCCGCAAACGTGCCGAGCACGAGCGGCAGCAGCACGGAGAGTGCGGTGTAGACCACTGTATGTCCGATCGCCTCAATGAAGCGGGGATCGCTCGTCAACCGCAGATAGTTGGACAGTCCAACGAAGGTGGTCGCCGAGCCGACCTTCCACTCGTTCAGGCTCATCCAGATCGTGAAGACCCACGGGAAGATGATGATGGCGAGCACGACGATGAGCGCCGGCACCACGAACGGCCGGTACGACGGCGGCCGCAACTCCTTCTCCGGCGCGGCATCTGACGGTGCCGCTGCCGGATTAGCCTGTATGATCGCACTCACGCCTTTTCGCTGCGCTCCAGGATTGGCCGGTACTGCTCGTGGGCCTTTTTCAACTCTGTCGCGGGATCGGCGCCGGCAAGGGTCGCGGTGATCGCCGCGCCAACGAGATCGCGGAATTCGGCGACCGGAATCACGACGGGCAGGCCCAGCTTGCTGACCTTGGCGGAATCGATCACCGACTGCAGCCACTCCTTGGGCATCTTCACGCCGTTCTGGACCTCGGCATCGTTCAGGATCGAGTTGCGGAACGGCACGCCGCCGCCGGCTTGCAACAGCCGGGCGCCTTGCGTTTTCGACACAACCCATTGGCAAAGCAGATAGGCGGCTTCCTTGTTCTTGCTCGCCGCGGCGATGCCGATGCCGTCGCCATAGGTCGCTGAATATTGTCCCTTCGGACCGGCCGGCACGACGGTGTAGCCGACCTTGCCGACCACGCGCGAGGCCGCCGGGTCTTCCAGCGGCGGCGCCCAGCCGACGCCGTCGATCCACATCGCCGAACGTCCTTGCGTGAACGAGGCCATCGACTCCATCCAGTTGAAGCCGGCGACGCCGGGCGGAGCGACTTTAGTCAACAATGTCTGATAGAGCTTGGTTGCAGCAATGGCTTCCGGACCGTCGGTCAGGATGTTGCCCTTCGCATCGAGGAATTCGCCGCCATAGTCGAGAAAGAAGTTGGTCCACAACGTCATGTTGGCGTTGCGCAGGCCGCGTCCGACAAAGCCGTAGGTGCCTTCCTTGGCATCGGTGAGCTTCTCGGCGGCCGCGACCATCTCGTCGAGGGTCTTGGGGACGGCGACGCCCTTCTTCTGGAACAGCTCCTTGTTGTAATACAGGATGAAATAATCGACCGACCACGGCAACGACAGCATCTGGCCCTTGTCGTTCCTGGCGTATTGCAGGCCGGCGGCCGAGAAATCGCTTTCCACGAGATCGGGCGCGGTCAGCGTCGGGTCTTTCATGTAAGGCGTGAGGTCGGCGAGCCAGCCGCCTTTCTCGAATTGCCGTTTCTGCACGTGATAGCTGAGATGGACGACGTCGAAGCTCGGCCGGCCCGAGGTGAGCTCGATCACGACCTTCTGGCGCTGCTGTTGCTCGGGAATCTGCTCCGCCTCGACCTGGATGCCGGTGAGCTCGGTAAACTCCTTGACGTATTTTTGCAGGTTGTCGCCGCGCGGGCCCTTGGCGAGGATCACCTCTAGCTTGGTCCCGGCGTATTTCTTCCAGTTCACCTCCGCGCGGGCTGGCAGTCCCGTCAGGCTGAGCGCGCCAGCTGCGGCAGTGCCCGTCAAGAGCGTACGACGCGAAATCTGATGGTCAGCCACTATATCCCTCCCGGATGACTCGTTTTGTTTGGGAGGGATACTAGCGGCCGTGCCGCGCGTGCCTAGCCCTAATCTGACGGATCACGGCCGCACGGCCGGCGTCTCCATCGGCAGGCCATGCGCTCGCGACATCAGATAGAGTTCGAGCGCGACCAGCTCGGGCGCGCCGAAATCATAGGCCTGGGCGCGGACACCCGTCATGCAACTGCGTAGCCGGCGCTCCAGCGATCCCAGCGTCTGCCATTCCAGGCGATAAAGCGGATAGCCGGTCGGCTGTCCCTGCGTGATCGGCGCGCCGGCAAGTCGCTTGTTGAAATTGTCGTCGTGGCAATTGGTGCAGGCAAGGTTGAGCTGGCCCTCGCGCTGCATGAAGATGTCGCGGCCCTGTTGGACGAATGGTTTCAGCTGCGGATCGTCCCCGGCCGTGATCGCGATGCCGCGCGATTGATGCGCGACGAAGGCGGACAGGGCGAGCAGGTCGCGGCTCTCGTAGGGTAACACCGGTGCCTGCTGATGATTGCTGCGGCAGAGATTGATGCGCTGGTCGAGCGTGACGGGGCGCGCCAGCGCCTTGTCGAAGGCCGGATAGCGCGCCGCGACGCCTTTCATGCTGCCGCGTGCATCGCCATGGCAATCCGCACAGGCCTTGTCGGCGCTGCCCGTCCTCTTCGTCCACAACGCCTCACCGTCGAGCACGAACAGCATGCCGGGATTTGAGGTGTCGTCATCCTGCATCGCGCGCGTGTCGGGTCCCATGAACGAATAGCCGGAGCGGCGCGCGTCCGGCGGAATCTCGCCGGCGAGCAGGGCAGGGGCGGTGGCGAGAAGCGCCGCGACCGCTATCGCGCGCCAGAAACTCATTCGACCGTGATCGACGCCGATGCGCTGGACGAATAGCCGTTGTCGCCGATCCATTCGAACTCGAACTTGCCGCTCTCCTTCGCGACCGTGAAGAACGACAGATAGGGATTGGCCGCGATCGCCGGAAAGAGATCGGCGCGAAAAATCTCGGTGCCGTTGTAGCGGCACGTAAAGCTCGTGATGATGTCGCGCGGCACCAGCGCGCCGTCCGCGGTATGGCGGAATCCGGTCTCCATGATGTGCGAGGTCAACGTGCGGATCTCGATGACATCGCCGCGCCTGGCTTTTGCCGGAACGTTGATGAGCGCGGCCATCAATTCATCTCCTCGGTGCAGGCGGCCAGCGTCACGACGATTTCGGTCGTGACCTGCCAGAACGTGTCGTCGGAAAGGCGCGCGATCGCCACCACCTTCTGGGTGTCGGCGAGCCGAATCCGGGTCGAGACCTGGGCGCGGCCGGAGGAGGGGCCGAGATGGAAGTTGCCGATGTTCGGCTGGGGATTCTTTTCGTTGAAGACGTGGATGCTCTTGACGTAGTCGTCCGCCGTCATCGGGCTCGCGACGCTCACGGTCATCGGCACCGTGTTGCCGTTCTCGACCAGCGGCGGAATGTCGAGCTTCACCTTGCCGGTGCGGACAGGTGCTTCGCCGACGACGTTGCGGATCGCGGCGCTGAGCATCGCCGGTGTCGCCTCGATCGGCCGCAGCGTGACGATCGGGATCGTCCCGGCGACCGTCGCGCTTCCGGCGAGATTTAGGAATTGTCGTCGCGTGGTCGGCATGAACAGTCCTAGTCCCGAAGCGTTGCAAGAAAAGCCACGATGTCCTCGATCTCGGCGGCGGACAAGATCGGTTTGCCGGCGAAATTGCGCCCGACCCGCACGAGGTGGCCGTTGCGATAATAGGATGGCATGATGGTTTCAGGGTTGAAGCGCGCTGCATCGATCAGTCGAAGCCGCAACTGGCTCACCGTCCAGCGGTTCCCTGCACCCGAGAGGTCAGGCGCGAGGTCGCCCTGGAACCGGGTCTCCGGGAAGGGACCGGAATGGCAGAGGATGCAGGTGGTGGTGCGCGCGAGCACGAGCGCGCGTCCGCGCGCGGCATCGCCGGGCGCGCCGGTGAGCGATTCCGCAATGCCGTCGCCGGCGATGTTGTAGGGCAGGAGCTCCTCGGCTCCCGCATGGCAGGCGAAGGCGACACTGGCGGCGATCAGCGCTGCGATATGGACCGATGTTCTAGCCAAAGGTGTCCGCCGTGATGGTTTGAAACCAGCGCTCGGCTTCAGCCGCCTCGCGGGCGCGCAATTCGCGCGGCGCATCGACCGGGCTGGTCGCGCCGCCCTCGACCTCGGCGAAGATGTCGCCCTTGGGCTGGTAATTGCCCGCGAGTGAAAAGCCGTAGCCGGGTGCGACGATGTTGTAGCAGACGCCTGTCAGTCGCTGCGTTTCTGGTGCGCGGCCGGCAAGGAGGTTCACGATCGCGGCAGCACAGGCCTTGCCCTGTGCGCTTGCCGCGGATGCCGATTTGGGAATGCCCCCGCCGAGGCAGGCGTCGCCGATGACGTGGATGTTCTGGACAAGTTTCGATTCGAAGGTGACGGGATCGATTGGGCACCAGCCGGTCGCATCCGCAGCGCCCGCGACCTCAGCGATGTGTCCGGCACGCTGCGGCGGGATGACGTTGGCGACATCAGGCGTGTAGTTGCCGAATTCGGTGACGATGGTCCTTGTCGCAGGATCGACCGAGGTCACGCGGCCGCCTTGCGACAACCCGATGCGTTCGACCATGTCGCCGTACAGCTCCTTCCACGCCCTCTCGAACAGTCGCTGCTGGGAGAAATTGTCCTTGGCGTCGAGGATCAAGACCTTTGAGCGCGGCTTCTTCGTTTTCAGGTAATGCGCGATCAGGCTGGCGCGCTCGTAAGGCGCCGGCGGACAGCGCGAGGGATTGGCGGGGATCGCAATCGCGACGGTGCCGCCGTCCGGCATGGCCTCCAATTGCCGACGCAGCAGCAGCGTCTGCGCACCGGCCTTCCAGGCATGCGGCATCTTTTCTGATGCCGCGTCGTCATAGCCAGGCAGGGGGTCGAAATGGAAGTCGATGCCGGGAGAGAGGACGAGACGATCATAGGGCAGCGCAACGCCATCGGCCGTCACGACGCTGCGCAGCTTCGGCTCGATTGTGGTTACGGCTTGGCTGATCACCGTGATGCCCTCGGCACCGAGCCTGTCATAGCCAAATTGCTGGCCTTCGATATCGCGCAGGCCGGCAATCACCTCGTTGCTGAAGGGGCAGGAGGTGAAGACCGCATTGGGTTCGATCAGGATGACTTGCAAGTTTACCTGCGCGCGCTTCAGCGCGCGGGCGCACGCCGCGCCGCCAAAGCCGCCGCCGACCACGACGACGCGGCCCGCCGATTGCGCGCGCAGGATCGAAGGGACGGCGAATGATGTGGCCGCGGCGGCGATGCCAAGGAGGGCATCCCGCCGTGTCACCGGCGCATTCATGAGTCTTGTCCGGAAAGTGTGCCGCGACGGCCGTTTCGGCCGCCGCGGCGTTTCTCAGGCGAAGGTGATGTTCTGGTCGCGCAACGGCACCGAACGGATGCGCTTGCCCGTCGCCGCGAAGTACGCATTGAGCACCGCCGGCGCCGCGACGCCGATGGTTGGCTCGCCGACGCCGCCCCAGAACCCGCCGCTCGGCACCATCACCGACTCCACCTTCGGCATCTCGTTGATGCGCATCGAATTGTAGGTGTCGAAGTTGGTCTGCTCGATCTTGCCGTCCTTGACGGTGCAGCCCCCGTAGAACAGCGCGGAGAGGCCATAGACGAAGGAGCCCGCGATCTGCCGCTCCACCTGGGCCGGATTGACGACGTAGCCGGGATCGGTGGACGCGACGATACGATGCACCTTGATCTTGTTGCCGTCGGTTACCGAGATTTCGGCGGCTCCGGCGACATAGCTGCCGTAGCCCATCACCTGCGCGATGCCGCGATAGATGCCCTTCGGCGCCGGGGTGCTCCAGCCGATCTTCTCGGCCACGGCATTGAGCACCGCCAGATGCTTGGGGTGATTGCCCATCAGCTTGCGGCGGAATTCGAGCGGGTCCTGGCCTGCGGCCTGGGCCAGCTCGTCCATGAAGCATTCCATGTAGATCGCGTTGTGATTGACGTTGACGCCGCGCCAGAAGCCCGGCGGAACATGCGGGTTGCGCATCGCATGCTCGACCAGGAGGTTTGGCACGGAGTAACCGAACGCGGCTTCGCCGGACTGGGCGACGCCCTGGAATGCGGCCGGATCCATGCCGTTCTGCAGCGCTTCCGGGCGGAGCGAGAACAGGATCGATTGCCCGGACAGGCGGTAGTGCAGCGCGACCAGATTGTTGTCGGCATCGAATGCGCCGGTCATCTTGCACTGGGTGATCGGGTGATATCTGCCGTGCGCCATGTCCTCTTCGCGCGACCATAACAGCTTGATCGGCGTGCCCGGCATCTGCTTGGCGATCAGGACGGCCTGACGGACATAGTCGGTCTGGCCGCGCCGGCCGAAGCCGCCGCCCGGCATCACCTTGTGCACGTCGCACTTCTCCGCCGGCAGGCCCGACGCTTCCAAGGTGGCCGCGAAGGCCGCCTCGCCATTCTGCGTGCCGCACCAGACCTCGCACGTCTCCGCCGTGTAGACCGCCGTGGCGTTCATCGGCTCCATGGTGGCGTGGTTCTGGTAGGGATAGCTGTAGACCGCCTCGATCTTCTTGGCGGCACCGGCAATCGCCGCCTTCGCGTCGCCGTTCTTGTTGCCGACATAGGCCGGCTGCGCGTTGTCGAGACCCTCCGTCAGCCATTTCGCGATCGACTCGCTGGAGACCTTGGCGTTGTCGCCCTCGTCCCAGACGATCGGCAGCGCCTCCAGCGCGGTCTTGGCCTGCCACCAGGTGTCGGCAACGACCGCGACCGCGGTATCGCCGACCTTGACGACCTTCTTGACGCCCTTCATGCCGGTGATCTTGGCTTCGTCATAGCTCTTCAGCTTGCCGCCGAACACCGGGCAATCCTTGATCGCGGCGTTCAGCATGCCCGGCAGCTTGACGTCGATGCCGTAGATCATGGCGCCGGTGGTCTTCTCGGCGGTGTCCAGCCGCTTCACGCCCTTGCCGATCAGCTTCCAGTCCTTGGGATCCTTCAGCTTGACGTCGGCCGGCGGCGCAAGCTTGGCCGCGGCCTCGGCGACCTTGCCGTAGGTCGTGGTCTTGCCGGACGGCGTGTGGGTGATGACGCTGTTGGCGGCGGTGCATTCGGGCGCCGGCACTTTCCACGCCTCGGCGGCGGCCTGGATCAGCATCACGCGTGCGGTGGCACCGCCCTTGCGGACATAGTCTTGCGAAGAGCGGATGCCGCGGCTGCCGCCGGTCGAGAAATCGCCCCAGACGCGCTTGCGGGCGACGCTCTGGCCCGGTGTCGGATATTCGGTCGAGACCTTCGACCAGTCGCATTCGAGTTCCTCGGCAACGAGCTGGGCGAGGCCGGTCAGCGAGCCCTGGCCCATCTCGGAGCGGGCGACGCGGATGACGACGGTGTCGTCGGGCCTGACCACGACCCAGGCGCCGATCTCGGGGGAGCCGTCGGCCGCGCGGACCACGGCGGGGCCGCCGAAGGGGATATCGAGGCCGATTGCGAGACCCGCGCCGACCGCGGCGGTGCCGACGACGAAGGCACGGCGGTTCATCCTGGGAGAGACATGCTTGTTCATGTGGCGGCTCCTTACGCGCTTGCGATCGTGTGGATCGCTTCGCGCACCTGCTGGAAGGTGCCGCAGCGGCAGATATTGGTGATGGCTTCGTCGATGTCGGCGTCGGTCGGCTTCGGCTTCTCGCTCAGCAGCGCCGCGACCGCCATGATCATGCCGCTCTGGCAATAGCCGCATTGCGGAACATCCTGGGCAATCCAGGCTTCCTGCACCTTGTGCAGTGCGTTGCCGGAGGCGAGCCCTTCGATGGTCGTGATCTTCTTGCCTACGGCCTCGCTGACCGAAACGCCGCAGGAGCGGGTGGCGACGCCGTCGATGTGAACGGTGCAGGCGCCGCATTGTGCAATGCCGCAGCCGTATTTCGTGCCGGTCAGGCCGGCATTCTCGCGGATTGCCCACAGCAGCGGCGTATCCGGCTCGACGTCGAGCGTCAAAGTTTTTCCGTTGATTGTTAGGTTTGCCATCGCAGTCCCCTGATTGGCCCAATCCACCGATTGGACGCAGGGGCGCAATGTGTCCGGCAAATTGGAAAGGTTCAAATCAATAGTCCGAGGGGTAACCGCCGGAGATTCCCCCCCCGGGCGGCTCGCGGCACGGCTTGGGGCGACGTCTACCGGCTCCCGCGCCGTCGCGCCCCTGGAACCGAGAGCGACAGTTTGTCCCTTTTGCCGGGGTGCAAGTCGACGATGCTCTGCTACAGTGGAATCAGCCAAAAAGAGGTTCCATGAACGTACCGCAGCCTTGCAAAGTCCTGATGCTCTATCCGCTGTTCTCGGCAGAGTCCTTCTGGAGCTTTGGCGAATCCTGCAAAGTGTTGGGCGTGAAGCGGCCCGCGGCCCCTTTGGGGCTGATCACGGTTGCCGCGATGTTGCCCGAGAGCTGGACGGTCCGGCTGATCGATTGCAACACGGAATCCTTCAGCGAAGAGGATCTTTCCTGGGCCGACGTCGTCTTCACCGGCGGAATGATGCCGCAGCAGGCCGACACGCTGCACCTGATCGAAATTTGCCGTGCCGCGGGCAAGCCGGTGGTCGTCGGCGGTCCCGATCCCACCTCGAGCCCCCACATCTATGAGAGGGCCGACTTCAAGGTGCTCGGCGAGGCCGAAAGCGTTCTCCACGAATTCGTCGCGGCCTGGGACAGTGGCGCACGATCCGGCGTCTTCATCGCGCCGAAATTCCAGGCTGACGTCACCAAGACGCCGGTGCCGCGCTTCGACCTGCTCAAATTCGAGGACTACCTTTATCTCGGTGTGCAGTATTCCCGCGGTTGCCCGTTCACCTGCGAGTTCTGCGACATCATCGAGCTCTATGGCCGGGTGCCGCGAACCAAGACGAATGAGCAAATGCTGGTCGAGCTCGACAGGCTCTACGCCATGGGCTACCGCGGCCATCTCGACTTCGTCGACGACAACTTCATCGGCAACAAGAAGTCGCTGCGGTTGTTCCTGCCGCAGCTCGCCGAATGGCAGCGTGCTCACGGCTATCCCTTCGAATTGTCGACGGAAGCCTCGGTCAATCTGGCCGACGATCCCGAGCTATTGGACCTGATGGGCCAGGCGAATTTCTTCGCCATCTTCGTCGGCATTGAAAGTCCGGATCCGGCGACGCTTGTCGCGATGCGGAAGAAGCAGAACACGCGGCGCAACATCGCCGAGAGCATCCACAAGATCTACGCCGCGGGCATGCTCGTCACCGCGGGTTTCATCGTCGGCTTCGACAATGAGAAGCTCTCGATGGCGGATGCCATGATCGACTTCATCGAAGAGGCGGCGATCCCGGTCAGCATGGTCGGCCTGCTCTATGCCTTGCCGAACACGCAGCTGACGCGCCGCCTCGAGCGCGAAGGCCGGTTGCATCCGGGCCACGATTTGGCGCCGACCATCGGCGCCGATCAGTGCACCGCCGGGATCAACTTCGATCCGGTGCGCCCGTTGCGCGACATCCTGACGGACTACAAGCGCGTGCTGGAGCACATCTACAGCCCGGAGGCCTATGCAAGGCGCATCGACCGTCTGATGACGCTGCTCGACCGCTCTCGCCAGCGCCAGGAGCTCGCGGAAGGCGATATCCGCGCCCGGATCGGCGCGATGGAAACGGTGCACAAGGTGGTCACAGCCCTTCCCGAGGCGCGCGGTCCGCTGTGGCAGACCTTCATGAACTGCGCCAAGCGCGACACCACATCGGCGCGGATCGCTGTGCAAATGATCGCGGCCTATGCCCATCTCGGGCCGTTCTCGCGCAAGGTCATCGCTGCCATCGATGAGCGCCTAGCTGCGCTCGACGAGGAGACTGTAATTCCGGTCGCGACTGTCGAGGTAACGGCGGCCCGACATCTGGCTTGACGGTCTACTCCACCGCCAGCCGCAAAAAGCTCATCACGCTGCCGAGCGCGGCAAAGCCCGCGCCAAGCGCCAATGCCGCGACTGCGCCATCGTGACCGGCCAGCGAGAAGCAGAGGGCGGCGAGCGCCGCCCCCATCGTCTGCCCCGTCAGGCGCGCGGTGGCGACGATGTCCGAGGCGCTGCCGCTGCGATGCGGCGGCGCGCTCGACATCACCGCCTTCATGTTCGGCGCCTGGAAGAAGCCGAACCCCATACCGCAGATCACCATCCGCCAGATGATATCGGGGATCGCAGGATTGGCCGGCAGCATCGCGAGCAGCGCCATGCCGAGACCGAGCAGCACGAGGCCGATGCCGCCGAGCAATCCGACCGCGTGCCGGTCGGAGAGACGCCCCGCGATCGGCGCCATGATGCCGACCACCAGCGGCCACGGCGTCATGAAGAAGCCGGTCTCGACCTGCGAACGCCCCAGCACGTCCTCGAAATAGAACGGCAGCGAGACGAAGGCGAGGCCCTGCACCGCGAACGAGCACACCGCGGTCGCCGCCGACAGCGCGAACATCGGCCGACTGAACAGGTCGATCGGCAGCATCGGCGCCGGATGGTCGGCATGGCGGCGCGTCAGGATGAAGCCGAGCACCAACGCCGTGACCAGCTCGATGCCAACGACCACCGGTGAGAGATTATGCGCGGCACTGCCGATGCCCGTGATGAACAAGCCGAGACAGGCCGACGCGAGGGCCGCGCCGAGAAAGTCAAAGCCGTGATCGGCGCGCGGCGTCTTCGGCAGCATCGCAAATCCGATGCCGATCGCGACGAGGCCGAACGGGATATTGACGGCGAACAGCCATGGCCACGGGCCGACCGCGAGGATGGCGGATGCGATCGAGGGACCGAAGGTGAAGGCGGTCGCGACCACCAGCGCGTTGTGGCCGAAGCCGCGGCCGAGCATCCGGCCGGGATAGACGAAGCGCACCAGCGCCGTGTTGACGCTCATGATGCCGCTCGCACCCAGCCCTTGCAGCGTGCGCGCAACCAGCAGGCTGTCCAGCGACCAGGCCACCGCGCAGAACAGCGAGGCGATGGTGAACAGGATCAGGCCGCCGAGATAGATGCGCTGGTGCCCGACGATCTCGCCGAGTGCTCCCAACGGCAGCAACGTCGCTACCAGCGCGATCTGGTAGACGTTGACCACCCAGACCGATTGCTCCGGGCTGACATGCAAGTCGCCGGCAATGGCGGGCAGCGCGATGTTTGCGATCGCGGTGTCGAGCGAGGCCATCGCCAGCGCGGTGAAGATCGCGGCAATGGCCCAGCGCCGCTGTGCGGCTGGAAGGCCGTCGGAAATGGTGTGGTCGGCCTCGCGCGCGCCGGCGGGTAACGTGATTGTCATTGCGTTAGCGCGTTGCTCCGGCGGCCGGCTACAGGGGACTTGGCATGTACTACGGCGCGGCCGCCTTCCACAGGCATATGCTTGCATGCAGTGTATGCGCGAAGGCTGGGCGATGAACCTGCGCGCCGGCGTATGATCGCGCGAGCTGCTGCAATTTCGGGGGATCGCCATGCACATCGTCGTTTTGCCCGGTGACGGCATCGGGCCCGAGATCACGACTGCGACATCAGGCGTGCTGCGCGCGGCCTCCGAACGCTTCCAGCTCAATCTGCGACTGGAGGAGCACGCAGTCGGCCATGCGAGCCTCAAACAATTTGGCACGACGGTACGCCCCGAGCTGCTCGACATCGTCCGCGCCGCCGACGGGCTGATCCTCGGGCCGACCGCGACCTTCGACTTCAAGGACGAGGCCCATGGCGAGATCAACCCGTCGCGGCACTTTCGCAAGAACCTCGACCTCTACGCCAATGTCAGGCCCGCACGCACCTATGCGGGGCTGTCCGGCCGGGGAGGCGATTTCGATCTCGTCGTGGTGCGCGAGAACACGGAAGGGTTTTACGCCGACCGCAACATGGAGCAGGGTAATGGCGAGATGCTGGTCACATCGGATGTCGTGATCTCGCTGCGTCGGATCACGCGCCATTGCTGCGAGCGCATCGCGCATGCGGCGTGCCGGCTGGCGATGAAGCGGCGCAAGCATCTCACCATCGTGCACAAGGCCAATGTGCTCAAGCTCGGCGACGGCATGTTCCTCGAGATCTGCCGCGAGGCGGCGAACGCCTATCCCAACCTCGCCGTCGACGACATCCTCGTCGACGCCATGATGGCGCATGTGGTGCGCAACCCCGACCGCTTCGACGTCATCGTCGCCACCAACATGTTCGGCGACATCCTGTCCGATCTCACGGCCGAGCTCTCCGGCAGCCTCGGCCTCGGCGGCTCGCTCAATGTCGGTCACAGCCACGCCATGGCGCAGGCCGCGCACGGCTCGGCGCCCGACATCGCAGGCCAGGACGTTGCCAATCCGGTCTCCCTGATCCTGTCGACGGCCCTGCTGCTCGGATGGCACGGCGAGAACAGCGGCGCGGTGCGGTACGAGGAAGCCGCACGTGCGATCGAGGCGGCGGTGGCGAAAGCGATCGGCGAGGGCAGGGCAACGCGCGATGTCGGCGGCGAGCTCGGCACGATCGCGGCGGGGGCGGCGATCGCGGAGATCTTGCAGGCCGGGTGAGTGGTCATGTGCATGTTTTTTTCAAGGGCTCAAAACAAAAAACGCGAAAACAACCCCATGCACAGTAGAAGGCCCCTTGATTAATAAGGGGATTTCCGAAACGTGCAGCGATGACATTCGCGGCGGCCCTGACGTTGACGCGTCGGGCAAAACATTGGCAAAATGCGATCGTGGCGGAGATCGCGGCGTGTATGCATTGGTGGTGGACGCGGGCAATTTCAGTGAGCTGACCTATGAAGTCTGAGAGGGATGGCATCAATCTCGCGGCCAAGCCAAGCGGAACGGGGTGCGTGGAATGCTCGGCTGCGGGCGGGTGGTGGTTTCACCTTCGCAGATGTGTCGAATGCGGTCACATCGGCTGCTGTGATGCGTCACCAAATCAGCACGCAACGAAACACAGCGCGGCGACAGGTCATCCGATCATCACGAGCTTCGAGCCGGGCGAACGATGGTTTTACGACTATCGCACCGGAGAGGCTTTCGCCGGCCCGACGCTTCAAGGTCCTCACGCGCATCCGTTGGATCAGCCGGTGCCCGGACCGGACGGCGCGGTGCCTCCAGACTGGCAAACGCTGCTGCATGAGTAAGGCGGTAGGCCGTAGGATGGGTAGAGCACTTGCGAAACCCATCAGGTTTCACGTCGTATGCTGTCGATGGGTTTCGCTGCGCTCTACCCATCCTACGAAGGCCAATCGGTTCTAGAACTGATACCTCCTCAACCCCCCATCCACCGGGATCACCGTGCCCGTGATGTAGCGCGCCACGGGTGATGCCAGAAACACCGCGAGCGCGGCGAGATCTTCCGGCTCGCCCCAATAGCCGACGGGAATCTCTTCCTCCGCAAAGCGCTCGCGATAATCAGGCGCGTAGTTGCGGCGGATCTGTTCGCTCATGATGCGTCCGGGCGGGATGCAGTTGATGGTGATGCCATGCTCGCCGATCTCGCGCGACAGGCCCTTGGCCCAGGCGTGCACGGCGGCTTTGGCGGCGAACGCGGCGTTGAGGCCTTCCGGCTCGGACTTGCCGGTGATGTTGACGATGCGGCCCCATTTGCGTTCGATCATCTGCGGCAGCAGCGCATGCGCGATGCGGCGGTAGCTGGTGAAATTCAGCGCGATCGCCTCGTCCCATTGGCTGTCGGGCGCATCGACCGGCAGCGGGCGACTGCCGCCGGCATTGTTGATGAGAATGTCGACATGGCCGAGCTCGCTCACGGCGAAGGCCGAAATGTTCTCCGCCGCGTCCTTGGCCATCACGTCCTGCTCGAACGGGGTGATCAGGCCGGAGCCGACTTCCGTCACCAGCTCGGCGAGCAGGTCGGTGCGCCGTGCCACGCCGACGACGCGCACGCCTTCGGCAGCCAAGCCCTTGGCGATGGCGCGGCCAATGCCGACGCTCGCTCCGGTGACGACGGCGGTTTTCGATTTGAGCCCGAGGTCCATGGTCACACGCTCTCTTGTTAGCTTTTCGCTTCTTGCTGTTCGTTTCCTGCCCCGTCCGCCCGGCTTGCGAATTGCCTGAGCGGGACGAGCAGTGGTAACCAAGAGCAACGGTGAAGGAAACACGAAAAAGAAAAGGCGTCGGCAATGGTCTGGGACCCGCAGCAATATCTAAAGTTCTCCGGTCACCGGCTTCGGCCCGCCATCGATCTGTTGATGCGGATTCCGGATTTCGCCCCGCGTGCGGTCGCCGATCTCGGCGCCGGCGCCGGCAACGTCACCAAGCTGATCAAGGAGCGTTGGCCGGACGCGACGGTGACCGGTGTCGAGGGCTCGGCCGAGATGGTTGCCGCCGGCCGCAAGGCGGCGCCGGACGTGGAATGGTCCCACGAGGACCTCGGCCACTGGCGCCCGACGAAACAATATGACGTGGTCTATTCCAATGCCGCGCTGCACTGGCTGCCCGATCATGCGGCACTGTTTCCATCTATCATGGAGAAGGTAACGCCCGGCGGAATGCTTGCTGTGCAGATGCCGCGCAACTTTCTGGCGCCCTCGCATGTGCTGATCGGCGAGACCGTGCTGGACGGTCCCTGGCGGTCCAAGGTGGAGCATCTCGTCACGCCGCCGCCGGTCGAGGGGCCGGCCTATTATCACGGTCTTCTTGCTCCGATGTCTGCCAATATCGACATCTGGGAGACGGAATATCTGCAGGTGCTGGAAGGCAAGAATCCCGTGAAGGAGTGGACCAAGGGCACCTGGCTGACGCGCTATCTCGACATCTTGCAGGGCGACGAGAAGGCCGCGTTCGAAGCCGCCTATGGGATGCGGGTCGCGAAAGCCTATCCGAAGAACGCCGCGGGACAGACGCTGTTTCCGTTCCGGCGTCTGTTCATGGTCGCCCAGCGCAGCGGCTGATCGCACTGCCGCAATGCGACATAAGCGCTCGCTTCCGGGAACGGCAGCGGGTGCCGGGTTGCGCAAGATAGCTTGGCTGCGGCAAATTGGGCTTAGGTCTAGTTGTTCGGGTGGCGGATTGCTGCCACTACTGAAACCGGAAAACAAAAAACACCCGGTTTTAGAGGTTGTTGGGAGGTACCTTCATGCGCAAACTGCTTCTTGCGGTCGCCGCCGCAGCACTTCTCGTGGCGCCTGCCTTGTCTCCTGTCTTGTCACCCGTCTTGGCCCAGGCCCAGAGCCCGATCGTCATCAAATTCAGCCACGTCGTCGCCAACGACACTCCCAAGGGCAAGGGCGCGCTGAAGTTCAAGGAGCTCGCGGAGAAGTACACCGACGGCAAGGTCAAGATTGAAATCTACCCGAACTCCACGCTGTACAAGGACAAGGAGGAGATCGAGGCGCTGCAGCTCGGCTCGGTGCAGATGCTCGCGCCCTCGACCGCCAAGTTCGCACCGCTCGGTATCAAGGAATTCGAGGCGCTCGACCTGCCCTGGTTGTTCAAGGACGACCAGACCTATTCGAACGCGATGAAGGGCAAGATTGGCAAGTGGCTGTTCGAGAAGCTCGAGACCAAGGGCATCACCGGGCTCGCTTATTGGGACAACGGCTTCCACATGCTGTCCGCCAACCGTGCCCTGATGAAGCCGGCCGATTTCCAGGGGCTCAAATTCCGCATCTCCGGATCGAAGGTCGCCGACCAATATCTGCGGATCATGGGCTCGATCCCCCAGATCATGGCGTTTTCCGAAGTCTATCAGGCCTTGCAGACGGGCGTGGTCGACGGCTGCGAGAACACCGCGTCCAACTACCTGACGCAGAAGTTTTACGAGGTGCAGAAGGACATCACCGTGTCCTATCACGCGCACCTGCAATATGCCGTCATCGTCAATTCGAAATTCTGGTCCGGCCTGCCACCCGATATCCGCGCCCAGCTCGAGAAGGCGATGAACGAGGCGACCGACTATACCAACCAGATCGCGCACCAGGAAAATGAGGATGCGCTGGCCGAGATCAAGAAGACGGGCAAGACCACGCTGCATTATCTGACTGACGCCGACCGCAAGGCGTGGCAGGAAGCGATGCAGCCGACCTACAAATGGGCGAAGGGGCGGGTCGGGCAGGAAGTGCTCGATCTCGTCGCCAAGGAACTCGACGTCAAGATGAACTGACGCCGGCGCGCTTTAAGAACAACCATGAACGGTCGGGAGTGATCGCACTCCCGGCCGTTGCTCTTGAATGATGAGCCAAGCTGAGGGGACCAAATTGCTGCGTGCATTGAATCGTGTGCTCAATCATCTCGAGGAATGGCTGATCGCGACGATGATCGCGGCCGCGACATCGCTCATCTTCGTTGCCGTGCTGCACCGATATGGCGCCGGGCTGTCGATCGACATCGCCAAATGGGCAGAGGCGCGCAATCTGGCCTTCCTGTCCGTCCCCGCGCGAGCCGCGTTCGTCTGGCTTGCCGCTCTCGACCTGTCCTGGGCGCAGGAACTCTGCATCTACATGTTCATCTGGATGGCGAAGTTCGGTGCGGCCTACGGGGTGCGCACCGGCATCCATGTCGGCGTCGACGTCCTGGTCAATGTCCTCCCCGGCGGATCGCGCCGCCGCGTCATCACGTTCGGCCTGATGTGCGGCGCTCTTTTCACTGCCATCGTTTGCTATTTCGGGGCCGCGTTCGTCGGCCAGATGTGGCAGACCGGCCAGCAATCCAACGATCTCGAAGCGCCGATGTGGCTGGTGTATCTCACCATCCCGCTCGGCTCCGGGCTGATGTGCTTCCGCTTCCTGCAGGTTGCCTGGTCGTTCTATCACACCGGCGAGCTGCCGCATCACGACGTGGCCGGCGTCGAGGGCGTGGAATTAGACCCGGTCCATCCGGCCCCGGTCACGCGCAGTCAGGTCATCCGCGATGAACGCAGCCCGCTCGGCTGGGTCCTGATGTTGTTGCCGGTCCTGATCGTGGCCGTGTGCTTCGCCCATTCCGCGCACGTGATCACGCTGCCGCAGGGCCTGCGTGTCGCCGTGGTTTTCGGCCTTCTGCTGTCGTTGATGCTCACGGGCATGCCGATCTCGATCGCGCTCGGCCTCACCGTGCTCAGCTTCATGTTCACGCTGACCGACGTGCGAACGGAATCGGTGGCGCTGAAGCTGTTCACCGGCATCGAAAGCTTCGAGATCATGGCGATCCCGTTCTTCATCCTTGCCGGCAACTTCCTGACCCATGGCGGCGTGGCGCGCCGGATGATCGCGTTCGCGACTTCGCTGGTCGGGCATTGGTACGGCGGCCTCGCGCTCTCGGGCGTGGTCGCCTGCGCGCTGTTCGCCGCGATTTCCGGCTCGTCGCCGGCCACCGTGGTAGCGATCGGATCGGTGATCCTGCCCGCGATGGTCGCGCAGGGATTCCCGAAGAGGTTCGGGGCGGGCGTGATCACGACCTCGGGCTCGCTGGGAATTCTCATTCCACCCTCGATTCCGATGGTGCTTTTTGCCGTCTCTACCAACACCTCCGTCGGCAAGCTGTTCATCGCCGGCATCGTGCCGGGGCTCGTGCTCGCCATGCTGCTCGGCGCCACGACGTTCTATCGGGCCTGGCGTAACGACTATCCGAGGATGCCGAAAGCAACCTTCTACGAACGCTTCGACGCGTTCCGCAAGTCGATCTGGGGTATCCTGCTGATCGTGATCGTGATCGGCGGCATCTACAGTGGCCTGTTCACACCGACCGAAGCTGCCGCCGTCAGTGCGGTGTACGCCTTCATCGTCGCAGTGTTCATCTACAAGGATCTGAAGCTGCGAGACGTGCCGCGCGTGCTGCTGTCGTCGGCAAATCTTTCGGCGATGCTGCTCTACATCATCACCAACGCAGTCTTGTTCTCGTTCCTGATGACCTACGAGAACGTGCCGCAAGCGCTGGCGCAATGGATGATCGACCAGGGCCTCGGCTGGATTGGATTCTTGCTCCTCGTCAATCTCCTGCTGCTGGTGGCGGGCAACGTGATGGAGCCGTCCTCGATCATCCTGATCATGGCGCCAATCCTGTTTCCGGTTGCGATCAAGCTCGGCATCGATCCGATCCATTTCGGCATCCTGATGACGGTCAACATGGAGGTCGGGCTCTGCCATCCCCCGGTCGGCCTCAATCTCTACGTCGCCTCAGGCATCGCCAAGATGGGCATCACCGAGCTCACGGTCGCGGTGTGGCCATGGCTGCTGACGATGCTGGCATTCCTCGTGGTCGTGACATATTGGCCGGGTCTGTCGCTGTGGCTGCCGCGATTGCTGGGCATGTAGCTACGAACACGCTGCTTCTCTCCACCTGTGGGCGCGGGGCTACGCATTGCTGCGTCCTCCCGCCATGGCAATCGGCCGCGAGATGCGGTTAGATGCCGCGCAACAGGCGGGGAGGAGATCGAGATGACGGACACGTCCAGCAACGAGCCGAAGGGCGCAACGCCGTCCGTCATCGCGCAGCAGACGGCGATGCTGAACGCGTTGCCGTTTTCCGACACGCGGGATTTCGACGACGCCGCGCGCGGCTTTCTCGGCACCATCGAGAACGCGGAGATCACCAATCCGCAAGGGCGGACGGTCTGGAGCCTCGAGCCTTACGGCTTTCTCTCCGCCGAGCAGGCGCCGGCCACGGTCAATCCGAGCCTGTGGCGCCAGTCGCGGCTCAACATGCAGCACGGCCTGTTCGAGGTCGTGCCCGGCGTCTACCAGGTGCGTGGGCTCGACATCGCCAACATGACGCTGATCGAAGGCGACGGTGGCGTCATCGTCGTCGACACACTGACCTCGATCGAGGGCGCGCGCGCCGCGCTCGATCTCTACTACAGGCATCGCGGCCAGCGACCGGTCGCGGCCGTGATCTTCACCCATACCCACACCGACCATTGGGGCGGCGCGCGCGGCGTGCTGGAGGAGGACGCGCTCGCGAGCGGCCGCGTCCCGATCATCGCGCCGAACTTGTTCATGGAGCATGCCGTCTCCGAGAACATCATCGCGGGACCTGCGATGCTGCGCCGGGCGCAGTACCAGTTCGGACCTCTCCTCGCCAAGGGTGCGCGCGGGCAGGTCGATTGCGGCCTTGGCAAGTCGATGGCGGCAGGTTCGGTGGCGCTGCTGCGGCCGACCGATTTGATCATGGCGACCGGCGATCGGCGCGTGATCGACGGCGTCGAGTTCGAATTCCAGATGGCGCCGAACAGCGAAGCGCCGGCCGAGATGCATTTCTTCATCCCGCGCTACAAGCTGTTGAACCTCGCCGAGAACTGCACCCACAATTTCCACAATCTGCTGCCGTTCCGCGGCGCCGACGTGCGCGACGCGCTGGCCTGGTCGAAATATCTGGGCGAGGCCCTCCAGCTCTGGGACGGCAAGGCGGAGGCGATGTGCGGCCAGCATCACTGGCCGGTGTGGGGACGCGAACGCATCCGCACCATGATCCGCCAGCAGCGCGATCTCTATAAATTCGCGCATGACCAGACCATCCGCCTGATGAACCACGGTCTCACCGCGGCCGAGATCGCCGAAACGATCCAGCTGCCCAAGAGCCTGGAGGGCGCCTGGCACGGCCGCGGCTATTACGGCCACATCCGGCACAATGTGAAGGCGATCTATCAAAAATATCTGGGCTGGTACGACGCCAATCCGGTCAATCTCGATCCGTTGCCCCCGGTTGAGTCGGGCAAGAAATTCGTCGAGTACATGGGCGGCGCCGGCGCGATCCTCGCGCGGGCGCGTGTCGATTTCGATAAGGGCGAATTCCGCTTCGTGGCGCAGGCGCTCGGCCATCTCGTCTTTGCCGAGCCGGACAATCAGGCGGCGCGTGCGTTGCTGGCGGATACGCTGGAGCAGCTCGGCTACGCCGCCGAAAGCGCGACCTGGCGCAATGCCTATCTGTTCGGCGCGCAGGAATTGCGCCAGGGCATGCCGAAGGTGCCGGCACGCCCGCCGATGCCGCGCGAGACGCTGGCGGCGCTGCGCACCTCACAGCTCTGGGACGTGCTCGGCATCCGCCTCAATGGACCGAAGGCGGAAGGAAAGCACATCGTGCTGAACTGGAGCTTTTCCGACACCGGCGAGACGTTCGTGCTCAATCTGGAGAACTGCGCGCTCACCTACACAGCGGGCATGCAGGCGGACAATGCAGATGCCAGCTTCACGCTCGCGCGGTCGACGCTCGATGAGGTGATCGCAAAACTCACCAGCTTCCCGGAGGCGGTGGCCGCCGGCAAGGTCAAATTCGCCGGCAATCCGATGCGCCTCGCCGAGCTGATGGGCCTGATAGACGAATTCCCGCGCATGTTCGAGATCGTCGAGCCGAAGCGGGCGGTGGTGAGATAGGCTACCGCATTCTTCCGTCATTGCGAGCGCAGCGAAGCAATCCAGAATCTCTCCGCCGGGACGGCCTGGATTGCTTCGCTGCGCTCGCAATGAGGTTGATAGAGAGGAGCGCGCCCCACGCAAATGTCGATGGCCGGGACATGCCCGGCCATGACGGTCGCGATGGGATGGGCGCGTGCTCCTGCTACTCCGCGCTGCTTACCAGCTTGATCCGCGGCGCCTGTTCCTCGCCGAGGCTGCGATAGGCCGCGAGATAATCCAGCGCCATCCGCCGCGCCGTGAAGCGCGTCTCGAACTGCTTGCGGATGAGGGAGCGATCGAGTTGCGGCAGGCGACCGACGACGCCGGCTGCGCTGAGGACGTCCTCGACGACGAAGCCAGTGAGGCCATCGTCGATGATCTCGGGCACCGAGCCGCGGTTGAAGGCGATGACCGGCGTGCCGCAGGCCATGGCTTCGATCATCACCAGGCCAAACGGCTCGGGCCAGTCGATCGGCAACAAGAGGCCAAGTGCGCCGCTCAGGAAGTCCGACTTCTCGTGATCGCTGATCTCGCCGATGAATTCCACCAGCGGATTGTTCTCGATCATCGGCCGGATCAGCTCGTCATAGTAATCCTGGTCGGCCCGATCGACCTTGGCGGCGATCTTGAGCGGAATGCCGCAATGCGTCGCGATCTTGATGGCGCGGTCGACGCCCTTTTCCGGCGCGATGCGGCCGAGCACGGCGAGATATTCCTGTTTCGCCGGCTTCGGCGTCAGCAGGTTCTCCGGCAGGCCGTGGTGAATCGTCCTCACCCAGTTTGCCTGCGGCACCGGCCGGCGCTGCGCGTTCGAGATCGAGATGACGGGGACCTTCGAGAAGGTGTTGAAGACCGGTTGATGCTCCGGCAGGTCGAGCCGGCCGTGCAGCGTGGTCAGGAACGGTGTCGGCTGCCGGTAGAACAGCGACCACGGATAATAATCGAGGTGGAAGTGGAGGAAGTCGAACTCCTCGTCGTCACATTTCTGCCGCACCCGCTCCAGCATCACCATATGCAGCGCATTGGGATCGCGCACGGAACCGTCGAGACGGAGTGCCCGCGGCCACAGCGCATCCAGCTTTGCCGAGGTTTGCGAGTCGCCGCTCGCGAACAGCGTCACATCGTGCCCAAGGGCCACCAGCTCTTCCGTCAACCAATGCACCACCCGCTCGGTGCCGCCATACAGCTTGGGTGGAACAGCCTCCGTCAACGGAGCTACCTGCGCGATGCGCATCTCACCATCTCCTCTGTGCGATCATGATTGTAGAAAGCCCCCGCCTGTTCAGCACCGGCACGCCAGTCAAGGGAACGTTCCCGCACTTGCGAAGTTCCTTCTCCAGAACGTTACTTATTCGACACGTCGGATGCTCGTCGCGATGCTGCCATCACATCTTCGCAGAACGCCCGCATCCGCATGTCGTGATGAGTGTGCCCGGGAACCGAGGCAAGTGGCCGATGTTCAGTCGGCTAACAACAAAAGTTTGAATCATCACGACGGGGTCGATAGTCACATGGATCATCTTTCTGGATACGCGCACCGGCCGTTTGCCTTTGTTTTGCGCTATCTTCGGCGTCGCCTTGCGTCGCATCTCGTGATCCTGACCGCTGTGGTGGCGGCAGTTGCCTGCTCCGTAGGCACGCAGTATGGCGTCAAGTCCCTCGTCGACAGCTTGTCGGCCGGCGCTTCGCATGGTGGGAACGTATGGCTGGCATTCATTTTCCTCATGACGCTGATCGCCGCCGACAATTTCCTTTGGCGGGTCGCGAGCTGGACGGCCAGCTTCACCTTCGTCCGTGTCACGGGGGATTTACGCCGTGACATATTTCGTCATCTGACCGGCCACGCGCCGAGCTACTTCTCCGATCGCATGCCGGGCATGCTGACCAGCCGCATCACGGCGACGTCGAATGCGGTGTTCACCGTCGAGAACATGTTCGTCTGGAATGTGTTGCCGCCGTGCATCGCAACGGTTGCGGCAATCGCGCTGATTGGAACCGTCAGCCCTTACATGGCACTCGGCCTCATGGTGATTGCCGGCGGCATGGTGCTTGCGATGTTCCGCCTCGCTGCCGCGGGGAAACCGCTGCATGACGATTTCGCCGACAAGGCCGCCGTCGTCGACGGCGAGATGATCGACGTCATCAGCAACATGCCGCTGGTGCGCGCCTTCTGCGGCATCGGGCACGAGCATGAGCGCTTCGACGCGACTGTGAACCGGGAGCTCACCGCGCGCGGCCGCAGCCTGCGCTATCTGGAGAAGCTGCGGCTTATCCATGCCGGCGTCACTGTCGTGCTCACGATCGCCCTGATGGCCTGGGCGATCATGCTCTGGCAGGAGGGCCGGGCGACCACGGGCGACGTCGTGCTGGTCTGCACCCTCGGTCTCTCCATTCTGAACGCGACGCGCGATCTCGCGGTGGCGCTGGTCGACGTCACCCAGCACGTTGCGCGGCTGACCGAGGCGATCGCCACGCTGCTGGTGCCGCATGAATTGCGCGACCACCCCGAGGCCGAGCCACTGGTGAAGAGCGGCGCCGCGATCGCGTTCAACAATGTCACTTTCGGCTATCCCGGGGCTGCGAAGATCTTCGAGCGCTTCAGCCTGCGCCTGCAACCCGGCCAGCGCGTCGGCTTGGTCGGCCAGTCCGGCGGCGGCAAGTCGACGCTGTTCACGCTGCTCCAGCGCTTCTACGATACCGACGAGGGCAGCATCACCATCGACGGTCAGGACATTTCCAAGGTGACGCAGCTGAGCCTGCGCGAGGCGATCTCTGTCGTGCCGCAGGACATCTCGCTGTTCCACCGCTCGATTCGCGAAAACATCCGCTATGGTCGCCCGAACGCGACCGACGACGAGGTGCTGCGTGCGGCGATTGCGGCGCGCTGCGATTTCGTCGAAAGCCTGCCTGGTGGTCTCGACACCATGGTCGGCGACCGCGGCGTCAAGATGTCCGGCGGTCAGCGCCAGCGCATCGCGATCGCGCGCGCCTTCCTGAAGGACGCGCCGATCCTGCTGCTGGACGAGGCGACCGCCGCGCTCGACAGCGAATCCGAAGAGGCGATCCGCGAGGCGTTGTCGCGGCTGATGCGCGGCCGCACGGTCATCGCGATCGCCCATCGTCTCGCGACCCTGCGCAATTTCGATCGCGTGGTCGTGTTGAGGGGTGGTAAGATCATCGAGGACGGGTCGCCCGAGCGTCTGATGCAGGGCCACGGGCCCTATCGTGAGCTGGTCACGCAGGAAATGAGCCGGCTCGCCCAAGCCGCCGCGTAAACCAACAGTCGCGTTCGAGTCGGTTGCGTGTCGAAACAAGCGCAGGGGAGCTGCTGATGTCGGCTGAAGCCGTTACCCAATTCGTCTCCGTGACGCGGACCGTGGACCAGGTCGCGGAACAGCCTTTCTATATTCCGATGACGGGACCGTCGGCGCGGCCGCGGCGTTCGCTCAAGCACGACGACACCTTTATCGTGCTCGACAGCCATGGCGACATCGGCGCGTCGGCCGGCGGGCCCGATGGCCTGTTCCATCACGACACGCGCTATCTTGCCAGGCTCGAGCTCGTGCTCGACGATCTCCAGCCGCTGCTGCTGGGCTCGAACCTGCGCGACGACAATTCGGCCCTGACCGTCGATCTCACCAATCCGGACATCTACCGGCAGGGCAGCCTCGTGCTGCAAAAGGACCTGCTGCACATCGTGCGCACGATCTTCCTGTGGCGCGGCACCGCCTATCAGCGCATCGGCGTGCAGAACCACGGCGACCGCCCGGCCAGCTTCGCGCTGACACTGCTGTTCGACAACGACTTCGCCGATCTGTTCGAAGTCCGCGGCGAGCGGCGCCCGCGCCGCGGAATCGGCTCGAGCCGGCTGTTGGGACCGACCGACGTGCTGTTCGACTACCGCGGTCTCGATGACGCCGAGCGCTCCACCAGCCTGCATTTCGATCCGCGCCCGACGAAGTTGTCGGTGAATGCCGCGACCTGGCAGCTCGAACTCGACCCGCATGAGTCGAAATCCCTGTTCGTGGCCGTGTCCTGCAATCGGCCGATCGCGGAGAAGCCGGCGCGCTTTTTCAGAAGCCTGCTCGCCCACCGCCGCGAGATGCGCCGATCGACGATGGGGGCCGCCAGCATCGAGACCTCCAACAACATCTTCAACGAGGTGCTGTGCCAGGCCATGGCCGACCTCAACATGCTGATGACGGAGACGCCGCAGGGCCGCTATCCCTATGCGGGGATTCCCTGGTACTCGACGACGTTCGGCCGCGACGGGCTGATCACCGCGCTGCAGATGCTGTGGGTCGATCCGCGGATCGCCAAGGGCGTGCTGCGGCGGCTCGCCCATTTCCAGGCCAAAGCGGTCGATCCGCTCGCCGATGCCGCGCCCGGCAAGATCCTGCATGAGATGCGCGGCGGCGAGATGGCGGCGCTGCGCGAGGTGCCGTTCGCGCAATATTACGGCAGCGTCGATTCCACGGCCTTGTTCGTCCTGCTGGCAGGAAGCTATTTCGAGCGCACCGGCGACGAGAAGACCTTGACAGAGCTGTGGCCGGCCATCGAAGCGGGGTTGGCCTGGATCGACGGCCCCGGTGATCCCGACAAGGACGGCTTCGTCGAATATCAGCGCGCCACGGAAAAGGGCCTCGCCAACCAGGGCTGGAAGGATTCCTACGACGCGATCTTCCATGCCGATGGCCAGCTTGCGGAAGGCAATCTCGCGCTCGCCGAGGTGCAAGGTTACGTCTTTGCCGCCAAGCGGCTCGCCGCGCGTTGCGCGCTTCGGCTCGGCAAGCCTGATCTCGCCAGGAAGCTCGAGGCCGAGGCCAAGACGCTGGCCGAGCGTTTCGAGGCCGCGTTCTGGTGCGAGGAGCTCGGCACCTATGCGCTTGCGCTCGACGGCAAGAAGCGGCCGTGCAAGGTGCGGACCTCGAACGCCGGCCAGATCCTGTTCAGCGGCATGATCCGCGAGGATCGCGCGCGGCTCGTCGCCGCCGATTTGATGCGGCCGCATTTCTTTTCGGGGTGGGGCATCCGCACCGTCGCTGTCGGCGAGGTGCGTTACAACCCGATGTCCTATCATGACGGGTCGATCTGGCCGCACGACAATGCGCTGATCGCGCTCGGGCTCGCGCGCTACGGGCTCAAGCATTCGGTCGCGCATGTCTTCAAGGGACTGTTCGACGCCGCGACCTACATGGACCTGCGCCGGTTGCCCGAATTGTTCTGCGGTTTCCGGCGCGAGAAGCGGCGCGGACCGACGCTCTATCCGGTCGCCTGCGCGCCGCAGGCCTGGGCCAGCGCCACGGCGTTCACGCTGCTGGAGGCGGCGCTGGGCATTGAGTTCGACGTGGCGCGCGGTGAGATCCGGCTGCGCAATCCGCATCTGCCGGCGTTTCTGCACGAGGTGATCTTGCGCGATCTGCGTCTGGGCGAGTCCAGCGTGGACCTGCGCGTCAGCCGCCATGGCGACGACGTGGCGCTGGAGGTGCTGCGCACGCGTGGCCAGATTCAAGTCTCGATCGTGCTGGCGCGCTAGCGGCGCGCCAGGAGGAGGGTGCATGCGTACCGCCGGATGGTTGGCCCTGGGCGTCGTTATGGTCGTCGGGATGACGCTCGCCGTGTCACGCGCCGCGGAGCAGGCGCCCGCACCCGCGACTGAAGCGAATGCACCGCCGACGGTGCAGCCGCCGGCGTCATCCGTCCCCGTCACGCCAAAGAATGCCGCGCCACCGCCGTCGGTCACGATCATCGGCGCGAGCGACGCGCACGGTGTGCTTGGACGTGACGTGCTCAGCGCGGCGAACGAGGACATGGGCCGCATCGTCGACGTCATCGTCGATCGGAGTGGGCACGTGCGCGCTGCCGTGATCGATTTCGGCGGCTTCCTCGGCGTCGGCAGCCGCAAGATCGTGGTGGACTGGAACGCGATGCGGTTCGGCAAGATCGTCAACAAGAAGGACAGCATCACGCTGGAATTGACCAAGGCACAGGTCGCCGCCGCGCCGGAATACAAGGAGGACACGCCGATGGTGGTGCTCGGCGCGTCCGGCAGCCTGCAGCCACTGCAAGCTGTTCAGTGAGGCGCGGGGAGGAATGGCCGCCGGTGCTGTTGTCGAGAAAGCCGAATCATGCGGATCGCGAGGGCCGCGTTGAGCAGGACAAATTCTCGGTGCCGTCGCCTGCCGGCATCCCGGCGCCGTCGCGCCAGAGCCTGCGCGGCCTCGACTGGTTCATCTTCTTCCTCGCCGACGTGCAGACCGGATTCGGGCCGTTCATCGCAGTTTATCTGACGACCCAGAAATGGACCCAGGTCGAGATCGGCCTCGTGCTGTCGATCGGCGGCATCGTTGCCCTGATCGGCCAGATGCCGGGCGGCGCCATCATCGATGCCGCGAAATCCGAGCGGCTGGTCGCAGGCCTCGCGATCGCCACCATCGGCTGCTGCGCGCTTGCCTATGCGGCAATGCCGATCTTCCCCGTGGTGGTGGCTGCGGCCACCTTGCACGCGGCAGCAAGCTGCGTGCTCGGACCGGCGATCGCGGCGATCAGCCTCGGTCTGGTCGGCCCGCTCGCGATAGGCGAGCGTCTCGGCCGGAACGCGCGCTTCGCTTCGCTTGGCAACGGCGTTGCGGCTGCGGTGATGGGAACGGCCGGCTATCTGCTGTCGAGCCGCTCGGTATTCCTGGTCACCTTTCTGCTCGCGATTCCGACTTTGATCGCACTCTCTCGCATCCGGGAGCATGAGGTCGACATCGCCCGCTGTCACGGCGAGATGCCGCGCGAGGCGAAGGAACGCGGCGACACCAATATCTGGCATCTGATCCGGCAGCGGCCGCTCATTGTCTTTGCGCTCAGCGTGCTCTTGTTGCAGCTCGCGAACGCCTCGATGATGCCGCTGATGGCAAGCGCGGTGACGGCGCGATCGAGCGAGTGGGCGACGGTGCTCGTCGCTTTTTGCATCGTCGTGCCGCAGGCGATCGTGGCGCTGCTGTCGCCGAGCGTCGGGCGCAAGGCGCAAGCGTGGGGCCGCAGGCCGCTGCTGCTGATCGGATTCGCGGCGCTGACGATTCGCGGTCTGCTGTTCGCGACCGTGCGCGATCCGTATCTGCTGGTGCTGGTGCAGGTGTTCGACGGTCTCACCGCGGCGGTGTTCGCGGTGATGATCCCGCTGATCGTGGCCGACGTCGCCTTCGGCAGCGGCCATTTCAACCTCGCGCAGGGCATCGTCGGCACGGCAATGGGCATCGGCGCGTCGCTGAGCACCGCGCTTGGCGGCTATGTCAGCGACAAGTTCGGCAATGCCACGGCGTTCATGGGGCTATCTGGCGTCGCCGCGACGGGACTTCTGCTTATTCTGCTTGTGATGCCGGAGACGCGGCGCAAGGGCATGATCGCAGCAAAAGAAATGGCCGGCTAATTCAGCCGGCCATGAGCGGGTGGAAGAGGGGAGATCAGGCGTCGAGATTGTGCAGGCGTGCCCGGTTGCGCAGCACGATCTGGCGGGCGCCCGAGAAGCCGAGAATGCCCTGGGCATGAAGCTGCGACAGCGCGCGCGAGACGGTCTCGAGCGTGAGACCGAGATAGTCGCCGATGTCGCGGCGGCACATCGGCAGCGCCATCATGCCGGCAACCGCGAGGCGGCGGTCCATTTCGAGCAGGAAGGTTGCGACGCGCTCCATCGCGGTCTTGCGGCCCAGCAGCAGCATGTGGTCTTCGGCGTGGCGAAGCTCGCCAGCTGTCATGGCCCAGAGCTTGCGGGCGACCTGGACGTCGGTGGCTGCGGCCTTCTCGAGGCTCGCGCGCTTCACGAGGCGCACCGTGGTGTCGATGATAGCTTCAGCAGCAAGGCGGTGGGTGGTGCCGGATTCGAGGCCGAATACGTCGCCGGGAAGGTGGAAGGAGCCGATCTGGCGGCGGCCGTCGGAGAGAAGCTTGTAGCTGCGCACCGCGCCGGTGACGACCTGATAGACATACTCGGCCGGCTCGTCCTCACCATAGATCTCCTCTTCCTTGCGGTAGGAGAACTCAGTGGCAACGAGGCCGACATGGCCGGCAATCGCGCCGAACTGGTCTGAGACGGGATGGGCGGGTGCGATCTTGCCACCGATCTGGGTGGTAATCGCCGGGGTGTTGAAGGTCTGGGTCAGCATCTGCGCCATCTCCGTTGTGATGACGCTTTGGTACGCGGTATCGGGTGCCTCGAAAATTTCGCGAGATATCTTAAGGAGGTTGCCTTACGTAGAATCCCGTAGGTCAGCTATGGACCCGGTTCTGGATGGCGTGGCGAATGCGCTTGACCAGGTTTTCGTCCAGAAGCGGCTTCAGAATCACTTCATTTACGCCTGCGGCCGCCGCCCGGGCCGAGATATTCGGGTCGGGATAGCCGGTGATCAGGATCACCGGGGTATCGCCCTCGGACTGGCGCAGTCGCCCGGCCAGCTCGATGCCGTTGATGTCGGGCATTTTGTAGTCGATCACGTAACAGTCTGCACCGGACGGGCTCGCCGCATTGAGCAGCGCCGTGGCGTTCCTGAAGGTCCGCACGGCAAAACCGTCGGTTTCCAGCAAAAACCTCAGCGAGCCGAGCACAGCGGCATCGTCGTCGACCACATAGATGCTTGGCTTTGCGGGTGACGACATCGGGAGCCGCTCAGGATGGGAGCTGATCGCAATCATTCCGATCTGGTAGCACAGCGCGAGCGACCGGTTTTGACTTGCCTCAATCCTGGTGACTTCAATCGTTGAGCATTCCGGCCCGCATGGCCAGCCGCACCAGTTCCGACAGGCTGTTGGCCTGCATCTTGGTCATCACATTGGCCCGGTAGACCTCGATGGTGCGCGGGCTGATGTCGTACTCGCGGGCGATCAGCTTGTTGGATAGGCCCGCGATCAGCCCTTCCATGACCTGGCGTTCCCTGGGGCTCAGGGAAGCGACGCGAGCGGCGACGTCCTGGGCCATGGCCTCGTTCCTGGCCGCCGGCTCGCCCTCGCGGATCGCGGATTCGATCATGGCGATGAGGCGGTCATCTTCGAACGGCTTTTCCAGGAAATCCATGGCACCGAGTTTCATCGCCTCGACCGCGAGCGGCACGTCGCCATGGCCGGTCATGATCAGGATTGGAAACCGGCTGCGCTGCGCCTTCAGGCGCTTGAGAAGCTCGATCCCATCGATGCCGGGCATCCGCACATCGGAGACGACGCAGCCGAAGGCGAGGCCAGGCAGGGCGTCGAGAAAACTCTGCGCGTTGTCGAACAGTGTGACGCCGAAGCCAGCTGAATCCAGCAGGAAATTCAGCGAATCCCGCATCGCCTCGTCGTCGTCAATGACGTAGATGATTCCCTTGGTCGTCATGGATCAGTTCTCGTCGGCTGCCGGCAACGTGAAGCGGAATGTCGCCCCACCCGATGCGTTGCTCTCGGCCCACATCCGGCCGCCGTGAGCCTCGACGATCGAGCGGCTGATGGACAGTCCCACGCCCATGCCGGTGTCCTTGGTGGTGAAAAAAGTCTGAAACAGGTTTGGCATGACGTCGTCCTGGAAGCCGGAGCCGGTATCGGAGACCTCGATCTCGATCATGTCGTCGGCGACGCGGGTGTTGGTGACGACGAGCTCGCGCCGTGGCGACTGCGCCATCGCTTCCAGCGCGTTGCGGAAGAGGTTGACCAGCACCTGCTGGATTTGCACCCGGTCGGCGAGCACGAGATCGGCATTTGGATTGAGGCCGAAACGGAGCTGTACGTTCTGCTCGCGCGCGCCGGCGAGCCCGAGCGCGCCAGCCTCCTCGATCAGCTTGGACAGGCTCTCGACCCTTTTCTCGGATTCGCCGCGGGAGACAAAGTCGCGCAAGCGGCGGATGATCTGGCCGGCGCGCAGCGCCTGCTCGGCGGCGCGGTCCAGCGCGCTCTCGATCTTCGGCGTATTCGGATCCTGGCTTCCGGCGAGCAGCCGCCGCGACCCCTTCATGTAGTTGCTGATCGCTGCCAGCGGCTGGTTGAGTTCGTGAGCGAGCGCGGACGCCATTTCGCCCATCGCGCTCAACCGAGAGACGTGGACGAGCTCGGACTGCAATTCCTGGAGCCGCGCCTGGGTTTTCTGATGCTCGGTAAGATCGCGGACGAAACCGGTGAAATAGGGCTCGCCGCCCGACTGCATCTCGCCGATCGACAGGTGCATCGGGAAGGTCGTGCTGTCGCGACGCTTTCCGGTCACGATGCGGCCGATGCCGATGATGTGCGGGTCGCTGGTGGTGCGGTAGCGCGCGATGTAGCCGTCGTGACGGGAGCTGTCGGGCTCCGGCATCAGGATGCGCACGTTCTGGCCGATCACCTCCGGCTCGGCCCAGCCGAACAGGCGCTCGGCCGCCGAGCTGAACAGCTGGATGATGCCGTGGCCGTCGATGACGATCATGGCGTCGGGAATCGTCTGCAGGATCGAGCGGAGGTGATTCTCGCGGGTGCGAAGGGCCTCCTCGACCTGCTTCTCCTCGTCGACATCGAGAAAGATGCCGCTGAGATGCCGGGCGGCGCCGGCTTCGTCCCGAATCAGCCCCGCGCGGGCGCGGATCCACTGCGCTCTGCCCGACGCGCCCGCGACCTTGAACGACACGTCGAAGCTGCCGCCCCGTTCGGAGACGTGTCGGATCGCACTCTCGATCCGCCCGCGGTCGTTCGGCTCCAGTCGGGACAGGAACAGCGTGTAACTCACCGTTTGGTCAGGTTCGATCCCGAACAGGATTCTGGCCGTCTCCGACCACTCCAATTCCAGTGTGTTGAGATCGAGATCCCAGGTCCCGACGCCAAATCCTTCGATTCGAACGCGGAAATGTTCGCCCCGGCCGTCATCTTGCGGATGAATCACACGGGTCGGCGCCAAACGATCACTCCCATTCTGATGCGGGGAACCGCACAGCGTTACCGTCGGCAATGTACCCAAGGAGGGGCCGGAGGCAAGTTCCGATGTCTTATACCATTGGCAGATTTCCCTCTCGGCGCGGTGATCCAAGGTTTTGATCTATCTCATCCTGCCAGGCGGCGGCGGGCTTACGATCTGATAGCAGCTCATTGCGCCGGAGAATCCCGATGACATACGCGACCGTGATGGTCAGCCTGGCGCTCGATCAGCCCAACGAGGCGCGTCTTCAGGTCGTGGGCGAGCTTGCCGAACGATTTGAAGCGTCGATCATCGGCGTTGCTGCGGCGCAGTTCGCTCCGCCGCTCTATTTCAGCGATGGCGCCGCAGCGCAGGGACTGATCGATGAGGGAGAAGCCTCGGTCAAGCGACGTCTGGGCGAGCTCGAGGCGCAATTCCGCGCCGCGATCAGGAATCGCGGCGGGCATGTGGAATGGCGCAGCGCCATGGATTTCCCGGCGCGCTTTACGTTCGCCCAGGCGCGTTGCGCCGACATCGTCGTCACCGGCGGGCAGAGCCCGGCCTTTTCCGACGCCTTCGCGCTCGCGAGCCCAAAGGATCTGGTGATGCAAGCCGGCCGGCCGATCCTGGTCGTGCCTGACGGGGTCAACTGGCTCGATCTGCGCAGCGTCCTGGTGGCGTGGAAGGATACGCCGGAAGCCCGGCGGGCGCTGGCCGATGCGCTGCCGATACTGCGCAAGGCCAGGGATGTCACCGTCCTCGCAATTCCCGAAGGCGACGACGACCGCCCTGCCGCGGTCGCTGGCGTGACCGACGTGACGGCGTGGCTTGCCCGTCATGGCGTGACCGCGATCGCGCGCGTTTCCGAAGCGGCCCGGAACGAAACCGTCGCCGGGCAACTGGAGAAAATTGCCGGCGATGTCGGCGCCAGCCTGATCGTCGCCGGTGCCTACGGCCATTCGCGCTTCCGCGAACTGATCCTCGGCGGCGTCACCCAATATCTGGTCACTCAATCTGCCCGCTGCGTGCTGCTGTCGCACTGACGCTGGAGACGAATCAAAGAGGACGCGCCGTGTACAGATTCCTTGAACAGACCGTCGACGGCCACATGACGCACGACGTCAAGACGGTGAGGCGCGACCTCGACCTGCTCGCGCTCAGCGAGATGTTCGAACGCGACGATTTCAATTCCTATCCCGTCGAGGACGACGGGCAGGTCGTCGGCATCGTCACCAAGTTCGACATCCTGAAGTGCTTCGCCTTCACGCCGAGCCAGATGCTGCCGCGCTATCACGACCTGATGAGCCGTAAAATCGGCGACGTCATGACGCCCGACTTTATCTATGTCAGCCCCGACACGCGGCTGACGCGCGTGCTCCAGATCATGGTCGAGCACCGCATCCGGAGCATCATCGTGCTCAATGGCGCGCAGAAGCTGGTCGGAATCGTCGCCCGCGAGGACGTCATCGCAGCGCTCAAGGCGACGGCACGGGAGTGAGAAGGCGGCTGCGTGATCCTACGGAGGATTCTTTTTCTTCCCTTCTCCCCTTGCGGGAGAAGGTGGCGCGAAGCGCCGGATGAGGGGTTCTATCCGCGGAAAAACTTTTGATGCGGCGCCAACCCCTCACCCAAATGAGATTGCCGCGCCGTCCTCGCTGCCCTCTCCCGCAAGGGGAGAGGGCACTGCAACTGGCGCCGCATCGCCCACATTAACAGAAATCCATCTCCCTTGATTTCAATCAATTCCCCGCGAGGGTGAATGTGGTTTCTGGCCCTGTGTTCTTTCAGAGAGAATCCGCATGAGCCAGCCCTCCATCTCCAAGTCCATGACATCAGGTGAAAGCGGCCTGGCTGTCGTGTTCGCGGTCACCGCCTTCCTCTGCGTGATTGCCTCGGCCAAGGCGCTCGATGCGCCCTTCGCCTTCCACGCCGCGCTGAGCGCGGCGGCGAGCCTGGCCGCGGTCTTCTGCATCATCAACCGCTACCTCGACCGGCCGGCGGCGCTGCCGCCTGCGGAGATCAACGGCCGGCCCAATTACAACATGGGGCCCATCAAGTTCTCCTCCGTCATGGCGATGTTCTGGGGCATTGCCGGCTTTCTCGTCGGCCTCATCATCGCCTCGCAACTGGCGTGGCCGGCGCTGAACTTCGATCTGCCCTGGACCAGCTTCGGCCGCCTGCGTCCGCTGCACACGTCCGCGGTGATCTTCGCCTTCGGCGGCAACGTCCTGATCGCGACTTCCTTCTATGTCGTCCAGAAGAGCTGCCGCGTTCGCCTTGCCGGCGATCTCGCGCCCTGGTTCGTCGTCGTCGGCTACAACTTCTTCATCCTGATCGCCGGTACCGGCTATCTGCTCGGCGTCACCCAGTCGAAGGAATATGCCGAGCCGGAATGGTACTCCGACCTGTGGCTGACCATTGTCTGGGTCACCTATCTGCTGGTCTTCCTTGCCACGATCATCAAGCGCAAGGAGCCGCACATCTTCGTCGCGAACTGGTTCTATCTCGCCTTCATCGTGACGATTGCGGTTCTGCATCTCGGCAACAACCCGGCGCTGCCGGTCTCGGTGTTCGGCTCGAAGTCCTACATCGCCTGGGGCGGCATCCAGGACGCCATGTTCCAGTGGTGGTATGGCCACAACGCGGTCGGCTTCTTCCTGACCGCCGGCTTCCTCGCCATCATGTACTACTTCATCCCGAAGCGCGCCGAGCGGCCGATCTATTCCTACCGTCTCTCGATCATCCACTTCTGGGCGCTGATCTTCCTCTACATCTGGGCCGGCCCGCACCATCTGCACTACACGGCGCTGCCGGACTGGACCCAGACGCTCGGCATGACCTTCTCGATCATGCTGTGGATGCCGTCCTGGGGCGGCATGATCAACGGCCTGATGACGCTGTCGGGCGCCTGGGACAAGCTGCGCACCGATCCCGTGCTGCGCATGCTCGTCGTCTCCGTCGCATTCTACGGCATGTCGACCTTCGAAGGCCCGATGATGTCGATCAAGGTGGTCAACTCGCTTAGCCACTACACCGACTGGACCATCGGCCACGTGCACTCCGGCGCGCTCGGCTGGGTCGGTTTCGTCTCCTTTGGCGCGCTCTACTGCCTGGTACCCTGGATCTGGAATCGCAAGGGCCTCTACAGCCTCAAGCTCGTCAACTGGCACTTCTGGATCGCGACGCTCGGCATCGTCCTCTACATCTCGGCGATGTGGGTGTCCGGCATCCTCCAGGGCCTGATGTGGCGCGCCTACACCTCGCTCGGCTTCCTCGAATATTCCTTCATCGAGACCGTCGAGGCGATGCATCCCTTCTACATCATCCGCGCTGCCGGCGGCGGGCTGTTCCTGATCGGCGCGCTGATCATGGCCTATAATCTCTGGATGACGGTTCGCGTCGGCGAACAGGAAGTCCAGATGCCCGTCGCTCTTCAGCCGGCGGAATGAGGAGTTTTCCATGTCGTTCTGGACACGCCACCAAATCTTCGAAAAGAACTCGATCATCCTGATCGTCGGCATCCTGCTGGTGATCGCCATCGGCGGTCTCGTCGAGATCACCCCGCTGTTCTACCTCAAGAGCACGATTGAGGCGGTCGACGGGATCAGGCCGTATACGCCGCTGGAGCTCGCCGGGCGCAACGTCTACATCCGCGAGGGTTGCTATCTCTGCCATTCGCAGATGATCCGCCCGTTGCGCGACGAGGTCGAGCGCTACGGTCATTTCTCGCTGGCCGCCGAGAGCATGTACGACCATCCGTTCCAGTGGGGCTCGAAGCGCACCGGCCCCGATCTTGCCCGCGTCGGCGCCAAATATTCCGACGACTGGCACGTCACCCATCTGACCAACCCGCGCGCAATCGTGCCGCAGTCGGTGATGCCCGGCTATCCGTTCCTCAGCAAGACCGAGGTCGATCCGGACACGATCGCCGACCACATGCGCACGCTGCGGACCGTCGGCACGCCCTACACCGACGACCAGATCGCCAACGCGGGCGATGACATGAAGGCCCAGGCCGATCCTGACAATGCCGGCTCCGACGCTTTCACCAAGCGCTACGCCAAGGCCGTGGTGCGCAACTTCGACGGCAAGACCGGCACGCCGACCGAGATGGACGCGCTGATCGCCTATCTCCAGATGCTCGGCACGCTGGTCGACTTCAAGATCTACAACGAGAAAGCCAATCTTCGCTGAGAAGGCACCAACGATGAAAGCCATCCTGACACTCGACAATCTCGCGTCCGGTCTCGTGACCACGATCTGGACGCCGGTGTTCGTCGCGATCTTTCTCGCGATCATCGCCTACGCATTCTGGCCCCGTAACAAGGCAGCTTTCGACGAAGCGGCACACCTGCCGTTGCGGGAGGAGTAAGAGATCATGACCGATCATCATAGCGACATCGATCCCGTCTCCGGGAGGACCACGACCGGACACGAGTGGGACGGCATCAAGGAGCTCAACACGCCGCTGCCGCGCTGGTGGGTAATCACCTTCTACCTCACCATCGTCTGGGCGATCGGCTACTGGATCGTGTATCCGGCCTGGCCGCTGGTCTCCAGCAATACAACGGGCCTGTTCGGCTACTCGACGCGCGCCGACGTCGCGGTCGAGCTCGCCAACCTCGAGAAGATCCGCGGAGCCAAGATGGTTGCGCTGGGCGCGGCCTCGCTCGCCGACATCGAGAAGGATCCGGCGCTGCTCGCGCTCGCGCGCGCCAAGGGCAAGACCGTGTTCGGCGACAATTGCGCGCCATGTCACGGCTCAGGCGGCGCCGGTGCCAAGGGCTATCCGAACCTGAACGACGACGACTGGCTGTGGGGCGGATCGCTCGATCAGATCATGCAGACCATCCAGTTCGGCGCACGTTCCGGGCACGCCAAGACGCATGAAGGCCAGATGCTCGCATTCGGCAAGGACGGCGTGCTGAAGCCGGACGAGATCGTCACGGCCGCCAACTATGTGCGTGCATTGTCGGGCCTTCCGACCCGCAAGGGCTATGACGCGGCCAAGGGCGAGAAGATCTTCGCGGAGAATTGCGTCGCCTGCCATGGCGACGGCGGCAAGGGCAACCCGGAGATGGGCGCCCCCAACCTGACCGACAAGATCTGGCTCTATGGTTCGGACGAGGCGTCGCTGATCGAGACCATCAGCCAGGGCCGCGCTGGCGTGATGCCGGCCTGGGAGGGACGGCTCGATCCCGCCACCATCAAGGCGATGGCAGTTTACGTCCACTCGCTGGGCGGCGGAAAATAGCCAACCGGCAGCAAACGGGGGCGAACAAAAGTGCCCCCGCTTGCGCTGGATCAACTGACGCGGCGGCGTCGGGTTTAGGTTCAATCGCACCTCTTGAAAAGCTGCAGGCGATGAACAGGCCCGTGAACCCAAAAGCCATCCCATTAGACGATGACAACGGGCCGCTCTATGTGGCCCAGAAGAAAGTCTATCCCCAGAGCATCTCCGGCACCTTCCGCCGGATCAAATGGGGCCTGATGGCGTTCTGCCTCGGCGTTTACTACTTCCTGCCGTTCGTGCGCTGGAACCGCGGCCTCGGTGCCCCCAACCAGGCGGTGCTGATCGATCTTCCCAACAGCCGCTTCTATTTCTTCTTCATCGAGCTGTGGCCGCAGGAGGTCTACTACTTCACCGGCCTGCTGATCGTCGCCGCGGTGGCGCTATTCCTGATGAACTCGGTCGGCGGCCGCATCTGGTGCGGCTATCTCTGTCCGCAGACAGTGTGGACCGACCTGTTCTATGCGGTCGAGCGTCTGATCGAGGGCGACCGGCGCGAGCGGATGAAGAAGGACAAATCGTCCGACCCGATGAAGCTGGAGCGCATCTCCGAGATCGTGCTCAAGCATTCGATCTGGCTCCTGATCGGATGGTGGACCGGCGGCGCCTGGGTGCTCTATTTCAACGACGCACCGACGCTGGTTAGGGAACTCGTCACCTTCCAGGCGCCGATGATCGCCTATATTTGGATCGGCATCCTCACCGCGACGACTTACGTGCTCGCGGGCTTCATGCGCGAGCAGGTCTGCACCTATATGTGCCCGTGGCCGCGGATCCAGGCCGCGCTCACCGACGAATGGGCGCTCAACGTCACCTATCGTTACGATCGCGGCGAGAAGCGTACGTCGGTGAAGAAGGCGGCCGAGCTGCGCGCGCTCGGCGAGCAAGTCGGCGATTGCGTCGACTGCTATCAATGCGTCGCCGTGTGTCCGACCGGCATCGACATCCGCAATGGACCGCAGCTCGAATGCATCCAGTGCGGGCTCTGCATCGACGCTTGCGACAACGTGATGACGAAGATCGGCCGGCCGAAGCGGCTGATCGGCTATGACAACGACGTCAACATCCAGCGCCGCCAGGAAGGCAAGGCGCCGATCTACCGCATCGTCCGGGCCCGCACCGTCGCCTACAGCGCGATCATCGCGGCGGTCGGCGGCATCATGATCTATACGCTCGCGACCCGCAGCCTGCTCGACGTCAACGTGCTGCACGACCGCAACCCGGTCGCGGTCAGGCTCAGCGACGGCTCGATCCGCAACGCCTACACGGTGCGGCTGCTCAACAAGAGCGGTTACGACCGCGTCATTGCGATCGACGCTAACGGTCCGGTCAATGCTACGATCCATGTCATTGGGATCGATTCAGTGACGCAGGACCGGCCGATGATCGTGGTTCCGCGCGACTCCACCAGCGAGCTGCGGGTGCTCGTGACCGCGCCGGTGGAGGGCAATCCGGAAAAGTCGATCCCGGTTCGCTTTCACGTCACCGATATCGGCCTCGGCGAAGTCGCCAGCGCCATCGACAATTTCGTCGCGCCCTAGGATCAGGAGTTCGCCATGGCAACCAAGCCGCTGACCGGAACCAAAGTGTTTCTGATGCTGGTCGCCTTCTTCGGCGTCGTGATCGGCGTCAACGTGACCATGATGAAGCTCGCGATCGCGACGCTGCCGGGCACGGACGTCGACAGCCCCTATGCCGCGGGCCTCACCTATGACCGCGAGATATCGGCGGCCCAGGACCAGACCGCGCGAAAATGGAAGGTCAACGCCCATGTCGAGCGCCGCGCCGATGGCGCCGCCGTGCTTCAGGTCGAGGCGCGCGACGCGAGCGGACAGCCGATCGCCGGGCTGAAATTCGGCGGCCGCCTGGAGCGGCCGACCGACAAGCGCGCCGATCTCGCCGTCGAGCTCTCGGAAGCCGGCATCGGCCTCTATCGCGGCAATGCCGCATCGGTCGCGCCGGGCCAGTGGGATCTGGTGATCGAGGGCGAGGCGCGGGGAACGCGCGTGTTCATGTCGCGCAACCGCGTGATCCTGAACTGAAGGATTTTGCCATGCACGTCTCGCGGGACTTTTCGCATTACGTCCGGACTGCGGGCGAGGGCGTCCAGCACATCGATCTCGCGGTCGAGGGCGTTCACTGTGCCGGCTGCATGGCCAAGATCGAGCGCGGGCTATCCGCGATTCCCGACGTCACGCTGGCCCGCGTGAACCTCACCGACCGGCGCGTTGCGCTGGAATGGAAGGCGGGCACGCTCGATCCGGCCCGCTTCATCGATCGCCTCGAAGAGCTCGGCTACAGGGCCTATCCTTACGAGACCGAGAGCGCGGAAGCGACCGAGGTCGCCGAATCGCGCTTCCTGCTGCGCTGCCTCGGCATCGCCGCATTCGCCACCATGAACGTGATGATGCTGTCGATCCCGGTGTGGTCCGGCAACGTCTCGGACATGCTGCCGGAGCAGCGCGATTTCTTCCACTGGCTGTCGGCGCTGATCGCGCTGCCGGCGGCGGCCTATGCCGGCCAGCCGTTCTTCCGCTCGGCCTGGCGCGCGCTGTCGGCCAGGACCACCAATATGGACGTGCCGATCTCGATCGGCGTGACGCTGGCGCTGGGCATGTCCGTGGTCGAGACCATCAACCACGCCGAGCACGCCTATTTCGACGCGGCGATCATGCTGCTCACTTTCCTCCTGGTCGGCCGCTTTCTCGACCAGAACATGCGGCGGCGGACCCGCGCGGTCGCGGGCAATCTCGCCGCGCTCAAGGCGGAGACCGCGGCCAAGTTCGTCGGGCCTGGCGAGATATCTCAAGTGCCGGTGGCCGCGATCTATCCCGGCGACATCGTGCTGCTGCGACCCGGCGAGCGCTGCGCGGTCGACGGCACCGTGATCGAGGGCCGTTCCGAAATCGACCAGAGCCTGATCACCGGCGAGACGCTCTATGTCACGGCCGAGCAGGGCACGCCGGTCTATGCGGGATCGATGAACATCTCAGGCAGCCTGCGGGTGCGGGTCTCGGCGGCCTCCGAGGCGACGCTGCTCGCCGAGATCACGCGGCTGCTCGACAATGCGCTGCAAGCGCGCTCGCGCTACATGCGGCTCGCAGACCGCGCCTCGCGACTCTATGCGCCCGTGGTGCATGCCACCGCGCTCATCACTATCCTCGGCTGGGTCATTGCGGGCGCCGGCTGGCATGATGCGATCGTGACCGGCGTCGCGGTGCTGATCATCACCTGTCCCTGCGCGCTCGGACTCGCCATCCCGACGGTGCAGACGGTGGCCTCGGGCGCGATGTTCAAGGCGGGTGTCCTGCTGAACTCCGGCGATGCCATAGAGCGTCTCGCAGAAGCCGACCACGTGATCTTCGACAAGACCGGCACGCTGACGCTGCCCGATCTCGAAGTGATGAATGCGGCCGATATCCCCGCTGATGTCTTCGAGCTTGCCGGGCGGCTCGCGCTGTCGAGCCATCATCCGGTCGCCGCCGCGGTCGCGCAGGCCTCCGACGCCAGATCGCCGATCGTCGGCGCGATCGAGGAGTCCGGCCAGGGGGTGCGCGCTGTGGTCGATGGCATCGAGATTCGCCTCGGCCGTCCGTCCTTCTGCGGCGCCGAGACGCTGGTTTCCGACGTGACAAATCTCGATCCCGAAGCTTCCGTCGTGGCTTTCAGCAAGGGCAGCGAAAGATTCATCCTATCTGTGCGCCAGGGCCTCCGTCCCGATGCGCAGGCTGTGATCGCGGCGCTCAAGGCGCGCAATATCGGCATCGAGATTCTCTCCGGCGACCGTGAACCGGCGGTGATCGCCGCGGCCCATGCGCTGAGCATCTCCGAATGGCGGGCCGGGGTGACGCCGGCCGACAAGATCGCGCGAATCGAGGTCTTGAAGCAGCGGGGCATGAAGGTCCTGATGGTCGGCGACGGCATGAACGATGCGCCGTCGCTGGCGGCGGCCCACGTCTCGATGTCGCCGATCTCGGCCGCGCATCTGAGCCAGGCGACCGCCGATCTCGTCTTCCTCGGCCGGCCGCTGGCCCCGGTCGTCGCCGCCATCGACGCTTCACGCAAGGCGCTGCGCTTGATGCGGCAAAATCTCTGGCTCGCGATCGGCTACAATGTCCTCGCGGTGCCGGTCGCGATCAGCGGCGTCGTGACACCCCTGATCGCGGCTGCCGCCATGAGCGGATCGTCGATCCTGGTGATGCTGAACTCGCTGCGTGCGCGCGGCGCCTCGCGGGAGATCGTGTGATGGAAATCCTGGTCATCCTGGTGCCGCTGGCGCTGATGCTCGGTCTCGCCGGTCTCGCCGCCTTCCTCTGGTCGCTTCGAAGCGGCCAGTACGACGATCTCGACGGCGCCGCCTGGCGCGCCATCGCCGAAGACGAGCCGCCGCAGGAGGCGCCGGCCAAGCGCTAGCGCCTCAAGGCGAGCGTCAGCAGGGCCGCGACCGCAAGCGCCACGCCTACCCCGGCCACGCAGGCATCCCAGCCAAACGCGTCGAACAGTCGGCCGAGGACGGCCGTGCCGATGAGCCCGCCACAGAAATAGCAGGCGAGATAGGTGCCGCTGGCGATGCCGCGGTTTTCAGCCGCAGCCTGTCCTACGAATCCTGTCGCAGCGGCTTGCGCGCAAAAGGTGCCGATGCCGACCAGAACCATCCCGGCGAGGACCGCGCCCAGGTGTGCGACCAGCATCAACGGCAGGCCGATCCCGGCGATGGCGAGCGAGCCCCAGATCGTCGGACGCGTTCCGAGGCGTGATGCCACTCTGCCCGCCAGCAGCGTCGTGACCACCGACGGCAGGAAGACGAAGTAAACGAGGCCGAGGTCCATCATGCCCAGCGACAGCGGTGGTCGAACCAGAACGAAATTGACGAATGTGAAGGTACCGATGAATGCGAACAGGATGCAGAAGCCGATGCCATAGGCGGCTCGCAGCCGTGGATCCCGCCACTGCGCGATCGTCGCGGCAAACGCCGATGCCGTCGGCGTCGTTGCCCGCATCGGCTGTACGCGCGCAATGGTGAAATAGACCAGTGCGGCGCCGGCCAGATTGAGCGCCGCGAAGAAGTAGAAATTCCATGCCAGGCCAAGGCTATCGGCGATCGCGGCCGAGATCAGCCGGCCGACGAGATTGCTGGCGACGTTTCCCGTGATGTAGGCGGCAAAGGCGCCGCCGGAATCCATTGCGCTGCATTGTTCGCCGAGATGAGCCAATGTCAACGCGAAGGCGGATGCCATGCAGAGGCCCTGTGCTACCCGCAGGCCGGTGAAGACGGCAAGATTGGGCGCAGTCGCCAGCAGGCTCGTCGGAATCGCGAGCAGGGTCAGGCTGAGCAGGATGCCGGTTCGCCTGTCGATGTGCGGGCTGAGAAAGCCGACAACGAGGCCTGCGACCGCCATACCGAACGTGCTGGCGTTGACGGCCAGGCTCATCGCGGCCGGGGTGACGCCGTAGTGGCGGGTCAGCGAGGGCAGGATTGCCTGTGTCGCGAAGAGATCGACGACGGTCAGGAATGCGATCAATCCAATGACGAGCGTGCGGAGTATGGGTCGCGCGGAATGCTCATCCGTTGCCATCGCGCTCGGCTTGATGGGCGCGGAAAGATCGGTCATGGCGTCGCGTCTCCTGTGAAAGATGTGGCACCCGGCATGCCGGCGGCATGAAGATCCGGGTGCCACATCGGCAACGATCAGGCTGAGGCCGGGGCGCCCGTTACATGTTGTGGTCACATGTTGTGGTCGTGCGGATCCTTGCGGACGTCGCCGACGTAGAGGATGACCGTTTCCTTGCCGAGGTTCTTCCACCAATGCGAGGTGCCGGATACTTCCGGGCGGATGTCGCCGGCCTTGTGCACGATCGGATCGACACAGTTGGAAGCGTGTTCGACGATCTCGCCTTGCTGCACGAAGATCAAAGCAGGGCGGTCGTCATGGCTGTGCCAGGGCACGACGCCGCCGGGCTCGATGGTGAGCTTGCGGAAGCGCAGCTCGCGGCCTTCAATGTGTGCCGGCTGCTTGCCGAGGTCGATGGCGCCGAGCGTGACGTCGGTGACGCCGACCGGCTTGTAATCGACCATCTGGTGCGCGTTTGGCTTGACCTTGTCGGCCGGGCATTCGCCGGCGAAGACTGGCTGTGCCGAGAATGTCAATACGCCGAGGATGGCAAGGCCGGGCCAGACCGCGCGCGACAATGTGTGATGCTTGAACATCGGGACGTCTCCTGTGTTGGCCGCAACCGCAACGGTCGCCGGCTATGTCGGGACTTTCGTCGAGAGGGCGCTCGTTCTGAAATGCTCTTTCGCTCTCGCTGCGATAGACCGGCGCTATCGGCCCCGATACGCGCTCGCTATCGAACCGATTGGGGATCGGCATTTCCGCTTCCCGCGCGATTGGCGTTCGATGGCAGGGCGCCCAATTGGCGGGCGTTCACGTCAATCCGGAGGAGCATCTCATGACGAAATTGTCCAAGACCTTGATTGCCACGGCCGCGTTCGCGGTCATCGCCACATCGGCTTTCTCGGAGGCGACATGGGACTTCAAGGCCGGTATGGCCTACATGTATGGCGGACCCGGCAAGATGTCGGCAATGGCCATGGCCCCGGCCGAGAAGAACCACGAGGCCATGATGAAGAGCGCCAAGAAGGTCCCCGACAACACCGTCTTCTTCATGGACAACGGATCGCTTTATTCCACCTCGGGGCGGCTGGATCCGACCGGCAATTTCTACGTGAACTGATCGCGCGCGCATGACGGCCGCCCCTTGCGGGCGGCCGGATCGGGCACCTAATATTCGTCCTCTGAACGCTGGAGCGCAAGATGACCTCTCTCTCGCCGGCCGATGCCGAGCGGCTCAAACTCGCCTTCCAGCGCTGCCGTGACATGGATGGCACGCTGAACGAGCAGCTCCGCGCCTATGCCGACGCCAGCCGCGACGTGTTCCCGGCCTATGGCGAGGCCGTCGATCATCTGGTGACGAGATTGAATGGAAGCGGCGGCGGCGAGACCGCGCCGCGTCCGGGCGAGGCGATGCCGCCGTTCATGTTGCCGGACGAGAGCGGGCGTCTCGTTGCGCTGTCCTCACTGATCGAGAGCGGGCCGGTCGCCGTGATGTTTTTCCGCGGCCATTGGTGCCCTTATTGTCGGCTCAATGTCCGTGCGGTGGTCCAAGCGCTGGATCGCATCGAGTCCATGGGCGCGCGCATCGTCGCGGTCATGCCGGAGACGCAGGAATACACCCAGCAGCTCAAAGCGGAAGCTGATGCGCCATTTCCGATCCTGACCGACCTCGACAACGGCTATGCGCTGTCGCTCAATCTCGCGATCTGGCTCGGTGCCGAGATCCAGAGCCTGTTGTCCTACCAGGACATGGCGAAATTCCACGGCAATGATGGCTGGATGCTGCCGATCCCGGCCGTGTTCGTCGTTGGTCGCGACGGTCTCGTGAAAGCCCGCTTCGTCGATCCGGACTTCCGCAAGCGAATGGAGATCGATGATCTGCTTGAAGCATTGGAAGGCGCGAGCAGGGAGGCCTAAAGGGCTGGCAGCGAGCGTCGCTGCTAGCCTGCAATCTCCCGCCAATCCGCACCGCGCAGCATGCGCATCACGGCATTGGCCACTGCCGTGCGCTGTCGGCCGGCCACCCCGTAGAGGCTGACGGTGCGACGGGCGTCCAGCCCGGCGACCGCAGCGCGCGTCAGCGTCTCCGGAACGGGCGAGGTGTGCGGCACCATGGCGACGCCGATGTCGGCCTCGACCAGCTCTATCAGGTCGCGCTCGTTCGAAATTTCGTGACCCTGTTCGACGGCGATGCCGTGCTCGCGCAGGCTCGCGGAGATGCGGCGGGAATGCTCGCAAAACGTCCGGCTCAACAGCTGCTCTGCGCGCAAATCGTCCAGTTCGATGCTGCTGCGGCCGGCGAGGCGGTGTCCGTCGCTGACCACGAGCTCGAAGTTCTCGGTGAACAGCGGCCAGACATCGAGCCGCTCCCAGGCCTCGTCGATGTCGGCGGCAATCCCGAGCTCGGCCTCGCCCTTCTTCAGCAAGTCGGCCACTTCACGACTCGAGCCGCGCAGGAAGCGGAATTCGAGCCGGTTGAACTGCCGTTTGATCTGGTTGAGATGCGGGATGAGGAGCGAAAGATCAATCGAATGCGTCAGCGCGACGCGAAGCGCGCCGATCTCGCCGCTGCGGAAAGAGGAGGCCAGCGAGCGTGCGCCGGTGGCCGCATCAAAACACTGCTTCAGCAGCGGATGCATGCGCTGGCCAAGCTCGGTCAATTGCGCTGCGGGTCGTTCGCGGCGAAACAGATCGCCGCCGAGCTCGGCCTCGAGCTGCTTGATCGCGCGCGTCAGCGAAGGCTGGGTCACGTTGCAGTCCTCGGCGGCACGCGTGAAGTTCAAGAGTTGCGCCACCGCGAGGAAATAGCGGACCTGATGCATTTCCATGGATCGGCTCTCCAGCAAGACCGGTCGGAGGCTAGCCGATCGGGGCGGAGAATGACATCCCGGCCGCAATAGCGCACGGGCATGGTTTCGGAAGCCAACGGGCATTTCCGTCAAACCGGGCGATGCTTCACAGTCGGCTCAACACCAGTCGTCATGTCGGAGGATTTTGCCAGTGAATATGTCCGTCAAGCCGCAGACGTCCGCCGCCCGGGCGCTCGCGGGCAAGGTTGCGCTGGTCACGGGCTCAACCAGTGGCATCGGCCTCGGTATCGCGCGGGCACTTGCCGCGGCCGGCGCCGACATCGTGCTGAACGGCCTTGGTGTGGCGGCCGAGCTCGACAGGACGCCCGAGCAGATCGCGGCGGAGTTCGGCGTCAAAGCAAGATTTTCGCCGGCCGACATGACCAGGCCGAATTCGATCGCCGAGATGATCGCGGCGACGGTTGCGCAGGCCGGCCGCCTGGATATCTTGATCAATAATGCCGGTATCCAGCACGTTGCGCCGCTGGAGCAGTTTCCGGTCGAGAAATGGGACCAGATCCTCGCGATCAATCTGTCGTCGGCCTTCCACACCACGCGGCTCGCGCTGCCCGCAATGCGACAGAACGGGTTCGGCCGGATTATCAACATTGCTTCCGCTCATGGTCTCGTCGGCTCGCCGTTCAAGGCGGCCTACGTCGCCGCCAAGCACGGCATCGTCGGGCTCACCAAGGTGACCGCGCTGGAGACGGCAGAAGAGGGCATTACCTGCAACGCGATCTGTCCCGGCTACGTCTATACGCCCCTGGTCGAGGCGCAGATCGATGGGCAGGCCAAGGCGCACGGAATCTCGCGCGACCAGGTGATCCGCGACGTGCTGCTGGCCCAACAGCCCAACAAGCGCTTTGCCACGGTCGAGGAGCTCGGCGCGCTCGCGGTATTCCTCTCGACTGACGCGGCGGTTTCGATCACCGGCGTCGCGCTGCCGGTCGACGGCGGCTGGACCGCGCATTAACATGAGCCGGCGTAACAAGTCGCGGCCGGCAGCGAATCTCGGAGCAGTGCAGGCTGATCAGGAGCGAACCATGAACGGCACGCAGAATAACATTCAGCGCAAGGACCTGCCCGGGCAGGTCGTCCTCGTGCTTCAAGGCGGCGGTGCGTTAGGCTCCTACCAGGCGGGCGTCTACCAGGCGCTGCACGAGGCCGGCATCGAGCCGGACTGGATCATCGGCACCTCGATCGGTGCCATCAATGCCAGTCTTATTGCGGGTAATGCGCCGGAGCACCGGCTCGCGCGCTTGAGGGAGTTCTGGAAGCGGATGGAACAGAAGCCGGTCTGGGAGTGGCCCACCTCATTTCCCGGCTTCAACGAGAAGCTTGCCTATTGGTCGGCCGTGACCCACGGCATTCCAGGGTTCTTCCGGCCCAATCCGCTGGCGCATGCCGGCGATTCCTATCCGCTCGGCGCCGATCACGCCGGATTCTATTCCACTGGGCCTCTAGAGGAGACGCTGCGCGAGCTGGTCGATTTCGATCTGGCCAATCGCTGCGCGCCGCGGCTGACGGTGGGTGCGGCGCATGTCGGCACCAGCCAGATGCGCTATTTCGACAGCCGCGACGGTGAGCTGACGGTGAAGCATGTCATGGCTTCGGGCGCATTGCCCCCGGCATTCCCGGCAGTGCGGATCGATGGCGAACTCTATTGGGACGGAGGCATCCTCTCGAATACGCCGACGGAAGCGGTGTTCGACGACAATCCGCGCAAGAATTCGCTGATCTTCTCCGTGCATCTGTGGAATCCCGTCGGCGCCGAGCCGACCACGATGGCGGAGGTGCTGAACCGGCACAAGGATGTGATGTATTCGAGTCGGATCGCGAGCCAGATCGAACGCCAGCAGCAGGCCCATCGCCTGCGCCATGTCATCAACCAGCTTGCGGAACGCCTGCCTGAGAGCGAGCGCGGCGATGCCGCGGTGAGGGAGCTGATGAGCTACGGCTGTCCGACCCGTATGCATGTCGTGCGGCTGCTGGCGCCGCAACTCGATCGCGAGACCCACACCAAGGATATCGACTTCAGCCCGTCGGGGATCACGCGGCGCTGGCATGCCGGCTATGCCCACACGAGGTCGGTGCTCGCGCGAAAACCGTGGATCGGCGAATTCGATCCGCTTGCCGGCGTGGTGCTGCACGAGCATATGGACGAGATGCCGATGGCGGCGGAGTAGGGCCGCAAGCGATCGTCCGCCATCATCGAAATGCCACAGGCCTTGCGGATCGTCGATCTTCGTCCGCAGCTGAAAGGCCATGTAAGTGGTGTCGGGAAGCGATCTGGAACTGGCGCTTGATCACGTCCGTGCTGATATGGCGGGACCGGTTGCCGGCGTGTTCGGTCCTGATACGGTGACCTGGCAGATCGACCGCGAGGCCGTGATCTTCCTCGGCGCGGGGCGGGCGCTGCTCCTTCAACTCGCGCATCCCTGGGTCGCCGCCGCCATCGCCGAGCATTCGAAAACCTTGGCTGATCCGATTGGCCGCTTCCATCGCACCTTCGATATTGTCTTTGCCATGGTGTTCGGCTCGCTTGACCGCGCGCTGTTGTCGTCGCGGCAATTGCACCGGCGCCACAGCATGATCGTCGGCGAGATGCCGGAGACTGTCGGTCCGTTCGCGGCAGGCTCGCGCTACTGTGCCAACGACATCCCGTCGCTGCGCTGGGTTCATGCCACGCTGGTCGAGACCGCGCTGATGGCGCATGATCTGGTTTTGCCGCCGCTCTCGGCGGAGAATCGCGAACGCTATTGGACCGAGAGTCGGACGTTCGGCGCGTTGTTCGGATTGACCGGCGATGATCTGGCGGCGGACTGGGCTGACTTTGCGGCCTATACGGCGGCGATGGCGCAGTCAGACACGCTGACCGCCAGCCCGGCCGCGCGCGAGATCGCCGCGCAGATCTTTGGTGGCGCGCGCCCGTGGTTGCGTCCGCCGCGCTGGTATCGCGCGCTCACGGCAAGCCTGCTGCCGGAACGCCTGCGTGTTGGGTTTCGGTTCGAACTTGATGAGCGCGATGAGAGGGCAGCCGAAAATGCGCTCCGATGGATACGGCGCGTCTACCCCAAATTGCCAGACCGGTTGCGCTATGTCGGTCCCTACCAGGAAGCGCAAGCGCGGTTGCGCGGCGAGCCGCAGCCGGACTGGATGACACGGTGCCTCAACAGAGTCTGGATCGGACGGTCGCAAATGGATCAGCGCGGGAAGGGGTGAAGTCCTCCGCGGCTGCCACAAACCACTGTCATTGCGAGGAGCCCTTGCGACGAAGCAATCCAGGCTGCTGCCATGGAAACAGTCTGGATTGCTTCGCTACGCTCGCAATGACGAGGAAACACCCCGCTTCTCACACCGCCGCCAACTTCCGGTACAGTGCGTTGTAGCTGCCGGCCGGGATGCTCCAGGAGAACGAGCGTCCCATCGCACTGCGACGCATGGTGTCGAGCTGGTCCTGCGCCATGAAGGCGGAGAACGCGCGGCGGACGCCCCCGAGGAAGGATTCGTGCGAAGGTTTTGAGAACAGGAAGCCGGTTTCGCCGTCGGTAATGGTCTCGGCGAGGCCGCCGGTCTGATGGCCGATCGGCAGCGAGCCGAAGCGCTGGGCGTACATCTGGCTGAGCCCGCAGGGCTCGAAGCGCGACGGCATCAATGTGAAGTCGCTGCCGGCGAAGATGCGGCGCGCCTGGGCGTCGTTGAAGCCGATCACGACCCCGATCGCGTCAGGGCGTCGGCGATGCGCGTCGATCAGCGCCTGTTCGAGCGCCGGCTCGCCGGAGCCGGTGACCACGATCTGCCCGCCGGCATCGACGATCTCGTCGGCTGCCGCCAGCACGAGGTCGATACCCTTCTGGTGCACCAGCCGGGCGACGATGCCGAACATCGGGCCGCGCGACACCGCAAGCCCGAACTGCTTGCGAACATAGTCCGCGTTGGCCTTCTTGCCGATCCAGTCGCCGGCGCCGAACTGCTGGGCAAGCTGAGCGCAGGAGCGGGGGTCCCAGCTCTCGTCGATGCCGTTGAGGATGCCGGTGAGCTCGGCCGCGTCGGAGCGGACTCGAAGCAGGCCTTCGAGCCCGCAGCCGAATTCATCCGTGGTGATCTCCCGCGCATAGGTGCCGCTGACTGTGGTGAGATGCGAGGCGTAGACCAGTCCGGCCTTGAGAAAGGAGAGCTGGTCGTAGAACTCGACGCCGTCGATGTGGAAGGAGCTCTCCGGTGCGCCGATCCGCCGCAGCGAGTCCTTCGGGAAGAGGCCCTGATAGGCGAGGTTGTGAATGGTCAGGATCGACGGCAGCTTGGAGCCGCGCCAGGCGAGGTAGGCCGGCACGAGCGAAGCCTGCCAGTCATTGGCATGGATCAGGTCTGCTGCCCAATCCTTGTCCAGCGTGCCCATCGCGAGCTCAGCGGCGGCCGAGGCAAAGCGCGCGAAACGGATGTCGTTGTCGGGCCAGTCGCGCCCGGACTCGTCGCCATAGGGGTTGCCGGGCCGGTCGTAAAGTTGCGAGCACAGCAGCACATAGACCGGCAGGCCGTCCTTGGTCGCGGCGCGGCCGAGCGAGCAGGCCGGCATCTCCGCGAACGCCGGACAGCGGCCAACGATCTGAATATGCGTGAGTTGTTCGATGATGTCGCGATAGCCGGGCAGCATGACCCGGATGTCGGCGAAGGGACGAAGGGCTCGGGGGAGTGCAGCGGAAACGGCTCCGAGTCCGCCAACGCGGACAAAGTCGTCCATCTCCGTTGTAACGAACAAGACCCTCAAGAACTGCTGCCCTCTGCCGGAGCCCGATTGCTGCTATGCAAGAACGGGTCCAGTTGCCCCGGATTTCCCAAGCCCGCCCGTGAGACGTGTCTCTTCGGTAAAGACTTTCCTACTCAGGCGCCGCGCTCTAGGGTCGGCGCACCAACAACAGAGAACTTCGATAAGTTCCTAGTGACCCGAGGGCGCAAGCAGGCATGCAGCTATCAGATAAGCATGAGGGGACGACGACAAAGGCCTTTGCCGGCCTCAGGGTCCTGGATTTTTCGACCACCATCGCCGGCCCCCACTGTGCGCGCATGCTCGCCGACATGGGCGCCGAGGTCATCAAGATCGAGACCGACGGCGGCGAGACGATGCGGACCCGGCCGCCGCTGCGCAAGGGCTGCAGCACCGTGTTCGGCCAGCTCAATGTCGGCAAGAAGAGCGTCGTGCTCGACCTCAAGTCCGAGGACGGCAAGGAGGCGGTCCGCCGGCTGGCCGCGACCGCCGACATCCTGGTCGAGAACTTCCGCCCCGGCGTGATGCACCGGCTGCGGCTCGACTACGACAGAATGCGCGCCATCAACCCGAAGCTGATCTACTGCTCGATCTCCGGCTACGGCCAGAGCGGCCCGTCGGCCGAACTGCCGGCCTATGCGCCGGTGATCCATGCAGCCTCCGGCTACGACATGGCGCATCTCGCCTACCAGCCCGGCCGCAGCCGCCCGGATTATTGCGGCATCTACCATGCCGACGTCGTCACCGGCACCTACGGGTTCGGCGCGATCGCGTCGGCGCTCTACCAGCGAACGGTCACCGGGCTCGGCCAGCACATCGACGTTTCCATGCTCGAATCGATGCTGACGCTGACGGTGATCGAGTTGCAGAACTCGCAGTTCACCGTGAAGCCGCCGCCGCGCCCGATGTTTGGGCCGACTGAGACCGCGAGCGGTTATGTCATGATCACGGTTGCCAGCGAGAAGACGTTTCAGGGACTGATGGGGGTGATCGGCCGCCCCGAATGGATCTCCGATCCGCGCTTCGCCACCTACGCCGCGCGTCGCGACCATTGGGCCGACTTGATGGACGGTGTCGAGGCCTGGTCGCGGCAGCTCTCGACCGAGGCCTGTCTTGTCGCGCTAGGTGCGGCGGGCGTGCCGGCTTCGGCCTACCGCACCGTGTCCGAGGCGCTGGCCGATCCGCAACTCGCGCATCGTGAGGCGCTCTCGTCTGTAGAAGACGGAGGCGGCTCGTTCCAGGTCCTCAATCTGCCGTTCCGGATGACCGGTGCCGACACGGCACCGGGCAAGACGATGGCCGTGCTTGGCGAGCACACGGACCGGCTGCGCGCGGAGATCGGGCTCCCCGACGATGGACCAATTCCGTCAGGCAAAACAGCCGCGCAAAGCTGACGGACAGCTTCGTGCAGCAAGCAATGCGGCTTTGCGTGTGGTCGGCTTGCCATCATCCGTCGGCCTAAACTAGACAGGTCCGAGTTTGTCTCGTTCTGCCGCCCATGCGATGGTGGCGGCGATAAGAAAAGTATCCGGGAGGACACCGATGAAAAGTTTCAAGGTCGCCGATTTCAAGGCACCGCTGCAGGAGTTCGACGAAGCGACGCCGCAGCCGTCCGGCACGCAGGTGCTCATCAAGGTCAAGGCCGCCGGCGTCTGCCACAGCGACCTCCACATCTGGGAAGGCGGCTACGATCTCGGCCACGGTCGCAAGCCGCTGTCGCTGAAGGACCGCGGCATCAACCTGCCGCTGACCATGGGGCACGAGACCGTCGGCGAGGTCCTTGCCTTCGGCCCGGACGTGAAGTCGTCGGACCAGGGCGATGTGAAGATCGGCGATGTCGGGCTGGTCTATCCCTGGATCGGTTGCGGCAAATGCGCGACCTGCCTCGCCGGCGATGAGAATATGTGCCTGACGCCACGCTCGCTCGGTGTCTATTGCGACGGTGGCTATTCCGACCACATGCTGGTGCCGCATCCGCGCTATCTGCTCAATCTTAGAGGCCTCGATCCCGCGTCGGCTGCGCCCTACGCCTGCTCGGGCGTCACGACCTACAGCGCGCTGAAGAAGCTCGAGCAGCACTTCGACACGCCGATCGTGATGTTCGGCGCCGGCGGACTCGGCCTGATGGCACTGTCGCTGCTGAAGGCGATGGGTGGCAAGGGCGCGATCATGATCGATATCGACACGAAGAAACGCGAAGCTGCGGAGCAAGCCGGCGCGCTCGCGACCGTCGATCCCAAGGCGCCCGACGCGCTGGAGCAGCTTGCCAAGAAAGCCGGTGGTCCCATCCGCGCCGTGCTTGATCTCGTCGGCAACGCCGCCACCACGCAACTCGGCTTCGACTGTCTGACCAAGGGCGGCAAGCTCGTCATCGTCGGCCTGTTCGGCGGCGGAGCGACCTGGGCGCTGCCGCTGATTCCGATCAAGGCGGTGACGATCCAGGGCAGCTACGTCGGCAATCTACGCGAGACGCAGGAACTGCTCGACCTCGTGCGAGCGAAGAACATAGCGCCGATCCCCGTGACGCGGCAGCCGCTCGCCAAGGCCAACGACGCGCTGGTGCAGTTGCAGCAGGGCGCGGTGGTTGGCCGCACGGTGCTGACGCCGTAACCAACGCTCCATCCTCCGTCATTGCGAGGAGCGAAGCGACGAAGCAATCCAGATTGTCTCCGCAGATGCAGTTCTGGATTGCTTCGCTTCGCTCGCAATGACGACTTAGCTCGCTCCTCCTGAGGCTTTCCATGTCCGCAAATAACGCCTTCCACATTGCCGTGCTCGCCGGTGACGGCATCGGTCCCGAAGTCATGGCGCCGGCCATCGAAGTCTTGCGCAAGATCGAGACGAAATCCGGCCTGAGCTTCCGCCTCACCGAGGCGCCGGCGGGCGCCACCAACTATCTCGCCACCGGCAAATCGATGCCCGATACCACGATCAAGCTGTGCGAGGAGGCGGACGCGATCCTGCTCGGCGCATGCGGCCTGCCGTCGGTGCGCTATCCTGATAACACTGAGATCGCGCCGCAGATCGAGCTGCGCTTCATCTTCGATCTCTATGCCGGTGTGCGCCCGGCGCGGCTCATTCCGGGCGTGCCGAGCCCGATCGTCGGCGCCGACCAGCGTGGAATCGATCTCGTCGTGATCAGGGAGTCCACCGAGGGCCTGTTCGCCTCGATGGGCAAGGGCGTCGTCACCCACGAGGACGCGCGCGAAACCATGGTGATCACGCGCAAGACGTCCGAGCGCCTGTTCGAGTTCTCGTTTCGCCTCGCCGAGCGGCGCAAGGCGCGCGGCAAGCCGGGGATGCTGGCTTGCGTCGACAAGGCGAACGTGTTCAAGGCCTTTGCGTTCTTCCGCGGTATTTTCGACGAGATCGCCAAGCGTCATCCGGAGGTGAAGACCGACCGGCTCTATGTCGATGCCTGCTCGGCGATGCTGGTGAAGCGCCCCTGGGACTTCGACGTGATGGTGATGGAGAACATGTTCGGCGACATCGTCTCCGACATCACCGCGAGCCTGATCGGCGGCCTCGGCATGGCGCCGTCGGCCGACATCGGGGACAAATATGCCGTGTTCCAGCCGTGCCACGGCACCGCGCCCGACATCATGGGGCAGGGCAAGGCCAATCCCACCGGGATGATCCTGTCGGCTGCAATGATGCTGGACTGGCTCGCCGACAAGCACGGCGTCGAAGGCGCCGCTGAGGCCGGCGAGCAAATTGAGCGCGCCGTGGACAAGGTCTACGCCGGCGGCCTCAAGCCGATGGAGTTCGGCGGCAGCAACGGCACCGCCGACATCACGAAGGCGGTGCTCGAGGCGCTATAGTCAAGGAAGAGGGGCCTCCCGGCCCCTCGCAATTCACCAGCGACGCCAGTGGCGGTGACCGCCCCAGCCCCACGGACGTGGACCGTAGAAGCGTCGCGGGCCGCCGTAATAGCCGTAGGCCCCATAATAGTTCGGACGCCAGAAGCAGCGGCCCCACGGGTTACACACCCAACGAACCTGATCGACTTCGGCTGCCGGGCCGCTCGCGATACGGTCGGCCTGCGGAATGCCGTTCGGCATCGCCGCGAGTGCCTGTCCTGACGCGAGCGCTGCGCCGCCCAGGGCAGCCAGCCCGAGAACAGCAAATTTCAGTTTCATCGCAATCTCCCTCGTTTGATGGCGAGAGAACTTCCAGCAAATCAGCTGGTTGCTATGGTGTTGCAGGGGCGTGGGAATTTAATCTTCCTGAATGCATGTTCACGTTGCCTGCCGTCATCGCGACGAGCCAAGCGACGAAGCAGGCAAAGGCACTCTGGATTGTTTCATTTTGCTCGCGACGGAGTCACCGTCCCTGGAACTGCGGCTTGCGCTTCTGCATGAAGGCCTGCCGGCCCTCGCGAAAATCGCCACTGTCCATGCAGGCGTTGCCGACCGCCCTGATCGCCTCCATGTCGCGCGCGCTTTCGTCCTTCAGCACCTGCGCGATGGTGAGCTTGGCGGCCTTGATCGCGAGCGGCGCATTTTGCGAGATCGTCTCGGCGATCGCCATGGTCTCACCCCAGAGCTGATCCTCCGGAACCACCCGCTCGACCAGCCCGATGCGCAGCGCTTCGGTGGAATCGATGCGCATGCCCGTGTACATCAGGAGCCGGGCCCAGGACGGTCCGACCAGCGACACCAGGTGCTTCAATCCATCATAACCGTAGGCGATGCCGAGTTTCGCCGCGGGAATGCCGAACTGGCTTCCATGGGAGGCGATGCGGATGTCGGCGAGCATTGCCACCTGCATGCCGCCGCCGAGACAGAAACCCTGGATACAGGCGATCGTCGGCTTGGGATAATCGGCAAGCAGCGCGCGCTGGGCGGCGCTGCGTTTTGCGTATTCCTCGGAGGCAGCTGCGTTGTGGCGCGTCTTCTCGAACTGGCTGATGTCGGCGCCCGACACGAAGGCCTTGCCGCCGGCGCCGCGCAGGATCACGACCCGCACGGCAGCGTCGTCGCGCAAGGCTGTCAACGCCTCGCCAAATCCCTCCCACATCTCCAGCGACATCGCATTGCGCTTGTCGGGATTGTTAAAGGTGATCACGCCGACGCCACCGGCTGTGTGCTTGAGGATCTTGCCGTCGGCGTAGGGAATTTCGGTCGTGCTTGATATGTCGGACATCGCGCTCGCTTTCGTTGGCGAGGCGCAATGTTCGGCCGGGGCGAGGCCAGGGTCAACCGCGGCAACGGAGGTGGCTTTGCAGCCGCCTGTGCCGCGATTGCATGGCGCGGTCTATCTCGTCATGTGCGCCGTTAACGGATGGCTGCCGGCACTGCTGAAGAATGCCGCCTCTTCGGCGGTGTCCTCCAGCAGCTGCTCGTCCTGGTGATAGACGTCGTTGCGGAACTGGACGGTCTGGTCTTTGGTCATCCACGCCGTGAGGTAGATCCAGGCCACCGGCACTTTCTTCGCCATAGCGACCTCGAGATGCTGGCCGCTGGCGATGCCCGCGTCGATCGCGGCGCGGCTCCATTTCGGCTGGTCCTTCAAGAGCCAGGCGGCGAGATCGCGCACATTATCGACGCGCGAGCAGCCATGAGAATCGAAGCGGTAATCGTCGCTGAACAGATTGCGCTGGTTGGTGTCGTGCATGTAGACCGAATAGGAATTCGGCATGTCGATCTTGACCGCGCCGAGCGCGTTGAACGTGCCGTTGTGCTGGCGCACGGTGAAATTCGGCGTATGCGTGCCCGACCAGTCGACCGAATTTGGGTCGATCGGATTGTCGTGGGCGTCGAGCACCTCCATGTGCATGCGCGACAGATAGGTGGGGTCCTTACGCATATGCGCGGAGATCTCGGTCTTGGCGATCGAGGCGGGCACCGTCCAGGTCGGATTGAGAACGACGCTGCTGATCTGGGTCGTCAGCGTCGGCGAGGGCTTTTCGGTCTTGCCGACGATCACGCGATAGCGCCTCACCACGACGTCGTTCTCGATCGCTTCGGCGAAGGCGGCGGGGATGTTGACGACGACATAGCGCTGGCCGAAGCCGAAATTCATGTTCTCGAGCCGCTGCAGCGAAGCCTCCAGCTGTCGGATGCGCTTCTGCACCGGCACGTTCATCGCCGCGATCGTGCGGGGCGTCATCGTTCCGGTCGGCGCGAGGCCGTGGCGGGCCTGGAAGCGTTTCACGGCGTCGGCGAGATCCTGGTCGAAGGCGCCGCTCGCCTTGTCGGCGGCAAGATCGCCGGAGACGATCAGCCGCTTGCGCAGGAGATCGTCATTGGTGCCCTGGGCGCCGGGCGCGAATTTGGCGTCTGCCGGGATCGCCGGCCAGCCGCCGCGCACGGCGAGATCAGAATAGCTCAGCGCCGTATCCTTGATGCGCTGGGCGGAGCCCTCGTCATAGGTCGGCTCGTGCGTCAGCGCGAGCGCGGCGGCCGAGCGGCTCTCTGCCGTCGAAGCGGACGCCGGCGCTGCAGTTTTCGGTGCGGCTGCGTGGGCCGGATTGGCGGTGGCCGGCACCGTGCCAGCCGCAGTCGCCGGCTTGGGCCCGGCCTGTCCAATGGTCTCGGTCTGAGCAAGCGCGGAGGCGCTCGCAAGCATGCCGACGGCAATGATCATCGCATGGCGTTTCGACATGTGTCCCATCTTTCCCATGAGAACGAGGCCCGGACGGGGGCTCGCATCGGCAATTCCCGGTCGTCGCGCTGATTCGAGAAATCGGCGGGAGGCTAGCGCCTCCCGGTTGCGGCTCCCTTAAGCACGGCGCATCGCGAGCTCCGGACGCCGGGCGGCGGTCTCTGGATTGGGTCGCGACAGGGCCGGAATGGGTTCGCGCAAACTGCGGGCGACGGCGGGAAAAATGGTCAACAAAAAGGGGCGGTCATGCCGCCCCGAGAAGTCCGCGCAAGCACGCGGGCCGGATAGATCTCGTCCGGGTCTCGTCCAATCCAGCCGCGCCCCGTGACGCGGCGGATTGAACATCGGGCGGAAAGGCGCGGGCGCCGATCGGCTCAGGCTTCGTTCGCTGCGATCGATTCCATCAGCGAGACGAGCTGACGCTGCACCGTCTGGTCCTTGATCTTGCTATAGGCGCGCAGCAGGCGGAGGCTGAAGGCCGAGTCCAGGAAGAGCAGGCTCTCGACTTCGCGCGCCTTGTTGTCGCCGTCATAGAAGAAGGTCACGGGCACATCGAGGGCGGTGGCGATCTGCTGAAGCCGGGCTGCGCCGACGCGATTGACGCCCTTCTCGTACTTCTGGACCTGCTGGAAGCTGACGCCGAGCTTCTCGCCGAGCTCGGCCTGCGAGACCTTCATCTCGACGCGCCGCAGACGGATCCGCTTGCCCAGCTCAATGTCCGGCTTGCCGGCACTGCGCTGCTTCATTCTCTTCGCCGCTGTCTTCATCTTTTTTCTCATCGGTCTTCGGTTGAAAACCCCCCGAAGAGCTGGGTCAGGGGTTCGCCCATATACTCGTCCTTGAATTCATGCGGGTGCACGAACTCTTCCTTAAACCACGGGAAACGCGCCGGATTGAAGGCTTCGATCAGCCAGTCAATCATGTGCCGCACGCGCGGAATCCGGCCGCTACCAGGGTGGTAGGACAACCAGATATCCAGCGATCTGTTCAGCTCGATCTCCAGTGGAATCAACTTCCCGCCAAGCGCAACGGCGTAGCTCGGGAATACGCCGATTCCGGCGCCATTCGCGACCGCCCAGTAATTGGCGCTCGAGACGTTGGTCTTCATGACCAGAAGGTCACGCTCCGGAACGCCGGGGAAGAAGCTCTCGAAAGTTTGCTTGGCGTCGAGCTGGTCGGCGAACTGCAGCACCAGGCGGTGCTTGATCAACTCCATCGCCGAGCGCGGCGCGCCATGTTTTGAAATGTATTTCTCAGAGGCCCAGAACATCAGATGCATGCGGCCGAGCCGCACCAGCTTGACGTCGAGCGCGGAAGGCCGCGACAGGTGAATGGCGACGTCGGCCTCGTGGCGGGAGACGTCGGCCGAGCGCATCGCGCAGTGCAGGTCGACCAGGATCTTCGGATAGGCCTGCTGGAATTCGACCAGTCGCGGGGCGAGCCAGAATGTGCCAAGTCCCTCGGTGACTGCGACGCGGACTTCGCCGGACAGGGCGTTCGCTGTCGAATCGCTGGTGCGCAGCACGTCGAAGGCAGCCGCCTCCATTTTCTCGACGGCGGAGACCACCAGCGCGCCTTCGTCGGTCAGACGGGTGCCGTGGACGTCGCGGGTGAACAGGGTGGTGCCGGTCTGGCGTTCGAAATCATCGATCCGGCGGCGGACGGCGTTGATCGACAGCGACAGGCGCTCGGCCGCCGAGCGGAAACTTCCGCATCGGACGACTTCCAGGAAAATGCGCGCCGCATCCCAGTCCGACAGGCCGCTGATGTTTGTCTTTGGGCGTTCCTCCAGTGGAACGCCCCTTTCCGCCAAGGAGTGCATACAAGTCCCTTCGGGTCGCTAAACTGGCAGAATCTTGGGCAAACCACAACCACGGCGGGTTGGGGAACGACGAGTTTTGAACGTCATCCTTACTGCGCCGCAGTGGTATTCTGGTGCTGCCAGGACTGGGAACAAGGGTTGGAAATCGGGCAAACCATCGCCCGCATGAGGGGTGTGGCGTGAGTTCCGTTGTGAGCCGTGACATGGCTGCGGGATCGTCGGCGCTGTCCGCAATGAACGTCCTTGCGCGCGAGCCGGTGCCGCCTTCCGAGATGGATCAATTGCAGTACGCCAAGCGTTTTACCACCGAGCGTTTTACCACCGAGTGTTTTACGATCGAGCGTTCGACGACTGAGCGCTTCGACGACGGCCGGCGGGGCGAAGCGGCACGCGCCGGAACCGCGGTTTCAAGGCAGAAACACACTGAAATCATGTTCGGGGGCGCAGTGGCCTCGTGTTATCCTCGACGCTCCATGGGGGCCAAAGAGGTCGTCACAACCACGTCTCACAGGCCGAATTAGCGGAAAGAACGCCCGTGTCGCATTCAGACGAACAATTGCAGTCGGTGCTGGAAACGCTCGAAGAGTGCCGCCGGGTGCTCAACGAGAGCAACAGCCGCGAGTCGGCCGAGCTGCTGTCCATTGTCATCCTGGACGTGCGGATGAAACTCAAAGGAATTGACAGTGCCGATCTCAAGGCACTGTGCGACGAAATGTTGCGGAGCGCGACCAGCGAACCGCAGCCCCCCTCCAAGCAGACGCAGGACCAGCCCCGGCGTCCGCTGCTCCGCGTGGTGAAGTAGCCGCGCCGCCGAGCCTCGCTTTTTGGCGAGATTTGTGCGTGTCCCGATGCCGCATCTGTGATCACAGACGGCATCGGGAGGAGCCCTGGTTTTGAGCGCCTCAGTTGCGCATTCGCTCGCATCGGCTACACCAGAGCCGGTTCGGCTCCGGGCCGCGCGCATTCCCCGCGCGCCGCATCGGCGCCTGAGATGGCTCCGACTGCATCATGCAAAATGTTTCGATCCCGGCGGCGCTGATTGCCGGCCTCGTCAGCTTCCTCTCCCCTTGCGTCCTGCCGCTGGTCCCGCCCTACCTGATCTATTTGACGGGCGCGACGATCGAGCATGTCGAAAGCGACGAGCCCGCATCAGTCTCCAAACGCGCGATCATGATGTCGGCGCTCCTGTTCGTGCTCGGCTTCTCCACGGTGTTCGTGGCGCTCGGCGCCAGCGCCTCGCTGATCGGCGGGCTGATCCGCGCCTGGTCGGCCGAACTCTCGATCCTCGCCGGCATCGTCATCATCGTCATGGGCCTGCACTTCCTGGGCCTGACGCGAATCGGTCTGTTGATGCGCGAGGGACGCTTGACCGCGCCCAAGCCCGTCGGCCTCTGGGGCGCTTATGTGATGGGGCTCGCCTTCGCCTTCGGCTGGACGCCCTGCATCGGCCCGATCCTCGCCGCGATCCTCTCGGTCGCCGCGGCCGAAGCGACGGTGGCCAAGGGCGCCGGCCTGCTCGCGGTCTATTCGGCCGGCCTCGGCATTCCCTTCCTGATCGCCGCCCTGATGATCGAGCAGTTTTCCACCCTGTTCGCGCGCATGAAGGGCCATCTCGTCAATGTCGAGCGCGCCATGGGCGTCCTGATGGTGATCACCGGCATTGGATTTCTCACCGGCGCGGTCTCGAATGTGAGCATCTGGCTGCTGGAGACGTTTCCGGCGTTGCAGACGTTCGGTTAGGGCGCAGCGGACGCACCAGCGGGAGACCGGGTTTTCACGGATGAAACCTGAAAGGAACCGTTGAGGACCTCCGGCCATGCTCGCACTGCGGAGCCCAACGAAATCAAACCTTTTCCATCCCGAGACGTTGGAGGAGCGGAAACCGCATCGTGGAGATCTCGTGACCAAGACACTGCTCTTAGAATCCTTGTCGAACAACGTCGCTTTGGTTGCCTGGCAATTTGTAGGTCAACCGTTGCCGGAGTGGCCGAATTGGGTCCAGTCAACCTGCTCGCTCCAAAGGGATGACGAAGGAAAGTTCGAGCTCCGGCACGAGCGGCGCAGCGGCGCTCAAATTGTCTATCTCGGCGAGTGGCTCGTGAGAGATCTGGATGGCGGCGTCGACTTTTACACCGACGCCGAGATCTGGGCGCGGTTCGCCGCGAAGCGCTAGGCGATCAACTGAGCGGGTCCGGGTGGGGCAAAACGCCTCGCCCGCAAGGACACACTTCGGATGCAATCTGAGGTAATATTTCATTCTACTGCACCCAGAGGGGCAAATTTCAAAAGCGTATACTGAAACGAGAATTTTTGACCAATCGACAATCCCGGCGCCCCTCTTCCTCACAGCATTTTGCGCAGGAGCAATCGATGGGAACCGAAGTCAACGTTCAACCCGGTCATGGCAAAGCCGGACGTCACCCGACGCGGCAATTTCTGGATACGCTTTCCGGACACGAAGATCCGGGCATGTTTGGTCGGATGTTTCCGACTCTCGAACCGCTGGCCGTCGACGACGGTCCGCTCCATGCACTCGCCGATGCGATGAAGGATCCCACCCCAGGCGATCCCACGGGAAACAGTGCCAACGTACCTGCCGGCTTTACCTATCTCGGGCAATTCATCGATCATGACATCACACTGGATCTGACCTCCTTTGGCGACAAGGAGGCCGATCCAACGGCCGTCGAGAATTTTCGTACACCGGCGCTCGATCTCGACAGCGTCTACGGTCTGGGACCGGACGGAAGTCGCCATTTGTACGCGCGCAATTCGGCGAGCGACAATGGCAAGAGCCCGGGTCCCAAGCTGCTGATCGGCAAAACCGTCAACGTCGGTGCCGGTAACATCACGGGAGATCATCGTAACGACCTTCCGCGCAGTCCCGAAGGGTTTGCCCTGATCGGCGACCATCGCAATGACGAGAATCTGCTGGTTGCGCAAACTCACCTTGCGATGCTGAAGTTTCACAACAAGGTCTGCGATCAGCTCGCTGCGTCAGGCAAGCCGCAGGGCGAGATCTTCGAAGAAGCGCGCCGGATGGTCACCTGGCACTATCAATGGATGGTCTTGCACGATTTTGTGGAGCGGATCACCGAAAAAGGCATGGTGGCGAAGATCCTCGAGCAGGGACGGCGCTTCTACCGCTTCAAGAAGACACCCTACATGCCTGTTGAGTTTTCCGCCGCGGTCTACCGTCTCGGCCACAGCATGGTCCGCGAGGTCTATAGCCACAACAGAATCTTCACGCCTGGCGGCGTCGTTCCTGCGACGCTCGATCTGCTGTTCAAGTTTACAGGGCTTTCGGGAGGAATCATCGGAGATCTCGCGCCCAATCCGATTCAACCGCCGCTCCCGCTTCCGGTGCTCTCAAGCAACTGGATTATTGACTGGCGCCGCTTCCACGAGATTCTGCCGTCCAATCCGCCAGGTGTTGCATTCAATCCGTCTCGCAAGATCGACCCCTTTGTCGTGCCGCAACTCCACACCTTGCCTGGTGACGGCAGCAGCCTGCCGTTCCGAAATCTCAAGCGCGGGGTGCTGTTGGGATTGCCGTCCGGGCAGGACATCGCCAAGGCCATGAAAATCAAAAATCCTCTGACGCCGGCCGAAATCTCGAAGGGGACCGACGGTGCGGTAGCGAAGACGCATGGTCTGCACGAACACACCCCGCTCTGGTACTACATCCTCAAGGAGGCGGAGCAGCGGGGCGGCGGCGAAAGGCTCGGACCGGTTGGAGCGACGCTTCTTGCCGAGGTTTTTGTCGGCCTCGTCCATGGCGATCGTCAATCGTACCTTTGGCTCAAGGGCAAGAGCTGGAAGCCAACACTTCCATCAAAAGTGCCGGGCGAATTCACGATGGCCGACCTGCTGCGCTTTGTCGGGGATATCAGCCCGATCGACGGCATCTCGACCGTCTAGAGGTTTGGCGATCCGGCGGACACACGAACTGGGCCGCGAGGCGGCCCAGTTCGGCGCCGGCGAGGCAAGTCCATGCGTTAATTCGCCGCAAATCGCGCAAACGCCCCGCGATCGATCTCGATGCCAAGTCCCGGGCCGTCCGGGACTCGCACGATGCCCTTCGCGTGCTCGATCGGCTCCTTTAAAATCGCCTGCCGGATCGGATGTTCGGTGCGGTCGAATTCCAGCATCGGCTCGAGCGGTGACAGCGAAGTCGGCGTGTGCGAGGGCAGCACGGCGAGAAGCTGGAGCGAGGCGGCGATCGCGATGCCGGTGCCCCAGACGTGCGGATTGTAGCGGATGCCGAACGCCTCGCTCATGTCGGCAATCTTCTTGCATTCGCTCAAACCACCTGCCGCGCAGGTGTCGGGCTGGGCGATGTCAAGCGCGTGCGAGACGAACAGCTCGCGGAAGCCGAAGCGCGTGAATTCGCATTCGCCGCCAGCGACCGGAATCGTGAGAGCGGATTTCACCGCGCGATAGCCCGCTATGTCCTCAGGCGGCACCGGCTCCTCGAACCATCCGATGTCATGGCGCTCGATCAGGCGGCCGAGCCGGATCGCCGCGACCGCGTCATAGGCGTGGTTCGCATCGACCATCAGCGCGACATCGGGGCCGATCGCTTCGCGCACCGCGCGGGTGACTGCGGCATCCTCGACGATTCCGAAGCCGACTTTCAGCTTCACGGCGCGGAATCCCTCGGCGGCATAACCCGCCGCTTCTTCCGGCAGATATTCGAGCGGATCGCCTGACCTGCGCCGGTAGAGACCGGTTGCATAGGCCGCAACCTGCTTGCGCGCGGCGCCGCCAAGAAGCTGATGCACGGGTACGCCAAAATGCTTGCCCTTGATGTCCCAGAGCGCGATGTCGATACCGCTCATCCCCTGGATCACGACGCCCTTCTGGCCGTGATCGCGCAAGCGCGCGTAGACCATCTGCCACAGTACGTCCGTGCGCAACGGATCCTCGCCGATCAGCCACGGCGCGACACTTTGCACCACCGCCGCCGTGATGCGGGCAGGCCCATAGCATTCGCCCCAGCCGACAAGGCCGTTATCGGTCTCGATCTCGACGAGCATCGCGGTGCGTGTGTCGTACCAGGCGCGCGAATAGGCAAAGGGCTGCGACAGCTTTGCTTCGAGGATGTGCGTGCGAATGCTTGCAATCTTCATCGCCGATGTCTCCGTTCACCGCGCCTCGTCCAGCGTGCAAATCACCGTGCAGACCACGCCGCGGGGCAGAAAGTCGACCGTTGCCTCGCCGCCGAGCTGGTCGCGAGCGCTGCGCTCGATCAGGCGTGAGCCGAAGCCGCGCTGCACCGGCGCCGTCACCGGCGGTCCGCCGATCTCGGTCCAGATCAGGCGCAGCCGCGGCTTTGGCGCCTCAGCAAGGACCTCCCACTCCAGCGTCACCCGGCCGGTCTCGTTGGACAGCGCACCGTATTTCGCGGCATTGGTGGCGATCTCGTGCACGATCATCGACAGCACCACGGCGAGCCGCGGCGACAGCGGCACCGCGGGGCCTGCCATGCGGATGCGCTCTGGATTGTTTAGCAGGAACGGCTGTAGCGCGCGGGTGATCACCTCCCGCAGCTCGGAGCCCGCCCATTTCTCCTGGCTCAGCAAATTGTGCGCTTCGGCCAGCGCGCCCAGCCGACCCTCGAATTTCGTCCGCTCGTCCCGGCTGGCACTGCGGAAAGTCTGCACTGCGATCGCCTGCATCAAGGCGAGCGTGTTCTTGACGCGATGGTTGAGCTCGTCGATCAGGAGATTGTGCAGCATCTCGCCGCGCGCGATCGTGGTTGCCATCCTGACCGCGAAGGTCAGGCCGGTCAGCAGCAGGATGCCGCCGATCAGGCTGGTGATCGCGATGTTGCGCCAGAGCGGCGCGATCAGCGAGCTCTCGGCGACGCCGGCCACGATGGTCCAGCCGGTCAGCCGTGACCTCGTATAGACGGTGGACAACGCAACACCGTCGAGCGAAACCGTCGAGAGTGCGGCTTCCGGCGTGCGCAACATACTCTCATACAGTGTGCCCGTAGCCCGTTTGCCGAACGTCTCCGTCGGATTTGGCGTGCGCGCGAATACGAAGGCCTTGGTGTCGAGCAGGGAAACCGTCCAATCCCGGTCGGGCCGTTGCTTCTCGACCAGGTCCTGAAAGATGCTGACGGGCGGGCTGAAGCAGAGGTCGTAGATCACTTCGCCGTCGCGGAGCACCGGAACCTCGACCGTAAGAACCTGCCGGCCGTTGATCGCGCCGGTGAACAGGTCGGAATATTGCGGCGATCTGGTCGCAAACACCTTCTCGATGACCTCGAGATGACCGCGTGGCGGCAGGCTCGCGGTGTCCTCGGTCGCGGAGGAAAACAACAGCCGGCCCTTGCGATCGGAAATCAACACGAGGCCGCCCTTGCCGTACTGATCGACGAAGCCGAGCGCGATGCGGCGGAAATTCTGGAAGTCGTCATTGCGCAGCGAATTCGTCAGCGCAAGCACCTGCAGGCCGCCGGTCATCCGCTGCACCTCGGAGTCCAGCACGAGGCGCATGCTGCGCACGTTCTCCAGCACGCGGCGGGTCGCGTCGTTGCGGTCCTGCTTGTAATTGTAGACGGCAATACCGACCGCGAAGACGATCAGCGGCAACATCGTTCCCGTGACCAGAAGAGCGAGCCGGACCGGCAAAGTGAGCTTTGACAAACGCAGGCGTCCCGGTTCCAGCGCAGGCGAGCGCCGGATTTATGATTTTGGGAGACCATAGGGGCGGGATTTGCGCTGCGCCATATTTTTTTGCGCAGCTGGACGAACCGTCTAGAGGCGACACTTACAGCGCAGTTGGGATGCCTGCGCCTCAGCTCATGCTGACTGCGGTCAGTAGTAGACACATGGCGTAGACGGCCGCCAGGCTGAGCCCGGCGATCCGGGCCTCGCGATGCGATTTCATAACTTCAACTCCCAGAGAGGGCGGCCGCCTCCACGGCAGCCGCCCCAACACCTGGATCAATCAATTTCCTGAACGACGGTGCGCGAGCCGGGATCGACGAGCATCACGCGTTCGCCGGAGTAGACGTAGCGATATTTCGTGAGGGACGGGCCCCAGTCGGCCGGAACGGCCTCGAGCTCGACGTCGCTCGGCACCGCCGCACCGACAACGATCTTTTCCTTCGTCGTCACCGGACGGATACGGTGCTCGGTGACGTAGGATTTGATCTTGGTTCGGTACTGCGGCTCGATCTGAACGGCCGCCGCATGGCCGGTCCCGGTCGTCGTCACGACGGTGGATTGCGCGAAGGCACCGGTCGAAATCAGAGCCGCCGCGGCGGAAAGCAGGAACAACTTCTTCATCTCGTTCTCCTCGTTTGAAGATGCGCCGCAACAACCCCTCATCGCGGACGGCGTTCCCGGCCCCTGGAACTAATTGCCGGCTTTTCCCGTTTGTAGATGACCGGGCGAAACGGCTCGGGCTCTGGAGGAGGACTACAGATGAAGCTAAAAATTGCCACTGCAGCACTGATGCTTGCTGCTATATCCCTGCCGGCGTTCGCGGCCGACGAGTTCTACGTCGTGCAGGACGTCAAGACCAAGAAGTGCACGATCGTCGACAAGAAGCCGACGGACACGTCCATGACCGTCGTCAGCCCGTCAGGCACGATCTACAAGTCGCGCACCGAAGCTGAAAGCGGCATGAAGACCGTCAAGGTCTGCACGTCCAACTGAGGAGGATGACAAATGCCAGTTCTGATTCTCTGGGCCGTGCCGGCCGTTCTGGTGATCGGCGGCGGCATCTATCTGATTGGCCATTTGCATTAAAGCGCACTGGAAGGCGAGCGGGTCTGCGCGTGCAGCGCACAGGTCCGCAAGCCGTCTGCCTGCTACGAGTGCAGGAGGCCGCCCCTCAGCCTGCCAAGGCATCGGCTGGACGCAAGTTGCAGTGCAACAGTTCGCGAAAGTGGTGGCCCTGCGACGAAGAGGACCTCCCGCGCACACGAAATGACTTCCGTCGCGCCGACGTTTTTCATACGCTTCCCACTCGCAAGCTGCATACCGGCTGCGCTCACGGCCCGGCGACAGGGCCGGAGCATCAAAAGGAGGGGAGACGATGAAGCGAAGATCATTTCTCGCTGGGATTGGCGCGACCACTGCGGCGGCTGCGATTGGCATGCCGTCGATCATCCGGGCGCAGTCGCCGATCACGCTGAACGGCGCGGTCCAGTTCAACGACGACCACGCCTTCAACCGGGCACTGCTCCGGTTCGAAGAGCTGGTCAAGAAGTACTACGGCAAGCCCGTCAACTTCACGCTGCACAGGAATTCCTCGCTGGGCCTCGAAAAGCAGTATTTCGAGTACATGTCGCAGGGCAAAGCCGTCGATTACGGCATCGTCTCGCCGGCTCACATGTCAACCTTCGCCAAGGCGGCCCCGTTCATCGATGCGCCCTTCGTGTTCAAGGGCATCGAACACATGAACAAGGTCGTCGAAGCCAATATCCTGGCGCCGATCGCCGACGAAGTCGCGGCCAAGGCCGAGGTCGTTCTGATCGGCTATTCCGGCGGTGGCATCCGCAACATTTTCGCCAACAAGCCGCTCAAGAACCTCGCCGACCTCAAGAGCCTCAAGGTGCGCGTACAAGGCGCGCCGATCTGGTCGAAGACCTTTGCCGCCGTGGGCATGAGCCCGACGGTGATCGCTTATAACGAGATCTACAACGCGATCCAGAACGGCGTGATATCGGCCGGCGAGAACGAGGCGGCAGGCGTCGAGGCGATGAAGTTCTACGAAGTGGCCCCGCATCTCAACCTGACCCAGCACGCCGTGTCGATCCGGCCGATCTGCTTCTCGGTGAAAACATTGAAGACCCTGCCGAAGGAGTTGCAGGACGCGATCATGAAGGCCGGCAAGGAGGCCGGCGACTACGGCCGGCAACTGGAGTCGAGCGAAGAGGTCGTCAAGCTCGACACGCTCGAGAAGGCCGGCAAGCTCAAGCGCGTTCCTTTCGAAGAGCGGGACGCCATGAAGAAGCTCGCCGATCCCGTGATGGCCACCTACGCCAAGGAAATCGGCGCGGAAGGCATTTTCGAGAAGATCAACGTCGTCTGAGAACTGTCGCCGCCCACGTGACAGGACGTCGGGGCAAGCCGGACGGCTTGCCCCATTGCGTGATCGTGATCCCCCGGAGTCGTAATGACCGAAATATCGATGCCACCGAACCCGTCGCCATGGCGCCGAGCAACGGCGGCCTATGCAAAACTGCTGGAAATTCTGCTCGCCGCCTCTGTCGGCATTCTGGTCATTCCGGTCACGTTGCAGATCATCTCGCGCTACACGCCATTGATTCCGTCCTACATCTGGACCGAGGAGATGGCGCGGTTCATGTTCATCTGGACAATCATGATCGGTGCCATGGTCGGCATCAGAGAGTCGCAGCATTTTGAAGTCGACGTCTGGCCTAACCTGTCACGCCGAAGCGAGGCCATGGTGCGGATTCTTGCGCGACTCGGCGTGCTGGCGCTGGCGCTGGTGTTCGTATCCGCCGGACTCGAGTTCACCCGCTTTGCCTGGAACAGAACGTCGGAGCTGGCCGATCTGCCGCTTTGGATGATCCACGTCGCCTGGCCGGTTGCCGGCGTGACCTGGATCGTGTTCGCCGGTGAACAGATTATCGACGAGATGCGGATTCTGGTTGGGGCAAATCAATGAGCGGCAATATACTTTCTGCCGGACAGGCCGCGATGGTCCTGTTCGGTACTTTCGTTGGCCTGCTCATCATACGCGTGCCGGTCGCCTTCGCGCTCGGCCTTGCCTGCGTGCCGATCCTGCTGATCGAGCCGCATCTGTCACTGATGACGCTCGCGCAGGAAACCTTCAACGCCTATAATTCATTCATCCTGCTGGCGGTGCCGTTCTTCCTGCTCACCGCCAATTTGATGAGCATCGGCGGCATCACCGACCGGCTGGTCGCGCTGTCCCGCTCGATGGTCGGGCACTGGCCGGGGTCGCTGGCGCAGATCAACGTCGTGCTGTCGGTGTTCTTTGCCGGCATCTCCGGCTCCTCCACCGCGGACGCGGCGAGCCAGTCCAAGATCTTCATCGATGCCCAGACCAAGGAGGGCTACGACCTCTCGTTCTCGATCGCCATCACCGCCGTCTCGGCCGTGCTCGCCGTCATCATCCCGCCCTCGATCCTGATGATCGTCTGGGGCGGGCTGATCTCGACCTCGATCGCCGCGATGTACCTGGCCGGCATCGTGCCGGGTCTGCTGATCGCGGGCGCACAGATGGCGACCGTGCATGTCTACGCGACGCGTCGCGGTTATCCGACCTATCCGAAAGCAAGCTGGGCCGAGATGCGCTGCGCCATCTGGCGGTCGATACCGGCGCTGATGACGCCGTTCATCATCGTCGGCGGCATTCTGCTCGGATGGTTCACGGCGACCGAATCCGCCTGCGTTGCGGTGCTTTATTCCGTGGCGCTGTCGACGTTCTTCTACCGTGAAACCGGCGCGCGCGAACTCTACAAGGCGTTGCTCGACACCGGGCGTCTGGCCGGGGTCGCGCTGTTCTGCGTGGGCACCGCAAGCGCGTTCGGCTGGCTGCTGGCCTACTACAAGATTCCGCAGGAACTGCTGGCCAACGTCTCGACCTGGGGCATGGGCGCGATCGGGGCGGGCTTCTTCATCGCGCTCTGCTTTCTGGTGGTGGGCTGCTTCCTCGACGCCATTCCGGCGATCATCATCGTCGGCACTGTGCTGGAGCCGCTCGCCAGGTCCGTAGACCTCCATCCCGTCCAGTTCGCGATCATTTCCATCATATCGCTCGCCTTCGGGCTGGTGACCCCACCCTATGGCTTATGTCTGATGATCGCCTGTTCGATCGCCGGGGTACGGCTGCGCTATGCCCTGAAGGACACGGTAATCATGCTGATTCCGATGCTGCTTGTGCTGGCGGCCGTCATCGTCTGGCCAAGCGTGTCGCTGTTCCTGCCGCGTCTGATCGTGCCGGAGATGTTGAAATGAGCGGGGGGTGATCCCGCGGCTCTGACGCCGCGGGATCAGTGCATTTGCCTAGAGATTGCTCTCGGTGATCGCGGCGTAGACCATGCTGCGCAGCTCGCGCCGAAGCGGGTAGGCGCTGGATGGCAGCACCTGCGTCATGAAGATGGTGACCAACTCCTCGGCCGGATCGATCCAGAACGACGTCGTGGCCGCGCCGCCCCAGTTGTATTCACCGGGGCTGCCGGCGACCAGTGTTTCGGCCGGGCGCATGGTCACGGCGAAGCCGAGGCCGAAGCCGATGCCGTTATAGGTCGCTTCGGAGAACAGCGAGCGCGACACCTCGGGGAGAGAGCGGCCGCCCGGAATGTGGTTGGTCGTCATCAGCGCCAGCGTCTTCGGCCCGATCAACCTGACGCCGCCGAGCTCGCCGCCGTTGAGAAGCGCACGGCAGAAGGTGAGATAGTCGGCCATCGTCGAGCACAGCCCGCCGCCTCCCGAGATCAAGGACGGCGGCGACAGGAACGAGCTCGTCGTGGGGTCGTCCTGCAATGTCAGTCCCTCGCGCCGCTGGCCGGCATGGAAGGTCATGCCGCCACCCGGGTCGGCCGAGTAACAGGCGGCGAAGCGGTGGGCCTTGGAAGCCGGAACGTGGAAATCAGTGTCGGACATGCCGAGTGGATCGAGGATGCGTTGCTTCAGGAACTGCTCGAAGGGGATGCCGGAGATCTTGCCAATGAGGTAGCCGAGCACGTCGGTCGAAACCGAGTAGTTCCAGGCCTCGCCCGGCGAGAACTCCAGCGGGATTTTCGCGAGGCTCTCGATCATGGTCTGCAGCGTGCCTGATTTCTCGACCTCGCCGATCTTTTCAGCGCGGTAGGCGGCATCGACGTTCGAGCGTTGCTGGAAGCCATAGGTGAGGCCGGAGGTGTGGCGCAGGAGGTCGACGATCAGCATCGGCCGCGAGGGCGGACGGGTCAGGAAGGCCGGCGCGGTGCCGGCGACGAACACGCCGAGATCCTTCCATTCCGGAATGTACTTGGCGACCGGCTCATCGATCGCGACGAGGCCTTGCTCGACCAGCATCATGAAGGCGACGCTGGTGAGCGGCTTGGTCATGGAATAGATGCGATAGATCGTGTCGTCCTTGACGGGCAGCTTGCGCTCAACGTCGGCAAAACCCTGCACCGAGCTGTGGGCGATCTTGCCACGGCGATAGACCAGGAGATGCGTGCCCGGGAAGCGACCGGCATCGATGTACCGGCTCTTCAGATGCGCATCGACGCGGTCGAGCGCGGCCTTGGACATGCCGAGGGATTCGGGCGAGGCGGGGGTGGGGGCGAGCATCAGTTCCTCCGGGCGTTTTGTCCGACGTTGATAGCCGAAATGGCGGTCTCATTCCAAGCCGGTCGCGCTTAACGCCGGCCGGCTGTTTGGTGTAGGCTTCACCTTGGAACGCCTCCAAGCAGCCCAAAAGATCCCCGACGGGCGAATGAAAAACGCAGGCAAATGCACCATGACCCAGTTCAACGAGACCGAACTCACCGAAGCCGTCGTTCGGAGCTTTGACCGGACACCCGACCCGCGCGCGAAATTCCTGCTCCAGGAATTGGTGAAATCGCTGCACGATTACGTGAGCAAGACCGGCCTCACCTTCGAGGAGTGGGAATACGCCGTCGATTTCCTGACCCGCACCGGCCAGAAATGCACGGACACCCGCCAGGAATTCATCCTCCTCTCCGACGTGCTCGGCGTTTCCATGCTGGTCGACGCGGTCAACCATCGCGAGCGCGAGGGCGCCACCCAGACCACCGTGCTCGGGCCGTTCTATGTCGGCGAGCACAAGGTGACGGCGCATGGCACCGACATCTCACCGAACAATCAAACCGGCGAACGGATGTTCGTGCAGAGCCGTGTCACCGATCTCAAGGGCAAGCCGCTCGCGAATGTCCCCGTCGACGTCTGGCATGCCGACGATGACGGCTTCTACGACTCGCAGAAGCCGAACTATGACGAGGTCGGCGCCTCGGCACGGGCGCGCTTCATCACCGATAGCGATGGCCGCTTCTTCTTCCGCACCATCTTGCCGTGCAGCTACCCGATCCCGACCGACGGTCCAGTCGGCGAGATGATCGTGCAGACCAACCGCCACCCGATGCGCCCGGCGCATGTGCACTTCCTGGTCAATGCCAAGGGCTACGAGCCGCTGATCACCCACGTCTTCATGGACGGGGACAAATATCTGGATTCCGACGTCGTGTTCGGCGTCAAGGACGACCTCGTCGCCAAGGTCGAACCGCGCAGCGACCCGGAGATGCCCGACGGCACCAAGGCGAACGGGCAGTGGCACCTGATGACCTACGAATTCCACCTCAAGCCCGGCGGCGGCATGGCGCCGAAACCGCTCGGAGTGAAGGCGGCGGAGCCGGCCTGAAAGATCGCGGACGGGTGTACTTCAGCGCCCGATAAAGGCCGCCAGTTCGTCAGGTGCCCCCGTTGGAAAGGCTTCCTTCATGAAGTCGAGGAAGGCGGATACACGCGCGCTTAGGAGCCGGCGTGAAGGATAGAGTGTCCACAACGCGATCTCCGGTCCCTCGATGTCGCCCCAAAGCACCAGCGTGCCGGCAGCGAGGTCGTGACTGACCAGTGACACCGGAAGGCGCGCGGCGCCGACGCCGGCCCGGACAGCGTCGCGCACCATGATGAGCGATGCCAGGCGAAGGACCGGATCAATCGCGATGCGCGATTGTCCGCCTGGCACCGTCACGTCCCAGCTTGTTTTCCGGTCGCCCGGTCCGCGCATGACTGTCGGCACAGCGAGATTGCCCCGCGGTCGTTTCAGGTCCGGGCTCGCCACGACCACCAGCCGATCGCGCAGAAAGATTCGTCCGACCAGGCTGTCATCCGGATCGGGATTGACCCGGATCACCAGATCATACCCTTCCTCCACCATGTCGACGGAGCGATCTTCCGTCGTGACCTCAAGACGGATCTCCGGATATCTCAGCGCGAACCCCGCCGCGAGGTTTCCCATTGCAGTCTGCGAGAACAGCAAAGGCGCGCTGATCCGCAAGCGCCCCCGCGGCCTGTCCCCACCCGACGCGATCGCTGTTGCCGTCTCGTCGAGTTCGGTGAGCAAGGCCCCCGTCCGCTCATAAAGGGCGCGTCCTTCCTGCGTGAGTTTCAGGGTGCGCGCGCCCCGTTCGAACAGGCGCAGGTCGAGGGCAGCTTCCAGCTCCGCGACCCGCCGGGACAGGGTGGCTTTCGGCCGTCCGGCGGCCCGTGCGGCCCGTCCGAACCCGCCGTGCCGGGCGACGAGATTGAAGTCGGTGAGTGCGAGCAGGTCCATCGTTCCACCACTGAGACGGTCTGTCCAGATATAGCGACTATCGGTTCGTTTGTGGATCACTAATTTCCCCGATGTCTTCTGACCCAACCCGGAGTGATCCCCATGACCATCCTCGTTACCGGCGCAACCGGCACCATCGGCCGCCAAGTCGTCGAACAGCTCGTCAAGCGCGGTGCCGATGTCCGCGCTCTCGCCCGCGATCCTGCCAAGGCAAACCTCCCGGCAGGCGTCACCGTCGTGCAGGGCGACCTGCTCGACGTCGACTCGCTCCGCAGCGCGTTCAAGGGCGTCTCGACCCTGTTCCTGCTCAACGCGGTGGTGCCGGATGAATTCACGCAAGCGCTGATCGCGCTCAACCTGGCCCGCGACGCCGGCGTCGGGCGGGTCGTCTACCTCTCGGTGATTCACAGCGATCGTTACGTCAACGTCCCGCACTTTGCCGGCAAGTTCGGCGTCGAGAGGATGATCGAGCAGATGGGCTTCAACGCCACCATCCTGCGCCCGGCGTACTTCATGAACAACGATGTTACGATCAAGGACGTGGTGACCGGATACGGCATCTATCCGATGCCGATCGGGAGCAAGGGGCTCGCCATGATCGATGCGCGCGACATCGGCGAGTTCGCGGCCCTCGAGCTCATCCGTCGTGAGCACGCCGCAACACCGCTTCCGCTCACGCGCATCAATCTCGTCGGTCCTGATATGCTGACCGGTGCGAAAGCCGCCGCCGTCTGGTCGGAGGTGCTGGGCCGTACGATCGCCTATCCCGGTGACGATACCGCCGGCTTCGAGAAGAACCTCAGGCAGTTCATGCCAAGCTGGATGGCTTACGACATGCGGCTGATGAGCGAGCGCTTCCTCACCGAGGGAATGGTCCCCGAGGCCGGCGACGTCGAGCGGCTGACCGCGCTGCTGGGCCGCCCGCTGCGCTCCTATCGCGACTTCGTCTCCGAGATCGCGGCCTCTGCCTGACGGCACGGCACGTCCCCATCACGACAACGAGGAATGCTATCATGATCTCTTCAACCGCCACTTCTCCGGCGGATCCGGAAGGCGCAACGAAGATATTGGTGCTTGGAGCGACCGGTGCCACCGGTCGCCTGATCGTCAACCAGGCGGTGGCGCGAGGCTACGACGTCACCGTGCTGGTCCGGTCCGCCGGCAAGGCGAGTGACATCACGGGGGCGAAGCTCATCGTCGGAGACGCCCGCGATGAAAGAGCCCTGCGCGAAGCCCTCAAAGGCCGTGATGCCGTGGTCAGTGCGCTGGGTACGCCGGTAAGCCCGTTCCGCGAGGTGACGCTTCTCTCGACCGCGACGCGCGCGCTCGTGAGCGCGATGAAGGCCGAGCAGGTCTCGCGGCTGGTTTGCATCACGGGAATGGGCGCCGGCGACAGTGCCGGGCATGGCGGCTTTGTCGCCGACAATGTGATCTTTCCGCTTCTCCTGAAGAAGGTGTACGCCGACAAGAGCCGGCAGGAAGCGATCGTCAGAGACAGCGGGCTGGACTGGGTCCTGGTTCGCCCCTCGATCCTGAACAACAAGCCCGGCCGCGGCTCGGTCCGGGCGCTGACAGATCTTTCGGGCTTCCATGGCGGCAGCATTGCGCGCGGAGACGTTGCGACATTCGTGCTCGATCAGGTGCGCGCCGATACCTGGCTGCGTCAGTCTCCGCTCATCACGTGGTGACCCTTGCGTGGCCTTGATCAGCGCGCGTGCAACATCGCAAGCAGGACCACGACGACGCAGGCGAGCGCCGCCGTGGTCAATTTCCAGAACATCAGCGGGCTGCGCTCCAAGAGCGGCGTGATCCGCGTGTCGAGATAGGCCGGATTGGGCGTGCGAAGCTCGAAGACGAATTCAGACAGATCCTCGTGCCGCTTGTAGGGATCCGGATGGAGCGCACGTCTGAGCGCGCCGTCGACCCAGGCAGGCACGTTGCTGTCGTCGTCGGCCGGGCGATATTTGAGCCTCCGCACGTCTGCGTTGCGCCGGATCCTGGCGATTTGGGTGCCATAGGGAAGCTTTCCCGTCAGCATCTGGTAGCAGATCACGGCCAGTGAAAACATGTCGGAGCGCGGCGTGCCGCCTTGCCCAAGAAAATATTCCGGCGCCGTGTACTGGACCGTTCCCAGAATTTCGCCGGTCTCGTCCTGCGGGGCGGCCTCCGCGACGCCCGCCACCTTGACCGATCCGAAGTCGATGATCTTTGCGGTGCCGGTCTTGTCGATCAGGATGTTGTCGGGCCTGAGGTCCTGATGCAGCATTTCCATGCGGTGGAAGGCGCGCAGGCCGGCGGCAATCTGCTCGACCAGTCCGCGGACGGTTTCGAGATCGGGGCGCGGATTGTCCGTCATCCACTGCCGCAAGGTCTGACCTTCAACGAATTCGGTCGCGACGTAGACGTAGCTGCGCCGTTTCGACTGTGACAGCGGTTTGAGCACATGCGGGCTGTCGATCCGGCGCGCGATCCACTCTTCCATCAGGAAGCGCTTCAGATAGGCGGCATTGTCGCGCAAATCGATCGACGGCAGCTTCAGCGCGACCGGCTCCTCGGTCACCGCGTCGACGGCAAGATAGATGTGACTGCGGCTGCTGGCGTGGATTTCGCGGACGATCCTGTAGCCGTCGAAGATGGCCCGCGGCTCCGGCAGTTGGGGAAGCGGCAGCTGGGAGGTCTGGTTGAAGATGCCGGCCGGCTCGCGCTGCGGCACCGCATCGATGCGGAGAATCTGGACCGTGATGTTGTCGTCGCTGCCGCGCTGGTAGGCTTCCTCGACGATCGCCTTCGCCGCCCCGTCGAGCTCGGCTGCATGCTCGCTGAGCGCGTTCGTGATGAAGCGCGGATCGACGAATTCATAGGCGCCGTCGGTCGCCAGCAGGAAAGTGTCGCCAGTCTCGATCTCGAAACTCTGGTAGTCGATCTCGAGCTGCGGATTGATGCCGAGCGCACGGCCGAGATAGGTCTGCTCCGAGGACACGATGATCCGGTGATCGTCGGTCAGCTGCTCGAGCGCCTTGCCCGCCACGCGATAGACGCGACAGTCGCCGACGTGGAAGATGTGCGCGGTGGTCGCCTTGATGACCATGGCGCTCAGCGTGCAGACATAACCCTTGTCGCGGTCGTAGGCATATTGGCTCTTGCGCGTCTGCGCGTGCAGCCAGGAATTGGTCGCATCCAGCACGCGGCGGGCGGAGGTCTTCACTGTCCAGGATTCCGAGGTGCAGTAATAGTCCATCAGGAAGCTCTTGACCGCCGACTCGCTGGCGATCTGGCTCACCGTGCTGCTGGAGATGCCGTCCGCGAGGACCGCCGCTATGCCCTTCAGGCTGAGCATCGGCTCGTCCGGAACGAGGACGCCGTGAAAATCCTGGTTGATGGGCTTGCGACCCTTGTCGGAATGCTGGCCGACCGAGATCTGAAGTCCGCGGGTCATCGTCATCACCGGCAAAGGGGAGCCTCACCCTGATCGGGCGAGGCTCTCCTGTCGAGACGTATCAGGCCGCGACGCGGGGCGACGTGGCCTTGCCGGCCTGGCGCTTCGGCTTGGTCATGACGTGCGTGGCGTAGAGGGTCATGCCGGTGAAGGCGAGGCCGCCGACGAGGTTGCCGAGCACGGTCGGGATCTCGTTCCAGATCAAATAGTCCATGATCGAGAACTTCGCGTGCAGCATCAGGCCGGAGGGGAACAGGAACATGTTCACGACGGAATGCTCGAACACCATGTAGAAGAACACCAGGATCGGCATCCACATCGCGATGACCTTGCCGGGGACCGAGGTCGAGATCATGGCGCCGACGACGCCGGTCGAAACCATCCAGTTGCAGAGCATTCCGCGCAGGAACAGCGTCGCCATGCCGGCGGCGCCATGCGCGGCGTAGCCCAGCGTTCGGCCTTCGCCGATATTGCCGATGGCTGCACCGACCTTGTCGGGATCTTGCGTGAAGCCGAAGGTCGTGACGAAGGCCATCATGAAGGCCACGGTGAAGGCGCCGGCAAAGTTGCCGACGAATACGAGGCCCCAGTTGCGCAGCACGCCGCCGAAGGTGACGCCGGGGCGCTTGTCGATCAGGGCGAGCGGGGAGAGCACGAACACGCCGGTCAGGAGGTCGAAGCCCAGCAGATACAGCATGACGAAGCCGACCGGGAACAGCAGCGCGCCGACCAGCGGCTGCCCCGTGTTCACGTTGATCGTGACGGCGAACCATGCCGCCAGCGCCAGGATAGCGCCGGCCATATAGGCCCGGATGATGGTATCCCGGGTGGACATGAAGACTTTGGACTCGCCCGCATCCACCATCTTGGTGACGAATTCCGAAGGCGCGAGATACGACATCGATGATTCCTTTTGCTCCGTAAGAGAGATCGAGACGCCCTGAGTGCGCCGCTGAAAGTTATTGGCCGTGCGGGCTGTGTGCCGCGCGTGGGCCGGGGAAGATTTGGAAGCCTTGGGATTGCGTCACGACGACCGAGTCGAGGAGGGCCGCGAAGCAGTTGAGCTTCCGGGATGCAGCCGCCAGCGCCTGCATAAGTGCGGCAAGCCGCAGTCTTCGTTGACCCAAACCGGAATGCAAGTTGCGTGCCGCGTGTTGGACTCGTGAAATGCAAGCAATATCAACCTGATAGAGCTTTGGCTGACCCGGCTTTTGCGCGTGGTGCGGCCTTTTCCTTGAGCTGCTGCCCAACTATTGTGCGTCGCACAATTGTTGGGCAAGCCGCAAATTTCGCGAGCGGAATAGGCCTGCGACAGACTGGCGCATCGCTACTAACACACTGATGTTGGGTTGTTTTCTGCGCTGCGGCGCTTGGCACGAAGCTTGAATAGTTCCAGGTCGACGCCATTGAAGCCGTCCCGCGAGACTTCTCATCCGAATTGCCGACGCCACCAGACGGGGGTCTCCCCGTCGCGCGTTCGCATGCGCTGCTTCAGGCGTCGCCGGACGGACGGGCTGCTCGTGTGCACTGACACAATCATTCTGCAACGACGCAAAGGACGATACCGCCTATGACCAAGCGCACCCGCCGGCCGTCGGACACTGGCCTTAGCCGCCGTCAATTGTTGAAGGCCGCTGGCTCGACCGCCGCACTCCTGGCCGCCGTAAAACTGAATTTCCCCGCCGGCGCCTTCGCGCAGGACGCAGGCCCCGAGGTCAAGGGCGCCAAGCTCGGCTTCATCGCGCTAAGCGATGCCGGCCCCTTGTTCGTCGCCAAGGACAAGGGCCTGTTCGCCAAATACGGCATGCCTGACACCGACGTGCAGAAGCAGGCCTCCTGGGGCACCACGCGCGACAATCTCGTGCTCGGCTCCGAAGGCAACGGCATCGACGGCGCGCATATCCTGACCCCGATGCCGTATCTGATCTCGGCCGGCAAGGTGACGCAGAACAACCAGCCGACGCCGATGTACATCCTGGCGCGGCTCAATCTCGACAGCCAGTGCATCTCCGTTGCCAGTGAATATGCCGACCTGAAGCTCGGTGTGGACGCGACGCCCTTCAAGGCGGCGCTGGAGAAGAAGAAGGCCTCGGGCAAGGCCGTGAAGGCCGCGATGACCTTCCCCGGCGGCACGCATGACCTCTGGATCCGCTATTGGCTTGCCGCCGGCGGCATCGATCCGGACAAGGACATCGAGACCATCGTGGTGCCGCCGGCGCAGATGGTGGCCAACATGAAGGTCGGCACGATGGACTGCTTCTGCGTCGGCGAGCCCTGGAACCTGCAGCTGATCCACCAGAACATCGGCTACACCGCGATCACGACCGGCGAGCTCTGGAACAAGCACCCGGAAAAATCCTTCGGCATGCGCGCCGCCTTCGTCGATAAATATCCGAAGGCCGCGAAGGCGCTGCTGATGGCGGTGATGGAAGCGCAGCAGTGGTCCGACAAGGCCGAGAACAAGGCCGAGCTTGCCGCCATCATGGGCAAGCGGCAGTGGATGAACTGCCCTGTCGAAGACGTGCTCGACCGCACCGCCGGCAAGTTCGACTACGGCCTTCCCGGCAAGGTGGTCGAGAATTCGCCGCACATCATGAAGTACTGGCGCGACTTCGCCTCTTATCCCTTCCAGAGCCACGACCTCTGGTTCCTCACCGAAGACATTCGCTGGGGCAAGTACGAGGCGAATTTCGACACCAAGGCGCTGATTGCCAAGGTCAACCGCGAAGACATGTGGCGCGACGCGGCCAAGACGCTCGGCATCGCAAGCGCGGAGATCCCGACCTCCACCTCGCGCGGCAAGGAGACGTTCTTCGACGGCAAGGTGTTCGATCCGGAAAATCCGGCTGCCTATCTGAAGTCGCTCGCGATCAAGCGCGTCGAAGTCTGATGGAGCTAGCGGCCGCCTCCGGGCGGCCGCATCGCCTTTTGCAGCCGGAGAGATATTGCGATGAACATGCCCGCCACGAAGATCGAGGTTGAGACCGCGAAGCCCGCGAGCGCTGCCGCGCCGGTCGTCGCGATGACACCGAAGCGGCCGCCGCGTTCGGAGACTTACGCGCGGATGGCGCGGGAGACCGCCGTGCGCGTCATCCCGCCGCTGGTCGTGATCGCGCTCTTGCTTCTGGTCTGGGAGCTGGTCTGCCGCCGCGCCGGCTCGGCACTGCCGCCGCCGTCGAAGGTGTTCAAAGATACCAAGGAGCTGATCCTCGATCCGTTCTTCGATCATGGCGGCATCGACAAGGGGCTGTTCTGGCACCTCTCCGCCAGCCTCCAGCGCGTCGCCTTCGGCTATTCGCTCTCGGCGATTGCCGGCATCGCGCTTGGCGTCCTGGTCGGACAATCGGTCTGGGCGATGCGCGGGCTCGATCCGCTGTTCCAGGTCTTGCGCACGATCCCGCCGCTGGCCTGGCTGCCGCTGTCGCTCGCCGCGTTCCGCGACGGCCAGCCCTCGGCGATCTTCGTCATCTTCATCACTTCGATCTGGCCGATCATCATCAACACCGCGGTCGGCGTCCGCAACATCCCGCAGGACTATCGCAACGTCGCCGCGGTGGTGCAGCTCAACCCGCTCGAATTCTTCGCCAAGATCATGATCCCGGCCGCCGCGCCCTACATCTTCACGGGGCTTCGCATCGGCATCGGCCTGTCCTGGCTCGCGATCGTCGCCGCGGAAATGCTGATCGGCGGGGTCGGCATCGGATTCTTCATCTGGGACGCCTGGAATTCCTCGCATATCAGCGAGATCATCCTGGCACTGTTTTATGTCGGCATCATCGGCTTCGTGCTCGACCGCCTGATCGCGGGCGCCGGCAAGATCGTCACCCGCGGCACCGCGCTGAACTGAAGGGGAAGCACATGACCGCTTATCTGAAGCTCGACCACATCGACAAGATCTTTACCCGCGGCGCAGCCTCCACGGAGGTGCTGAAGGATATCAATCTCACCATCGAGAAGGGCGAATACGTCTCGATCATCGGCCATTCTGGTTGCGGCAAGTCGACCCTGCTCAACATCATCGCAGGCCTGACCAACGCCACCACCGGCGGCGTGCTGCTGGAGAACCGCGAGGTGAACTCGCCGGGACCCGACCGCGCGGTGGTGTTCCAGAACCACAGTCTGCTGCCGTGGCTGACCGTGTACGAGAACGTCCGGCTCGGCGTCGACAAGGTCTTTGCCAAAACCAAGAAGCGCGCCGAACGCGACGCCTGGGTCATGCACAATCTCAACCTCGTGCAGATGGCCCATGCCAAGGACAAGCGGCCTTCGGAAATCTCCGGCGGCATGAAGCAGCGCGTCGGCATTGCCCGCGCGCTTGCCATGGAGCCGAAAGTGTTGCTGCTCGACGAGCCGTTCGGCGCGCTCGACGCACTGACCCGCGCGCATTTGCAGGATTCGGTGATGGCGCTGCATCAGAAGCTCGGCAACACCATTTTGATGATCACCCATGACGTCGACGAGGCGGTGCTGTTGTCCGACCGCATCGTCATGATGACGAACGGACCGAGCGCGCGCATCGGCGAGGTGCTGGAGGTGCCGCTGGCGCGTCCTCGCAAGCGGCTCGAGCTCGCGACCAACACCACTTATCTGAAGTGCCGGCAGCGCGTGCTCGAATTCCTCTACGAGCGTCATCGCTTCGTCGAAGCCGCGTAAACGCGTCACCGACAGGCGCTAACGCAACGCCTAATTTTGAATCATCAAGCTCAATCCTTGTGCGGCGCACAGGGATTGAGCGAATCGCAAAATTTGCGTGCGAAATAGTCCTGCGAAGATTCGGAGCACTTCGAACAAGCTTCTGAATTTCCTGCGTTTCCGGAATGCGCGCAGTTGGCACGGAAATTGAAACACCAATCGCGACGCCAACGACGACGTCCCTCAACATCATCAATCAGCATCGTAACTCGCCACCGGGGGTGAAGCCTCGGAGCGCGCCTCCGTGGCCGGAGGCTGAGCCTGCAACGACGCAGCGGTGAGCCTGGAAGGGATTCTGCAATGACCAAGAGTCGGACTTGGATTTCAGACTGGCGCCCCGAAGATGAGGCGTTCTGGAATGCGACTGGCAAGACTATCGCGCGACGCAACCTGATCTGGTCGATCGTGGCCGAACATATCGGCTTCTCGGTCTGGCTGATCTGGAGCATCGTTACCACCAAGCTGCCGCAGGCGGGCTTCCACTACACCACCGACCAGCTGTTCCAGCTCGTCGCGGTGCCCGGGCTGATCGGCGCGTTGATGCGCTTTCCCTATACCTTCGCGGTGACGACCTTCGGCGGTCGCAACTGGACCATCTTCAGTGCGGCGATCCTGTTCATTCCGACGCTCTCGCTCGCCTATTTCGTCGGCCAGCCGGACACGCCGTTCTGGCTGATGCTGCTGATTGCCTCGACCGCCGGTCTCGGCGGTGGAAATTTTGCTTCCAGCATGACCAATATTTCGTTCTTCTTCCCCGACCGGATGAAGGGGTGGGCGCTCGGACTGAATGCGGCCGGCGGCAATATCGGCGTCTCCAGCGTGCAGCTGTTGACCCCGATCCTGATGACGCTCGCCGTCATCAACCTGTTCCAGGCAACTCCTGTTGACGATGTTTTCCTGCAAAACGCCGGCCTGATGTGGGTGCTGCCGATCGCGATCGCGGTGTTCGGCGCAGTGTTCTTCATGAACAACCTGACCACGGCCAAGTCGTCGATCAAGAACCAGCTCGCCGTGGTCAAGCGCAAGCACACGTGGATCATGGCGTATCTCTATATCGGCACGTTCGGCTCCTTCATCGGCTACTCGGCTGCATTTCCGCTGTTGATCAAGACCCAGTTCCCGCAAGTCACGATTGCGATCGCGTTCCTGGGACCGCTGGTCGGTTCGCTGTCGCGGCCGCTCGGTGGCTGGCTTGCCGACAGGATCGGCGGCTCGGTCATCACGTTCTGGAATTTCATCGTGATGGCAGGGGCGACGGTCGGCGTGCTCTACTTCGTCGGGCACAAGGATTTCATCGGCTTCCTGTCGATGTTCCTGGTCCTGTTCGTGACGACGGGCATCGGCAACGGCTCGACCTACCGCATGATTCCCTCGATCTTCCGCGAGCAGAACCTCTTCAGGGTGCGCGGCAAGGGCGATGCGGAGCGCGCGGTCGCCTTGAAGACGGCGAGCATCGAGAGCGGTGCTGCGGTTGGCTTCATCGGCGCGGTCGGCGCCGTCGGCGGCTATCTGATCCCGACCGGCTTTGGCAAGTCGATCGCGCTGACCGGCGGGCCGCAGCTCGCGCTCGCGATCTATCTCGGCTTCTACGCCTCCTGCCTCGCGCTGACCTGGTGGTTCTATCTGCGTCGCAGCCCGCAGGGCGAAGGCGCGTCAAGCCTCGCCGGAGCAAGGGTGTAGAGCATGATCCGGAAAAGTGTGCAGCGGTTTTCCGGCAAGATCATGCTCAAAGGATAGAGACTTGGTACGAATCTCGCTTCTCCCCGTACGCGGGGAGAAGCATTGCCCGACAGTTTGACAATGAACCTGGTTCGCAATGGCGCGCACCAAGGCAAACCCAACAGGCAGGAGAACATCATGACGCCAGAACAGATCACCCTCGTCCAGCAGAGCTTTGCCAAGATCGCGCCGATTTCCGCGCAGGCCGCGGTGCTGTTCTACGATCGCCTGTTCGAGGTGGCGCCATCCGTGCGCGCGATGTTTCCCGAGGACATGACCGAGCAGCGCAAGAAGCTGATGGGCATGCTCGCCGCCGTCGTCGGCGGCCTATCGAACCTGGACTCGATTCTTCCCGCGGCCTCGGCGCTTGCGAAGCGTCACGTCGGCTACGGCGCCAAGGCCGAGCACTACCCCGTGGTCGGCGCGACCTTGCTGTGGACCCTGGAGAAGGGGCTCGGCGAGGCCTGGACGCCCGAACTCGCGACCGCCTGGACCGACGCCTACGGCGTGTTGTCCGGCTACATGATTTCCGAGGCCTACGGCGCACAGCCGCAGGCTGCCGAATAGGAGATGCGTTGTGAGTGAACCGCTGGTCATCGTCGGAAACGGTATGGCGGCCGCGCGTCTGGTCGACGAGCTCGCCAAGACCGCGCTCGGCCGCTACGCGGTCGCTGTGATCGGCGAAGAGCCGCGGCTCGCTTACAACCGCGTTCTGCTCTCCTCGGTGCTGGCCGGCGAGACCGGCTCGCACGAGATCGAGCTCCGGCCCGCGGACTGGTGGCGCCATCGCGGCGTCACTGTGCGCTACGGCTATCGCGTCAGCGAGATCGACACCGGCCGACGCGAGCTCAAGATCGAAGGCGAAGAGAGCATGGAATATTCCAAGCTCGTGCTCGCCGTCGGCTCGACGCCGCTGCGGCTCAACGTACCGGGCGCCGATCTCGTCGGCGTGCACACCTTCCGCGACACCCGCGACGTCGATCTGCTGCTGACGCTTGCGGCCGCCAGGAAGCGCGTCGTCGTGGTCGGCGGTGGTCTGCTTGGTCTCGAAGCGGCGTACGGCCTCGCCAAGGCCGGAGCGCCCGTGACGCTGCTGCACCTGATGGACCGGCTGATGGAGCGCCAGCTCGATGCGCCGGCCGCCGACCTGCTCAAGACGCTGGTCGAGCGCAAGGGCATTCGCATCCTGCTCAATGCATCCACAGCCCGCATCCTCGGCGAGGACCATGTCGAAGCGGTCGAGCTTGCCGATGGCAGCCGCATCGAGGCCGATGCGGTGATCTTCGCCGCCGGCATCAGGCCCAACATCGCGCTCGCAAAGGACGCCGGCATCGCAGTCAACCGCGGCATCGTCGTCAACGACGAGATGCAGACGGCGTCACCCGATATCTACGCGCTCGGCGAATGCGCCGAGCATCGCGGCACCTGCTACGGCCTCGTCGAGCCTGCCTACGAACAGGCGCGCGTGCTGGCGCGGCATCTCTCCGGCCGTCCCGCGGCCTATCAGGGCAGCGTGGTCTCGACCAATCTGAAGGTGTCGGGAGTCAGCGTATTCTCCGCCGGCGACTTCATGGGCGGGGAGGGCAGCGAGAGCCTCGTGCTGTCAGACCGCAGGTGCGGCACCTACAAGAAACTCGTCATCGCCGAGGGCCGGCTCACAGGCGCCCTGCTGATTGGCGATACCGTCGATGCGCTCTGGTATCTCGAGCTGATCCGCAACCGCGAAAAGGTGGCGGCCATCCGCGCCGACATGATGTTCGGCCGCGCACTCGCGCGTCCCTCCAAAGCGGCTTGATAGAGGCGGCTTGATATGACGGCGATCGATCCCACGCTCCGCGCCACCAAGACGACCTGTCCGTATTGCGGCGTCGGCTGCGGCGTGCTGGCGACGCCAGACGGCAAGGGCGGCGCGGCGATCGCGGGCGATCCCGATCATCCAGCCAATTTCGGCCGGCTGTGCTCCAAGGGCTCGGCGCTGGGCGAGACCGTCGGGCTGGAAAGCCGGCTGCTCTATCCGATGATCCGCTGCAAGGGCGTGCTCGAACGAGTCGCCTGGAGCGATGCGCTCGATCACGTCGCCCACCGCATGCAGCACATCGTCGCGCGCGACGGCGCCGACGCGGTCGCATTCTATCTCTCCGGCCAGCTCCTGACCGAGGACTACTACGTCGCCAACAAGCTGATGAAGGGCTTTGTCGGGACGGCGAACGTCGACACCAATTCGCGGCTTTGCATGTCGTCCTCGGTCGCCGGTCACCGCCGCGCCTTCGGCGCCGACACCGTGCCCGGTTGCTACGAGGATCTCGACCAGGCCGATCTTCTGGTGTTCGTCGGCTCGAATGCCGCCTGGTGCCATCCCGTGCTGTTCCAGCGCATGTTGAAGAACCGTGGGGAGCGCGGCGCCCGCATGATCGTGATCGATCCGCGCCGCACCGACACCGCGACCGACGTCGATCTGTTCCTGGGCCTCAAGCCCGGCACCGACACGGCGCTGTTCTCCGGCCTGTTCGTTTACCTTGCCGACAATGGTGCTTTGGATCAGGACTACATCGCGCAAAACACGTCGGGCTTTGACGACGCGCTGGCGCGCGCACGCAGCATCGCCGGCGGCGTCACCGCGACCGCACTCGCCACGGGCCTTTCCGAGCAGGACGTTGCCACCTTCTTCAAGATGTTCCGTGACACGCCCCGCGTCGTCACGCTGTACTCGCAAGGTGTCAATCAGTCGGCGCAGGGCACCGACAAGGTCAATGCGATCCTGAACTGCCATCTCGCCACGGGCCGCATCGGCAAGCCCGGCGCCTCGCCGTTCTCGCTCACCGGCCAGCCCAACGCGATGGGCGGCCGCGAGGTCGGCGGCCTCGCCAACCAGCTCGCCGCACACATGAACTTCACGCCGCCGGACATCGATCGCGTGCGGCGGTTCTGGAAGGCGCCGCGCATCGCCACCCATGAAGGGTTGAAGGCGGTGCAGCTGTTCGAAGCCATCAACCGCGGCGAGGTCAAGGCGCTGTGGGTGATGGGCACCAACCCCGCAGTGTCGCTGCCCGACGCGGATTTCGTGCGCGAGGCGCTGAAGAAGCTCGAGCTGTTCGTGGTCTCCGAGAACGTGCTCTCCAACGACACCGTCGATGCCGGTCCGCACGTGCTGCTGCCCGCGCTCGCCTGGGGCGAGAAGTCGGGCACCGTGACCAATTCCGAGCGCCGCATCTCGCGCCAGCGCTCGTTCCTGCCGGCGCCCGGCGAGGCGCGGCCGGACTGGTGGATCCTGAGCGAAACCGCAAACCGCCTCGGCTTCGGCGACAGTTTTGGCTACAAATCCGCCGCCGACATCTTCCGCGAGCACGCCGCGCTCTCGGCGTTCGAGAACGATGGTAGCCGCGACTTCGATATCGGCGCGCTGACCTCGCTCTCCGACGACGCCTTCGACGCCCTGAAGCCCGTGCAGTGGCCCGCACGTGAAGGCGGGGCGCCCGGGGAGCGCTTCTTCGCGGCCGGCGGCTTCTTCACCAACGACGGCAAGGGCCGCTTCGTCGCGCCGGAAGTGCCGGCGCTGCGTGGCGAGATCGGACCATCGCGGCCGCTGCGGCTCAACACCGGGCGGATCCGCGACCAGTGGCACACCATGACGCGCACGGGCCTCAGCCAGCGGCTCGGCGCACATCTGCCTGAGCCGTTCGTCGAGATTCATCCCGATGACGCCAACAAATACAACATCGTCCATGACGGCTATGCCCGCATCACCACCGACTACGGCCAGTGCACCCTCAAGGTCGTCGTCAGTGAGCGCCAGCAGCGCGGCACGCTGTTCGCGCCGATCCACTGGAGTGCGATGAACGCCTCGCACGGTCGCGTCGGGGCGCTGGTCGCACCGTTCACCGATCCGTTCTCGGGGCAGCCGGAGTCCAAGGCGACACCGGCGGCGATTTCGCCTTATGAATACGTCTTCCGCGGCTTTGCGTTGTCGCGCAAGCAGCTGGAGCTGCCGCCGAACCTGATGTGGACCCGCGTCACTGTTGCCGGCGGCTTCGGCTATCTCTTCGCCGACAATGCGGACCTGTCGCGCTGGCCGGCTTGGCTCGGTGGCATTGCGGGCGAGGACGTCGCCGACTATCGCGACTTCGGCGGCGGCGTCTACCGCGCGGCATCGTTTGATGGCGATCGCATCGAGACCTGTCTGTTCGTCGGCCCCGCGCATGATGCCGGCGACTGGGAGGTGGTGAAGAGCCTGTTCGTGGCCGACCATGTCACCGACGAGCAGCGGCGCATGCTGTTGTCCGGCAAATCGAGCGAAGGCGCCGCCTCGACCGGGCCTGTCGTCTGCGCCTGCTTCGGCGTCGGCCGCGGCACCATCTGCGACACCATCGCCGCAGGCGCGCGCACAGCCGCCGAGATCGGCGCAAAGCTTAAGGCCGGCACCAATTGCGGCTCCTGCATCCCCGAGCTGAAGCGCCTGATCGCGACGACGGAGGTGGCACCGGCAAAGCAGGCCAAGCTCGCTGGCGCGGCGGGGTAGGCGCGACTTTCTCGGTCGTCGCCGCATACTCCGCGTCATCGCCCGGCTTGACCGGGCGATCCAGTACGCCGAGACGCCTGTGATCCAGCGGAGAGGCCACGGCGTACTGGATTCCCCGCTTGACGCCTACGCTAAAGCTTCGGCGCCCCTGGACCTCAACCCGGCGAAGCCTTGGCGTAGCCGGGTCGCGGGGAATGACAGCGAGGCCGGGGCGCTATGCCTCGGCCCAATCGACGCACGTCCCATTGTGCCCTATGGTGCCGCGCTCTCCCATCAACAACGACAAAAACAACAATGATGTACCTGGAAACGCCGCCGCGCCTGATCGAAACCAGGCTCTTCTCCGTCATGCCCGACAAATTCCGCCGCAAGGGCGAGCGGACGGATTGGGCCGATGCCAACCGGCCGGGTGTGCCGACGGACTCCTTCATCGAGGGGCCGTCGTTTGACAGGGATGGCAATCTCTACATCGTCGACATTCCCTTCGGCCGCATCTTCCGCATCGCGCCTGATGGCGAGTGGTCGCTGGCGATTGAATATGAGGGCTGGCCGAACGGACTGAAGATCGCGGCCGACGGCCGTATCCTGGTCGCCGACTACAGGCACGGCATCATGGAGTTCGACGCCAAGGCAGGGCGCATGGCGCCGGTGCTGACGGCGCGCAATTCGGAATCATTCCGCGGCTGCAACGATTTGCATCTCGCTTCCAACGGCGACATCTATTTCACCGACCAGGGGCAGACCGGGCTGCATGACCCCAGCGGCCGCGTCTATCGCCTGACGCAAAGCGGCCGGCTCGATTGCCTTGTTAACACCGGTATCAGCCCGAATGGTCTGGTGCTCGATCCAACCGAGACCGTGCTGTTCGTCGCGATGACGCGCGACAACGCGGTGTGGCGGTTGCCGTTCATGAAGGACGGCAGCGTGTCGAAGGTCGGCCGCTTCTGCTCGCTGTTCGGCACCAGCGGCCCGGATGGCATGACCATGGATGCCAAGGGCCGGCTGTTCGTCGGTCACGCCTCGCTCGGCCATGTCTTCGTGTTCGCGCCCAACGGCGAATTGGTTGCGCGGGTCAAGTCGTGTGCAGGGCCGAATTGCACCAATGTCGCAATTGGAGGCGCGGACAAAGATCGGCTCTACATCACGGAGTCTGCAACCGGTAGCGTATTGGTCGCTGACATCGGCGTATTGAACTCTTGAGCTCGATGGCGGTTGCCTGAGCGAACGAGCGGTATCGGAGCAAACATGAACACGAAACCTTTCGGCAAAACGGGCGATAGCGTCTCCGTCATCGGGCAGGGCACCTGGTATCTCGACCATGGCGACCGCAAGCGCGCGGTCACGGCGCTGCAGCGCGGGCTCGATCTCGGCATGACCCACATCGACACCGCCGAGATGTATGGCGATGCCGAGCTCGTCATCGCCGATGCGATCGCGGGCCGACGCGACGAGGTGTTCCTCGTGTCAAAGGTGCTGCCGAGCAACGCCTCGCGCCGCGGAACCATCACCGCCTGTGAGCGCTCGCTGAAGCGGCTGAAGACTGATCGGCTCGATTGCTATCTGCTTCACTGGCGCGGCTCGTATCCGCTGGAGGACACCGTCGCCGCGTTCGAGGAACTGGTGAAGGCCGGCAAGATCAAATCCTGGGGCGTCTCCAATTTCGACGCCGACGATCTCGACGAGATGCTCGACGCCGCCGGCGAAGGCCGCATCGCCTGCAATCAGGTGCTCTATCATCTGAAGGAACGCGCGATCGAGCACGCGGTGATCCCGTGGTGCGAACAGCATGGTGTCGCCGTGGTCGCCTATTCGCCGTTCGGCCACGACGATTTCCCCGCGAGCAACAGCAAGGGCGGCGCGGTGCTGGCGCGCATCGCTGAGGCGCGTCGCGCGACGCCGCGTCAGGTCGCGCTGAGCTTCCTCACCCGTGCGACTACGGTGTTCACGATTCCGAAGGCGTCGTCCGCGGAACATGCCGGCGAAAATGCCGCGGCCGGCGATCTCGTCCTGACGAAAGACGAGGTCGCGGCGCTCGATGCGGCGTTTCCGCGCGGTCCGAAGCCGCGCGGACTGCCCATGCTGTAGTGCACAAACGCCTATTATTAATGGAGTCTTGACGCGCGCGGACGTGAGCGCATATCGGCATCCTGTTTTCGGAAGTTGTGAAAGCGGCGCAATTATCGTTTTTTACGATCATTCCCGATTCGCATTCCTAGGTTCCAGCCGTGACCCCGCCGCCCGCCGCAGCCGCAAGGCTCGACAGTATTCCCATGTCCATGCCCGAAAAGCAGCCGCAGGCGCGCCGCGCGCCGGCGCGCGTCGATCATCCATTCAAGGGCATCGCGCTGGTGCTGCTGTCGACGATCTTTCTCGGTTGCTCCGATGTCACCGCGAAATATCTGTCGTCGAGCCTGCCGTCGATCGAGATCACCTGGATCCGCTTCGTGACGTTCGCGCTGATGTTCACGCCGGTGATGCTGCCAGGCTCGCCGCTTCATGCCATGCGCACCGAGCGTCTCGGCCTGCAGCTGATGCGCGGCGCGGCATTGCTCGGCTCTTCGCTGTTCTTCATCACCGGCCTGAGTTTCCTGCCGATCGCGGAAGCGTCCGCGACCGGCTTCGTCTCGCCGCTGTTCGTCACCGCGCTCTCGATCGTCTTCCTGAGCGAGAAGGTCGGCATGCGCCGCTGGATCGCGACCGCGATCGGCCTGACGGGCGTGCTGATCATCCTGCGCCCGGGCTCCAGCGCGTTTCACGCCGCCGCGTTCTTCCCGATCGTCTCGGCGTTCTGCTGGGCTGCGGCACTGATCCTGACGCGCATGATGAGCGGGCGTGAAGCTGTCCTCACCACGATGGCCTATTCGGCGCTGACAGGCGTTGCGATCCTTTCTCTGATGGTACCGTTCATCTGGGTCACGCCGACCTGGACCGCGATCGGGCTCGGCATCGTGATCGGCGTCGCCTCCACCGTCGGCCAGTGGATCATCGTGCTGGCCTATCGCTACGGCGATGCCTCGGTGCTGGCGCCGTTCTCGTATACGCAATTGCTGTGGGTCAGCATTTTGGGCTTCTTCCTGTTCGGCGAAGTGCCTGATGTCTGGACCGTCACCGGCGCGGCCTTCATCGTCGCAAGCGGCCTCTACATCGCCCATCGCGAGCGCATCCGCCGCGCCCAGCTCCTGATCATGGAAGAGCGCTCCCCGAACCCCTGACGCAAGTTCGCGCGTCCGCTTCGTGCTATCAACGGCTCTAACAAGACGGGAGGAGCCGGATGCGCGCTGCGATTTTCAGGAACGGTGAGATTGTCGTCGAACGGATGGCCGAGCCAAAGCCCGGCCCCGGCCAGGTTCTGGTCAAGACGCTCGCCTGCGGCATCTGCGGTTCTGACCTGCACGCGCGCCAGCACGCCCATCGCATGGTGGAGATGGCGCGGAAGACCGGGCGCAAGCCGATGGACCTGACCCGCGACGTCGTGTTCGGCCACGAGTTCTGCTGCGAGATCGTCGACTTCGGCCCGGGGACTGCGCGCAAGCTCAAGCCGGGCACGCGCGTCTGCTCGCTGCCGGCCCTGGTGACGCCGCAAGGCATCGAGGGCATCGGCTATTCCAACGACAATGTCGGCGGCTATGCCGAGGCGATGCTGCTGAGCGAAGCGCTGCTGCTCGAGGTGCCCAACGGTCTCGCGCCGGAGCATGCCGCGCTCACCGAACCGCTCGCGGTCGGCGTTCATGCGGTCGCCAAGGCCAACATCCGAGGCGGCGAGGTGCCGCTCGTGATCGGCTGCGGCCCGGTCGGGCTCGCGGTGATTGCGGCGCTGAAGCTCAAAGGCCTGCATCCGATCGTCGCGGCCGACTATTCACCGGCGCGGCGCGCGCTTGCGGCAAAACTCGGCGCCGATATCGTCGTGGATCCAAGGGTGTCGCAGCCCTATGCGACCTGGGCCGAGCATGCGCAGATGTCGGATGCGGAGAAGGCGGCGCGGCCGCCGTTGCAGGCGATGCTGCCCGCGCTGAAGCCCGCGATCATCTTCGAATGCGTCGGCGTACCTGGTCTTTTGCAGCAGGTGTTCGAAGGCGCGCCGCGCGATGCCAGGATCGTCGTGGTCGGCGTCTGCATGGAGACTGACAAGAGCGAGCCCATGCTCGGCATCATGAAGGAGCTCAATGTCCAGTATGTGCTCGGCTATACGCCGGACGAATTCGCAGCCTCATTGCGCCTGATCGCGGAAGGGCAGGTGGATGCCGCGGCGATGGTGACGGCGGAAGTCGGCATCGACGGCGTCGCAAAGGCTTTCGCCGATCTCGCCAATCCTGAAGTCCACACCAAGATCATCGTGCAGCCGTGGCGGTGATGCCTTACACCGGCAGCGCGATCGAATATTTCACCTGGCTGAGCGCAAAGCTTGATTCGATCGAGGCGATGCCGTCGAGCCGGGTCAGCTTGGTCTTCAAGAAAGTCTCGTAGGAAGCGAGGTCGGCCGCGACGACGCGCAAGAGATAGTCGCGGTTGCCCGTCATCAGATAGCATTCCAGCACCTCCTCCCATTTCGAGATCGCGCGCGCGAAGCGGTTGAGATCCTCCTCCTTCTGCCGCGCCAGCTTGATCGAGATGAAGACGCTGACATGCAGCCCCAGCGCCTTCTGATCGACGGTCGCGATGTAGCGCGAGATGACGCCGCGTTCCTCGAGCAGTTTGACCCGGCGATGGCACGGCGACACCGACAGCCCGACCTTGTCGGCGAGTTCCTGCATGGTCAGCCGGCTGTCGGTCTGGAGCAGAGCGAGGATTTTTCGGTCGATGGCGTCGAGATCGGGCATTAGGATGAACCTGTCGTTTTTGGCAGCTGATTGGTAAGGTATCCCAATATTGGTCGGTATTGCGCGAAAAATTGAGAAGTTTGGCGCTTCCCGCAGGGGTATCATCGGGCACCTGTTTTCCGGGAGCATTGCCATGCCCGTCGATACCGCCCGCCTCGACACATTGACCGCGCTCGCCCGCAAGGCGCTGTGGCTGTCGTCATGGACCATCCATCACGCCAACCACGTCCGCGCGAATGCGGACGGCCTCAAGGTCGGCGGACATCAGGCCTCGTCGGCCTCGCTCGCCACCATCATGTCGGCGCTGTATTTCCACGTCCTGAAACCCGAAGATCGCGTCGCGGTGAAGCCGCATGCGAGCCCGGTGTTCCACGCCATCCAGTATCTGTTCGGCCGGCAGAGCCGCGAGAAGCTGGAGAATTTTCGTGGCTTCAAGGGCGCGCAGTCCTATCCCTCGCGCACCAAGGACGTCGACGACGTCGATTTCTCCACCGGCTCGGTCGGCCTCGGCGTCGCGCAGACGCTGTTCGCCTCGCTGGTGCAGGACTACGTCAAGGCGCATGGCTGGATGAAGGAACGCCGCGAGGGGCGCATGATTGCGCTGGTCGGCGACGCCGAGATGGACGAGGGCAACATCTTCGAGGCGCTGGCGGAAGGCTGGAAGCACGGCCTGCGCAACACCTGGTGGGTCGTCGACTACAACAGGCAGTCGCTCGATGCCGTCGTCCGCGAAGGTCTCTGGGAAAAGTTCGAGACCGTGTTCCGCAATTTCGGCTGGGACGTGGTGATCGTGAAGTACGGCCGCCTGATGCGCGAGGCCTTTGCGGAAGCTGGCGGCGAGGCGTTGAAGCGCTGGATCGACAATTGCCCGAACGCGCTCTACGCCGCATTGTGTTTCCAGGGCGGCGCGGCGTTCCGAAAACATCTCCATGATGAGATCGGCGATCAGGGACCGATCACCAAGCTGATCGACAAGCGCAGCGACGAGGAGTTGCTCGCGCTGATGTCGAACCTCGGCGGCCATGACATGGCGAGCATGCTGGACGCCTTCGAATCCATCGATCACGATCGCCCAGTCTGCTTCATCGCCTACACCATCAAGGGCGTCGGCCTGCCGTTCCAGGGCCACAAGGACAACCACGCCGGCCTGATGACGGTCGCGCAGATGGAGAAATATCGCGACAGCCAGAACATCCGGCCCGGACACGAATGGGACAGATACGAGGGCCTTGCGCAAGGTGCCGCCGAGCTCGACGCCTTCCTCGCGAGCGTGCCGTTCAACCAGGACGGCCGTCGGCTCACCGCGCCTGTGATCGAGGTGCCGTCGCAGCTCGCCTTCAAGCCGGCGCCGCAGATGTCGACCCAGCAGGGTTTTGGGCTGGTGCTGAACGAGATCGCGCGCGGTGACAGCGAGCTCGCCAGACGCATCGTGACAACATCGCCTGACGTCACCGTCTCGACCAATCTCGGTCCGTGGGTGAACCGGCGCGGCCTGTTTGCGCGCGGCGAGAAGGCGGACTTATTCCGCAGCGAGAAAATTCCGTCCACCTTCAACTGGGACTTCTCGCCCAAGGGCCAGCATCTCGAGCTCGGCATCGCCGAGATGAACCTCTTCATCATGCTCTCGGCGCTGGGCCTGTCGCACCAGATCAACGGCGAGCGGCTGCTGCCGGTCGGCACGTTGTACGATCCCTTCATCGAACGCGGTCTCGATGCGCTGAACTACGCCTGTTACCAGGATGCCCGCTTCATGGTGGCGGCGACGCCATCGGGCATCACGCTCGCGCCCGAAGGCGGCGCGCATCAGTCGATCGCAACGCCTTTGATCGGCATGGCGCAGGACGGCCTCGCCTCGTTCGAGCCGGCCTTCGTCGACGAACTCGCCGTGATCATGGGTTGGGGCTTCAACCACATGCAGCGCGATCCGGGCGAGGGCGGCTCGGTCTATCTGCGGCTCTCGACGCGCAGCATCGAGCAGGCGCAGCGGATCATGACGCCGGAGCTCGCACAGGGTATCACCGACGGCGCCTATTGGCTGCGCAAGCCGGGCCCCAATGCCGAAGCCGTCATCGCCTATACCGGCGCCGTTGCGCCGGAAGCGATCGAGGCGACCGGCTTCATCGGCGAGAGCCGGCGCGACATCGGCCTGCTCGCGATCACGTCCGCAGATCGTCTGCATGCGGGATGGACCGCCGCACGGAAATTGCGCCGTGATCGGCGCGGCGTGCAGCATCTCAGCCACATCGAAAAACTGCTCGCGCCGCTGCCGCGCGACTGCGGCATCGTGACCGTGATCGACGGCCATCCGGCGGCGCTCGGCTGGCTCGGCAGCGTCCGCGGCCATCGCGTCGAGGCGCTCGGCGTCGAGCAGTTCGGCCAGACCGGCACGATCGCCGACCTCTACCGCCACCACGGCATCGACGCCAACGCCATCATCGATGCGGCCGAAAGCCTCACCACCGGCGCGCCGGTGCTGCATCGGAAGATGGCGGTGTAGTTCTCTGTCGTCGTCCTGGCCTAGCGCAATTGCGCACGGGGGGCCAGGACCCATACGCCGCGGCAGTTGTTGCAGGCGGCAGACGCCAGAGCAAACTAATTGGCCCCTGTGGTAATGGGTCCTGGCTTTCGCCAGGACGACGTCCATGGCCACCTTGCCTCGCTCCCGCCATCGGCTCATATAACCTCCGTCCGCCGCAACGCTGGCCCCGCATATGGCGGGTTCAATTGCCGGCGCTTTCGTGCAAGGATGCCTGCCGAAACGCCCCCCAAGCCCCCAAGAAGAGGTTCACTATGGTCAATCGCATGCAATTCTACATCGACGGCGCCTGGGTCGATCCCGCCGTCAAGAAGTCCACCGCCGTGGTCAATCCGGCGACGGAAGAGGCGATGTATGAGGTTGCGCTGGGCTCCAAGGCCGACGTTGACAAAGCCGTTGCCGCTGCCAAGCGCGCGTTCGTGACGTTCTCCCAGACCAGCCGTGACGAGCGCGTCGCGCTGCTCACGAAGGTCATCGAGATCTACAAGGGCCGTCTCAAGGAGATCGGTGCCGCCGTCTCCGACGAAATGGGTGCGCCGCTGCCGATGGCCGAAAAGCTGCAGGCCGGCGCCGGCCTTGGCCACCTCATGACCACGCTCGACGTACTCAAGAACTATCATTTCGAGGAACCGGTCGGCACCGCCATGGTGCTGCGTGAGCCGGTCGGCGTGGTCGGCATGATCACGCCCTGGAACTGGCCGCTCAACCAGATCGCCTGCAAGGTCGCGCCCGCGCTCGCCGCCGGCTGCACCATGATCCTGAAGCCGTCGGAGTTCACCCCGACCTCGGCGCTGATCTTCGCGGAAATCCTCCATGAAGCCGGCGTGCCGAAGGGCGTGTTCAACCTCGTCAACGGTCTCGGCCCCGAGGTCGGCGCTGCCATGAGCGAGCATCCCGACATCGACATGATCTCGTTCACCGGCTCGACCCGCGCCGGTATCGACGTGGCCAAGCGTGCGGCACCGACCGTGAAGCGCGTCAGCCAGGAGCTCGGTGGCAAGTCGCCGAACGTCATCCTCGAAGGCGCCGACCTCACGAAGGCGGTGACCGGCGGCGTGATGCACATGTTCAACAACTCCGGCCAGTCCTGCAACGCGCCCTCGCGCATGATCGTGCCGGCTTCGAAGATGAAGGAAGTCGCCGCGATCGCGAAGGCCGTCGCCGACAAGACCAAGGCGGGCGATCCGCGTGCCGAAGGCACCACCATCGGTCCGGTCGTCAACCGCGGTCAGTGGGACAAGATCCAGGGCCTGATCAAGAAGGGCATCGACGAGGGCGCAACGCTCGTGTCCGGCGGCCCGGGCCTGCCCGAGGGCGTCAACAAGGGCTTCTATGTCCGCCCGACCATCTTCGCCGACGTCACCCCCGACATGACGATTGCGCGTGAAGAGATCTTCGGACCGGTGCTGACCATCATCGGCGCCAAGGACGAAGCCGAGGCCGTGCACATCGCCAACGACACGCCCTATGGGCTTGCCGGCTACGTCACCGGTGCGTCCGTCGAGGACGCCAAGCGCGTCGGTCGTCAGATCCGCGCCGGCAACGTCAATCTGCAGGGCGTGCCCAACGACCGCTCTGCGCCGTTCGGCGGCTACAAGCAGTCCGGCAACGGCCGCGAGTGGGGCAAGTACGGCCTCGAGGATTTCCTCGAAGTGAAGGCGGTTGCGGGCTTCAACGCGGCGTAGGTTTTAGCGCCTTGGTAAACATGACGCCGGAGCGGGAAACCGCTCCGGCGTTTTTGTTCTATCTTTCGTCATTGCGAGGAGCGTAGCGACGAAACAATCCAGGCTGCCTCCGCGGAAAGATTCTGGATTGCTTCGCTTCGCTCGCAATGACGAGAGACGTGACGGAGGAAGAACTATCCCCCCACCGCGCCCTGCGTGTTCACATACAGCGCGTAGATCGACTGGCTCGCCGCCATGAACAGGCGGTTGCGCTTGACGCCGCCGAAGCAGAGGTTGGCGCAGCGCTCGGGCAGCGCGATGCGGCCGATCATGACGCCGTCGGGCGCGAACACCACCACGCCGTCGAGCTCGGGATCGCCCATGCCCCAGCCGCACCAGAGATTGCCGTCGATGTCGCAGCGCATGCCATCAGGCGTGCCCGGACCCGCGTCGATGTGGACGCGCTTGTTCGAGATCGTGGTGCCATCCGCCGAGACGTCATAGGCGAGGATCTTGCGGTTCGGCACGCCGCGTGATTCCACGACGTAGAGGACTTTCTCGTCCGGCGAGAAGCACAGCCCGTTCGGCCCGAGCACGCCTTCGGCAACGATGGTCGCCTTGCCGGTCGCGGGATCGAGCCTGAAGACGTTCGGCTCGATCTCGGGCTCGGCCTTGTAGCCCTCGTAATTGCCGAGCAGGCCGAAGGTGGGATCGGTGAACCAGACCGCGCCGTCGGACTTCACCACGACGTCGTTCGGCGAGTTGAGCTGCTTGCCGCCGAACGAGTCCATCAGCACGGTGATGCTGCCGTCATATTCGGTGCGGGTCACGCGGCGCCCGCCGTGCTCGCAGGTGACGAGCCGGCCCTGGCGATCCCTGGTGTTGCCGTTGGCGAAATTGGAGGGTTTGCGGAACACACTGACGGCGCCGGTCTCCTCTTCCCATTTGACAATGCGCTGGTTGGGGATGTCGCTGCACAAGAGGTAACGACCATCGCCGAACCACACTGGACCCTCGGCCCAGCGCAGGCCGGTCGTCAGCCGCTCCACCGCCGAGAGTTTCAGCCAGTATTTTTCGAAGCGGGGGTCGAGGGCGCGGATCGCTGGATCGGGGTAATAGGTCGCCGGCCGCCAGCCTTGCTGCGATCCTTGGTTCTGGGACGATGCATCGTTCATGTGCAATTCTCGTTGTTGCGTTCCCTCTGTCCAAGTCTGCTAGCATCAGATATCTACGGCCGCAAATCGGTCGCTACATACGAGGACAGACATGCCGCGCATTTTGATGACGGGAGCTTCGGGCGGGATTGGAACGCGTTTGCGACAACTGTTGCCGCCGATCTATCCGGACCTGCTGCTCAGCGACATCCGCCCGCCGGCCGATCTCGGCCCCAACGAGCAATTCAAGGCGGCGGACCTCTCTGACTTGGCGCAGTGCGAGGCGATCTGCGAGGGCGTCGACGGCATCATCCATTTCGGCGGCTATTCGGTCGAAGGCCCCTGGGACGACATCCTCCAGGCCAACATCATCGGCGGCTACAATCTGTTCGAGGCGGCGTATCGCAAGGGCGTCAAGCGCGTGGTGTTCGCCTCCTCGAACCATGCCGTCGGATTCTATCCGCGCCACCACAAGATCGGCACCGACGTGACCCCGCGCCCCGACGGCCGCTATGGCGTCAGCAAGGTGTTCGGCGAAGCGGTCGGCGCGGTCTATGCCGACAAGCATGGCCTGAAGGTGACTTGCCTTCGTATTGGCAATTTCGGCGACGTGCCGCTGGACCTTCGCCGCATCTCGATCTGGCTGAAGCCGGAAGACCTGGTGCAGCTCTGCCAGATCGGGCTCGAGCATCCCGACATTCATTTCGAGGTGTTCTACGGCGTGTCCCTGAACGAGCGCGCCTGGTGGGACAACCACCGCGCCTACGAGTTCGGCTACCGCCCGACGGGGCGCTCCGAGGACCACGTGGCGCATGCGATGGCGGAGCAGGCCAAGCTGAAGCCCGATCCGGTCGGCGATTACTATCAGGGCGGCGCGTTCTGCAGCAACGAGTTCGACGGCGACACAAGTCGCATCATCGATTGGACCAAGCGGTAAGGCGTATTCGCAAATCTAGGGCGTCGGGGTCGACGCCCTAGACCACGCGTTTGCCGGCCTGGGCCGCGATGGGCCGCTGCACGAAATACATCAGGATCAGGGAAATCACCGCCGTCGTCACGACGACGTATCCCAGCCGGTCGAAATGCCGGAGCGTACCGTCGGCCTCTTGCGCAATGAGCGCGGCGGCGAGTACGGAGCCGAGCCCGCCGGAGAGCTGTTGCAGCGACGCGCCGACCGCGCTGAAGGAGCCGCGTTGCGCCGGCTCGGGGATTGCGGAAATCAGCGCCTGCGACGGAATCATGCGGGAGAAGATGCCGACGAACATCAGGACGTTGACCAGGATCGCGACCGTCAGGCTCACCTCGCCGAGATGGGTGTAGATCAGCACCGTGACGATGGACATCGCGCTGCCGAAGACGAAGGTGGGGTATTTGCCGAAGGCATCGCTCGCGCGTCCCACCAATGGTCCGATGACAATGCTGAACAGGCCGGAGACGAGATAGATCGTCGGCAGATGCACGATGTCGATGCCGAGATTGTGCACGGTGTAGGCGCTGCCGAACGGCATCAGCATGTAGCCGCCGGTCGCCAGCAGGGTCGTTACCGAAAACGCCATCCAATAGCGCGGCTGCGAGACCGTCGCGATCAGATGCCGGAACGGATTTCTATCCTGCTTCAGCCCGAGATGGCCGTTCACCGGCTTCATCAGGAACATCACGGCGACCATCCCGATCACCGACAGGCCGACCAGTGCGCCGAACGCGACGTGCCAGTTCCACTGGTTGGCGAGGAAAAGACCGGCCGGGATGCCCAGCACCTGGCTTGCGGCGAAGGCGGTTTGCACGAAACCCATGACGCGGCCGCGCAATTGCAGCGTAAACAGATCGGTCACGATGGCGAGCACGACCGAGCCGATCACGCCGCCGAACAGGCCGGTCACGATCCGCCCCAGCAGCAACAGATGATAGTTGGGCGCGATCGCGCACAGCGCCGTGCCAAGGATAAAGCCGGCATAGAAGAACAACAGCAGCCGCTTGCGATCGAACCGGTCAGCAAAGCCGGCCGCCAGGATGCCGGAAATTCCCGCGCTGAACGCATAGGCCGAGACTGCCACGCCGAACTGAGCGGCCGATATATCGAGCGCCGGCATCATGATGGCGCCGAGCGGCGACATGATCATGAAATCGATGATGATCGTGAACTGGACCAGCGCCAGCAACGCAACGAGGATCGCCTGGTAGCGCGAGAAGCCGCGGGATAGCTCCTGCGTCTCCACGATCGGCTCGGTCAGGGTTTGTTCGGTCATGGCATTTCAGTCGGGAGGGAATACGGGGAAGAACGTGCGATTCGCCGCTGGGCGCCGGTCCTATCTATTTCCGACGGCGCGCTATTTCGATGGGTTGACAAAAGGTTTTGATGGCAATCTCGACGCGGTGCCTCGGTTCACTGAGAACGAGCGCATGCAAGGGCTGAGCTTTGGCTTGGCCGCCCTGCCCATTGATCTAGGTCAACCTTGCCTTCGGCATTTGGTTCTCGATCTGCGCGATCGCATTTCAGCAACCGGTGCCTCGATTACGGTTCGATTGCGGCAGCGCGAGTCAGGACAATGAAAATCAAATTGCCAGCCGTCGTACTGCTCGCGTTGATCATGTCGGCCCCGGCGCGAGCCGCGATGCTCAGCGACGCCGAGGCGACGTTTCTCGACCAGCTTGTCACCGCGTCCGCGGTGCTCGAACAACGATGCGTCGGCTACGAGGTCAATGGTGCGGGCAGTGTCCAGCTCGGCGCCCGACTTCTCGGCAGCACGGATGCCGCGATGGCGATGATCGACGCCTATGCGGCGGCCATCAAGGCCCGCGATGGCGAGACCTCCGATCCCGGCAAATTCCGCCTCGAGGTGTCCGACGCGGCCGTCAAAGCGTTCAGGCGTGTCCGGGCGGACCTGATCAGAGACCCGAAAGGCGCCTGCGCTGCCTATGGCGATACCAGCGTGGAGCGCGGCCTGCTGAGACGATATTGAGCGCCCGTTTTGACCTGCCACGGGCGGATGGACAAGAGCGCTAGCGCTCAGCCTCGCCGGCGATCCTTGCCAGATAATCCTTCTTGCTGAACTGCATATGATCGACGCAGAGCTGGGCCAGCGCCCAGCTGTCGCGGCCCTTCAACAGCTCGATCATCAACTCGTGCTGGCGCCGTGATTGCGCGAGGCCGTCTCGGTCGGCGAGGTTCTTGGCGCGCATCGGCAGCGTGAGGTTCATGTAGTCCTGGAGCGAGCGCACCAGATAGGGATTGCCGCACGCCGAGAACAGCGCGAGGTGGAAGGCGTCGTTGGCTTCGTGAATGCCGCGCAGGTCCTGCAAATCCGCTCTCGCGCAATATTGCCGTTGCAATGCGGAGAGCTCGTCGATCAGACCTTGCTGTGCGGGCAGGGGGATCATCAGCGCCGCCTGCCGGGTCAGCATCTCCCGGACCTCGTAGATCTGCCGGACCTCTTCGGCCGAATAGAACCGCACGGTAGCGCCGACATTCTTCTCGCGGCGGACGATGCCGCGGCGCTCCGCATCCACCAGCGCCTGGCGCACGAAGTGCCGCGAGGTGCCGTAAGCCGACATCAGCGCGTCCTCGGTCAGGCGCGCGCCGGGCGCGAGGCGGCCGAAGATGATGTCCTCCTCGAGCCGCGCGACGATGTCGTCCGGATCGTCGCGCCGGACCGTCATGGCGTCTGCGATGTGAGTGTCGGACATGCCCTCGCCTCCCGGCGCTTGCCCGGTCCATCCTGTGGAGCAGGGAAGGCTCGGATTGTCAATAATCTGGTCATTTACTAGTATGGCGGTCCGGAAAATGGCAGGTTTGGCGTCTGCCTTATTGACAATCAAGGGGCAGGATGTACGACAATGACCCGGTGATGGGAGTGGTGTGATGACGAGTGGGTTGCGCAAAGGGCTGACGAGCTATGGCGATGCCGGCTTCTCGCTGTTCCTGCGCAAGGCGTTCATCAAGGCCATGGGCTATTCCGATGACGCGCTGGAGCGCCCGATCGTCGGCATCACCAACACCTACAGCGACTACAATCCTTGCCACGGCAACGTCCCGCAGATCATCGAGGCCGCCAAGCGCGGCGTGATGCTGTCGGGCGCGATGCCGTTCGTGTTCCCGACGATCTCGATCGCGGAGAGCTTTGCGCATCCGACCTCGATGTATCTGCGCAATCTGATGGCGATGGATACCGAGGAAATGATCCGCGCGCAGCCGATGGATTCGGTGATCGTGATCGGCGGCTGCGACAAGACACTGCCGGCGCAGGTGATGGCCGCGATCAGCGCCGACCTGCCGACGGTGGTCATTCCCGTTGGCCCCATGGTGGTTGGTCATCACAAGGGCGAGGTGCTGGGCGCCTGCACCGATTGCCGCCGTCTCTGGGGCAAGTATCGCGCGGGCGAAATGGACGATGCCGAGATCGAGGCGGTCAACGGCCGTCTCGCGCCGTCGGTCGGCACCTGCATGGTGATGGGCACGGCCTCGACCATGGCCTGCATGATCGAGGCCATGGGCCTGTCTCTGCCGATGAGCGCGACGATTCCCGCGCCGCATGCGGAGCGCTTTCGGCTTGCCGAGGCGAGCGGCCGGGTGGCCGCCGAGATGGCCAAGACCAAGGGTCCGAAGCCGAGCGAATTGCTGACGCCTGCATCTTTCAAGAACGCGCAGGTCGTGCTCCAGGCGATCGGCGGCTCGACCAACGGGCTGATCCATCTGAGCGCGATGGCACATCGCTCGCCGCACCGGCTCGACCTCGGGGTGTTCGACCAGATCGGCCGCGAGGTGCCGGTGCTGATCGATCTCAAACCGTCGGGCGAGCATTACATGGAGCATTTCCATCACGCTGGCGGCGTGCCGAAACTGCTGGCGCAGCTGGGCGATCTCATCGATCTCGATGCGAAGACGATCACGGGCGAGAGCCTGCGCGATGTCGTCGCGAATGCGGAAGACGTGCCCGGCCAGGACGCGATCCGCCCGCGCGACAATCCGATCAAGAAGGAAGGCGGCCTCGCCGTCCTGCACGGTAACCTCGCTCCGCGCGGCGCGGTCATCAAGCAATCCGCCGCGAGCCCAAAGCTGCTGCAACACACGGGCCGTGCGGTGGTGTTCGAATCCGTCGAGGACATGACGCTCCGGGTTGACGATCCCGATCTCGACGTCACCGCCGACGATGTGCTGGTGCTGCGCAATGCCGGCCCCAAGGGCGCGCCGGGCATGCCCGAGGCGGGCTATCTGCCGATCCCGAAGAAGCTCGCACGTGGCGGTACCAAGGACATGGTGCGCATTTCCGATGCGCGCATGAGCGGCACCGCGTTCGGCACCATCGTGCTGCACATTACGCCGGAATCCGCCGTCGGCGGGCCGCTGGCGCTGGTGAAGAACGGCGACATGATCCGGCTCGACGTCGCCAAGCGCAGCATCGAGCTTCTCGTCGATGCGGCCGAGCTGGAACGGCGCCATACCTCATTGAAGCCGGCAGCCGCTCCCGACGAGGCGCGGCGCGGCTACGCCTGGCTGTTCAACGAGACCATCATGCAGGCCGACGAGGGCTGCGATTTCGATTTCATGCAGCGGACTGGGAAGAAGACTGAGCAGAAAACTGAGAGAGGGTGACCAACCACCCGGAAGCGTAGCCCAGACCGCACAAGCGGCGGGCGTTAAAACAGGGGGAACCGATGATTGCACGATCCATGCTTGGGCTGGCGGCAACGGCCGCGATCCTGTTCGTCACGGGCGCATCGGCGCAGGAGGTGAAGCATTATCGCTTCGCCTACGACCAGCCGCGCAACACCGGCTATTCCATCGCGGGCGACCTCTTTGCCGAAAAGCTCAAGGAATTGAGCAAAGGCACCATGATCATCGACCAGTATCCGGGCGCGCAGCTCGGGCAGGAGCCGCAGGTGCTCCAGCTCGTGAAAGCGGGCGACGTCGAATTTGCGATCATCTCCTCGGCGAACACCGCGACGATTTCGCCGCAAGCAGGCGTGATGTCGTTGCACTTCCTGTTCCGCGACGAGAACCACGTGGTCAAGGGTCTGGCCGATCCAAAAGTGTTCGAGGCGCTCAAGACCATGATCGACGAGACCACGCAGGGCCTGCATGTGATCGCGACCGGCTCGCAGGGCGTGCGCCACATGTACTCCAAGAAGGAGATCCACAATGTCGGCGACATCAAGGGCCTGAAGATCAGGGTGCAGGCGACCGCGACCGAGGACACCATGTTCCCGGCCTACGGCGCCCAGACCGTGCACATGCCGTTCGGCAGCGTCTACACGAGCTTGCAGACCGGCGTCGTCGACGTCGCCGAGAACAGCATCAACGTCTACCTCGTCAACAAGCACTACGAGGTCGCGCCGGTCCTGAACATCACCGAGCACGAGGCCAACAACGCGCTGGTGTTCATCTCCGACAAGCTCTGGCAGAGCCTGTCGGCCGAGCAGAAAGGCTGGGTGCAGGCGGCGGGGAACGAAGTCAGCTCCAAGGAGCCGCAGAAGGCCTTCGACCTCGAACGCACCGCGGCAGAGAAGCTGAAGAAGATGGGCGTGAAGATCGTCGACAACGTCGACAAGAAGACCTTCACGGCGATCGCCGATCCCTATCTCGACAAGCTCGCCAAGGAGCTCGGCCCGCACGCCGAGAAGATCAAGGATTTGATCCGCTCGATTAATTAGGCCCCCCGGCAATGTCCGTGCCTCCACGAGTCGTCCCGGCGAAAGCCGGGACCCATACGCCGCGGCGAAGCTTGGGGCAGGATAGCCGCCAGCTTGCTTTGACCACACGCAGCTGGGGCTATGGGTCCCGGCCTTCGCCGGGACGACATTAATGACCATCGCCGACAAACTGCTGGTGCAGCGCCAACGTCACCTCAAATGGCGCGGGCTTGACTGGCTCGAGCTTGCGCTGATGATCCTCTGCGGCGTGCTCTGCTTCGGCTTCTCGCTGTCGGTGACCGCCGACATCGTCACCCGCACCATCGGCCATCCCTGGTTGTGGCTCCAGGAAGTGACCTCGACGTTGTTCGTCTACGCCATCTTCGTCGGGACGGCGGCTGCGACCCGGCGCAACGACCATCTCTATCTCACCGCGATCTCCGAGGCGATGCACGGCACGCCGCGTCTGATCGTCGAGATCATCATCCGGATCGTGGTGCTCGGCGTCGCCTTCTGCCTGATCTGGTACGGCTATCAGAACTATCTTCGCGGCTTCGGCAGTTTTCGCCTGCCGTCGGGCACGCCGATCGCCTCGCTCTACGCGATCATTCCGCTGTCGGGCGTGCTGGTCGGTCTTTTCACCATCGAGCAGCTCGTCAACGGTCTGCGCAACGGCTTTGACCATCCCGAGCCGCCGGAGGAGGACGATGGGGCTCCTGTCATCACCGACGTACAGATGAGGGCGCAGCCGTGAGCGCACCCATTGTTCTGGCCTTGATGACGGTCTGCTTCCTCTCTTTCGGCTATCTCGGCGTGCCCGTGCCGTTCTCGCTATTGGCCGGCGTCTTCATCGGCGCGCTGCTGTCGGACGTCTCGCTCGCCGCAATCATCCAGAAGGTGTTTGACGGCGTCGATTCCGAGGCACTGCTGGCGATCCCGTTCTTCCTGCTAGTCGGCGAGCTCATGAGCTCGGCCAATGTGGTGGTTCGAATAGCCAATCTCTCGGTGTCCCTCGTTGGCCACATCAGAGGTGGCCTGTCGCAGGTCGTGGTCGTCTTCAGCATGTTCTTCTCGGAAATGTCGGGTTCGACCACTGCCGATGTCGCGGTGATGAGCCGCGCGCTGGGCGGCCCGATGAAGCGCGAGGGCTACGAGCCCGCCTTCATCGCCGCCATCATCGCATCCGCCTCGACGATTGCGGCGCTGGTGCCGCCGAGCATCACCGCTGTGGTCTATGGCGCCGTCGGCAACGTCTCGATCGCCGGCCTGTTCATGGCAGGCGTCGTGCCGGGCCTGATGATCGGCTTCGGATTGATGATCTACTGCTATTTCTTCGGCCCGTCCGGCCTGCGCAAGCCGCGCGCCCCGCTGCGGCAGGTGGTGTTTGCGGCCGGCGATGCGGCGCTACCGCTGATGATTCCTGTGATCCTGTTAGGAGGCATTCTGACCGGCTGGTTCACGCCGACGGAAGCCGGTGTCGTGGCCGTGGTCTGGATCGTCGTCGTCGTGATTCCCGCGCTCAACCGCGGGCACATCAGCAAGATCCCATACGATTTCTGCCTCGCGGGCCTGATCTTCTCGCTGCCGTTGATCACGATCGGCGCCGCCAATGCGTTCGGCTGGATGCTCGCCTATTTGCGCGGTGCGAGCTACATCGCCGAAGTCATCACGTCGCTCGCCGGCAACGATCCGCATCTGATCATGCTGTTGATGGTGCTGCTGTTCACGATCGTCGGCGATTTCATCGAGCCGGTGCCGACCATCATCATCTTCATGCCGCTGGTCAACACGCTGACGGAAGCCGGTGACATCAACGCCGTGCATATGGGCGTGGTGCTGATCGCAACGCTGGCCTTCGGCCTGATCACGCCGCCTTACGGGCTGGTGCTGCTGATGGCCTCGAAATTCGTCGGCGTCAGTTTCGCAAAGGCGCTACGCGCCGCGTTGCCGATCTATCTGGTGTTCCTCGGGACGATCGCGTTTGCGATCTACTTCCCGAGCGTGGTGCTGTGGCTGCCGCGGCAAGTGCTCCCCGAATCGGTCGGCTGCTTCAAGTCGCCCGCGGGCACGGGGTACATCTGTCCGCAGTAAGCCTGCTGGAGGGAACGCTACTTGCCCTTGCTGGTGAATTTCTTGACGGCGGTGCGAAACTCCTCCGTGTTCATCGCCATGATGATCTTGTGCTCCTCCGCGTCAAGCTGCTGCTTCACCGGCGTCGTGGCGGCCTGGTAGACCAGCGATTTGGTGCCCGCGATCGCGGCGGGCGGGTTCTGCGCCAGCCGCTCGGCGAGGGTTCGCGTTGCCGCCTTCAGCTCGGCCGCGGGAACGATCTTCGCAACCAAGCCCCATTCATGGGCCTGCTGCGCGGTGAAATTGTCCTCAGCCAGGAAAATCTGGAGCGCGCGGCGGGAGCCGACCGTGTTGACGATGCCGACGGTAGATCCGCCATCCGGGGACACCCCGATCTTGGCATACGCCGGCGTGAATTTGGCATCCTCCGCAGCGATGCAGAGGTCAGTGACGAAGGCGAGGCCCATGCCGGCGCCGGCCGCCGAGCCGTGCACGCTGGACAGCGAGATCTTCGGCATGCGCCGGATGATCTCGATGAAGGCATGATAGTGCTTCAACAGCTCGCTGACGACGGGCGTCACCGTATTGGCCTCAGCCGCCGCACCGATCGTCTGCAGATCGCCGCCTGCTGAGAAGGCGCGGCCTTCGCCTTCGAGGACCATGACCCTGACGTCGTCGGCACCCTCGATGTATGCCGCGAGCTGTTCGAGCTTTTGTGCAATCGCCAGATTGATCGAATTGAACGCGGCGGGGCGGTTCAGCGTGATGGTCGCGATCGGGCCGTCGATCCGCAGCAAAGCGGGATCGTCGGGCTGGGAGACGGGAGCGGTCATTGGAAAATCCCCGGCATGAGGTCGTTCGTGCGACTAAATCGCAGAAGGTGAGGGGTGACAATCCCCGCCAGCCGCCCTTGCGCAAGCCGGAACGATAGGCTCAAATGGGCCCGCCTTCGCCAAAGGGACGGACACGAGCGCCGGCTCCTCCTGAGCAAGCAAGCCAAAATCAGCGCGAGAGGGGACGACATGGGTGACGCTCGTGTCTTGCGGAAATGGGCTGTCCGATGACGGATGGTCCGGTGGTCATTGTCGGTGCCGGCCATGGCGGCTACCAGGTCGCGGCATCGCTGCGCCAGGCAGGCTTTTCCGCTCCCATCTGCCTGATCAATGACGAGGCGCATCTGCCCTATCAGCGGCCGCCGCTGTCCAAGGCCTACATCAAGGGCTCGTCCGGGCCGGAGAGCCTGATGTTCCGGCCGGAGAAATTCTACCAGGACCAGACCATCGAGCTGGTCGCGGGCCGCGCCGTGTCGATCGACCGCGCGGGGCGCAAGGTGCTGCTCGCCTCGGGCAGGACGCTGCCCTACGGCCACCTCGTGCTGGCGACCGGCGCGCGCAACCGGCTGCTCGATCTGCCCAACGCGAACCTTTCCGACGTGAAGTATTTGCGGATCCTCGACGAGAGCGAGGCGCTGCGAAAGATCATCCCGTCGAAGACGCGGGTGGTGGTGATCGGCGCCGGCTTCATCGGCCTCGAATTCGCGTCCACCGCGCGCATCAAGGGCCTCGAGGTCGACGTGCTCGAACTCGCCCCGCGCGTGATGGCGCGCGCGGTGACGGCGGAGGTCTCGGAGTATTTTCAGGCGCGGCATCGCGAGGCCGGCATCCGCATTCACCTCGGCGTGCAGGCAACGTCCATCGAGGCGGAGGACGGCAAGGTCACCGGCGTCTCCCTGAGCGACGGAAGGCATCTGCCGGCCGATCTCGTCGTGGTCGGCGTCGGCGTGCTGCCGAACATCGAGCTTGCGGCGGAGGCGGGGCTGCCGGTCGCGGCCGGTATCATCGTCGACGAATATCTCGCGACGGCCGATCCCCATATCTCGGCGATCGGCGATTGCGCGCTGTTCAACAGCCCGCGCTTCGGCGGATCGCAGCGGCTGGAATCGGTGCAGAATGCCACCGATCACGCGCGCTGCCTCGCGGCGCGGCTGACCGGCGACCGTAAGGCCTATGACAGCCATCCCTGGTTCTGGAGCGACCAGGGCGACGACAAGCTCCAGATCGCGGGCCTCACCACCGGCTACGACCGTGTCGTGCTGCGCGGCGATCCCGCCAAGAAGGCGTTCTCGGCGTTCTGCTACAAGGGCGACAATCTGCTCGGCATCGAATCCGTCAACCGTGCCGGCGACCACATGTTCGGCCGCCGCCTGTTCGGCGTGGATCGCTCGATCACTCCGGAGCAGGCCGCCGATGAAAGTTTTGACCTGAAGGGCGCGCTGGCGTGATCAGCCGGCATTGAGGACGGCGCCGACTTCCGCGGCCATCGGCATCGACGGCCCTGCGCCCATGCGCTGCACGGAGATCGAGGCGGCGGCATTGGCGAAGGCGAGTGCGGCGCGCAAGTCGACGCCGTCGGCGAGTTGCGCCGCGAGCGCTCCCACAAAACAATCGCCTGCGCCTGTGGTGTCGAGCGCCTTCACCACGCGGCCGGACACCGCAATCTCCTCGCGTCCAGCGAGCGCGAGCACGCCGCGCTTGCCAATGGTCACGCAGATGGTCTGGTCCTCGCGCATCTGAAGGTTTCGCGCGACGTCGAGGATCCGGGCAGCCGCGTCACTGTCGGACAACTCCACGCCGGCGAGGACGCCGAGCTCGGTCTCGTTCAGCACGAGGATGTCGACCAGCGCGAGCAATTCGCTCGACATGTTTTGTGCCGGGGCCGGATTGAGCAGCGTCGTGGCGCCGGTGTCGCGAGCCCGCCGGAAGAACGCGGCGATCGTCGGCAGCGGGATCTCGAATTGGCTGACCGCGACATCGCCCTTTGCCAGCGGGACGGCCGCGATATCGTCGACGCCGACGAGCGCATTGCTGCCGGGAATGACGACGATGGTGTTGTCGGCCTCCGCCACCGTGATGATGGCCGTGCCGGTGTGCGCCTCGGCCGTCTCACCGACAAAATCTAGCGCGATGCCTTGCGCGCCGAGGAACGTCCTCAACTCACCGCCGAACGAATCCTTGCCGAGCCGGCCGATCAGCGTGGTCCTTGCGCCAAGTCGCGACGCCGCCACCGCCTGGTTGGCGCCCTTGCCGCCCGGGAAATACAGCACCTGCTTGCCGGCAACGGTCTCGCCGATCTTCGGATGGCGATCGGCTGTCGCCACCACATCCATGTTGATGCTGCCGGCGACGTAGACGCGCCCCATCATAACCCCTGCGAACGCTAGACCCTGACCTCGAACTCGTGCCTGACCTTGGCGATGTCGACAAGCGTCGGCAGGCCGGCTTCGTTGCCAAGACGCTGGATCTTGAAGGTCGAGGCCGCGCGAGCAAAATCGAAATGCTCGCGCCAGCTTTTGCCGGGATGGGCAAGATAGGAATAGACATAGGCGCCGTGGAAGACGTCGCCTGCGCCATTGGTGTCGATCACGCGCTCGCGTGGGATCGGCATCGCCGGCATCACCTGCACCGTTCCGGTCTCGTCGTACCAGAGCAGGCCCTTCTCGCCCATGGTGATGCCGCCGATCTTGCAGCCGCGGCTCTTGAGGTAATCCAGCATCTTCTCCGGCGTCAGATCCATCTGCTCGCACAGGCGCTCGGCAACGATGGCGACGTCGATGAATTCCAATAGCTCATGCGTGTTGGTGCGAAGGCCGCCACCGTCGAGCGAGGTCAGGATGCCGGCCTCGCGGCAGACTTTCGCGTAGTGGATCGCGGCATCGGGTTGATGGCCGTCGACATGCAGCGCGCGACAGCCGCCGAGATTGAGCATCGGGAACGGATGGATGTGGTCGTCGTCGCGGCAGCGGACGATGGCGCGCTTGCCGTCCTTCGGCATGATGAAGGACAGCGAGGACTGGTTGACCTTCCGTCCATGCAGCGAGATCGCGTATTTCGCGCACATGTCCATGAACATGCGGCCGAGCCAGTCATTGGCCGCGGTGGCGATGAGATCGGGCACGATGCCGAGCTTGGCGCAGCAGAACGCCGCGGTCACCGCATTGCCGCCAAAGGAAACCGCGTAGTCGGAGGCCACGTGCTTCTCGTCGCCGGTCGGCATGTGGTCGGTGATGAAGACGACGTCGATATAGGTCTGTCCGATGAAGAGAGCCTGCATTGCTTGTCCGTGATGCGCTTTGTGGTCCCGGCCGGCGCGCTTACTGTAACACCGGTTCCGCCGAGGGACCGCTGAAATTATTCGCAAAACCGCCGCTCGAAGCGCTTGAGGTCGGCATGCGGCCGGAATACGACCATCACCGGGCAATGCCAAGTCCGGACAAACGCCGTCTCTCGGTCCACGGTTCCGGGCCATCAACAGGGGGAAACATGATCACCGGCCTCGATCACGTCGTCGCACTGGTCAGGGATATCGGTGCGGCCAGGGCGGCCTATCAGACGCTGCTCGGGCGCGCGCCGGCCTGGCAGAACTCGGGCGAGGGCGCCGACCGGGTGCTGTTCACTCTTGCGAACATGACGATCGAATTGATGGCGCCGAACGGCTTCAGCGTGACCGCCGACCGCATGCGCGCGCTGCTCGGCGACCAGGAAGGCGTGCTCGCCAGCCTGTGCTTTCGTGTCGCGGACATGAGCAGGATACACCGGCGGCTGGAGCGGGTGGCGCTCAAGCCGGATCCGGTTGCGGAGGTCGAAAGCAGCGACGCGGAGAGCGGCGCGATCCTGCACTGGAAGCGGACGCGCGCCGCGACGGAGCTCACGCGCGGCGTGCGCATGTTCTTCCTCGAACTGGCTGATGAGCGTCCGCTCTCGCCGGCGACCGATATCGGGCCGATCGATGCACTCGATCACGTCGTGATCACCACCGAGGATTCCGATCGCGCCGCTGCGCTCTATGGTGCGCGGCTTGGGCTCGATCTGGCGCTCGACCGCTCGCACCAGGATTGGGGCCAGCTGATGTTCTTCCGCTGCGGCGATCTCGTCGTTGAGGTGGTGCGCCGCCCCGTCGCGGGCGGCGATTCCCTGCATGACCGCCTCTGGGGCCTGAGCTGGCGGGTGACCGACATCGACGCTACGCGTGCGCGTCTGATCGCCGCCGGCCTCGACGTCAGTGAAGTCCGCAACGGCCGCAAGCCGGGCACGCGGATCATGACGGTCAGGAACGGCACCTGCGGCATCCAGACGGTCCTGCTGGAGCGTTCGCCGAAGCCGGTGGAGTGAAGTTCAGTCTCTCCCAGCGTCATTGCGAGGAGCTCTTGCGACGAAAGCAATCCAGACTGTCTCCGTGGTGGCAGTCTGGATTGCTTCGCGGAGCCTGTCATCGGGCCGCGCTCTGCGCGGACCCGTTGGCTCGCAATGACGAAACTATGCGGCGGGCCGCGCGCGTGTTACATCCGTCCTGACATCACCCAGCGAGCAACCGGTTTGGCGAAGGCAAAGCGAACTCTGAAATGGCAGCGCGATCCCGAGGGGATGCGGCTGCGCATTCTCGAAGCCGCCAAGCAGGAATTCTCTGCCCATGGGCTTGCCGGCGCGCGCGTCGACCGGATTGCGGCCAACGCCGGCGCCAACAAGCGGATGCTGTATTATCACGTCGGCAACAAGGATGAGCTCTATCTCGCGGTGCTCGAAGGCGCCTACGACAAGATCCGCAGCGAGGAGCGCGGGCTTGATCTCGAGCATCTCGAGCCGCCCGAAGCGATCAGGCGCCTGATCGAGTTCACCTGGAATTATTTCCTGCGCAATCCCGAATTCCTGTCGCTGCTCCAGACCGAGAACCTCGCGCGCGCAAAGCACCTGAAGAAATCGACCAAGGTCAAGTCGATGCACTCGCCCTTCGTCGAGATGATCGGCACCGTGGTGCGGCGCGGTGTGTCCGGCGGCGACTTCAAGGTCGCGGTCGACCCTGTCCAGCTCTACATCTCGATCGCGGGACTCTGCTTCTTCTATCTCTCGAATTCGGCAACCTTGAGCGTGATCTTCGGTCGCGATTTGCTGGCCAAGGACGCCAAGGACGAGCGGCTGGACCACATGGTCGGCCTCGTGCTGGCAGCGCTGACGGGGCGCTCCGCAGCGTTGCTAGATGCGACAAAGGCGCCGAAGTCGCGCGCCGTGGTGGCGCAGACGGCGTAGTCCATCGTCGTCCCGGCGAAGGCCGGGACCCATACCGCGTTATCTATCGATAGTGCGCGGTGCCAGTCCCGCCAACCAGCGTTCGCCAATTTCGCGCTGCGGGTATAGGTCCCGGCCTTCGCCGGGACGACACGACTTTTTGCGGAACCCCCGCACAAAACGTCGCAGGAAAACCGCTGGACAGTATTTACCCAACAGGTTAATTTCTCGGGAACGAACAAGTCGACCGGGAGTGAGACGTGGCTGAGCTGAAGCCGCAGAGTGCGGTGTCCAAGATGCTGAACGCGGCCTGGATCCGGCCGTTTTTGTTCCTGGTGTTCATCGTCGTGGCCTGGGATCTCGCGATCCGGCTGTTCAAGATTCCCGCCTACCAGATCCCGTCGCCGGGCGATGTCATTGCGGTGCTGCGTACCGATTGGCCGGAACTGCTGCGCCAGTCCTGGCCGACGACCTATGCGACCGTCTGCGGCTTCGCGCTCTCGGCGCTTTTTGGTATCCCCATCGCGATGCTGATCGCGGGCTCCAAGACAGTAGAGAGCTACGTCTATCCGCTGCTGGTGTTCTCGCAATCCGTGCCGAAGATTGCGATCGCGCCGCTGTTCGTGGTGTGGTTCGGCTTCGGCATCATTCCCAAGGTGATCTCGGCGTTTCTGCTCGGCTTCTTTCCGGTGGTGGTCTCCGCGGTGCAGGGCTTCAAGTCGGTCGATCCAGATATGGTCGATCTCGCCCGCGCCATGCAGGGCAGCCGCTTCCAGGTGTTTTGCGCGGTGAACCTGCCGCATGCGCTGCCGGCGATCTTCTCGGGCCTCAAAGTGTCGGTGACGCTCGCCGTGGTCGGCGCCGTCGTCGGCGAGTTCGTCGGCTCCAATTCCGGCATCGGTTATGTGATGCAACGCTCGATCGGAACCTTCGACCTGCCGACGATGTTCGCGGCGCTCGTGATCCTCGCGCTGCTCGGCGTCATCCTGTTCTGGATTGTGGACCGCATCGAGAAGCTGGTCATTCCCTGGCATGTCAGCCAGCGCGAGGACGTGATTTTCGCCTCTTAACAACAACCAAAGCAACGAACGGCCGCCAAACGGCCGACGCAACAACGACAAGGGAGAGTGATGATGAAGCGATGGATAGGAGCTGTCTCGGCGGCGCTGATGGTGTTCGCGGCCATGCCGGCGCAAGCGGCCGATAAGGTCGTGCTGATGCTGAACTGGTACGTCTATGGCGAGCACGCGCCGTTCTATTACGGCAAGGCCAAGGGCATCTACGCCGCCGAAGGCATCGACCTCGAGATCCAGGAAGGCCGCGGTTCGGCCGCGACCACGCAGGCCGTCGCCGCCAAGACCGCCGATTTCGGCTATGTCGACGTGCCCACCATGATGCGCGCCGCGATCAAGGGCGCGCCGGTGGTTGCGACCGGCGTGCTGCTCCAGACCAGCCCGATGTCCGCGATGGGTTTTGCCGACAAGAACATCAGGAAGCCCGAGGATATCAAGGGCAAGACGGTCGCGATCACGCCGGCCGATTCCATGACGCAGATCTGGCCGCTGTTCCTGAAGAAGACCGGTCTCAAGGAGAGCGACTTCCAGACCGTTGCCGGCGATGGCCAGACCAAGCTCAACGCGGTCATCAACGGCCAGGCCGATCTCTTGCTCGGCTACGTCATGGACCAATCGATGAAGATCAAGGACGCCACCGGCAAGGACGTCTACCCGATCAAGTTCGCCGACTACGGCATCAACATGGTTTCCTCCGGCATCATCGCCAACACTGATTATGTGAAAGCCAATGCCGACCTCGTCCGCCGCTTCATGTCGGCGACGACCAAGGCGGTCGAGGCCGCCGAGAAGGAGCCGAAGGCGGCGGCGCAATCGATCCTCGATGCCAACCCGAAGGGCGGCAAGATCGATACGCTGACTCAGGGTTTTGAGCTGACCATTCCGCTCTACCGCACCGCGGAGACCAAGACCAAGCGGCCGTTCCAGGTCACCGACCAGAACATGACGGACTCCGTCAATCTGATGGTCGAGTATGGCGGGCTCGATGCCAAGGCCAAGGAGAACCCGAAGGCGTTCTATACCAATGACTATCTGCCGAAGAGCGGTTCGTGAAAGCAGCACATAATGCCGTCATTCCGGGATGGTCCGAAGGACCAGACCCGGAATCTCGAGATTCCGGGTTCGCCCTTCGAGCGCCCCGGAATGACGGTTCGTATCGTCGAGCGGACTTGATACAATGAAAGCAGCAGAAGCGATACCTCCCGGCCAACCGGCCGCGCATCTGAGACTGGTGAGCGACCGGGCTGCCGGCGATGCGTCGGGCATCAAACTGTCCGGCGTGTCGAAGACCTATCGGACGCGCGACGGCGATGTGCCGTCATTGCGGCCGCTCGACTTCCATATCAACGACGGCGAGTTCTTCGTCGTGGTCGGCCCATCCGGCTGCGGCAAGTCCACGCTGCTCAAGCTGATCTCGGGACTGCTGCCGCCGACGACGGGCGAGATCCTGGTCGAGGGCGAGAAGGTGACGGCGCCGCACGGCAATGTCGGCATCGTGTTCCAGAACGCGCTGCTGCTGCCGTGGCGTAACATCCTGTCCAACGTGATGCTGCCGATCGACATGAAGCGGCTGCCGCGCCAGACATATCTCGACCGTGCCAAGGCGCTGTTGAAGATGGTCGGGCTCGAAGGATTCGAGAAGAAGCTGCCCTGGCAGCTCTCCGGCGGCATGCAGCAGCGCGCCTCGATCTGCCGCGCCCTGGTGCATGATCCCCGGATCATGCTGATGGACGAGCCGTTCGGCGCGCTCGATGCGCTGACGCGCGAGCGCATGAATGTCGAGCTGATGCGGATCCAGCGCGAAACCCGGAAGACGGTTCTGCTGATCACGCATTCGATCCCCGAGGCCGTGTTCCTCGCCGACCGCGTGCTGGTCATGACCGAGCGGCCCGGCGCGGTCGCCGCGATCTACGACGTGCCGCTGCCGCGCCCCCGTTCGCTCGACGTGATGGCCGATCCTGTTTTCACCGAGCTGGTGCAGCGCATCCGCAAGCATTTCTTTTCCCAAGGGGCGCTGGATTAGGGACGATGGGATCAGCTCTGAATTCCGGAGCGTCATGGCCGGGCTTGTCCCGGCCATCCACGCCTTGCCCCGCGCGAGAGAGAACGTGCATGCCCGGGACAAGCCCGGGCATGACGACCGTCCTAGGACCATGCCGGTGCGCCTGAAGTTGCGAGACATCACCTTCTTCGAACGACCCGTGCATTTCGCGCGGCCGTTCCGCTTCGGCGCGATCACGATCAACGCGACGCCGCAGCTCTACGTGCGGGTCGAGATCGAGGTCGAGGGCAGGGGATCGGCGGTCGGCGCCAGCGCCGAGCTGCTGGTGCCAAAATGGTTCGACAAGCGGCCGGAGCTTTCGCCGGTCCAGACCGTCGATGATTTGCGCCGCTCGCTGGAGATCGCACGGGGGCTTTATCTTGCGCGAACCGGATTTTTGAGGGCATTCGATCTGCATGCCTCCTGCATCGGCGCCCAGGTCGCAACTTGTGCGAAAAAGAACATTCCGGCGCTTGCCGCGACTTACGGCCCCGCGGAAATCGACAAGGCGATCCTCGACGCGCTGCTCCGCGCCGCCGAGACCAATTTTTTCGACGGCATGGCCGGCAACATCGCCGGCATCGATGCGCGGCTTTCGCCCGACCTGAAGGAAACCGATCTCACGATTTTTCTATCCGGCCGGAAGCCGCTGTCGCGTGTTGCCGTCAGGCATACCGTCGGCCTCCACGACACCGTTGAGGGCGAGGGCGGAGTTGCAGATGCCCACGAGAACTCCGGTGCAAGATATTTCAAGCTGAAGCTGTCGGGTGATCCCGTCGCCGATGCAGCGCGGCTGGCGCGCATTGGCAAGGAACTCGATGCGCTGGAGCATGACTACGAGGTGACGCTCGATGCCAACGAGCAATATGCCGATCTCGCGGCGTTGCAGGAACTGATGGACCGGCTCGACCATGACCCCGCGCTGCGGTCGATTTCATCCAGGCTGCTCTATGTCGAGCAGCCGATGCCGCGCGATGTCACGAGGCAGTCGCCGCTCGGCTCGCTCGCGGCGCGCGGCTTCATAATCGACGAAGCCGACGATTCCTACGACGCGTTTCCCGCGGCACGCGCGCTCGGCTATCACGGCATCTCCTCGAAATCCTGCAAAGGGCTTTACAAATCCATCGTCAACGCGACGCGCGCGGCGAAATGGAGCGCGGGCGGCGAGAAGTTCTTCGTCACCGGCGAGGACCTGACCTGCCAGGCCGGGCTTGCCGTGCAGCAGGATCTCGCGCTCGGCGCCTTCATCGGCATCACTCATGCCGAGCGCAACGGCCACCATTATGTCGATGGCTTCGGTGACACGCCCGCCGCGGAGGCCCAGGCGTTCGCGGCCGCGCACCCCGATCTCTATGCCGATGCCGGGCAGGGCGTCCGCCTCAACATTCACAACGGCGATCTCCTGACGGGATCGCTTCACACAACGGGCTTTGCGACGTCGGTCCATCCGGACTGGTCGGCGCTGCGCTCGCTCGAACAGCCAAAATCACTTCAGGAGCAATCGGCATGACCACCCAACGCCTCGGCCTCATCATGAACGGCGTCACCGGCCGCATGGGCCTCAACCAGCATCTGATCCGCTCGATCGTCGCGATCCGGGAGCAGGGCGGCGTCCGCTTGAAGAACGGCGACCGCGTGATGCCCGATCCGATCCTGGTCGGCCGCAGCGCCGAGAAGGTGGAGGGGCTCGCCAAGCGCTACAACATCACGCGCTGGACCACCGATCTAGACGCCGCGCTCGCCGACAAGAACGACACCATGTTCTTCGACGCAGCGACGACGCAGGCGCGCCCCGGGCTGCTGACCCAGGCGATCAATGCCGGCAAGCACGTCTATTGCGAGAAGCCGATCGCGACCAATTTCGAGGAGGCGCTCGAGGTCGTCAAGCTCGCCAATTCCAAGGGCGTCAAGCACGGCACGGTGCAGGACAAGCTGTTCCTGCCCGGCCTGAAGAAGATTGCCTTCCTGCGCGACTCCGGCTTCTTCGGCCGCATTCTCTCGGTGCGCGGCGAGTTCGGCTATTGGGTGTTCGAGGGCGGCTGGCAGGAGGCGCAGCGGCCGTCATGGAATTACCGCGACGAGGACGGCGGCGGCATCATTCTCGACATGGTTTGCCACTGGCGCTACGTGCTCGACAATCTCTTTGGCGAGGTCGAGAGCGTGAGCTGCATCGGCAACACCGACATTCCCGAGCGTTTCGACGAGCAGGGCAAGAAGTACAAGGCGACCGCCGACGACTCCGCCTATGCGACGTTCCAGCTCAAGGGCGGCGCCATCGCCCACATCAACATGTCCTGGGTGACGCGCGTCTATCGCGACGATCTCGTCACCTTCCAGGTCGACGGCACGCTCGGCTCGGCCGTCGCAGGCCTTTCCGACTGCATGATCCAGGCGCGGCAGGCGACGCCCCGGCCGGTGTGGAATCCCGACGAGAAGCGGCTGCACGATTTCTACGGCGACTGGCAGAAGCTGCCAGACAACGTCAGCTACGACAACGGCTTCAAAGAGCAGTGGGAGATGTTCATCCGCCACGTCTACGAGGATGCGCCCTACAAGTTCACGCTGCTCGAAGGCGTCAAGGGCGTGCAGCTCGCCGAATGCGCGCTGAAGAGCTGGAAGGAGCGGCGCTGGATCGACGTCGCCCCGATCAAGGTCTGAGGTCTATTGGATAAGTGTCGATGTTATTGAGCCGTCATTGCGAGCGAAGCGAAGCAATCCAGAATGCCTCCGCGGCGAGAGTCTGGATTGCTTCGTCGCTTCGCTCCTCGCAATGACGGGAAGAGGTCTGAAATCATGAACAAGCCCGTCCAGCCCAAGCCCGTCCCATCAACGTCGTCTCTGTCGCTCAAGCTGCCGAAGGCCGATCGTTCGATCGAGACCTACCGGCTTGCTGCATCGCGCACCTTTCCTGCAAAGCTCGAGGGCCCGCTGAACCGCATCGCGTTCTCGGCCGTTCACACCGTGACCGATCCCTTCGCCGACAACGACCCGTGGCTGTCCGCTGCCGTCGACTGGGACAAGACCATCGCCTTCCGCGAGCACGTCTGGGATCTCGGCCTCGGTGTCGCCGAAGCCATGGACACCGCGCAGCGCGGCATGGGGCTGGACTGGCCGACCTCGCTGGAGCTGATCACGCGCTCGGTCGACGCGGCCAAGCGACGCAACGCGCTGGTGTTTTCCGGAGCAGGCACGGACCATCTCGCGGTCGAGGACGCCAGGAATCTCGACGACGTGATCCGCGCCTATGAGGAGCAGATATCGGCGGTCGAGAAGGTCGGTGGCCGCATCATTTTGATGGCGTCGCGCGCGTTGGCGAAGCTGGGCCGCAACGCCGACGATTACGCAAAGGTCTATGACCGCGTGCTGTCGCAGGTTCGCGAGCCCGTGATCATCCACTGGCTTGGCGACATGTTCGATCCGGCGCTGACGGGATATTGGGGCACCAGCGATCTCGACAAGGCGATGGATATTGCGGTCGCCATCATCAACGGCAACGCCGCCAAGGTCGACGGTGTCAAGGTTTCGCTGCTGGACAAGCAACGCGAGATCGACATGCGCAGGCGGCTCGACAAGCGTATCAAGATGTACACCGGCGACGATTTTAATTATGCGGAGCTGATCGCCGGCGACGAACAGGGCTTTTCGCACGCGCTGCTCGGCATCTTCGATGCGATCGCGCCGGCGGCGTCCTACGCCTTATCGCGGCTGGCAGCGGGTGACGAAGCCGGCTTCCACGACGTACTGGGGCCGACGGTGCCGCTGTCGCGGCACATCTTCAAGGCGCCCACGCGGTTCTATAAGACCGGCGTTGTGTTCATGGCCTATCTCAACGGCCACCAGGACCATTTCACCATGGTCGGCGGGCAGGAGAGCACGCGCTCGATGCTGCATCTGGCCGAGCTGTTCCGGCTGGCCGACAAGGCCGGGCTGCTCGCCAATCCGGAGTTGGCGACGCGGCGGATGAAGGCGGTGCTCTCAACGCACGGAATCGAATCCTGATGCGTGATTTCTCGTCCGATCATCGCTGGCTGTCGCTGAACACGGCGACGATCCGCAAGCGGGGTGACCTCGTCGAAATCATCGACGCCTGTGCCAGGCACGGCATCCGTGCCATCGACCCCTGGCGCGACCAGGTCGCAGCCGTCGGCCTCGACCGCGCCGCCCGCGCGGTGCGCGAGGCCGGCCTCGATCTATCGGGCTACTGCCGCGGCGGCATGTTCACGTCGGATGCATCGCGGCGGGGCGAGGTGCGTGACGACAACCGGCGCTGTGTGGACGAAGCCAAGGCGCTGGGGGCACCCTGCATTGTGCTCGTCGTCGGCGGCTTGCCGCAATATTCGCGGCCGGGCAGCGAAGCGTCGAAGGACATCGCGGGCGCGCGGACGCAGGTCGAGGAAGCGCTCGCTGATATGCTCGATTATGCCAAACAGGCCAAGCTGCCGCTGGCGATCGAGCCGCTGCATCCGGCCTATGCGGCGGACCGTGCCTGCGTCAACACGGCGAAGCAGGCGCTCGACATCTGCGACCGGCTCGATCGTGATCGCAGCGGCATGCTCGGCGTCGCGCTCGACGTCTATCACATCTGGTGGGATCCGGAGCTGATGGGGCAGATCGCGCGCGCCGGGCAGGATCGCCTGCTCGCCTTCCATGTATGCGACTGGCTGGTGCCGACCAAGGACATTCTCAACGACCGCGGCATGATGGGCGATGGCGTGATCGATATCAAATCCGTGCGTGCAGCGGTCGAGGCGCAGGGCTTTGCCGGCTATTCGGAGATCGAAATCTTCTCCAACGACTGGTGGAGCAAACCGATGGATGAGGTGCTGCAAACCTGCATCGCGCGGCACAAGACGGTGGTTTAGGCCTTCCGGAATTTGTTGCGCGCAGCGGCGCCGATGGCCTGAGACGTCAAATGGTTACGCGGGATCACCGGGGCATGCCGCGCCGGTAACCTTCTACTGTGCATGGGGTTGTTTTCGCGTTTTTTTGTTGTGAGGCCTCAGCCGATCGCGCAAGGCACGCTCAGAAAGCCGCGGAACCGCACCCGTCCGCCCCGCACCGGGCGTCCGCTTACGGCATAGTTCGGGAAGCGCGCCAAGAAGCGTGAGACCGCGATGGCGCCTTCCAGCCGCGCCAGCGCCATGCCGGCGCATTGATGCGCGCCGGTGGCGAAGGCGAGATGCCGGTTCGGCGTGCGCGCGATGTCGAATCTCTCGGGGTCCGGAAACTGCGCGGGATCGCGGTTGGCAGCGCCGATGCACAGCGTGATCGACGTGCCGGCATCGAGCATGACGCCGCCGAGTTCGACCCGCTCCGTGGTCATGCGGTTGCCGAGCTGGTTCGAGCTCTCGTAGCGCAGCATCTCTTCGACCGCAGTCTTGATCAGCTCGGGGTGGTCGATCAGCCGCCGCTTCTGATCCGGATTCCGGTCGAGCGCTACGAGGCCGTTGCCGATCAGGTTGGTGGTGGTCTCGTGGCCGGCATTGAGCAGGAAGATGCAGTTGTGCAGCAGCTCCTTCTCGGTCAGCCGCTCGCCGTTGTCCTCGCCCTGGATCAGGCGCGTCAGCACGTCGCGTTCGGGGTTGCCGGGCTTCGCTCGTCGGCGTGCGACCAGCGTTTCGAGATAGGCGAGAAAATCCGTCACGGCCCTGTTGCCGCGGGCGGCGACTTCAGGCGACACCACCGGTTCGAGGGCACCGAGGATTGCGAGCGACCAGTCGCGCAGCGGCGCGCGCTCGTCATGGGGCACGTCGAGCAGATTGCCGATCACCTCGATGGGGATCGATGCGGCGAAGTCCTCGATCAGCTCGCAATCACCTTTGGCGGCGATGGCGTCGAGCAGGCCGTCGACGAGCTTGATGATATCAGGCTCCATCCCCGCGATCGCGCGCGGCGACAGCGCGCCCATGATCAGGCGCCGCACGCGCGTATGGGCCGGCGGGTCGTTGAAGACGAGGCTCGTGGTGTGGTGCTCGTAGAGCGGGGTGTCGCCGTATTTCGGCGCGAACTCGCGCTTCTTGTCCGAGCTGAACGATTTTGTGTTCTTGTAGGTCGTGACGAGATCGTCATAGCGGGTCAGGAACACGGTGCCGTTGCGCAGGCGCTTGAGCGGCTCGTTCTCCCGCAGTGCACGATAGGTCGGGTAGGGATCGTCGTAGAATTCCGGCGTCAGCTTCTCCAGATCGAAACTGGCCGCCAGTTCGTTCGCACTTGCGTTCATGCCGCCATACTCGCCGGTTGAGTCCGATATGCTGTATTCGCTCTTTTGAGCGGCTCGGTTCACCGTCTACAGTCGAATCGTGATTTGCAAGCCGACCGGACAGGAAAATGCACGCCCGCGCTGACGCTGCCGACACGGCCGCCGAGTCCAGCACTCATTGGCCCGACGATATTTTCGCGACCTTGCAACGCTTCGACGTCCGTCAGGTGCCCTACGTGCCCGACGCCGGCCATTCGAGGCTGATCCAGCGCGTGCTGGTCTCGTCCATGATGCGCGGCATCCCGCTGACGACGGAGGAAGAGGGCGTGGCGCTTCTCGCCGGCGCCTGGACGGGTGGCCAGCGTGGCGCGCTGTTGATGCAGTCGAGCGGGGTCGGCAATTGCATCAACATGCTGTCGCTGATCCCGATCCTGCGCTTTCCCTTCCTCACGCTGGTGACGATGCGTGGCGAGTGGGGCGAGTTCAATCCGTGGCAGGTGCCGATGGGGTCGACCACGCAGGGCGTATTCGAGCTCTCGGGCGTCAAGGTGCTGCGGGCTTCGACCGCAGCCGAGGTGCCGGCCGTGCTCGAGGCGGCGGCCGCGCAGGCCTATAACGCGCTCACGCCCACCGCCGTCCTGCTGTCGCAGCGCCTGATCGGCGCCAAGGTTTTCACCAAATGAGCAAAGCCAATCTCCTCGACCGGCGTCAGGTGGTGACCACGCTTCTCGCGGACCGCAAGGATTTGGTTGCGATCGGCGGCCTCGGCGCCTCCACCAACGACATGTGCGCGGCCGGCGACCATGCGCGCAATTTCTACCTCTGGGGCGGCATGGGCGGGGCGGCGATGATCGGCCTCGGGCTTGCCCTGGCGCAGCCGAAATTGCCGGTGCTGGTCATCACCGGCGACGGCGAGATGCTGATGGGCCTGGGCAGCCTTGCCACCATCGGCCTCCAGAAGCCGTCCAACCTCTCGATCGCGGTGCTCGACAACGAGGCCTATGGCGAGACCGGCGGCCAGACCAGCCACACGGCCGCGGCCGCCGACCTCGTCGGCGTCGCCAAGGCCTGCGGCATCGGGGACAGCCGGTCTGTGACGACCATGGCCGAGGTCGAGGCCTTCGCCAAAGCCGTCCACGACATCACCGCCGGGCCGCGCTTTGCCAATGTGAAGATCGACAGCGCCAATCTGGAGCGGGTTTTGCCGAGCCGGGATGGGACTTACATTCTCAACCGGCTTCGCGGCGACCTCGGCTTCCAGCCGATCTAGGCGGACCTTCCGGCGCTCCCGTCCTGCACGGGGACCGTGTGAGCGAGGTCAATTTCCACTGGAATTACAACGCACTCAGGTTGCGATGCAGCATAGTGCTTGACTTTTGCGTGGGTGAGTGCTTACTCACTAGCATGAGCTCATTGCGTATGACGAGCGACCTGAGGCGTCAATTGATCCTCGGCGCCGCAAAGCGTTGCTTTGCCCGACACGGCTATACCGGCACCACGACCAAGAGCGTGGCGGCCGCCGCTGCCATTTCCGAAGCGCTGCTGTTCAAGCATTTTCCGTCCAAGGCCGCGCTTTACGCCGAAATTCTCAGCGACGAATGCGAGGCGGACCCGGCGCTCATGGAGCTGCTCGAACGTGAGCCGTCGACTGCTACGTTGGTCGAAGTGATCCGCGGCATGGTCGGGCATTTCATGCACATCGCCGACGGGCCCGACCAGGAAGAGGCCCAGCGGCTGCGATTGATGGCCACGAGCCATTTGGACGATGGCGAATTCGCGCGTTTGCTATATGCCAAGATCGAGACGCTGATCGGGGCGGCGTTCGTCGCCTCGCTCGAGCGTGCGGTTGCCGCGAGGGACGCGCGGCCATACAGCGGCGAACCGCTCAACCTGTTCTGGTTTGCGCATCACACTGTGATGACGGCTGCGCTGACCAGGCTGCCGGCCACGCCGTGTCTCGCTTACGGCAAGGCGAACGACCTCGAGCGGCAGCTCTGTGAGTTTCTCCTGAGGGGTATCGGACTTAACGACGCCGCAATTGCTTCGCATTTAGGCCGCGATCAGGCCGCGTGTGCGGACAAGACGGCGATTGCAGAGAGTGCATGACATGAACATCGTCACCGAACACAAGATTTCGGGCGAACCGATCGATAACAAGGCTCCCAAGCGTCCGGTCCGGCCGGTGCTCTGGTTCATCATCGTCGGCACGCTTCTGGCCGTGCTCGTCGGTGGCCTCGTCTGGTTCAATTTTTTCCGCGGCCAGATGATCAAGCAGTTCTTCGCCAACAACAAACCGCCGCCGGTTGCGGTCAGCGCCGCCGAGGCGAAGTCCGAGGTGGTGCCGAATCTGTTGACCGCCGTCGGCGGGCTGTCCGCCGTGCACCAGGTCGACGTCAGCGCCGACGTCAACGGCCGCGTCACCGAGATCAAGTTCGAGCCGGGTACGCATGTCGAGGCCGGCACGCCGCTGGTGCAGATGTTCGATGCACCGGAGCAGGGCGACCTTGCCAATTACAAGGCGCAGTCCACCGTCGCACAGCTGTCGCTCGACCGCGCCAAGCAACTGGCGTCGCGCCAGTTCGGCCCGCAGGCAACCGTCGACACCGCGCAGGCCGCGTACGATCAGGCGCTGGCGGGTATCGCCAAGACCGAAGCGTTGATCTCGCAGAAGCTGGTCCGCGCGCCGTTCTCCGGCGATCTTGGCGTCCGCAAGGTCGAGGTCGGCCAGTATTTGACCGCCGGCACGGCCATCGTCTCGCTGACGGATCTGTCGGAGCTGTGGGCCAACTTCACGGTGACGGAAAAGGACTCGGGCAATCTCAAGGTCGGTCAGCCAGTCCGGCTGAAGGTCGACGCCTATCCCGGCCGCACCTTCGACGCCAAGATCACCACGATCGAGCCGCAGATCTCGGCCGACACTCGCAACATCCGCGTGCAGGCGACCATCTCCAATCCGGAGAAGATCCTGAAGCCCGGCATGTTCGTGACCACTACGGTGGTGCTGCCGGACAAGCCGGCCGTGGTCACCGTGCCGGAGACGGCGGTCGACTACACGCTGTACGGCGACTCGGTGTTCGTGATCACCGAGAAGAAGGAAGCTGACGGCAAGACCAGCCTGAGCGCGGTGCGCACTTTCGTGCAGACCGGCAACCGGGTCGAAGGCCGCGTCGAAATCGTCAAGGGCGTGAAGCCCGGCGACAAGGTCGTCGCCGTCGGCCAGCTCAAGCTGCAATCGGGCGCGGCGGTGTCGATTTCGACCGACCCGGCTCCGCAGATCCCGGCGCAGCCGCCGCGCTACTGACATCGTACACGTTGCAGCATGATCCGGCACGGCCGGGTCATGCGCTTTGCAAGTCAAAGAAATCGAGATCGCCGCGATGCGCTTTACTGATATTTTCATCAAACGCCCGGTCCTGTCGGTCGTCGTCAGCCTGCTGATCCTGCTGATCGGCCTGCGCGCGGCGACGACGCTGCCGATCCGGCAATATCCGAAGCTGTCGAACACGGTCATCAACATCACGACCGTCTATCCGGGCGCGTCCGCGGACCTGATCCAGGGCTTCATCACTACTCCGATCGAGCAGGCGGTCGCTTCCGCCGAAGGCGTCGATTACATCACCTCGTCCTCGGTGCTCGGCACTTCGACGATCCAGGTCTACATCAAGCTGAATTTCGATCCGAACCAGGCGCTGACCGAGGTTCTGGCCAAGACGAACTCGGTCAAATATTTGATCCCGAAGGAATCCAACGACCCGATCGTCACCAAGACCACGGGCCAGACCACGGCCGTGATGTATCTCGGATTCTCGTCCGAAGAGCTGTCGGGCTCGGCGATCTCAGACTATCTGACGCGCGTTGTGCAACCGGTGCTGTCGACCGTCGATGGCGTGGCCTCCGCCGACATTCTCGGCGGCCAGACCTTTGCGATGCGGCTGTGGCTTGATCCCCTGAAGATGGCGGGCCGCAACGTGTCGCCTGCGGATGTCGCGACCGCGATCACCGCCAACAACTTCCAGTCCGCGGCGGGGCAGACCAAGGGCTATCTCATCGTCTCGAACGTCTCGACGAATACCGGCCTGACCGACGTCAACCAGTTCAAGAAGATGATCGTCAAGGCCAAGGACGGCGGCTTCGTGCGCATGGAGGACATCGCCACCGTCGAGCTTGCGGCCCAGAGCACGGACGCGAGCGTCGCCTTCAACGGAGAGCACGCCATCTTCATCGGTGTGCAGGCAACGCCGCAGGGCAACCCGCTGACGCTGGTCAAGGGCGTGCGGGCGCTGTTCCCCGAGTTGGAGCGCAATCTGCCGCCGTCGATGAAGATGAAGGTCGCCTACGATTCGACCAAGTTCATCCAATCCTCGATCGACGAGGTCGAGAAGACGCTGGGTGAAGCCGTGATCATCGTGATCGTGGTGATCTTCCTGTTCCTGGCGTCGTTCCGTTCGGTCATCGTTCCCGTCGTCACCATCCCGCTGTCGATGATCGGCGTCTGCACGCTGATGCTGGCGCTGGGCTTCAGCTTCAACCTCTTGACCCTGCTCGCGATGGTGCTCGCGATCGGCCTCGTGGTCGACGACGCCATCGTCGTGGTGGAAAACATCCATCGTCATCTGGAGGAAGGGAAAACGCCGGTCCAGGCGTCGCTGGAAGGCGCGCGCGAAATCGTGGGTCCCGTCGTCTCGATGACCATCACGCTCGCGGCCGTGTACGCGCCGATCGGTTTCCTCGGCGGCCTGACCGGCTCGCTGTTCCGCGAATTCGCCTTCACGCTTGCGGGCTCGGTGATCGTGTCCGGCGTGATCGCGCTGACGCTGTCGCCGATGATGTGCTCGGTGCTGCTGAAGAACACAGAAGAAGGGCGCTTCGCCAAGCTGGTCAACAAGGTGTTTGGCGCGCTAACGCGGTGGTACGGGCGCAGGCTCGACCGCTCGCTCGACTACAAGGCCATCACCGGCCTGTTTGCGGTGACCATCCTCGGGCTCGTCGGCTTCCTCTACATGCACACGTCGAAGGAGCTGGCGCCTGAGGAAGACCAGGGCATCGTGTTCGCGGTGACCAAGGCGCCGAAATACGCCAACATCGACTACGTCGACTTTTACGGCGAGAAGCTCGACAAGGAATTCCAGAAATTCCCCGAGACCGATCTGCGCTTCGTGCTGAACGGCATCAACGGCCCGCAGGGCGGTATCGCCGGCATGCTGCTGAAGCCGTGGGAGGAGCGCAAGCGCTCGTCGATCCAGCTGAAGTCGCTGGTGCAGGCCGAGCTTTCCAAGATCGAGGGCGTGCAGGCGTTCGCGTTCAACCTGCCGCCGCTGCCGGGCGGCCCGGGCGGCCTCCCGGTGCAGATGGTGATCAACTCCACCGCCAGTTTCCAGACTGTCTATGAGCAGATGGAGAAGCTGAAGGCTGCGGCCCGCAAGAGCGGAATGTTCATCGTTTCCGACAGCGATCTCGCCTACAACCAGCCCAACGTGAAGGTGACGATCAACCGCACCAAGGCGCAGGATCTCGGCATTAGCATGCAGAACCTCGGCAGCTCGCTGGCGGTGCTGCTCGGCGGCAACTACATCAACCGCTTCAACCTCGAGGGCCGATCCTATCAGGTCATCCCGCAGGTGCCGCGCGGCCAGCGGCTCTCGCCGGAATCGCTTGCCGGCTACTATGTGACCACCAACACCGGCCAGCAGCTTCCGCTCTCGACGGTGGTGTCGATCGAGACCAAGACCGAGCCGAATTCGCTGACACATTACAATCAGCTCAATTCGGCGACCTTCTCGGCGGTGCCGATGCCCGGCGTGACCGTCGGTGCGGCGGTCGACTTCCTCGAGAGCGAGGCCAAAAACCTGCCGCAAGGTTTCAGCCATGATTATCTGGCTGACAGCAGGCAATATGTGCAGGAAGGCAACCAGCTCGCGATCACCTTCGGCTTCGCGTTGATCATCATCTTCCTGGTGCTGGCGGCGCAGTTCGAGAGCTTGCGCGATCCGCTGGTGATCATGATCTCGGTGCCAATGGCGATCGTTGGCGCGCTGATCCCGCTATTCTTCGGCGTGGCGACCATGAACATCTACACTCAGGTCGGTCTGCTGACCTTGGTGGGCCTGATCACCAAGCACGGCATCCTGATGGTGGAGTTCGCCAACGAGCTCCAGATCAACGAGCGGCTCGATCGCCGCTCCGCCATCGAAATGTCGGCTCGCATTCGTCTGAGACCGATCCTGATGACCACGGCAGCGATGGTGACGGGCCTGATCCCGCTCCTGACCGCGACCGGCGCAGGCGCGGCCAGCCGCTTCTCGATCGGTCTGGTGGTCGTCGCCGGAATGTCGATCGGCACGTTGTTCACGCTGTTCGTGCTGCCGGCGGTCTATGTGGTGCTGGCGACCGACCATCGCGCGGCGGCCGATTCCGAGCGGAACAAGCAGGTCAACGATCTGGACCTCGGCTCCAAGGCGCTCCGGCCGACCTGAGGCCGCAAATCAAGGAACCCGAGGGCGGCAGCGGCCAATCCGCTGCCGCCCTTTTCTATTGCCTCCGGCGCGTCGGCTAGGCCTTTCCCCGCTCGCGAGAGACAAGGTCCGGTCTTCTTGCTAGGTTCGGCGGGATGAGCCTTTCCCTCCACCCCGACACCCCGCAAGCCAGGACGCTGCCAAGCGCGGCGCCGGTTGTCGTCGCGTCCGGCACGACGCCAGGGCAGGGGATCAAGAGCCGGCTCTTCACCAAATATGTCGCGCTGTTCGTGGCTGTCGTCGCGATCGCGCTGCTGGCGAACGGGCTGTTCGAGGTCTTCTTCTATTATCGGGAGCACAAGTCCGCTCTGATCCGGGTTCAGCATGAACAGGCGGAGGCGGCCGCGGCCAAGATCGGTCAGTTCGTCAAGGAGATCGAGAGCCAGCTCGGCTGGACCACGCAGCTGCCGTGGTCGGCGGGCTCGATCGAGCAGCGCCGGTTCGATGCGCTGCGGCTGCTGCGCCAAGTCCCTGCGGTCACCGAGCTCGCCCAGGTCGATGCGACCGGCAGGGAGCGGCTGCGGGTCTCGCGGCTCGCCATGGACGCGATCGACAGCGGCATCGACCTGTCGGACGATCCGAAGTTCACCGAGGCGGTCGCGCACAAGGTTTTTTACGGGCCGGTTTATTTCCGCAGGGAGTCCGAGCCGTACATGACCCTGGCGCAGGCGGGGTCGCGCAAGGATGCCGGCGTCAGTATCGCGGAGGTCAATCTCAAGCTGATCTGGGACGTGGTATCCCAGATCAAGGTCGGCGAGCACGGACACGCCTACGTGGTCGGTCCGGAGGGACGCCTGATCGCGCACCCCGATATCAGCCTGGTCCTGCGCAACACCGACATGTCTGGTCTCACCCAGGTGCGCGCCGCGCTTGCCGGAGGCAGCGCCACGCTCGACGCGCTTTCCGAAGCGCGCAATCTCCAGGGACAGAAGGTGCTGACCGCGTCGGCCCCCATCGCGCCGCTGCACTGGACCATGTTCGTCGAGCTCCCGGTCGAGGAGGCCTATGCGGCGCTCTATGCTGCGTTGGAACGGCTTGCATTCGTGCTGCTCGCGGCGTCGATCTTCGCGGTGCTTGCCGGGATATTCCTCGCGCGCCGCATGGTCGGGCCGATCCAGGCGCTGCGGAGCGGCGCCGAGCGCATCGGCAGCGGCGATTTCTCCCAGCGCATCTCGATCAGAACCGGTGACGAGCTCGAGGGTCTCGCAGACCAGTTCAACCACATGGGCGAGCGCCTGCAGGAATCGTATGCAGACCTCGAGAACAAGGTGGAGCAGCGGACCGCAGAACTCCGGCAATCCCTCGACGATCTTCGCACCGCGCAGGACCGCCTGATCCAGACCGAGAAGCTCGCGTCCCTCGGCCAGCTCACGGCGGGAATCGCGCACGAGATCAAGAACCCGCTCAATTTCGTCAACAATTTCTCGGCGGTGTCGACGGAGCTGATCGACGAGCTCAACGAGGCCCTGCAAGGGGCCTCGCTCGACGGCAAGACAAAGGAAGAGGTCGACGAGCTGACCGGCATGCTCAGGAGCAACCTCGAAAAGGTGGTGCAGCACGGCAAACGCGCCGATTCCATCGTCAGGAACATGCTGCTGCATTCGCGCGAGGGCTCCGGCGAGCATCGCCTCAGCGATATCAACGCGATCCTGGAGGAGAGCCTTAATCTCGCCTATCACGGCGCACGTGTCGAAAGGCCCGGCTTCAACGTCACGATCGAGCGCGGCTTCGACCCCGCGGCGGGCATGGTCGATGTTTATCCGCAGGAAATCACGCGCGTCTTCCTCAATCTGATCTCGAACGGCTTCTACGCCACCGTCAAGCGCAAGGAGAGCGCCGCAGACGCCTTCGAGCCCACGTTGCGCGCGGCAACCAAAACTCTCGGCGACAAGCTCGAGATCCGTATTCGCGACAACGGCACCGGGATCCCGTCGGAGGTGAGGGAGAAGATGTTCAATCCCTTCTTCACCACCAAGCCGGCCGGCGAGGGCACCGGGCTCGGCCTTTCCATGAGCCATGACATCGTGGTGAATCAGCACGGCGGCACCATCGACGTGAACACCGAGCCCGGTGTGTTCACCGAATTCATCATCACCCTGCCGCGCATGATGGCGGCGGGCGACACTTCCGGAGGCAAGACTTGAACGTTTACATTCTGGTCGTCGATGACGAGCCCGACGTCGAGGCGCTGTTCCGGCAGCAGTTCCGGCGCGATTTGCGCACCGGCCGCTTCCAGATGGAATTCGCGCCGTCCGCGCCCGATGCGCTGAAGCTCGCCGCCGAGGTTCGCGATCCCTCGTTGATCCTGATTCTGTCCGACATCAACATGCCCGGCATGAGCGGGCTCGACATGCTGCCGAAGGTACGTGATGCGCATCCTGACGTTCCCGTCATCATGATCACCGCCTATGGAGATGCCGAGACGCGTCGGAAGGCGATCGAGCGTGGCGCAGTCGGGCTTCTGACCAAGCCGATCGATTTCGCGCTGCTGCGGCAGGAAATCGACACGAGGCTCGAGCAAGCCGCATGACCGCGACCATCCTCTTCGTCGACGACGAGCCGGATCTCGAGGCGTTGGTCCTGCAAAAATTCCGTAGGCAGATTCGCGATGGGTCGGTAACGATCATGTTCGCGCGCGACGGCCTCGAAGCGCTGCAATCGCTCGAGCAGAACCCGCATGTCGACATGGTAGTTTCCGACATCAACATGCCCAGGATGGACGGGTTGTCGCTGCTGGCGAAGCTCCAGGAAGCCGAAGACAAGAAGTCCACCATCATCGTGTCGGCCTATGGCGACATGAGCAATATCCGCACTGCAATGAACCGCGGTGCGTTCGACTTCCTGACCAAACCAATCGATTTCGCCGACCTGGAGATGACGATCCAGAAGACTATCCGCCACATCGAAATGCTGCGAGAGGTGCGAGGCCGCCAGGCGGAAGCCGAGCGCGCTCACGCCGCGCTCTCGCGTCATTTCTCGCCCGAGCTCGCCAAGCGTCTCGCGGCAGGGAGCGAAGGCAGGGGGATCGAAGTACAGTGGCGCGATATCGCGACCATTTTCACTGATATTACCGGCTTTACCTCGCTGGTCGAGAGTGCGCCGCCGGAGACGCTGGGCGCGCTTCTCAACGAGTATGTCGGCGGGATGACAGAGATCGTCTTCGCGCATGAGGGGACGGTTGCCAAGATCATCGGCGATGCAATCCAGGTGCTCTTCAACGCGCCCGGGGATCAGCCGGACTATGCGACGCGCGCGGTCGCCTGTGCGCACGATCTCGACGCTTGGGCGGAGGATTTTTCCGCGCGCTGGAAGGTGAGAGGCGTGAATTTCGGTACCACCCGCATCGGCATTCACGCCGGGCCGGCGCTGGTCGGAAATTTCGGCGGCAACCGGTTTTTCGACTACACCGCGTATGGCGACTCCATCAACATCGCGGCGCGACTGGAAACCGCGAACAAGCATCTGGGCACGCGGATTTGCGTCAGTGCCGGCATCGCCGAGGCGGCTGAGAAATTTCGGGGTCGTTCCGTCGGGGAGCTGATGCTGCGTGGACGCAGCGAACCGTTGCGCGCGTTCGAGCCGCTGACGCCGGCCCAATTCGCTGCGCCGGAAACGGCGCTGTATTCCGAGGCTTTTGCCAAGATGGCGGCCGGTGATGCCGCGGCCATGCCGGCCTTCGCCGCGCTGGTCGGCATGCATGCCGACGATACGCTGGCCGGCTTTCACCTGAAGCGCCTGCTCAATGGCGCCAAGGGCATTCGCATGCAACTGGAATAGGAATCCGATATGATTGGTGAATTCTCCGCCGGCAATTACCGCTTCATTCCGTCCGTATTCCAGTATTCGGCCGGTGCGGCCGCGGATGACGGCTACGAGATCGAGCGCGTCCGCTTCGACCGCCTGGTGCCGCTCGCGGAAGGGTTTGCGCTTGCCGCGAAGTATATTCAGGAGGCGGGACGGCCGCTGACGGCGTTCTGCGCCTGCGAGCTGCGCTCGCCCGCGGCCTTCAGCGAGGAAGGCTTTCGCGCGTTCAACCTGCACTATGTGAAGACGCTGTCCGAATGGGACATCTTCGATGGCACTACCAATCCGGTGGCGCGCAGCAATGTCTGTCCAGAGATCGACCCGCCGGCCGAGCCGTCGTTCTATGCGTTCTCCTTCACGCGGCCGACAGGCTCGAAGATGCCGAGCTTCGTGATCGCCGGCGGCGCCGAGGCGCGCGAGGGCAGTGGGACCTATGTCGAGCGCACCGTGCGCTACCGCGACCTCAGCCCGGAAGGCCTTCGCGAGAAGGTGCGCTATACGACGACATCGCAGATGGAAAACAGGATGACGGCCTTCGGCTTCGGCTGGAAGGACACGACCGGCGTGCAGGCGTATTCCGTGCACGACTTCCACCACGCACTGGTCGACGAGCTGGTCCGCCGCGGGGCGTTACGGTCCGGCCTGACCTGGCACTATGCCCGGCCGCCGGTGGTCGATCTCGAATACGAGATGGATTGCCGCCGCGTGATGCGCGAGTTCGTGATCTAGCGCTGGCGCGGATCGAGCGCGTCGCGCAGGCCGTCGCCGAGCAGGTTCAGCGACAGCACCACGAGGAAGATCGCAAGGCCCGGCCAGAGCGCCATCCAGGGCGCCTGGGTCAGGAAGCGCTGCGCTGCGTTGAGCATGCTGCCCCAGGATGGCGCCGGCGGCTGCTGGCCCAGGCCAAGGAAGGACAGCGCAGCTTCGGCGATGATGGCGGCCGCAATCGACAGCGTCGCCTGCACCAGCAGCGCCGGCAGGATGTTCGGCAGGATGTGTGAGAACGCGATCCGCCACGGCGGATTGCCGAGTGCGCGCGCCGCCTCGACATAGTCCTCGGCCTTGACGTTCAACACCTGGCCGCGGGTCAGGCGGATGAAGATCGGGGTTGCCGAGATGCCGATCGCGATCATGGCGTTGCCGAGGCTCGGACCGAGGAATGCGGCGAGCGCGATCGCCAGGATCAGGAATGGGCAGGCCAGCATCGCGTCGGTCATCCGGCTGATCAGCGCATCGACGAAGCCGCCGCGATAGCCGGCAAGCAGGCCAAGCGGAACACCGACGCCTAGCGCAATCGCGACCGAGATGAGGCCCGCGAATAGCGACGCACGCGCGCCGTAGACGACGCGGCTCAGAATGTCGCGACCGAGCTCGTCGGTGCCGAACCAGTGCGCCGCAGTGGGCGGCTTCCGAACCAGGCTCCAGCTCGTCGCGACGGGATCGTAGGGCACGACGAGGGGCGCGAGCAGCGCAAGGCCGACGAACAACGTGATCATGACAAGTCCGAACACTGCGGCCTTGCGTTTGAACAGGCGCCGCCGGGCGCGCCGCGCCGGGCTGTCCAGCTCGTCAGCTTGCGCGATGGGAGCGGCGGGCAGGGCGGCATCGGTCATGAGTCTAGCCCCGCAGCCGCGGATTGACGAGGATGTAGGCGACATCGGCAACCAGGTTCAGCGCGATGTAGACCGTCGCCGTCACCAGCACGACGCCCTGTACCACCGCGTAGTCGCGGTTGAACACGGCATCCACGATCAGTTTGCCGAAGCCGGGAATGGAGAAGATCTGCTCGGTCAGAACCGCCCCCGACAACAGCGTGCCGAGCTCGAGCGCGCCGAGCGTGATGATCGGCGTGAGTGCGTTGCGCATGGCGTGCTTGAGGATGACCGAGCGTTCGGACAATCCCTTGGCGCGTGCGGTGCGGACGTAGTCGCTTTCCAGCACCTGGAGCATGGCGCTCCGGGTGTGCCGCATCAGGACCGCGGAAATCGCGTTGCCGAGCACGAAGGCCGGCATGATGGTGGCGGCGAGGCTCGCACGCCAGTTCTCGGTCAGCGGTACGTAACCGGACGCCGGCAGCCAGCCGAGTTCGATCGAGAACAGGAAGATGAGCATGATGCCGAGCCAGAAATTCGGCGTCGAGATGCCCCACAGCGCGAATAAATTGGCGCCATAGTCCCAGACGGTGCCCTTTTTCACGGCGGAGACGATGCCGGCGGGAATGCCAATCAGGAGCGCGATCAACATTGCCATCGAGCCGAGCTGGAGCGTCACCGGCAGCTTCTGCGCGATCAGCTCGCGCACCGGCATCTTGTTGCGCAGCGACTCTCCGAAATTGCCGGTCAGGACTCCCTTGAGCCAGTAGACGTACTGCACGGGGATCGGCTGATCGAGCCGGTATTGCTGGCGGATCTGCTCGATCACGGCGGGATCGCGCTCCTCGCCGGCCATCACCAGGGCCGGATCGCCCGGCAACAATTGCTGCAGCGAGAAGATCAGCACCGACACGAAGAAAAGTGTCGGCACGATCTGCGCAATGCGGCGGGCGAGGAAATTCAGCATGGCGCCGGCCGCATGTCAGGCGACGCCGTGCTCACTTGAACTTCAGCCCGACCACGCGCACCAGCCCGTCGGGCATCTGCCTATAACCCTGGAGCTTGGTCGTGTGCGCAATCAGAAGCGTGCGGTGGTAGACGTAGATGATCGGCAAATCGTCGAGCAGGATCTTGGCCATCTTTTCGTAGATCGCTTTGCGCTCCGCGACATTGGCGGTCAGCCTTCCTTCTTCCAGCAGCTTATCGGTCTCCGGATTCGAATAGACGCCATCGTTCTGCGGTGCCTTGCTGCGCATGAAGATATAGGAGTTGCCGTCTGGGTCGATGCGGCCGCTCCAGTTAATCTGGAAGATCTGGAACTCGCCGGCCTGGGCCTGCTTGAAGGTGGTCGCGAATTCGACCGCGCGGATCTTGATATCGAAGCCCGCTTCCGCGGCCATCGACTGGACGACTTGGGCAACGGCTTCATTCTCCGCGCCTTTGGGAATCATGTAGTCGACTGTCACTGGCGAAGTGACGCCGGCTTCCTTCAGAAGCGCCTTGGCCTTCGCGATGTCGCGGCCACGAACCGGAAACGCTTTCTGGTAGTAGGGATGGGTGGGGCTGACCCATTGATTGCCCGGCGTGAACTCGCCGTTGAAGACGACCTGGTTGAGGGCCTCGCGATCGATCGACAGATCGAGCGCCTGGCGGACCTTCGCCGATTGGCTCAGCGGCCCCTTGCTCTTGTCGTTGCCAATATTGACCGTGAGGCCGAGATAGCCGAGCTCCGGTGCCGTCGACAGCACGAGCCGCGAATCCGCGCGCACGTCCTTGATGTCGGTGGCGAGCACGCGCTCGATCAGATCGAGCCCACCGGACTTCAGGTTGGCGAGGCGCACCGTGGCGTCCACGATCGGCAGGAACACGACGCGGTCGATATGGATGTTGTCCTTGTTCCAGTAGTCGGCGAATCTCTCGAACACCATGCGGTCCTGCTGCACGCGCTCGACGAATTTGTAGGGACCGGCGCAGACCGGATGCAGGCCGAACTTGTCGCCGGCCTCCTTGGCGGCCTTCGGCGACACCATCATGCCGGAACGGTCGGTCAGCTGGGCGATCAGCGGGGAGTAAGGCGTCTTGAGTACCAGCTTGATGGTCAGGGGATCGACGACCTCGACGTGGTCGACGCTGGCAAGCTCGGACTTGCGGAACGAACCCGGCAGCGTCATGTGACGCTCGATCGAGAACTTTGCCGCTTCCGCGTCGAGCGGCTCGCCATCGTGGAATTTCACGTTGGGCCGCAGCTTGACCGTCATCTCCTTGCCGTCGGCCGAGGTCTCATGAGACAGCGCGAGCTGCGGCACGATGTTGAGCTTCTCGTCGATGTCGAACAGCTTGTCGCAGAAGGCGGAGAACACGATGCGGCCGACATAGGTGCGGCCGATGCTGGGATCGAGGATGTCAGGATCCTCGGCGATGCCGATGCGAAGCGTGGTCTGGGCCTGGGCCTGGGCTTGGGCCGCGCCTATGAGCGACGTCAGCAATGCCGACGCCAGGAGTGCCAAACGCATAGGACTCATCGCTCTCAACCTCTGTTTTACGGCTATGCCGGGTTCGTTCCCAATGAACTAACCCCGCTGCCGCGGACTGCTTCCGGGCCGCCGCTGAAGGCGGCGACCAATTTTTCGAGAACCGGGGAGAAGCCGCCGTCCGTCGGGACGATTGCCTCGGACGACGGCAGTTCCGACGTTCGGTGGCATGCCGTTGCATGTCCGATGCCATCCCGCACGAGCTGAGGCATTTCGCTGCGGCAACGGTCGACGACGTAGGGGCAGCGGGTGTGGAAGCGGCATCCCGGCGGCGGATTGAGCGCGCTGGGAATCTCTCCCTGCAGCACAATCCGGCTGCGCTTTGCCCGCGGTTTAGGCACGGGGATCGCCGACAACAGCGCCCGGCTATAGGGATGGCGGGGCGCGGCGAACAGTGCGTCCGCGGCCGCCGTTTCGACGATCTGGCCGAGATTCATCACCGCCACGTGGTCGGCGATGTGCTTGACCACCGCGAGGTCGTGCGAGACGAAAATGTAGGCCAGCCCAAGCCGGTGCTGGAGCTCGCGCAGCAGATTGAGGATCTGCGAGCGGATCGAGACGTCGAGCGCCGAGACCGGCTCATCGCAGATGATCAGTTTCGGCTCGACCGCGAGGGCGCGGGCGATGGCGATGCGCTGACGCTGGCCGCCGGAGAACTCGTGCGGGTAACGCCGCGCCAGCCGCGGCTCCAGCCCGACCAGCCGCAGAATCTCCTCGACGCGTTCGCGCCGTCGGGCGGGCGGCACCAGATTGTGCAGCGCCAGCGGCTCGGTCAGGATCTGGCCGACGGTCATGCGCGGATTGAGCGAGGCGTAGGGATCCTGAAAGATGATCTGGGCCTCGCGGCGAAAGGCGCGCAGCGCGCCGGCGTCGAAGGCGAGCAGATCGCGGCCTTCGAAACGGATCGTGCCTGCATCCGGCTCGATCAGCCGCAGCACGAGGCGGCTGACGGTGGATTTGCCGCAACCGGATTCGCCGACCAGCGCCAGCGTCTTGCCGGCATCGAGCGAGAAGGAAACGCCATCGACGGCTTTGACATGCGCCAGCGCCCGGCCGAACAGCGAACGCTCGGCGACGAAATGCTTGACCAGGCCATCGACCTCGAGGAGCGCCATCACGACACCAGACGTTCGAGCGGCGCGCGGATGCAGCGCGAGAGGTGGCCGGGACTGACTTCGACCAGCGGCGGCGGCGCCTTGGTGCAGGCGTCCAGCACGAAAGGGCAGCGTGCGGCGAAGCGGCATCCCGCGGGCGGCTGCGCCATGTTCGGGACCATGCCCTCGATCGTGGCAAGCTGTTCGGCGCGATGGTCGAGCCGCGGGATCGAGCCGAGCAGGCCGACGGTGTAGGGATGCTGCGGCGCCGAGAACAGCTCGTCCACCGCCGCGCGCTCGACGATCTCGCCAGCATACATCACCGCGACCTCGTCGCAGACTTCGGCGACGACACCGAGATCGTGGGTGATCAGGATGATGGCCGCGCCGCTCGCCGCCTTCAACTCGCGCATCAGCTCCAGGATCTGGGCCTGAAGGGTGACATCGAGCGCGGTGGTCGGCTCGTCCGCGATCAGCAGCCGCGGGTCGCAGGCGAGCGCCATCGCGATCATGACGCGCTGGCGCATGCCGCCGGAGAGCTTGTGCGGATATTCGTCGATCCGCCGCTCGGGCGAGGGGATGTGGACGCGACGCAGCAGATCGATCGTCCGCTCGCGCGCACTCCTGCGCGAGCCGCCGCGGTGGCGCAGAATCGTCTCGACGATCTGATCGCCGATGGTGAAGCTCGGATTGAGCGAGGTCATCGGCTCCTGAAAGATCATCGCGAGCCGGTTGCCGCGGAGGTCGCGCAGCGTCTGGTCCGACGTCTTGAGCAGGTCGAAACCGTCGAAGCGGATCGCGCCGGAGATTTCCGCGCTCTGTTTCGGCAGCAGGCCCATGATCGCCAGCGACGTCACGCTCTTGCCGCAGCCGGATTCGCCGACGAGGCCGAGCGTCGCGCCATTGGCGACGCTGAGATCGACGCCGTCGACCGCGTGGGTGATGCGGCCGTCGTCGCCGTGAAAACGAATACGCAGTTCGCTGATCTCGATGAGGGGGCTCGGGTTCATGATCGTTTTGCGCGCGCTGCGGCAATGCTGGCGTCGATGACGCTGCGATCGGTGTTGCCGGCCGGGTTCTGCCGCGTCGGCATGGAGGCGCGGAAGTGGACCCAGAGCTCCTGGCTGACGCGTTCGAGCCGCTCGAGCTCGCCGAGCGGATCGGGATGATCGTCGGCGCGGATGTCCAGCGCCGGCCATTCCTCCTCGCCGTGGATCAGGAGCGCGGCGGACTGCTTGCCGCGCTTGTCGCCGCCGGCGGCTTCGCCCCCGCGCATCGCGACGAGCAGGCGGCGTGGGAAGGGCAGGCTGTCATTGGCGATATAGGTTTTTGTGGTCTCGTCGAGCACATCGGCGCCCGCGAGCATGTTGCCCGCGATCGAGAAGCCGCTGCCCGCAATGTGCCCGCACCAATCGACGCAGTCGCGCCCGGTATGCGCGGCAATCGCGCCGCTGGCGTCCATGATGTGGATCTGGCGGCTCTCGCGGCCATCGTCGGTCGCGAGCAGGGCGGCAAGCACGTCGTGGGCGTTGAGACCCTCACGCAGCAGCTTGAGGCCGTCGATGCCGTAATAGGGGTTGACGAAGGCCTGCGTCGCAATAGCACCAAGGCCCGCCGCAATGTAGGGGACACGCGCGCCGACGGCGAAGAAGCGCGTGGCAACAGCGATGCCGAACTGGCCGGTAGCGGAATCGCGCGCGATGATCGACCAGGTCATGTGTTGCCTTTAGCGCCCTGCGGCGTAGCCCTGCATGCCGCGCGGATTGGCGGCGGCGCGGCGGCGCGGTCCGACGCGCGAGGCCGCGGTGAGGCGGCCTTCCGACCAGTCCGGTCCGACCTCGACGATATGTCCGCGTTCGCGAAGATTGTCGATCGTCGCTTTCGGCACACGGTTCTCGACCACGAGCACGCCGGGGCGCGCGGTTCGAGGCCAGAACGAGATCGGGAAATGCTCGGAGTGCCAGGCCGGGGCGTCAATCGCCTCCTGGAGATTGAGGTTGCAATGGACGTGCCGCAGGAAAAACTGCGTGATCCATTGATCCTGCTGGTCGCCGCCGGGCGAGCCCCAGGCGAGATAAGGCTCGCCGTCGCGCAATGCCATGGTTGGGGACAGCGTGGTGCGCGGCCGCTTGCCCGGCGCGAGCGAGCTCGGTTGATTCTCCTCCAAATCGAACATTTGTGCGCGGCTGCCGAGGCAGAAACCCAGCTCGGGAATGACAGGTGAGGATTGCAGCCAGCCTCCCGACGGCGTCGACGACACCATGTTGCCAGCCTTGTCGATGATGTCGAAATGCACGGTGTCGCCGCGCACCTCGCCGAAGCGCCCCACGGTTGGTTCGCCGGCGCCGAGCGCGCCGACGGCCTCGCGTTGGCCTTCGGCGCGGCGCAACTTGACGACGCCGCCGAAGCCCTCGACCGCACCAGGCCGGAGATCGAGCGAAGCCTTGTCGGTGACGAGCTTGCGGCGCTCGTTGTTGTAGGCATCCGACAGCAGCGTTCCGATCGGGATCTCGCTGAACTCAGGGTCGCCGTAGAATTTTTCGCGGTCGGCGAAGGCGAGCTTGGCGCATTCGATCTGGAGATGGATGAATTCCGGCCCGGTCGGGTCGAGCCCATCGAGCGCAAAACCCTTCAGCAGCGCGAGCTGCTGCAGCGTCACCGGTCCCTGGCTCCAGACCCCTGCCTTGCAGACAGTGTAGCGGCCATAATCGTAGGTGAGCGGGGCCTCGACCGTCGGCTGCCAGCGCGCCATGTCATCGGCCGACAGCACACCGCGATGCGGCGAACCGCTGACGTCCATCACCTCCTGCGTCCGGCAGAATTTGTCGATGGCTTCCGCAACGAAGCCCTGCGACCAGGCCTTGCGTGCGCGCTCGATCTCGGCGTCGCGACCGCCGCCGCCGCTTTCGGCCTCGCCCAGGATTCGTGCGTAGGTCGCTGCAAGTGTCTTGTTGGTGAAGAGCGTGCCGGGTTTTGGCACTTCGCCGTTCGGGAGATAGACGGCGGCTGACGTCGGCCAGTGCTTGCGGAATAATTGCTCGACGGTTTGGATCGTGGCGCAGGCGCGCTCGACCAGCGGATAGCCGTCGCGCGCATAGGAGATCGCGGGCTCCAGCACGTCGCGCACGCGCATCGTGCCGTAGTCACGCAGCAGCATCATCCAGGACTCGAAGGTGCCGGGGACGCAGGCCGCGAGCAGGCCGGTGCCAGGCACCATGTCGAGGCCTTCGTTCTTGTAATGCGCGATGGTGGCGCGGGCCGGGGCGGGACCTTGGCCGCAGATCACCTCGGTGCGGCCGCGCTTCACGTCGTGCACGATGATCGGAACGTCGCCGCCGGGGCCGTTCAGATGCGGCTCGACCACCTGGAGCGTGAAAGCGGTGGCGACGCCGGCGTCAAAAGCGTTGCCGCCCTTTTCCAGGATAGCCATGCCGATAGCGGTCGCGATCCAGTGCGTGGTCGCGACGACCCCGAAGGTGCCCTCGATCTCGGGGCGTGTCGTGAAGGGATCGGGATTGACGATGCTGGCCATGGACTACCTCATTTGCGGCGCGCGCAATTGATCACAGGGCCAGGCCGCCGCCAAATGCGCAGGCTGCATGGCACGCGCGCGTCACGCCGGTACCGGCGCGGTGTTGACTGCGTGGCAGGCGACGCCGTCGATCAATTCAGGTGCTTCCTTGCGGCAGAGATCGAATGCCAGCGGGCAGCGCGGATTGAAGGCGCACCCGGGCGGCGGATTGATCGGGTTCGGGATCTCGCCCTTGACCGGAATGCGCTGGCGGCCGCTCATGGCAAGATCGGGCACGGCGCCGAGCAGCATCTTGGTGTAGGGCATGCGCGGCCGGGCAAACAGCTCGCGTCCTTCCGCGATCTCGACGATGCGGCCGAGATACATCACGCCGACGCGGCTCGCCATGTGGCGGACCACGGCAAGGTTGTGGCTGATGAACATGTAGGTCAGGCCGAACTTGTCCTGGAGGTCGCGCATCAGGTTCAGGATCTGCGCCTGCACGGAGACGTCGAGCGCGGAGGTTGGCTCGTCGCAAACGATGAACTCTGCGTCGGAGGCGAGCGCGCGCGCGATCGCGATGCGCTGACGCTGGCCGCCCGAGAATTCGTGCGGAAATTTCAACCTGTCGTCGGGATGCAGGCCGACCAGGGTGAGAAGCTCTCCGACGCGCGCCTGGATGTCGCGCTCGCCCTCGATCAGGTCGAAAGCACGGATCGGCTCGGAGATGATGGCGTCGACCCGGAAGCGTGGGTTCAGGCTCGCATAGGGATCCTGAAAGATCATCTGGATGCGGCGGCGGAGCTTTCGGCGTGCCGGTGCCTGCCGTGGGTCGGTCATCGAGACGCCGTCGATCAGCACGTCGCCGGAGCTCGGCGGCAGCAGGCCGACGACCATCCGCGCCACCGTGGTCTTGCCCGAGCCGGACTCGCCGACCAGCGCGAAGGTCTCGCCCTTCCTGATGTCGAAGGTGACGCCGTCGACAGCTTTGAGGTATTCGAGATGGCCGCCCTCGAGAACGCGGTTGAGCCAGGGTTTCGAGACGTCGAAGACGCGCCGCAGATTTGTGGCCTGGACGAAGGAAGCGCTCATGCCGCGCTCTCCGCCGGCACGCTGTCATAGAGGTGGCAGGCGACGGATTGCGTGCCGCGCGGCAGCGGCTCCGGTCTCTCCACGCGGCACCGATCGAATGCGAACGCGCAGCGCGGATTGAACGAACAGCCACGCGGGATCGCCGACAGGCGCGGCATGGAGCCGGGGATCTGCACCAGACGCTTGTCGTCGCCGGCAAGGGTCGGGATGGCGCCCATCAAGCCCTTGGCATAGGGGTGCAGCGGGTTCCTGACGACGTCCTGCACTGGACCGATCTCGGCGACGCGGCCGGCATACATCACCGCGACACGATCGGACGCCTCCGCGATGACGCCCATGTCGTGCGTCACCAGCATCACGGCGGTGCCGTGGTCGCGTCCGAGTCGCTTGATGAGCGAGATGATCTGCGCCTGTACGGAGACGTCGAGCGCGGTGGTCGGCTCGTCCGCGATGATCAGCTCGGGTTCGGCGCAAATCGCGAGCGCAATGACCACGCGCTGGCGCATGCCACCGGAGAATTCGTGCGGATAGCCGTCGATGCGCTTTTCGGGCGCGGGAATGCCGACCTCGGCGAGCAGATCGATGGCGCGGCGCCGGGCGGCGGTCTCGGACAGGTTCAGATGGGTTCTGATCGTCTCGATGAGCTGGTCGCCGACGCGATAGAGCGGATTGAGCGAGGTGAGCGGATCCTGGAAGATCATGCCGATCCGTTTTCCCCGGATACGACGCATCTCCTCCGGCGGTAAATTGTCGATGCGAAGGCCCGCAAGACGAATCTCGCCGCCGGCGATGCGGCCGGGCGGATCGATCAGGCCGATCACGGCCAGACCCGTGACCGACTTGCCGGCGCCGGATTCGCCGACCACGCCGAGGACCTCGCCCTTGGCGATGTCGAAGGAGACGCCGTCGATTGCGCGCAGCGTGCCGCGACGGGAGGCGAATTCGACCTGAAGATTACGCACGGAGAGAATGGGGTCGGTCATGAGCGAGACGCTCTCGTCGAAATTTTGGTCATCGAAGTTCTGCTCATCGGAGCTTCGGGTTGAGCGCGTCGCGCAGCCAGTCGCCGAGCAGGTTGATCGACAGGATCAAACTGGCGAGCGCGATACCAGGGAAGGCCACGATCCACCATTCGCCCGCGAACAGGTAGTTGTTGCCGATGCGGATCAACGTGCCGAGCGAGGGCATTGTGTCGGGCAGGCCGACGCCGAGGAAGGACAGCGTCGCCTCGGTGATGATGGCGAGCGCGAGGTTGATCGTGGCGATGACCAGGATCGGGCCCATCGTGTTTGGCAGCACATGGCGGAACATGATCTTTGGGGCGGGAAGGCCGATCAGTTGCGCGGCAGCCACGTAATCCTTGTTCTTCTCGACCATCACGGAGCCGCGTACCGTCCGCGCATACCCCACCCAGAAACTCAGGCCGATCGAGATCACCAGCACGACCAGCATGCTGGTTGCATCCAGCCGGTTGCCGAGGATGGATTTCGCGATGCCGTTGACCAGCAGCGCGATCAGGATGGCGGGGAAAGTGAGTTGCACGTCGGCGATCCGCATGATCACGCCGTCCACCGCGCCGCCGAAATAGCCGGCGATCAGGCCAAGCGCGATGCCGAGCGCGCCGGCGAAGATCACGCCGGCCACACCGACCGCGAGCGAGATCCGCAACCCGTAGAGAATGGCGGAGAACACGTCGCGGCCCTGCTCGTCGGTGCCGAGCAGGAACGGGCTCTGCCCCTCGGCGGTCCAGAGCGGTGAAATCCGGGAATTCATCAGTTGGAGCTGAGCCGGATCGAACGGGTCCTGGACCGCGAGCGCGGAGGCAAAGATCGCGAGCAGGAAGAACAGCACGGTAATGGCTGCCGCCACCATGGTCAGCTTGGATCGGCGAAACGAATACAAGATGTCGCTGTCGAGTGCGCGGCTGAACCAGCTACGGGCGGCATGCGTCGGCAGCGTGCTCGGCTTGTCGGGATTGGAGGCGACCACTTCGGACATGCAGGCTGCCTTATGTGGCGCGGCCGACGGTCGCGCGCAGGCGCGGATCGACGACGGTGTAGAGAATGTCCACCACCAGATTGATGGTGACGAAAATCAGCGAGACCATCAGCAGGTAGGCGGCCATAATCGGGATATCGACGTTTTGCACGGCCTGCACGAACAGAAGTCCCATGCCGGGCCATTGGAACACAGTTTCGGTGATGATCGAAAATGCAATAACCGAGCCAAACTGCAGGCCCGCCACCGTGATCACGGGAATCAGCGTGTTCTTCAGCGCGTGCCCGAAGTGGATGGCACGGGTCGTCAGCCCGCGGGCGCGGGCAAAGCGGATATAATCGGTCCGAAGCACTTCCAGCATCTCCGCGCGCACCAGCCGCATGATCAGCGTCATCTGGAACAGCCCGAGCGTGATCGAGGGCATGATCAGCGCCTTCAGGCCCGACAATGTGAGCAGGCCCGTGGTCCACCAGCCGAGCTTGACGACCTCGCCGCGGCCGAACGACGGCAACCAGCCCAACGTCACCGCGAACAGATAGATCAGAAGGATGCCGATCAGGAAAGTCGGCAGCGAGATGCCGATCAGCGAAACCGCCTGGAATAATTTGGCGAGCAGGGTGTCGCGCCTGAGCGCCGAATAGACGCCCATCAGGATGCCCGACACCATTGCAAAGACGGTCGCGCAGATCGCGAGTTCCAGCGTCGCAGGCATACGCTCCATCAACAGCGTCGAGACCGGCTGCCGGAACTGATAGGAGACGCCGAACTTGAATTGCGCTGCATCGGCGAAATAGCGCACGAACTGCACCGGCACGGGATCATCGAGGCCCAGCGACTTGCGCACGGCTGCGCGTTCGGCCGCCGGCGTATCGAGCGAGACGATCTGATTGATGGGGTCGCCGGCGAAGCGGAACATCGAGAACGCGATGATGCCGACGGCGAACATGACGCCGATGGCCTGAACGGCCCGGCGAAGAGTGAAAGCGAGCATGCCTTCCACTTTCCTTGAGTGTGCGTCCGGCCGACGTCTTTGTCAGCCGGAAAAGGAAAGGTCCCGGAAGCCTGACGCTGCCGGGACCTCGTATTCGACTGACGCTATTCCTTCTTGGTCGCCCAGTGGAACATGACCAGATTGTCGGCGCGCTGCGGCAGGTTGACCTTTTTCGATACGCCCCAGGCCAGCGCCTGCTGGTGCAGCGGAATATAGGCCCAGTCCTTGATGCTGATCTCATACGCCTGCTTGATCAGCTGATTGCGTTTGGCGGTGTCGGTTTCGACCAGCACCTTGTCGGTGATGGCGTCGAATTCCTTGTTGCAATAGCCGCCAAGATTGGCTTCGCCCCGCGAGGATTTCGCGTCGTCACGGCACCCCATGATGTCGTTCAGCACATTGTGGGAGTCCATCGTGCTCGGCGTCCAGCCCAGCATAAAGAAAGAGGTCTGGTAGCCACCCTGCTTCAGAACCTTGGCGAAGTACTGCGCCTTGGGTTGTGCCAGGAGGTTGATCTTGACGCCGATGCGCGCAAGCATGCCGACCACAGCCTGGCAAATCGCGGCGTCATTGACGTAGCGGTCGTTCGGGCAATCCATGGTGACCTCGAAGCCGTCGGGGTAGCCGGCCTCGGTCAGGAGCTTCTTGGCGCCGTCAGGATCGAATTTGGGACGCGTGAACTCCTTGGACAGTGCGAACAGCTCCGGCGCGATCATCAGTGCCGACGGTGTCGACAGTCCCCGCATCACGCGCGTCTTGATCAGCTCGATATCGATCGCCTTGTAGAACGCCTCCCGCACCTTGACGTCCTTGAACGGGTTCTTGCCCTTGATGTTGGAATAGAGCAACTCGTCGCGAACCGTGTCGAATCCGATGAAGATGGTGCGAAGCTCCGGCGCCTTCAGCACCTGGGCATTCGGGCTCGCATCGACGCGGGAAATGTCCTGGATCGGCACCGGCTCGATGACATCGACCTCGCCCGAAAGCAGCGCAGCGACTCGGGTTGCGTCGGAGGCGATCGGGGTGAAGATGATCTCCTTCAGGTTGCCTTCCATCTTGCCCCAATAATTGGGGTTGGCCTTGAACACGGTCTTCACGCCGGGCTGATGGCTCTCGATGATGAAGGGACCGGTACCGTTCTCGTGCAGTGAGGCGTAGCTCGGCGAGGTCGCGGACACCGGGGTCGGTTCGACCGCCTTGTTCTCCTCAGCCCACTTCTTGTCCATGATGTACCAGACGTCCCATGCCGAATGCAGGATGGGATTGGGCGAAGGCAGCACGAAATCGACCGTGTAGTCGTCGACCTTGACGACCTTGACGTTGGGCGCCAAGCGGGTCTGCATGTTCGAGTTTTTGTTTCGAACGCGATCGGCGGAGAACAGCACGTCGTCGGCGGTGAAGGGGTCGCCGTTGTGGAATTTTACGCCCTTGCGCAAATGGAAGCGCCAGCGGGTCGGTTCCGGAGTTTCCCAGCTCTCCGCCAGCGCCGGAATGATCTTGAGGTCCTTGTCGCGGGCGGTGAGGCCCTGATAGACGTGACCGAGATGGGCGTGGGTGGTGGACTCGTTCAGGGAGTAGGGATCAAGCGACTTCAGGTCGCCCTGGTTGGCATAGCGCAGCGTCTGGCTCGACGCCGGCGACATCGTCAACGCAAGCATACCGGCGAGCGTCGCCGCAAACAGAGTTCGACCGACTGACATTCTTGACCCTCTCAACTCTGCCGCGCCGTGATTTTTGATTGTTCGGCGGGCGTCCCAATCCATGTTGCCCAGACTTCTCGACCCGTGCAAGCGCCATTCCAGCAAGGAACGCGCCAAGTTGCACCGCTGTGCAGCAATGGTGACCGGCATTGAGGGATGGATGGGCGCGGGCAGGCAATTTTGATTGACCATATCCGCCGATCGAGGAAGCCGGAGGCTGCCGCCGGCCTCAGGTCGCTTGCGTTGCACACCGTCTCGCGGCGATACTGCGGCAGGCCGCTCGAATCTCATCTGGAGGGGACATGAAAGTTAATATCGAAATCGACTGCACCCCCCTCGAAGCCCGTCAGTTCATCGGATTGCCCGATCTGGCACCGATGCAGACAGCGGTGATGGACAAGCTGCAGCAGCAGGTCTTGAGCAACATCGACAAGGTCTCGCCGGAATCGCTGATCCAGAGCTGGTTCACCTTCGATCCAAAGCTTGCCGAGCGGTTTCAGGACATGTTCGTCACCATGGCCGGGCTCGGCGGCACCCGCAGCGGCGACAAGAAGAGATAATGCCGCCCGGTCCGGACGGGCCGCAGACCCCAGGCCGGCTTCGTCCGCCGGGCCTTGCTTTGCTGCTTGCCGAATCCCGTGGGTTGCTCGAACTCAACGCCAGCCTGCTGCTGTCGCCGGTCCTGATGCGGGCGCCCAAAGGCGATGGCCATCCGGTGCTGGCGCTGCCTGGCTTCCTCGCCAGCGACCTCTCGATGGCGCCGATGCGGCGCTATCTCAGCGAGCTCGGCTATGAGGCACATGCCTGGCGGATGGGCCGTAATTTCGGCGGGTTCGGACGGATGCGGGATTCGTTGCGCGCCCGTCTCGCCGAAATCCATGCTGCGAGCGGACGCAAAGTCAGCCTGGTCGGATGGAGTCTCGGCGGCGTCTATGCGCGCGATCTCGCGCTCCAGGCACCCGACATGGTCCGCACCGTCATCACGCTCGGCAGCCCTTTTGCAAATGACGTGCGGGCGACCAATGCGACGCGGCTCTACGAGATGATGTCCGGCGAGCGTGTCGAGGATTTTGCCGAGCTGCGCGCGGCGATCGCCGGCGATCTTCCGGTGCCGGCGACGTCGATCTATTCGCGCGCGGACGGCATCGTGAACTGGCGGACCTGCCTGCTGCGTCCCTCCGACCGTGCCGAGAACATCGAGGTGCACCTGGCGAGCCATATCGGGCTTGGGGTGAATCCCGCAGCGCTGTGGGCCGTGGCAGACCGCCTTGCGCAACCGGAGGGGGAGTTCTGGCCATTTGACCGGGCAGGGCCGTTTGCCATTGCATATGCCCCGCCGGAACAGGCAGTATCGGCCTGACGAGAAGCGCCGCCTAAGGCGCCCGTCAAATACTCGGGAGGGAACTATGGCTGACGGTAAAAAGCTGTCGTCGCTGGACGCGTCGTTTCTCTATCTGGAAACGCCGGAAATGCCGATGCATGTCGGGAGCATGGCGATCTTTCGCCTGCCGGACGACTACAAGGGCGACTTCTTCGAAGATTTCAAGGCGATGATCGTCTCGCGCCTGCACATCGCGCCGATCCTCAAGGCGCGGCTGGAGAAGGCGCCGCTCGACATCGATCATCCCTCCTGGGTCGAGGACGATCAGTTCGACATCGACCGTCACATCTTTCGCGCCAGCCTGCCGCAGCCGCGCGACCGCGCCACGCTCGAACGCATCGTAGGCTGGATGCACGCCAAGCTCTTGAACCGAGCCCGCCCGCTCTGGGAGTTCTACGTGTTCGAAGGCATGAAGGACAACGAGATCGGACTCTATTCGAAGATGCATCACGCCGCCATCGATGGCGGCGCCGGTGCGGCGCTGACCAACATGATCTACGATATCTCGCCGATCCCGCGGAAGGTCGATCCGCCGACCGCGGGAGCGAAGCCCGGGCAGGAGCCGCGCGACATCGCAGCGAACCTGGTCGATTCCTACCAGCAGCTCTTCACCCAGCCGCTCGATGCATCGGCGGCCGCGAAGAACCTGCAACTGCCGCGCACCGGCAAGAGCGACATCGGTTCGATCCTGTTCGACAATGCGATGTACCAGATCGAGAGTGCGGTACGCTTTGCCGGCAACATCCCCACCATGGTCAAGAGCGTCTCGGACGTGCTCGGCAAGATATCCGATCCCAAATCGCGCGAGAGCCTCGCCAGCATGGTGTCGCCGCCGACCATGCTCAACAAATCGATCTCGTCCGAGCGCAGCTTCGCCGGCGTCTCGATCTCGCTGTCGCGATCCAAGGCGCTGGCCAAGCAGGCCGGCGGCAAGCTCAACGACGTCGTGCTGGCGCTTGCCTCCGGCGTGGTCCGGCGCTACCTCCAACAACACGGAACGCTGCCGGCGAAGTCGTTGACCGCTGCCGTGCCGATCTCGCTGCGCGAGGAGGGCAACACCGAGGCCAACAACCAGGTGTTCGGCATGATCTGTTCGATCGCAACCAACATCGACGATCCCAAGGCACGCCTGGAAGCCATTATCGCGCAATCGACCAAGTCCAAGGAAATGTCGCATCCGCTGCGGGCACTGATGCCGCAGATATCCAATATCTCGATGCTGGGCACGCCGATTGTCGTGCAGATCATGGCGCTGCTCTACAGCCGCTCTGATTTGTCGAATGTGCTGCCGCCGGCTGCGAACATCACGGTGTCCAACGTGCCGGGGCCGCGGCAGACGCTCTACGCCGCGGGAGCGGAGCTGTTGCACATCTTCCCGGTGTCGATCTCGACGCACGGGCAGGCGCTCAACATCACCGTGCAGAGCTATCGCGACCAGCTCGATTTCGGCTTCATTGTGGGCGCCAACATCATTCCGCACGTACAGGTGATGTGCGACATGCTGCCGGAAGAATTCGCCGCGCTGGAGGCGGCCTATGCGCCGCCGTCGGCCGACATCAGGGGCGCCGCGGAGTAGGAATGTGTCGATGATTGAAATGCCGCCGCTCAAGTTCGCGCAGACGAACGGAATACGCATGGGCTACTACGAGGCCGGCCCGGCCGATGACAAGCCGCCGATCGTGCTGTGCCATGGCTGGCCTGAACTCGCATTTTCCTGGCGCCACCAGATCAAGGCGCTGAGCGAGGCCGGCATCCGCGTGATCGCGCCGGACCAGCGCGGCTATGGCGCGAGCGACCGGCCCGAGCCGGTCGAGGACTACGACATGGAGCATTTGACCGGCGATCTGGTCGGGCTACTCGATCATCTCGGGGTCGACAAGGCGATCTTCGTCGGCCACGACTGGGGCGGATTCGTCGTCTGGCAGATGCCGCTACGGCATCCTTCGCGCGTCGCCGGTGTGGTCGGCGTCAACACGCCGCATTGGGACCGCGCGCCGATCGATCCGATCGCGCTGTTCCGCCAACGCTTCGGCGATCAGATGTATATCGTCCAATTCCAGGATCCCGCGCGTGAGCCGGACAGGATCTTCGGCAGCCGCGTCGAGCAGACGTTCGACGCGTTCATGCGCAAGCCGCTGGCGCGGCCGGCGGCGAAACCGGAGGAGCCGCCGATCGCTGGTGTCGGCGCCTCGTCAAAGACCAATCTGGCGTTCCCGCAGATGATCGCGGCCTATGATGCAAAGCACGATCCGCGTGCACCGATCCTGTCGGCTGACGAGAAGAAGGTGTTCGTCGATACGTTCACGAAAACCGGCTTCACCGGCGGCATCAACTGGTATCGCAACTTCACCCGCAATTGGGAGCGCGCGAAAGGCTTGGACCATCACGTGCGCGTGCCGTCATTGATGATCATGGCCGAGAACGATGCCGTGCTGCCGCCGTCGGCGGCCGACGGCATGGAGACGCTGGTATCTGACCTGGAGAAATATCTGGTGAAGGACAGCGGCCATTGGACGCAGCAGGAGAAGCCGGAGGAGGTCAGCGCGAAGCTGATCGAATGGCGTAGAAGGCGGTTTGGCTAGCTGATCATTGCGAACTCGTCATTGCGAGGAGCGAAGCGACGAAGCAATCCAGGCTGCCTCCGCGGACATATTTCTGGATTGCTTCGCTTCGCTCGCAATGACGGCATTGAAGCAGGGGGACTACATTTCGATGTCATCCAAGAATCGACTGGATCCGATCCCGCAGCCGCCGACCAAGCCGGTGGTCGGCAACATGCTGTCGCTGGATTCGGCCGCACCGGTGCAGCATCTGACCCGGCTCGCCAAGGAGCTGGGACCGATCTTCTGGCTCGACATGATGGGTTCGCCGATCGTGGTCGTCTCAGGCCACGACCTCGTCGACGAGTTGTCGGACGAGAAGCGTTTCGACAAGACGGTGCGCGGCGCGCTGCGGCGGGTGCGCGCGGTCGGCGGCGACGGCCTGTTCACGGCGGATACCAGGGAGCCAAACTGGAGCAAGGCGCACAACATCCTGCTCCAGCCCTTCGGCAACCGCGCCATGCAGTCCTATCACCCGAGCATGGTCGACATCGCCGAGCAACTCGTCGGCAAATGGGAACGGCTCAACGCCGACGACGAGATCGACGTCGTCCACGACATGACGGCGCTGACGCTGGATACAATCGGACTGTGCGGCTTCGACTACCGCTTCAATTCGTTCTACCGGCGCGACTACCATCCTTTCGTCGAGTCGCTGGTGCGCTCGCTCGAAACCATCATGATGACGCGCGGCTTGCCGTTCGAGCAGCTCTGGATGCAGAAGCGGCGCAAGACCATGGCTGAAGACGTCGACTTCATGAACAAGATGGTCGACGAGATCATTGCGGAGCGCCGCAAGGGAGGCGACGCGACCGACGACAAGAAGGATATGCTTGCGGCGATGATGACGGGCGTCGATCGCTCGACCGGCGAGCAGCTCGACGACGTCAACATCCGCTATCAGATCAATACGTTCCTGATCGCCGGCCACGAGACCACCAGCGGCCTGTTGTCCTGCACGCTCTATGCGCTGCTCAAGCACCCCGACATTCTCAAGAAAGCCTATGACGAGGTCGATCGCGTCCTCGGTCCCAATGTCGACGTGCGTCCGACCTATCAACAGGTCACGCAGCTCACCTACATCACGCAGATCTTGAAGGAGGCGCTGCGGCTATGGCCGCCGGCGCCGGCCTATGGCATCTCGCCGCTGAACGATGAGACCATCGGCGGCGGCAAGTACAAACTCAGGAAGGGCACGTTCACCACCATCCTGGTGACCGCGCTGCATCGCGATCCCTCGGTCTGGGGTCCGAACCCGGACGCGTTCGATCCGGAGAATTTCAGCCGGGAGGCGGAAGCCAAACGGCCGATCAATGCCTGGAAGCCGTTCGGCAACGGCCAGCGCGCCTGCATCGGCCGCGGCTTCGCCATGCACGAGGCTGCGCTCGCACTCGGCATGATCCTCCAGCGCTTCAAGCTGATCGACCACCAGCGTTACCAGATGCATCTGAAGGAAACGCTGACGATGAAGCCGGAAGGCTTCAAGATCAAGGTCCGTCCGCGCGCCGATCGCGAGCGCGGTGCCTATGGCGGACCTGTAGCGGTGTCGTCGGCGCCGAAGGCGCCGCGCCAGCCCGCCGCGCGTCCCGGCCACAATACGCCATTGCTGGTGCTTTACGGTTCCAATCTCGGCACCGCCGAGGAGCTGGCGACGCGGATGGCCGATCTTGCCGAAATCAACGGCTTTGCCGTGCATCTGGGGCCGCTCGACGATTACGTCGGCAAGCTGCCGCGGGAGGGCGGCGTGCTGATCATCTGCGCCTCCTATAACGGCGCGCCGCCTGACAACGCGACGCAATTTGTCAAATGGCTCGGCGACGAGCTGCCGAAGGATACGTTCGCCAACGTGCGCTACGCTGTGTTCGGTTGCGGCAACAGCGACTGGGCCGCGACGTATCAATCGGTGCCGCGCTTCATCGATGAACTGTTATCGGCGCACGGTGCGCGCGCGGTCTATCCGCGCGGCGAGGGCGATGCGCGCAGCGATCTCGACGGCCAGTTTCAGAAATGGTTCCCGGCGGCCGCCCAGGTCGCGACCAAGGAATTCGGAATCGACTGGAATTTCACCCGTACCGCGGAGGACGATCCGCTTTACGCGATCGAGCCGGTCGCGGTAACCGCCGTCAACACCATCGTTGCCCAGGGCGGGGCGGTGGCAATGAAGGTGCTGGTCAATGACGAGCTTCAGAACAAGGCCGGTTCCAATCCGTCCGAGCGTTCGACACGCCACATCGAGGTGCAGCTGCCGTCCGATGTCACTTATCGCGTCGGTGATCATCTGAGCGTGGTTCCGCGCAACGATCCGACGCTGGTGGATTCGGTTGCCCGTCGCTTCGGCTTCCTGCCGGCCGACCAGATTAGGCTTCAGGTCGCCGAAGGCCGCCGCGCGCAATTGCCCGTGGGCGATGCCGTATCGGTCGGCCGCCTGCTCAGCGAGTTCGTCGAGCTCCAGCAAGTGGCGACGCGGAAGCAGATCCAGATCATGGCCGAGCACACCCGCTGCCCGGTGACCAAGCCGAAGCTGCTGGCCTTCCTTGGCGAGGAGCCTGAAACACTCGAGCGCTATCGCAGCGAGATTCTGGCCAGGCGGAAATCGGTGTTCGATCTGCTGCTCGAATATCCGGCCTGCGAATTGCCGTTCCACGTCTATCTGGAAATGCTCTCGCTGCTGGCGCCGCGTTATTATTCGATCTCGTCTTCGCCGTCGGTCGAGCCGGTTCGTTGCAGCGTGACGGTCAGCGTGGTTGAAGGACCGGCCGCCTCCGGCCGCGGCACCTACAAGGGTATCTGCTCGAACTATCTCGCCAATCGGCGCGCGGGGGACGTGATCCACGCAACCGTGCGTGAGACCAAGGCCGGCTTCCGGCTCCCGGACGATCCATCCGTGCCGATCGTCATGATCGGCCCGGGCACGGGAGTGGCGCCGTTCCGCGGCTTCCTCCAGGAGCGCGCCGCGCGCAAGGCGAAGGGCGCCGCGCTCGGTCCGGCCATGCTGTTTTTCGGCTGCCGGCATCCCGACCAGGATTTTCTCTACGTGGACGAGCTGAAGGCGCTGGCGGCGAGCGGCATCACCGAGCTGTTCACGGCATTCTCGCGCGCGGAGGGCCCGAAGACCTATGTGCAGCACGTCCTCACCGCGCACAAGGACAAGGTCTGGCCGCTGATCGAGCGGGGCGCGATCGTCTATGTCTGTGGCGACGGCAGCAAGATGGAGCCCGACGTGAAGGCGGCGCTGGTCGCGATCCATCGCGAGAAGAGCGGCAGCGATGCCGCCACGGCTGCCCGCTGGATCGAGGAGATGGGCGCGAAGAACCGGTATGTGCTGGACGTGTGGGCGGGAGGGTAGGCCGGCGGCCGGGACATGCTAAAGCTCTTGCATGATTCCCTGGGAAAAGATCGATACCGCCAAAATCCCCGGCTCCGATGAAGAGCTTCGCCTGATGCGGCGAGGCAAGGAGTTTTCCATCAAGCTCGGCACCAACGAGCTGATGAACAACCGCCTGTCGGGCTCGGAGGCTGCGCTCGCCACGCTCGCAGCGAAGCAGATCGAGGCGGTCGCAAAACCTGTCGTCCTCATCGGCGGCCTGGGCATGGGTTTTACGCTGCGTGCGGCGCTGACCGTGCTCGGAAGCAAGGCGAAGATCGTGGTCTGCGAGCTCGTGCCGGCGGTGGTCGCCTGGGCGCGGGGCCCGATGGCGCAGGTGTTCGGCGACAGCCTTGATGATGTCAGGGTGAGCATCCAGGAAACCGACGTCGGCGAAATCATCCGCACGCAGCGGTCGGCCTTCGACGCCATTCTCCTCGACGTCGACAACGGACCGGAAGGGCTGACCCGGAAGGGCAATGATGCGCTCTACAATGCGAGCGGATTGAAGGCTGCGAAGACGGCGCTGCGGCCGGGAGGCGTGCTCGCGGTCTGGTCCTCGGGACCCAACCCGGCCTTCACCAAGCGGCTCGGGAGTGCTGGCTTCGACGTCAACGAAGTCAACATTCGCGCCACCGGAAGAGGCGGTGGCGCGCGTCACGTGATCTGGATGGCCAGGAAGAGCTAGGCCGTCCGTGCAGCAGCCGGTTCAATCCGTCAGAACATCGTGTTGTTGTTCGCGGGAGTTTCGGGGATGGCCTGAACGACGTCCCAGTGTTCGACGACTTTGCCGTTCTCCAGCTTGAAGATGTCGAGGATCGCGTTGCCCCTGCTGCCGGGCTCGCGAACCGCGTGAACGTGCAGGATGACGTAGTCGCCATCCACGAAGCTGCGCTTGATCTCGCTGTGTGAGTTCGGGAATTTCTCGCGGAGGAAGCCGATGAACTTTCGGAAACCGTCCGGACCATCGGCCGCGTTTGGATTGTGCTGGACATAACGGTCGCCGACATAGGCGAGGGCTGCATCGGCATCCTTTTGGTTGAGCCCCTTTTCGTAGAAGGCAAGGACAGTTTTGCGGTTGGCTTCTTCTTGCGCGCTACCCGCCATCGCGGCGCCGCTGGCGAGGGACAGCGTGATGACTGAAGCAGCGACGGTCGCGGCTGACCGGACGATGTGATGCATGTGAACTCCGAGAGGCTGCAGCCTCTTCCTGCCCGTTGAAGGAAGACCTGTATAGCTTTCGCACCGGCTCGCGTTAAGAGAGTAACCGGCAGCTCACATGGTCACCGCGAGGAGACCTTGTGCGCCGGTCTAGGCCGCCTGCGCTGCCGCTCCATTTGCATGCTTGGCGATGGCGCCGATGATCTCCGGCCAGAAGCGCATCGGCAGCGCATGGCCCATGCCGTCGATCATCAGCAGCTTGGCGCCCGGAATTGACTCTGCCGTATCCCTGCCGCCCTCGGGACGGACCAGCGGATCGACGGTGCCATGGATGACGAGTGTCGGCGTCTTGACGCCATGCAGTCGCTCCTTGCGGCTGCCTGAGGCGAGCACCGCGCGGAGCTGCCGGCCGACGCCGGCCGGATTGAGCCCGCGCGCGAACACGCGCTCGGCCCGACCGGGATCGAGCGCCTCTTCCTCCGGAAAGGACCCGGCCCGCAACACGTTCCAGGTCTGGCCGTAGCGGACGATGAACTCCTCCTTGCTGCGCGGCGGCGGCGCCATCAATATCGCGGCGGCCTCACGTGTCGGCGGCGGTATGCGCGGATTGCCCGTCGTCGACATGATCGAGGTCAGCGAGCGCACGCGCTCGGGAAACGACAGCGTCACTTCCTGCGCGATCATGCCGCCCATGGACGCCCCGACCAGATGCGCCGACTTGATGCCGAGCGCATCCATCAGCCCGACAGTGTCTTTCGCCATGTCGATCAGCTTGTAGGTTGCGGCCACGGGAATCCTGAGGAAGCGGAGCTTCAACAGCTCGAGCGGCGTCAGACGCTTGCCGCCTGTGAGATGGCTCGACTTGCCGATGTCGCGATTGTCGAACCGGATGACGCGAAAGCCGTGCGCGGCGAGCTGCTCGCAGAACGCATCATCCCAGTGGATCATCTGGGCGCCCAACCCCATGATCAGCAGCAGCGGCTCGGCATTGTCGTTGCCGAAAATCTCATAACAGATGTCGATGCCGTTGGCGCGGACGGTTTGCGGCGGCTGATAGGCATTCACGGGTGCGTTCCCTCGGCTTTTGATTGATGCTGTATCGCACGGTTTCCCCTCGCAATGAAGCCGCGTTCGCGACACCGAACCCGCTGCTTGCCGGTTGACCGGCACCGCGCAACGGTGTGGTATGGCGAAAAAGGGAAGGGCATCGAAGCTCTCGATTTCAGGAGGACGCCGATGACCGACAAGAGCAACGACCCCATTGCCGTGTGGCAAAAGATGGTTGGCGAGATGGAAAAGGGGTTCAACTCCTTCGCCAACCAGGCCATGTCGTCGCCCGAGTTTTCGCAAGCCGTGAACCGGGCCGGCGGCGTTGCTGCAGGTGCTCAGAAGCAGCTCGGCGAGCTCATGGAGAAATATCTGGTCTCCATGAATCTGCCGAGTCGGGACCAGGTCACCGGCCTTGCGGAACGGTTACAATCCATCGAAGGACAGATCGGTGAGATCAAATCGATGCTGAGCCAGATGGCGGCAAGTTCCGGCATTTCTCAGGGCCCCGACACCGCATTGCGCCCGCCGCGCACCAAGCGGCCGCCATCTGAAGGCGGAGAGCAGGCATGAATGCACCCGCCGGATTAGATTTCGCAGGGATCCCGGAGCGCATCCAGTCCGAGGTGCAGCGCGCCATCCAGCGCAGCATCAAGGGCGTCGAATATTTCTCGACGTCCGGTCCCACGCTGGGCTCGACGCCTAAGGACGTGCTGCATTCGCGCGGCACGATGAGCCTCTACCATTATCGGCCGATGTCCGACGAGATCTATCGAATTCCGATCTTGATCGTGATGGCGACCACCAATCGCGGTTACATTCTCGACCTCGTGCCCGGCCAGAGCTTCATCGAGTTCCTCTTGAAGCGCGGCTACGACGTCTACATGCTCGACTGGAGCGCGCCACGGCCGGAGGAGAAGAGCCTCCGCATGGAGGACTATGTCCTCGACTTCATCCCGGACTGCATCCGCCGCGTGCAGCAGGATTCCGGCGAACAGGACGTCTCCGTCATCGGCTATTGCTTCGGCGGCGTGCTGTCGCTGCTCTACGGCTCGATCCACAGAGACGGGCCCATGAAGAATCTGATCTGCTTCACCACGCCGATCGACTTTCGCGAGATGAAGCTGTTCTCGAACTTCTCCGACCGTCGCTATTTCGACGTCGATCGCCTCGTCGACAGCGTCGGCAACGTGCCGCCCGAGATGATCCTGTCGTCGTTCGAGATGCTGCGCCCGGCCTCGCGCACCGTCAGCCAGATTCAGCTCTGGGAAAACATCTGGAACGACGAGTTCGTCAAATCCTACCGGATGTTCGACCGCTGGGCGACCGACACGCTGCCGCTGGCCGGCGAATATTTCCGCACCATCACCAAGGACCTGATGTGGGACAACAAGCTGTTCAACGACACCATGTCGGTCGGCGGCCGTGCTGCGAAGCTCGAGGACATCAAGGTGCCGTTCCTGCATGCGGTCGCCGAACACGACCACATCGTGCCGTATGAGGCGGCAAAGCACCTGATCGCCAAGATCGGATCGCAGGAAAAGGAGGAGGTGATGCTGAAGGGCGGTCACGTCTCGCTCGTCGCCGGCGCCAATGCGGTGAAGCGGCTATGGCCGAAACTGGATTCCTGGCTGGGGAAGAGATCGACATGAGTGAGCAGCGTTCCTATCCGCGTCACGTCAAGACGGACGCGGGCGATATCGAGATCCGCCTGATGTCGCCGGCGGACGAAGCCGCGGTGCTCGCCTTCGGCAAGGGCCTGCCGACCCACGACCTGTTATTCCTGCCGCGCAATATCAGTGAGCCGAAGGTGCTCTCCGCATGGGTCAAGGAGATCGAGCGCGGCGCGATCACGAGCCTGCTCGCGGTCAGGGGCGGCACGGTCGTCGGCTGCGGCACGCTGGTGCGCGATCCGCACTCCTGGTCGCCCCATGTCGGCGAGATCCGGATGGTGGTTTCGCTCGACGTGCGCGGAAAGGGGGTGGGACGGACGCTTTCACAGGAGACCTTCGCACTCGCGCTCGGCGCCGGCCTCGAGAAGCTCTCGGTCCAGATGACGGTCGATCAGCAGGCGGCGATCACGCTGTTCGAGAGCCTCGGCTTCAAGGCCGAGGCGCTGCTGCGCGACCACGTCCGGGACGTCGATGGCAAGACCCACGACATCGTCGTGCTCGGTCATAACATCGCGCAGGTCCAGGCCCAGATGGAGGCCTATGGGCTGCCGGGTGCCGTCCAGCACTGAGAACCGCCGGACGGGTGTCCGGGAACCCGGATGGTCAGGGAGGCGCCAGATTGCCTCTCATTAAGGCTATTCACGGTTTCGTGATATCGCACTGCAATATGAATATTGCATCGCACAATTAACTATGCCATATAAGCCGTGCCCCGGGCCAAAACCGGACGGGGTGAGCCATAGCTCAACTCAATGAGGATGGAGAGACCCCAATGACCACCGAAACCAATACCGCTTTCGAAGGCTTCAAGGACGCGTTCAAGAACATCCAGAACCTGGAAGTTCCCGAGGCCGCCCGCGAGTTCGTCAAGAAGTCCGCCAACACCGCCAAGGATCGTACTGCCGAGGTGTTCGCTGGCTCCGAGCGCGTGACCGCCGCCGTCGAAAACGCGGTGACCGAGTCGGTTACCGAAGCCGGCAAGATCAGCCGCAACATCCAGCAGGCGATCTACGAGGACGCCGAGGCGTTCTTCGCGGGCATCGACAAGCTCGCGTCCGCCAAGTCGTTCAGCGAAGCCGTCGAGATCCAGTCCGGCCTGCTCCGCGCCCGCGGCGAAGCGTTCGTCTCGCGCGCCAAGGCGACCACCGACTATTTCGGCAAGCTCGCCGCCAACAGTGCGAAGTCCGCTCAGGACAATTTCGCCAAGGTCTACAACAAGACCGCCTGATCTGCCTGAGACGAGAAACTGAATTTGAGGCCCGCTTCGGCGGGCCTTGTTTTTGCGCCGCGTCATCATCGGTCGTCATTCCGGGGCGCCCAAAGGGCGAACCCGGAATCTCGAGATTCCGGGTCCGGTCCTGCGGACCGTCCCGGAATGACGTAACCTTGGTGAATCATGACTCCACCCGCAACTTTCTCCTTCGACACCCCAGGCGACGCCGAACGTGCAGCCGAGCTTCGCCGCGTGAAAGCGCTGGCGACGCTGGTGCTGGGCTCGACGCTTGTTCTGTTCGTCGTCGCGAAATGGCTGCTGCCCGTGCATCCCGTGTTCGGATTCATCGCGGCCTTCGCGGAAGCCGCGACCATCGGCGGTCTCGCTGACTGGTATGCGGTGGTGGCGCTGTTCAAGCGTCCACTCGGCCTGCCGATCCCGCACACCGCGATCATCCAGAGCAACCAGGCCCGTATCGCCGACAAGCTCGGCGAATTCATCCAGGTGCATTTCCTCGAGGCTGCTCCCGTCGAGGCCAAGCTGAAGGAGATCGATTTCGGCTCCTTCGTCGCCGACTGGCTGCGCGATCGCAAGCGCAGCGATGACCTCGCGCGCTTTGCGCTGCGCCTGCTGCCGGAGGCTGTCTCCGCCACCGAGAGCTCCGGTCTGATGACCTTTATCGTCCGCCGCATGTCCTCGCAGCTCCAGGCCATCGACCTCGCGCCGCTCGCGGCCGGCACGTTGCGCGGTTTCGTCGCGGAAGGGCGGCACCAGATCCTGTTCGACGATCTCCTGCGCGTGATGCACGAGACGCTAAACCAGACCGAGACGATGGCGATGATCCGCGAGAAGGTGCGCGCGGAATTGCCGACCTTGCTCAGGCTCTATCGCGCCGACAAGTTCCTGGTGAACAAGATCGTGGCCTCCGCCACCGCTTTCTTCAATGAAGTGCGCAGCGATCCCAAACATCCTTTCCGCGGCGAGTTCGATCGCATGGTGCTGAGCTTCGTCGACCGGCTCGGCACCGACCAGGCCTATATTGACCGCATCGACGGCTTGAAGCGCGATCTGCTCGCGCGTCCCGAGCTTGCCGATCTCGCCCGCACCGTCTGGGCCAACACGCGGTCCTTCATCGAACGTAGTGCAAGCGGCGAGACGCAGGTGCTGCAGCATCATCTCGCCGGCATGTGTGTTGCGGCGGGCGAAGCGCTTGCCGGCGATGCCGAGCTGCGCGGCGAGATCAACAAGGGTCTGGTCGCGGTGCTGCGCAGTTTCGTCGCGGATCAGAAGAGCGGCGTTTCGACCTTCATCTCCGACCAGGTCAAATCGTGGGATATGGCGCAGCTGATTTCGCTGATCGAAATCAACATTGGCCGCGACCTGCAGTACATCCGCTTCAACGGCTCGCTGATCGGCGGGCTCGCGGGTCTTGCGCTTTACTCCGTAGAATTCCTGCTTCGATTGTTGTGACTTTTGCGTCACGGACGCCAGCATTAACGCGCCGGCCTATTGTGGCCTCGGGTTTCACCCGCTTGAATGTCGGGAACCCGCTGCCTAGCTGATTCATGTTGCGTTGCGGAACGATCAAGAAGCCGGCGTGTTGGAATCCCATACCCATTTGCCGGCACACAACCCGGTGGCCTTTTCAGCAATCTCCCAAGGGGACCATTGATGACCGCTACTGCCCAGACGCTGAGCTCGCCGTCCCGCACCCTGATGTTCCTGGAAGGGCGCGCGATCCACGAGTTCGGCGCATTCCTCGGCGCGCTGCCGCTGCTCAGCCTTGCGCGGCGCGGCGATGGGCATCCGGTGCTGGTTCTGCCGGGCCTCGTGGCCTCCGACGGGTCCACGCGTGCACTGCGCACCTTTCTGTCCGGCAAGGGCTATGCGGTGAGCGGCTGGCGCCAGGGCCGCAACTATGGCCTGCGCGAGGGTGTGCAGAACGCGATGGTGGATCTGGTTCAGGAGCTCAGCGACGGGCACGGCCGCAAGGTCAGCCTGGTCGGCTGGAGCCTCGGCGGTCTCTACGCGCGCCAGCTCGCCAAGATGATGCCCGACCGCGTGCGCCAGGTGATCACGCTCGGCAGCCCCTTCGCCGGCAATCCGCATTCGACCAATGCCTGGCGCGTCTATGAATGGGCGAGCGGGCGGAAGTCCGACGAGGTCGATCCGCAGTTCGGCGGCGACCTCGCCTTCCCGCCGCCGGTGCCGACCACGGCGATCTTCAGCCGCACCGACGGTGTCTGCGCCTGGCAGGGCTGCATGGAGAAGTCGGGCGCGCAGACCGAGAGCATCGAGATCGAGAGCAGCCATTGCGGCATGGGCCATCACCCGGCTGCGGTCTATGCCGTCGCCGACCGCCTCGCGCAGAAGGAAGGCCAGTGGCGGCCCTTCGACCGCAGCGGCTGGCGCAGCGTGGTCTATCCCGATCCTCATCGGTAGGGCTTTTCTTCACCCCGACCCTCTCCTCGTAAGAACGGGGCGAGGGAGAAGACCGTCGCACCCGTCCATTGTCGCGCCCGCACCAAACGCGCTATGCCTCGCGCATGGCGCATCCGTTGTCCCGCATCATCGAGCAGCTCAAGCGCGAGCCGTCGCGCACCGGCTCTATCGTCATCACCGTGTTCGGCGATGCCATCGTGCCGCGTGGCGGTTCGGTATGGCTCGGCACGCTGCTGAAATTCTTCGAGAGCCTGGACATCGACAGCGGCGTGGTACGTACCGCGATGTCGCGGCTTGCCGCCGATGGCTGGCTGACGCGCGAAAAGGTCGGCCGCAATAGTTTCTACCGCTTAGCCGACAAGGGCCGCCAGATCTTCGAGGCCGCGACGCGCCATATCTACGATCCGCCGCCGTCCGACTGGACCGGCCGCTTCGAGCTGCTGCTGATCGGCAATGGCGAGGATCGCGACGCCTCGCGCGAGGCGCTGCGCAATGCCGGCTTCGGCAGCCCGCTGCCGGGCGTGTGGGTCGCCCCGTCAGGCGTGCCAGTGCCGGACGAGGCCGCGGGGGCCATCCGCCTGGAAGTCTCGGCCGAGGATGACAGCGGTCGCCGGCTACTCAGTGCGAGCTGGCCGCTGGATCGCACCGCCGACGCCTACCTCAAGTTCATGAAGACCTTCGAGCCGCTGCGCACCGCGATCGCGCGCGGCACGGAGCTGTCCGAGGCCGACGCCTTCACGGCGCGCATCCTCCTGATCCACCATTACCGCCGCGTGGTGCTGCGCGATCCGCTGCTGCCCGAAAGCCTGCTTCCGGCGAACTGGCCGGGTAAGGCCGCCCGCGCGCTGTGCGGCGACATCTATCGCGCCCTGCTTGCTCCATCGGAACAATGGCTTGATGGCCATGGAACGAATGAGAAGGGGCCATTGCTGCCGGCGCGGAAGCTGCTGGAAAGGCGATTCGCGGCTTGATCATTATGTTACAGAAATATCTTGCATGAGATAATTCTTGTTATATATTCTCTCTCAATAAAATGGGAGGACGCGCATGTATATCCAGGCGCTGAACACGACCGAGACCGATGATCGCGGTCTTGAGGACGCGGCCAAAGCTGCGCATTTCCAGGCGCGCATCGATGCCGAAGAGCGCATCGAGCCGAACGACTGGATGCCGGCGGCCTATCGCAAGACGCTGACCCGCCAGATTTCCCAGCACGCTCATTCCGAAATCGTCGGCATGCTGCCCGAAGGCAACTGGATCACGCGTGCGCCGTCCTTGCGTCGCAAGGCCGCGCTGCTCGCCAAGGTGCAGGACGAGTGCGGCCACGGCCTTTATCTCTATGCCGCGGCCGAGACGCTCGGCACTTCGCGCGAAGAGCTGGTCGACGCCATGCTCGCGGGCAAGGCAAAATATTCCTCGATCTTCAACTACCCGACGCTGACCTGGGCCGACATCGGCACCGTTGGCTGGCTGGTCGACGGCGCCGCGATCATGAACCAGATCCCGCTGTGTCGCTGCTCCTACGGTCCCTACGCGCGCGCGATGATCCGCGTCTGCAAGGAGGAGTCGTTCCACCAGCGCCAGGGCTATGAGATCATGCTGACGCTGTGCCGCGGCTCGGACGAGCAGAAGGCGATGGCGCAGGATGCCTTGGACAGGTGGTGGTGGCCGGTGCTGATGATGTTCGGACCGCCCGATGCCACCAGCCAGCACAGCGACACCTCGACGAAATGGAAGATCAAGCGCTTCTCCAATGACGAGCTGCGCCAGAAATTCGTCGATGCCACCGTGCCGCAGGCGCAATATCTCGGCCTCACCATTCCCGATCCCGGCATGATTCAGGATGCGGACGGGCACTGGCGTTACAGCGAGATCGACTGGACCGAGTTCAAGCAGGTGCTCGCCGGCAACGGCCCGTGCAACCGTGACCGGATGGCTGCGCGCCGCAAAGCGCATGACGAAGGCGCCTGGGTACGCGAGGCGGCCGAGGCCTATGCCGCAAAGCGCGCGCAGCGTCGAACTGCACAAGCGGCAGAGTAGGGAGATCGCGATGGTCACGCCGAACACGCCGCTGTGGGAAGTCTTCATTCGCAGCCGCAACGGGCTCGCGCACAAGCATGTCGGCTCGCTGCATGCGAGCGACGCCACGATGGCCTTGCAGGCCGCCCGCGATATCTACACCCGTCGCGGCGAGGGTCTTTCGATCTGGGTCGTGCAGTCGACGGCGATCACCGCAAGCGATCCCGCGGACAAGGGCATGATGTTCGAGCCGGCGGAATCGAAGATCTACCGGCATCCGACGTTTTACGAAGTGCCAGACGAAGTGGGGCACATGTGATGCCCGCCGCGAACATCCAGGTCTCAGAGACGCCGCTGGTGCTCTACGCATTGCGCCGCGCCGACGACGCACTGATCCTTGGACACAGGCTGTCGGAATGGTGCGGACATGCGCCAATGCTGGAAGAGGACATGGCGCTCTCCAACATCGCGCTCGACCTCATCGGCCAAGCCCGCGAACTCTACACCTACGCAGCCAAAGCCGAAGGCAAGGACAACAACGAGGACAGGTTCGCGTACCTGCGCGACGTCAGGCAGTACCGCAATCTGCTGCTGGTCGAGCAGCCCAATGGCGACTTTGCCCAGACGCTGGTGCGGCAGTTCTTCTATTCCGCCTTCGCCGATCTCTACTGGCGCGCCATGATGATCTCGCGCGATACGACGCTCGCTGCGATTGCCGCCAAGTCGGAGAAGGAGAGCGCCTATCACCTTCGCCATGCCTCGGAGTGGATCATCCGGCTCGGCGATGGTACGGATGAGAGCCACGCCCGCGCGCAGGCCGCGATCGATCATCTCTGGGCCTTCACCGGTGAGATGTTTGCCGTCGATGGAGGCGAGCGCCCCCTGATCCATGCCGATATCGCCGTCGATCCCGGAAGCTTGCGCGGTCGCTGGCTGACGACGCTCTCGGGTGTCGTCAGTGAAGCCACGCTCGAGTTGCCGCAGACCGGCTGGATGCAGCAAGGCGGTCGTTCCGGGCGGCACAGCGAGCATCTTGGCCATCTTCTGTCCGAGCTGCAGTCGATGCAGCGCACTTTCCCGGGGCAGACATGGTGACGGTGCTGGAGCCCCATAGCGAACTGCGCCAACGGGCCTGGGATGCCGCGGCGAGCGTGGTCGATCCCGAAATCCCGGTTTTGACCATCGCCGATCTCGGCGTGCTCCGTGATGTCGTGCTCGACGGCGATCACGTCGAGGTCGCGATCACCCCGACCTATTCGGGCTGCCCGGCCATGAACATGATCGCGTTGGAAATCGAGGTCGCGCTGGAGCGCGCAGGTTTCCGCACGCCAAAGGTCCGCACCGTGCTGTCGCCGGCCTGGACCACCGACTGGATGAGCGAAGAGGGCCGCCGCAAGCTTCACGCCTACGGCATTGCGCCGCCGCAGGCTTCGAATTCACGCCGCGCGCTGTTCGGCGAGCAGGCTGTTACGTGCCCGCAATGCGGCTCGGCGAATACCGAGTTGTTGTCCGAATTCGGCTCCACCTCGTGCAAGGCTCTCTGGCGCTGCAGGACCTGCCGCGAACCCTTCGATTATTTTAAGTGTCATTGATCATGTCAGCAGCCGCACCACGCTTCCATCGCCTGGCCGTCAACGACCTCCGCCGCGAGGCGTCGGACGCCATATCGCTGACATTTGCCATCCCGACCGAGCTAGCGACCGACTACGCCTTCACGCCCGGCCAATACCTCACACTCCGCACCATGCTCGATGGCGAGGAAGTGCGCCGCTCCTATTCGATCTGCTCCGGCCCCGACGACGGCGAGATACGCATCGCCGTCAAGAAGGTTGATGGTGGCGCGTTTTCGAGCTGGGCGGCGGACGATCTGAAGTGCGGCGACGCGCTGGACGTGATGACGCCCACGGGACGCTTCGGCGTGATCCCGCCGGCCGGCGCCGGCCGCATCCATGTCGGCTTTGCCGCGGGCTCCGGCATCACGCCGATCCTGTCGATCGTCAAGGGTACGCTTGCGCGCGAACCGGATAGCCACTTCTTCCTGTTCTACGGCAATCGCACGACCGACAACATCATGTTCCTCGAGGCGCTTGAAGAGCTCAAGGACCGTTTCATCGACCGCCTCTCGATCTTCCACGTCATCTCCGGCGAGGAACAGGACATTCCGATCCTGCACGGCCGGCTCGACGGCGACAAGGTGAGGGTGCTGCTGCGCTCGCTGGTACCGGCGGAAAGCGTCGATCACGTCTTCATCTGCGGTCCGTCTGGCATGAGCGAGGACATCGAGGCGACCTGCCGAGATCTCGGCATCGCGGAAGAACGTATCCACGTCGAACGGTTTGTCTCCGAATTCGGTGGCAAGCCGCGGCCGAAGAAGATCGTTGCGCCGGACGCGCCGCCGAAAGCGATCGCGTCGCTGATCATCGACGGCAAGCGCCGCGACGTGCCGGTCGCCGAGGACGAGGCGATCCTCGATGCCGCACTGCGCGCCGGAATCGATCTGCCGTTCGCCTGCAAGGGCGGCATGTGCTCGACCTGCCGCGCCAAACTGGTGGAAGGTGAGGCGCCGATGGACATCAACTACTCGCTGGAACCCTGGGAGCTGAAGGCCGGCTTTGTCCTGACCTGTCAGGCGAAACCATCGTCGGAGCGGGTCGTGGTCGACTACGACCACGTTTGACAGCTTGAGCCAGGCAGCACAACATCGTGTGCAAACAATCGGACGGGAGAAGCGCGTGAACGTCAAGGCCGCCTTGTCGCCCGAGGGTGTTGCCCGCGCCTGCGCCGATGCGATGTGGGCGGAGGACGATGCCTCCAAAGCACTAGGCATGGAGATCGCCGAGATCGGCCCTGGCTATGCGACGCTCGCTATGATCGTACGGCCGGACATGGTCAACGGCCAGCGCATCGCTCACGGCGGCTTCATCTTCACGCTCGCCGATTCCGCCTTCGCTTTCGCGTGCAACTCGCATAACGACCGCGTCGTGGCGGCGCAGGGCCAGATCACCTTCATCAAGCCCGGCAAGCTCGGCGATCGACTCGTCGCAAAGGCGCGGGAGGTTACGCGTGGCGGCCGCTCCGGCATCTATGACGTGCGCGTCACTGCCGGCGATACAGTCATCGCCGAATTCCGCGGGCATTCGCGGGTTATTTCCGGCAATTGGCTGCCGGCGCAGGACCAATAAAGAAAAGCAATGATACGGGGAAACGAGGATGGCTCTGACGAGGCTCAAGGAAGGTGGCGACACCTATAAGGCCGAGCTGGATGCGCACGAGCGCGCATCGCGCGACGAGATCATAGCGCTGCAGGTGCAGCGGCTGGCCTGGTCGCTGAAGCACGCCTACGACAACGTCGCTCATTATCGCAAGGCCTTTGACGGGGCCGGTGTGCACCCGTCGGACTTTCGAGAGCTCTCGGATCTTGCAAAATTTCCGTTCACCGTGAAGACGGATTTGCGCGACAACTATCCCTTCAACATGTTTGCCGTGCCCCGTGAAAAACTGGTGCGCGTGCATGCGTCCTCCGGCACGACGGGCAAGCCGATCGTGGTGGGTTATACGCAACGCGACATCGACACATGGTCGGACGTGATGGCGCGCTCGATCCGCGCCGCCGGCGGACGGACCGGAATGATTATCCACAATGCCTATGGCTACGGTCTCTTCACGGGCGGGTTAGGGGTGCACTATGGCGCCGAAAAGCTCGGCTGCACGGTGGTGCCGATCTCAGGAGGCATGACCGAGCGGCAGGTGCAGCTCATCAACGATTTCCAGCCCGACATCATCACCGTGACGCCGAGCTACATGCTGGCGATCCTCGACGAGTTCAAGCGCCAGAAGCTCGATCCGCGCCAGTGCTCGCTCAAGGTCGGCATTTTCGGCGCCGAGCCCTGGACCAATGCGATGCGCGGCGAGATCGAGGACGCCTTCGACATGGACGCGACCGACATCTATGGCCTCTCCGAAGTGATCGGCCCCGGCGTCGCCCAGGAATGCATCGAGAGCAAGGACGGACTGCACATCTGGGAAGACCATTTCTATCCTGAAGTGATCGACCCCGATACAGGTGCGGTGCTGCCCGACAGGGAAAAGGGCGAACTGGTCTTTACCTCGCTCACCAAGGAAGCCTTTCCCGTGATCCGCTATCGCACCCGCGATCTCACGCGCCTGTTGCCGGGCACGGCGCGGCCGGGCATGCGGCGGATGGAGAAGGTGACGGGGCGCTCAGACGACATGATCATCCTGCGCGGCGTCAACCTGTTCCCGACCCAGATCGAGGAGGTTCTGCTCGCCACCGACTGGTGCGGGGGCCATTTCATTCTGGAACTGACCCGCGAAGGACGCATGGACGAGTTGACCATCATTGCTGAGGCGCGGCCGGAGAGTTGGGATGGCCGGGGCCTTCTCGACCATGCGAGCCGGATATCGACTCACATCAAGAACACCATCGGCATCAGCTCCAGGGTGAGCGTGGTTGCGCCGGCCACGCTGGAACGCTCGCTCGGCAAGGCCAAGCGGCTCTTCGACAAGCGGCCGAAGGATTGAGTTGACGGATTGACTCGACCGTCCCCAAAGGCGACAAGGCCCGCGAGAAATCGCGGGTCTTTCCATGTCAACAGCCGTTCCCAAAGCCGTCGACGCGCGCTGCGTGCGCCTCAATGTCAAGGCCGAGAATGCGGCTGCGATTGCACCGGTGGTTGAGCGTCAGACGCTCGCTCGCGGCCCTAGCGATCTTCTGATCGAGGTCAGGGCCGCTGCCGTCAATCCCTCCGACGTCAAGGCCGCAACCGGGCTGATGCCCTACGCCGTGTTTCCGCGCACGCCGGGTCGCGATTACGCCGGCGTCGTGATCGACGGGCCGGCCGGTACCATCGGACGCGAGGTGTTCGGCTCCTCCGGCGATCTCGGCATCCGTCGCGACGGCACTCACGCCAGCCATCTCGTCGTTGAATCCGACGCGGTGGTCGATAAGCCGAAGACCGTGTCCTGGGAGGAGGCCGCCGGCATCGGCGTGCCCTTTGTCACCGCGATGGAGGGGTTTCGCCGCGCCGGTGTGCCGAAGAGCGGCGAGAGCGTTCTCGTGTTCGGCGTCAATGGCAAGGTCGGTCAAGCTGCGGTGCAGATCGCGACCTGGCAGGGCGCGCGCGTCATCGGCGTGGTGCGCAAGGCGGAACCTTATGAGGGCCATGCCAACGCGTCCATCGAGGTGATCGACGCTTCCGCGACCGATGTCGCCACGCGCGTGCGCGAGTTGACCGATGGTAAAGGCGCCGACATCGTCTTCAACACGGTCGGCGATCCCTATTTCCAGGCGGCGCACAAGTCGCTCGCGCTTCGCGGCCGCCAGATCCTGATCGCCGCGATCGACCGCATCGTGCAGTTCAACATCCTCGAATTCTATCGCGGGCAACATACCTATGTCGGCATCGACACGCTAGGCCTCTCGTCGATCGCGACAGGCGCAGTGCTGCGTGACCTCGGCCCGGGCTTCGCGAGCGGGCACCTGAAACCGTTCCCGATCAAGGCGAACGCCGTCTATCCGCTCGAACGCGCGAAGGAGGCCTATGTCGCCGTTGCCGGCTCGTCGCGGGATCGCGTGATCCTGAAGCCTTGATGACGGAATCGTCCACCCAACTCGTCATCCTGGCCGGCCTCGTCATTGGCCTGGTTTACGGCGCCGTCGGCCTGCTCAGCGGCTTCTGCCTGATGAGCAGCATGCGCGGCTGGCTGTCGAAGGGGGACGGGCGGCTGGTACGCACCTATGCGTTGGCGATCGCGGTTGCGGTCGCAGCGAGCCAATTCCTCGCCGGCTACGGCATGGTCGATCTCGGCAAGTCGATCTACCTTCAACAATCCTTTTCGGTGCCGGTGCTGTTTCTCGGCGGGCTTCTGTTCGGATACGGCATGGTGCTGTCGAACGGCTGCGGTTCGCGCGCGCTGGTGCTGCTCGGTCGCGGCAATCTGCGCTCCTTCGTCGTGGTGGTCGTGCTCGCCATCGCCGCGCAGATGACGCTCAAAGGCCTGATCGCGCCGGCGCGCATCGCGCTGGTCCAGGCCTCGCAAACCACGGTCAACATAAATTCGCTGCCGTCGCTGTTGGCGACGTTCGGGCCGGCTGAAGCGGTTTCGCGCGCGCTGGCTGCTGCCGTCATCGTCGTCGTGCTGATCCTGTTTGCTTTCGCGCACCCGGCGTTCCGGCGCTCGCCCGGCCAGATTGCGGCCGGTGTCATCGTCGGTCTCCTGGTCGCCGGCGGCTGGCTCGTCACTGGCTATCTCGGCGCGGATGACTTCAACCCCGTCCCAGTGACCTCGCTCACCTTCATCGCGCCGATCGCAGACAGCCTGCAATATGCCATGCTCTCGACCGGCCTGACGCTGAATTTCGGCATCGCGACAGTTGGCGGCGTCTTCGTTGGCAGTCTGGTCACCGCGCTTGCGACCGGTCGTTTCCATCTCGAAGGCTATTCATCGCCACGCCACATGCTGCGATCGGCGGCTGGTGCCGCGCTGATGGGCATCGGCGGCGTGATGGCCTTCGGCTGTTCGATCGGGCAGGGGCTCACTGGCGTATCGACGCTCGCGCTCGGCTCGTTCGTCGCACTTGCCGGCATCCTGCTCGGCACGACGGCGGGCTTGCGCGGGATGCTGCGCGTTCAGCCCTTCGCGATAGCCTGACCACGCAGTAGGCGATCGCCGAGCGTTGCGAGACCGATCCCGGTGACGATCAGCGCCGCCGCGACGACAAGACTCATGTTGATCGGCTCGCCCAGCAGGATCGCGGCGCTGGCGATGCCGACGAGCGGTGTTGCGGTGGTGCCGAGCGAGGTCGTCAGGGCCGAGATACTCTTGTTCACCATCGACATCGCCCAATAGGCCAGCACCGTCCCGATCAGCCCGGAATACAGGAACAGCAGGACGAGCCTCCACGACCACTCCACCCGCGGCAGGCCCTCCGCGATGGTCGCGCTCACTGACAGCACGATAGTCGCCACCAGCACCTGCCAGATCAGAAGCTGGAGCGGCGAGGCGATCCAGCGATGCGCGCGAATATAGATGATGTTCCCGGCCCAGGAGATTGCGGCCAGGATAACCATGCCGGCGCCGAGCACGACATTGGTATTGGCCCAGTCGATCGAGGCCGGGTTCAGGATGACGATCAGGCCGATCAGCCCCAGCAGTGCGCCGGTGAGCTTCGGCGGCGTCAAAGTGTCCTTCCCGAGCAGGGGCGCGGCGATCGCGACCCAGAGCGGTGTGGTGTAGCCGAGCACGACGCCCTTGCTTGCGGGCAGGAAGCGCAGACCCGAAGCAACCAGAACCGAAAACAGCGTCATGTGCAGCAGTGCAACGCTTAGGACGACCGGAATGTCACGCCGGTCCGGGATCACTAGATTGTTGCTGAGCCCGAGGATCACGAACAATCCAGCCAGCGCGATCCAGCTCCGGATCGTCGCGCTCCACAGCGGCGGCACGAACTGCACCAGTTGCTTCGTCACCGACCAGTTCACGCCCCAAGCCAGCACGACGATGAGGAACAGGCCAACGGCCGCGCGGGGGGAAAGAGAGTTCATCTCGGAGGTCCTTGAAGCAATCCGGTCCTGCGGATAGCTTCTATCTGGCACCTTAAGAAGTGCCAGATCGGAAAGGATTAAGGTGCCAGTTCCGGAAAGCCTGATCTCCGCCCAGATCGACCTGAACCGAGCCGACGAGGAGGGGCTGGTGGCTCAACTGACGAGCCAGCTCCGCAGCTTGATCGCGAGCGGCCGTCTCGTCAAAGGCCGCACGCTGCCCTCGAGCCGCCGGCTTGCGAGCGATCTCGGCGTCTCGCGCAACACCGTGACCTATGCGTTCGAGCAGCTCGCCGCCGAGGGATATCTCGAAACGTCGCACGGCCGCCGTCCGATAGTCACGGTCGACGGCGGCGAGCGCGTCGCAGAGGGGGGCGCCGTCGCATCTCGCATGCGCCTTGGCAAGCCGCGGCTTTCGCCCTGGGCTTCGAGCCTCACGCAGACCGACTGGCCGATGTCCTATCAGGCGCGACTAAGACCCTTGCGTCCCGGGCCCGGCGATTTCAGGGAGTTTCCAAACGAGGTCTGGGCGCGCTGCCTGCGCCGCAGCGCTGTGCGCGCGGCCAAGCGCGAGTTCGGACCGGTCAACCGGACGCGCCTGCGCGAGGCATTGGCGCATTATCTCGCGACCAGCAGGGGCGTGCGCGCGACGGCGGATCAGATCCTCATTCTGCCGAGCGCGCAGGCTGCGTTGACCTTGATTGCGGCAGCCGTCATCACCCCCGGCGACGACGTTTGGGTCGAGGATCCCGGCTATCCTGGCGCCGCGGCCGCCTTCCGTGCGTCCGGTGCGCGCGTGATCGGGATGAGGTTGGACGAGCAGGGCATGCAGCGGATTCCGGGACTGGCGGCCCCGACATTGATCTTCATGACGCCGTCGCACCAGCACCCGACCGGCCGCCTGATGTCGCTCTCGCGCCGCACGGAGTTTCTTGGCCTGAGCAGGCCCGGCAAGACCTGGATCGTGGAGGACGATTACGACGGCGAATTCCACTATGACAGCCGGCCGGTGCCGGCCTTGCAGGGACTCGATGCCCATGGCCGCGTATTCTATGTCGGCACGTTCTCCAAGGCCATGACCTCGGACATCCGCCTCGGCTATCTCGTCGTTCCGCCGGCACTGGTCAACATCCTCGAGATCGTACAGCGGCACATCGGACTGATCGCCGCGAGCCACATCCAGGAAGCACTGGCCGAGTTCATCGCTGACGGGCATTTCCTGGCGCATCTGCGCCGGATGCGCCGGATCTATCACGCCCGCCGCGATCACCTCGTGGAGGGATTGGAGCGCCATTTGGGCGACGTTCTCGCTGCCGAAGTGCCCCCGGGCGGCCTCCAGCTCGTCGCCCGCCTCAAGCGCGGCCGCGCCGATCAGGCGGCGGTCAAGCGGTTGGTCGAAGCGGGCGTTGAAACGCGTGCCCTGTCCGGCTTGGCACTGGGCAGGCCGCGCGATCACGGCCTGCTGCTCGGCTTCGCGGCTTGGCGCGAGAGCGAGATCACCGCGGCGGTGCGGACGATGGCGTCCTGCTTCTAGCGCCAGCGCGCTATTCCACGGCCTTGGTCACGATGCGGATTTCCGACGTCAGCGTGCGGTGCACGGGGCACTTGTCGGCGATCTCCATCAATTTCTTGCGCTGCTCGGCATCGAGCGCGCCGTCCATCGCGATGTCGCGCTCGATCTGGTCGAGCATGCCATCGCGCGTCTCGCACTCCGCGCAGTCTTTTGCGTAGATCTTCGAATGTTTCAGCGAGACGATGACACGATCGAGCGGCAGCGACTTGCGGTCGGCATAGAGGCGCATGGTCATGGAGGTACAGGCCCCGAGGCCAGCGAGCAGGAGATCGTAGGGACCAGGGCCGGCATCCTCGCCGCCGGCGGCGACCGGCTCGTCCGCGACCAGACGGTGCGGTCCGACGCTGACGACCTGGTTGAACTTGCTCTTGCGGGTCTCCTGCACCACGACCCGGCGCGGTGCCTCGGGGAGATCCATCGCCTTCGCAGGTTTTGCCGTGTCGATGTACCGGCTTGCCCAGGCCACGATGACGTCGGCTGCGTAGAGTGCGTCGGCCGGCTTGGTGAGGAGATGATCGGCATGATCGAGCGAGACGAAGCTCTTGGGATGCCGGGCGGAGACGAAGAGCTTCGTCGCATTGTCGATGCCGACGGTATCGTCGACCGGCGAATGCATGACCAACAGCGCCTTGTGCAGGGCGGTGATGTCCTTCATCAGCTCCTGCTCGGCGATATCGTCGAGGAATTCGCGCTTGATCCGGAACGGGCGCCCCGCAAGCGAGACTTCGACCTCACCCTGCGTGCGAATGTCGTCGAGATGCTCTTTGAACAGGCCGGTGACGTGGGCGGGATCGGATGGTGCGGCAATGGTCACAACCGCCTTGGCTTCCGGGATTTGTCCTGCTGCCGCAAGGATCGCGGCGCCGCCGAGGCTGTGACCGATCAGGATCGACGGCGCCTTGAGGACGCTGCGCAGATGATCGGCGGCGCGCACGAGATCGGCCACGTTGGAGGAAAACGTCGAATTGGCGAAATCCCCCTCGCTGGAGCCGAGCCCGGTGAAGTCGAAGCGCAGCACTGCGATGCCCTTGGCGGCGAGCGCGACCGAGATGCGTTTGGCGGCCAGCGTGTCCTTGCCGCAGGTGAAGCAATGCGCGAACAGTGCGAAGGCCGCGGGCTCGCCGTCGGGTAGCTCCAGCGCGGCCGAAAGTTGATGGCCGCCTCCGCCAGTGAATTGAAAGCGCTCTGTCGGCATGAGCTTCCCCCGTCCTTGCTTGAACCTAGTCGTCCGAATAGCGTTGCTCTGTCCAGGGATCGCCACGGTTATGATAGCCACGGACTTCCCAGAAGCCCGGCGCGTCCTCGGTCAGGAATTCGATGGCCTGGAGCCATTTGGCGCTCTTCCAGAAATACAGATGCGGCACGACCAGCCGCACCGGGCCGCCATGTTCGGCCGATAGTGGCTCACCCGACCAGCTATGGGCGAGCAATGCATCCTCGGCGGCGAAATCGTCCAGCGTGAGGTTGGTGGTGTAGCCGTCATGGGAGTGCAGCACGATGAAGCGCGCGTCCTCGCGCGGCTGGCAGGCCGCGAGCAGCTCGCGGGTCGCGAGCCCCTCCCACTCATTGTCGTAACGCGACCAGGTGGTGACGCAGTGGATGTCGGAGGTGAACTGCGCCTGTTTCTGGGCGGCGAACTCGGCAAAGGTCCAGAACACGGGGTTCTCGATCGCGCCGTAGACGTCGAGCCGCCAGCGCTCGCGCGTAACCGGCGGCACGACCCCGAGATCGAGCACCGGCCAATCTTTTGTCAGATGCTGGCCGGGCGGCAGGCGCTGATCTTCCGGGCGCGTGATCTTGCCGGTCAAAAAGCGGCCTTCGCGCGCCCATTTTTCCTTAGTGCGCGTCAGCTTGCTGTCGGGGGGCTCGTTGTCCTCGGCCATCGGCTACTCGTGTCGGTGCATCGCGGAGGCGTGCTTGGTGTCGCGCATGGTGGAATAGATGATCAGTGACAGGCAGATGATGCCGGCGAGATAGTAGTAGAACCACTCCTCATGCCCGATGCTCTTGAAATAGAGCGCGATCGCCGGCGCCGTGCCGCCGAACAGCGAGACGGTGATAGCATAGGGCAGGCCGACGCCGAGGGCGCGGACATTGGTCGGGAACAGCTCGGCCTTCACCACGGCGTTGATCGAAGTGTAACCGGCGACGAACAGCCAGGCGGCGCAGATCAGGATGAACGCGATGAAAGGCGACTTGGTCTCCTTCAGCGTCATCAGCAGCGGCACGGTTGCGAGCGTGCCGGCGACGCCGAAGAAGATCAGCAACGGCTTGCGGCCGATCCTGTCGGAGATGGCGCCATAGATCGGCTGCAGGATGGTCGCGAAGATCAGCGTGCCGAAGATCACGAAAGTGGTCTGGTCTTCGGTCAACCCCACCGAAAGCTTGACGAAGGTCTGCATGTAGGTGGTGAAGGTGTAGAACGCCGCGGTGCCGCCCGCGGTCAGGCCGACCACCAGGAGCAGCTCGCGGGGATAGCGCAGCAAATTGGTGAGCGAGCCGGTCGGCTTCACCACCTTCCTGGCTTCTTCGAAGGCCTCGGTCTCGTGCAAGCCGCGCCGCATCACGGCGGCAAAGATCGCGAGCGCCGCACCGATCGCAAACGGGATGCGCCAGCCCCAGGCTCTCAGTTCCTCCGGCGTGAGGAAGATCTTTTGCAGAAGCAGAAGGACGATGATCGCGGTGAGCTGGCCGCCGATCAGGGTGACGTATTGGAAGCTCGAATAGAAGCCGCGGTGCTTGGGGTCGGCGACCTCGCTGAGGTAGGTGGCGCTGGCGCCGTATTCGCCGCCGAGACTCAAGCCTTCGATGACGCGGGCGAGCGCCAGGATCACCGGCGCGGCGAAGCCGATCGTGGCGTAGGTCGGCGTCAACGCGATGATCAGCGAGCCGAAGCACATGAAGACGACCGACAGCGTCAGCGAGATGCGCCGCCCGTAATGATCGGCGATATAGCCGAACAGCCAGCCGCCCAGGGGCCGCATCAGGAAGGTCGCCGCGAATACGACGGCGACATTCAACTGCTGGACGACAGGGTCGTTGCCGGGAAAGAAGGCGGGTGCGAAATAGAGCGCAAAGGCGGTGTAGGCGTAAAAGTCGTACCACTCGACGAGATTGCCGATCGAGCCAATGAAGATCGCCTTGATCCGGCGCTTGGCGTCGGCAACGTCAATGTGGTCGGAGGCCGGTCGGATTATTTGCTCAGTCACGTCCGGCCTCTCCGTATCGCTCTTTGGAGAGGTCTACATCGCCTTTCCGAGCAAAAATGGCAACTGGCGGGGGCCTCTGACGGTTCCCTGTGACCAGGTCACCGTGCCTGCCGGATCGAGGGCGAAGTCCGGAATTCGCTTCAGCCATTCCTCCAGCGCAACCTGCATCTCCATGCGCGCAAGGTTCGAGCCGACGCAGCGGTGGATGCCGAGGCCGAAGGCGGCGTGGCGGTTCTCGCGGCGGTCAATCACGACCTTGTCAGCATCCGGAAACATTTTCGGGTCACGGTTGGCGGCCGGGAAGGACAGCAGCACCATGTTGCCCGTCTTGACCGGGCAGCCTGAGACCGTGGTCTCCTTGACCACTTCGCGCGCCATCGTCACCGGCGAATAGGCGCGCAGCAGTTCCTCCACCGCGGTCGGGATCAGCTCGGGCTCGGCAATCAGGCGCTCGCGGTCGGTGGGCGTCCGGGCAAGGTGCCAGAGCGAGGAGCCGATCGCGCTCCAGGTGGTGTCGATGCCGGCAATCAGGAGCAGGCGCAGCGAGCCCAGCACATGCGAATCCTCGAGCGGATTGCCGTCCTTGTCCCGGGCATTCATCAGATAGGAAATGAGGTCGTCGGTTGGCTTGTTCTTGCGCGCCTCGATATGGGCGCTGAAATAGACGGTCATCTCCTGCACCGCCTGAAGCAGCGTGTTTTCGTCCTTGATGCCTAGTTCCAGGATCATGTGGATCCAGCGGATAAAGAGATCGCTGTCTGTCTCGGGGATGCCGAGCATGTGTGCGATCGCGCGAACCGGAATGTGCTTGGTGTAGCGCTCTGCCGCGTCCAGTCGGACTTCAGTGATGAAGCCGTCGATCAACTCGTTGCAGATCGCGCGCACCCGCGGCTCCAGCTTCTTCATCGCGTCCGGCGTAAACGGCGGCAGCAGCAATTGCTTGGCCGGCTTGTGCACGGGCGGATCGGACGTGATCGGCGGGGCGGAGTTTCTGCTGGTGATCTCCGGCCGAACGTCTCGGACGATGATGCGACGCGAGGAGAAATGCTCGCTGTCGTTGGCGATCTCGCGCACGGCCTCATAGGTCGTCGGCATGTAACAACCGAGGAAGCGCTCGGTGTGCACGACCGGGCTTGCGGCGCGCAGATCGTCCCAGATCGGGAAGGGATCTTCCGTCCATTGCGGATCGGTGTGGTCGAAATCATGGACCCAGTCGGTCACGGGCGGATGGGCGGCGGGCTGGCTGACGTCGGACATCTCGAAATCCCTTGGGGCTCTGTTCGCGGAAGGCTCGCGGGGCGGCAGCGGCTGCGCTACTCCTCGATCACGTCGATTGCGATTTCCGGACAATTGGATTTGGCAAGCCAGGCCTTGTCTTCGAGGCCGGGTGGGACCGTGCCGTCGCCGGCTTCGTGGGCGTTGCCGTATTCGTCGAGCTCGAACAGCTCCGGCGCCAGCGCCTTGCAGCGCGCGTGTCCCTGGCATTTGTCGGGATCGACGTGAACCCTCAGTCGCTCTGTCATGGCGGCTCCCTCGGTCGTGTGCGCTCCGACCCGAAGGCGGCGCGCGCTCCCATCTGAGCTTTTGTTCAAGTTATAGGCTATTACATTCGCGGCAGGCTTCCCCTGTCAAGCGCAAACTTATAGGCTCTGCGCAACATGCGTTCACAACTTGCCCGCAAGCCCGAGAATACCTACCACCATGGCGATCTCCGCGACGCCTTGATCAAGGCCGCGCTGCGCGAAGCCGAGCAGGGCGGGACGGAGGCGATCAGCATCAAGGCGCTTGCGAAGCAGCTGGGCGTCTCGCAGCCGGCGCCCTACCGGCATTTCGCCGATCGCGAGGCGTTGCTTGCGGCGGTGACGGCGGAGGCGTTCCGGCAACTCAGCGCGCTTCTGCGTGCGGCGATGGCAAAGCCATCGAAGCGGTCGAAGCTGTCGCTGCTGGCGCAGGCGACGCTGGATTTCGGACTACGCCGGAATGGCATCTATCGCCTGATGTTCGCCTCGCGCACGGTGTCGTGCGCGGCGAAAGGCAGCGAGCTGCACGAAGCGACCCGCGAAACGTTTGCGCTCGTGATCGAGGCCCTGGAAGCTCCGGCAGTCGATTACCTGCGCGAGCGGCAGGCGCTCAAGATCTGGGCGGCGCTGCACGGCGTGGTGATGCTGGCCGAGCAGGGCCTATTCACCGGCGAGGCGGCCCATGCCACGCGCGAGGACCTGGTCGAGGATTTTGTCAGCGAAACGAAGGCAGCGCTTGCGGCGGCGATCAAGGGCGCGCGGCGCCGGAACAAGGCCGGCGCTTAGGTCTTCGCTTTCAGCAACTTCATCAGCTTCTCGACGGCGCTGTCAGGCGTGGTCACCACAGGGCGGCCGGTAGCTTCTGCCACGAGAGGCGCAGTTGCCGCGATGCTGAACTGCGCGAGCGCGATGACGTCGCAATCGCGCAAATCGCGTGAGGCTTCCACGATCAGCCGGTCATGCGTAGCGCGGTCGCCGCGGTCGAGCGCCGCCAGCGCTCCTTCAGCAAGTTTCGGCACGACCTGGACAGAGGAAGGAAACTCCGGCGGCATCGAGGCCAGCGTCGGCGCGAAGGTCGAGAGCAGGCCGACGCGCCGGCCCATCGTCACCGCCCGTTCAATCATGGCTTCGTTCGGCTTGAGCACCGGCATCGGCGCATGCGCGCGCGCAACCGCCTCGATGCAGGGACCGAAGGCCGAGCAGGTGAACAGGATCGCATTCGCGCCTGTCGCCGCGGCGTAGCGACCGAGCGCAAGAAAGCGCTCGGTCATGGCATCATTGAGCTTGCCGTCACGCGCCAGGTCCGCCGACAGGCTGTCATCGAGCAGGTTCATCAACCGCGCTTCCGGCCACGCCTTTGCGAACGCAGCCTCGATCGGAGCGATGGAATGCTTGAGGGCGTGGATCAGCGCGATGCGAGGAGACGTCGTCATTGAACGTTACCTGATACAAGGTCGGGTGTCCCGGACGCAGCGCGTCCGGGACACCCAAAGCGTTTACTTGAAGGGCACGGCGTACATCAAGCCGCCCTTGCTCCAGAGGCCGTTGAGGCCGCGCTCGAGCTTCAGCGGGCTCGCCTTGCCGACATTGCGCTCGTAGATCTCGCCGTAATTGCCGGTGGCCTTGAGGGCCGTGACCAGCCATTTATTGTCGAGCCCGAGCCGCGAGCCGAGATCGCCGGAGGCACCGAGCAGGCGCTGGATCGCGGGCGTCTGCGACTTCGCCATCTCGTCGACATTGCCCTGTGTGACGCCAAGCTCTTCGGCCTCGATCAAGCCGTAATGCAGCCAGGTGATGATGTCGCTCCAGACCTCGTCGCCATTGCGGGTGAAGGGGCCGAGCGGCTCCTTGCTGATGGTCTGCGGCAGTACGACGTAGTCGGCCGCGTTCGGCGCCGCGGTCGTGACGGCGCCAGCAAGCGCGGAAGCGTCCTGGGTCATGGCATCGCAACGGCCGCCGAAGAAGGTCTGGTACATGGTGTCGACGCGGTCGAACACCAGCGGCTTCCAGTCGATGCCGTTGGCGCGGCCGTAATCGCCGAGCGTGACCTCATGCGTGGTGCCCTGGGCGACGCAGACGGTGGCGCCCTTGAGATCCCTAATCTCCTTCACGCCGAGGTCCTTCTTCACGACAAAGCCCTGGCCGTCGTAGAAGTTGACCGGTCCCTGCCGCAGGCCCAGCGTGACACCGCGCAGATAGGTCTGCGTCGAGTTGCGGTAGAGCACGTCGATCTCGCCGGACTGGAGCGCGGTGAAGCGGTTCTGCGCGGTCAGCGAGACGTAACGCACCTTGCTGGCATCGCCGAGCACGCCGGCGGCGAGCGCGCGGCAATAATCGACGTCGAGACCCTTGTAGTTGCCTTGCGAATCCGGCGCGGAGAAGCCGGCAAAACCGGCGCTGACGCCGCATATCAGCGTGCCGCGACTCTTCACAGTGTCGAGCGTTGCCGCCGATGCGACCACCGTCGATGCCGCGAGCACGCCGGCTACGATAACCACTTTCCTCATCATGCTATTCTCCCCTCAGTGATTGACACTACGCAATACGTTGTCGACGGCGGTGCCCAGCTTGTCGACGATCAGGTCGATCTCGTCCGGCGAAGCGATATAGGGCGGCGCCAGCAGCACGTGGTCGCCGCGGATGCCGTCCACGGTGCCGCCGCCGGGATAGCAGCCGAGACCGTTGGCGAAGGCCTCCGCCTTGATCTTCTGGTTCAGCTTCAGCGCGGGATCGAACGAGGTCCGGCTGGCGCGATCGGCGACGAGCTCGATCGCCCAGAACAGGCCGCGGCCCCTGATGTCGCCGACATGGCGGTGATTGCCGAAGCGCTCTGTGAGCCGCTGCTCGAGCTGCTTGCCGCGCTCCTTGACCCGGTCGAGCAGGCCGTCCTCGCGGATCACGTCCTGCACCGCGAGCGCAGCAGCGCAAGCGAGAGGGTGCGCCAGATAGGTGTGGCCGTGCAGGAAGGCGCCCGAACCTGCGCGGATTGTGTTGATGATCCTGCCGCTTGCGAGCATCGCGCCGATCGGCTGGTAGCCGCCGCCGAGGCCCTTGGCAATCGCCTGGATGTCGGGCGCCACGCCTTCCTGCTCCCAGGCGTGCGTGGTGCCGGTGCGGCCCATGCCGCACATGACCTCGTCGAGGATGAGCAGGGCGCCGTGTCGGTCGCAGATCTCGCGCATCGCCCTGAAATAGCCGTCCGGTGCCGTCACGGCACCTGCGGTGGCGCCGACGACGGGCTCTGCGAGGAACGCGGCGACCGTACTCGGACCGAGGCGCTGAAACTCGGCTTCGAGCTCGGCTGCAAGCCGGGCGACGAATTGCGCATCGGATTCGCCCTCGTGCTTCTCGTGATAGGCAAAGGCGGGAGTCACGTGGCTGAAGGCATCGGAGAGCAGCGGCGCATAGGGCGCGCGGCGCCAGGCATTGCCGCCCGCCGCGAGCGCGCCGAGCGTATTGCCGTGATAGCTCTGCCGCCGCGCGATGAAGTGCTGCCGCTGCGGCTCGCCGCGCTCGATGAAAAACTGCCGCGCGAGCTTGATGCTGGCCTCAATCGCTTCTGATCCGCCGCTGACGAAATAGGCGTAGGCGAGGCCACCGGGCTCATGGCCGACCAGCCTCTCGGCCAGCGCCTCCGCCGGCTCGGACGAGAAGAAGGCTGTGTGGGCATAAGCGAGGGTCGAAGCCTGCTTCGTGATCGCTGCGATCACGCGCGGATGCTGGTGGCCGAGACAGGAGACCGCAGCTCCGCCGGATGCGTCGATGATGCGCCGCCCGTCCTCGGCGAAGAGGTAGACGCCTTCGCCACCGATCGCCTTGGGCGGCGTTTCGCGCAGCGAACGATGCAGCACGCGGCTGGTGCGAGCGGCCATGGGTCAACCTTTCTCTGAAACGTAAGTTGAAGCCGCGGCCAGCCGCGCCTCGGTATTCTCCAGGCGCTTCTTCGCGGCCGTGCCGCCGAGCGAAAACGTCACGGCGGCCAGCGATTGCGCGATCGCAATGGCGCCGGTGAGGCTCGGGAAAAAGCCGGGCGAGGAGGCCGCCTCGAACAGCAGCACGTGGTCGGCGCCTTCAGCCATGGGGGCCGAAAGGCTATCGGCGATCGCGATCAGGGCCGCGCCGGCACGATAAGCGGCCTGCGCAACCCGGACGCTCGCATGGGTGTAGGGCATGAAGCCGATGACGATGACGGCCTCGCCGGGCCGGAACGCGCCGAGGTCGAGATCGTCGGGGCCGGAGGCGCCGACGAGTTGCACCTGTTCGGGACGAAACAGCCGGAGCTCGTAGTTCAGCAGTTCCGCGACGCTGCGGCAGCTCCGATAGCCGGTGATCCAGATCCGTTTTGCGTCGTGGAGCGCGCGCGCCGCCTCCGCAATTGGCTGGGCCGGGATGCGCGGAAGGCCGGCGGCCTCGGCCTCGAGTTTTTCGGTGACGAGCGCGACATCGGCGTTCGGGCCGTGGCGGCGGCTCCTGGCGCGGCCGGAGAAAGGCGCTATCTGCGAGGGCCGCCGCGCCTCCGTCAGTGCGGCGCGCAATTCATCCCAGCCCGAATAGCCGATCGCCTTGGCAAGCCGCGTGAACGCGGCGGGATCGGCGCCGGCCACCGCTGCGAGATCGCGCATCGAACGCGTAGTGGCGTCGTAATCGTTCGCCGCGACGAACCGCCCAACCTCCTGCAACCGCATCGGAAGCGATGGCAATGCAATGCGCAGTTCGCTCAGGGGCGAGGATTTCGCGGGCTCGGCCATGAAACATTTGTTGCACGAAGTAGAGTTTGGTGCAACAGTTGACGTACGCCGCCGGAAATCGCCGTTTCGAGAAGGATTTTTGTGCTGTGACGTCAGACGCTCCGAGACCGCCGCCGCGCCGCCGCTTCTTCGGCGCTTTCGGACGGCGCGAGCTGAAAGGCCTGTTTTGGCAGGCCGTGGTGGTCGGGATCGCAGTCGCGGTCATCGTCTTCCTCTGGTCCAACACGGTGACCAATCTCTCCGCGCGCCGCATCACGACCGGATTTGCCTTCCTCGGCCGTGAGGCCGGCATGCCCATCGCCGACAGTCTGCTCGCCTACAATCCGAGAGACTCATATCTCTGGGCCTTCGTCGTCGGCATCGCCAACACCCTGCGCGTCGCCGTGATCGGAATCGTGCTTGCAACCATCCTGGGCACGGTGATCGGCATCTCGCGGCTGTCGGCCAACTGGCTGCTGTCGCGGCTCGCCGCAGTGTATGTCGAAACGCTCCGCGACATCCCGCTGCTGCTCCAGCTCCTGTTCTGGTACGTGCTGATGCAGGCGCTGCCGGCCGCGCGCGCGGCATGGCGGCCGATCGAGGGCGTGTTTCTGTCCAATCGCGGGTTGATTTTGCCGGCGATTCCGATCGGGACGCCGCAGCTTTGGGTGCTCGGCACGCCAGTGCTCGGGTTTGTCGCGGTCTATGTCATCCGGCGGAGGCTCATCGCGCAGCAAATGCGCGACGGCAAGCCGCGGCCGGCCTGGCCTTTTGTACTCGGGCTGCTCGTTGTGCTGCCTGCGGCGGTGTCCGTGTTGCTCGGCGTGTCCTGGACGATCGAATGGCCTGGGTTGCGCGGCTTCAACTTCGTCGGTGGGCTGACGCTCGCGCCGGAATATTTTGCGTTACTGATCGCGCTCGTCACCTACACCTCGGCCTTCATCGCCGAGATCGTGCGCAGCGGCATCCAGTCGGTGCCGCGTGGGCAGTGGGATGCCGCCAACGCGCTCGGACTGCGCCGCAGCTTCATGCTGCGGCAGATCATCCTGCCGCAGGCGCTGCGCGTGATCGTGCCGCCGATGACGAGCCAGTACCTCAACCTGACCAAGAACTCTTCGCTCGCGGTGGCGATCGGCTATCAGGACGTGGTCTCGATCGCCAACACGACATTGAACCAGACCGGGCAGGCGATCGAGGCCATTGCTTTGATCATGGCGGTGTTTCTCACCATCAGCCTCGGCATCAGCTTTTTCATGAACTGGTACAATTCGCGCATCGCGCTGGTGGAGCGCTGACCATGACGGCGATCGCCGACATTCCGGAAGCACCGCGCGCGGCCCGCCGCCCGCAGATCGGCAACCCGGTGCTGCGTTGGCTGCGCACGAATCTGTTCTCGTCGATCCCGAACGGCATCCTTTCGGTCGTATTGCTGGCAGTGCTCGCAAAGGGCATCTTCAGCTTCATGCAGTGGGGCATCGCCAATGCGGTCTGGCTCACTCCGGCGAATGATTCCAGCGCCTGCCGCGCGGTACGCGGCGTCGGTGCATGCTGGGCGATCATCCCCGAGAAATACCGCTTCATCCTGTTTGGCACCTATCCGTTCGACGAGCAGTGGCGGCCGGCGCTGGCGGTGCTGCTCTTCATTGCCCTGTTCTATCTCTCCAGCCGCCGCGCCCTATGGCGGCGCGAACTGGCCTATCTCTGGATTGGAGCGCTCGCGCTGATCAGCATGCTGATGTGGGGCGGCATATTCGGCTTATCGTTCGTCTCGCAGGACCGTTGGGGCGGCTTGCCGGTGACGCTGATCCTGGCGACCTTTGGTCTGGCGTTCGGATTCCCGCTCGGCATCCTGGTCGCACTCGGCCGGCGTTCAAAACTGCCGGCGATCCGCTCGCTCAGCGTGCTCTATGTCGAGCTGATCCGCGGCGTGCCGCTGGTCAGTCTGCTGTTCATGGCGAGCGTGATGTTTCCGCTGTTCATGCCGAACGGATTCAACATCGACAAACTCCTGCGCGCGCAGGTCGCGATCATCCTGTTCGCGGGTGCTTATCTTGCCGAAGTCATTCGCGGCGGCCTCCAGGCCGTCCCCCGCGGCCAATACGAGGCCGCCGACGCGCTCGGCCTATCCTACTGGCGCAAGAACCGGCTGATCGTCCTGCCGCAGGCGATCCGCCACGTCATCCCGCCGCTGGTCAACACTTTCATCGCCTTCTTCAAGGACACCAGCCTCGTCCTGATCATCGGGATCTTCGACCTGCTGACGACGGCCAAGACCGCGATCATCGATCCGGCGTGGCAGCAATTCTCCGTCGAAGTCTACATCTTCGTCGCCGCCATTTATTTTGTCTTCTGCTTCGCGATGTCGCGGTACAGCCGCAGCCTGGAGGCGACGAGCGGAAGGTGATGCTTCTTCACCTCGCCCCGCTTGCGGGGAGAGGTCGATCGCGAAGCGATCGGGTGAGGGGGAATCTCCGCGAGTTGAATTGCCACCGTCTTCGCGGAAGCAGCCCCTCACCCCAACCCTCTCCCCGCAAGAGCGGGGCGAGGGAGTTTACCGAGCCCGCTGAGCCTTCCTCGTCCTAATTCTTCACCCGCGGCTCAATCGGCGTCGTGCCGCGCACACCCAGAATATCCTCCAGCACCTTCGCGCCGGCGATCACCTGCGCGTCCGCACGCGGAGCCCCGACGATCTGCAGGCCGACCGGCAGGCCCGACGCCGTGAAGCTGCACGGCAGCGACAACGCGGGACAGCAGGCGAGCGTGATGGCGTAGACGATGCCGAGCCATTCGACGTAATTCTCGAACTTCTTGCCGGCGCATTCGGCGACATAGCGGTGCTCGATCGGGAAGGGCGGCACGATAGTGGTCGGTACCAGCAGCAGATCGTAGCTCTTGAAGAACTCGACCGCACGCGCAGTCATGCCGACCCGCTGTGACTCGGCGCGTTCGAGCTGCTCGATCGTGAGCTTGAGGCCTTCCTCGATGTTCCAGATCACTTCGGGCTTGAGCAGGTCGCGCTTGGTGCGCAGCAGCTGCGCCTTGCTGATCGCGAAGTCGAACGCGCGCAGCACGTGGAAGCACTCATGCGCCTCGCGCCAGTCCGGATGCGCCTCCTCGACGATGGCGCCGGCTTCGGCAAAGCGTTCCGCCGCCTTTCGCGTGATCGCTTTGACTTCGGGATCGACCGGCGTGATACCGAGGTCCGGCGAGTAGGCGATGCGCTTCGGTTTGTTGCCTGATTGCGCCGCCGAGAGAAACGACGTCAAGGGCGCCGGCAGCGACAGCGGGTCGGCGGCATAATCGCCGCTCATGGCATCCAGCAGCAGCGCGAGATCCTCGACGTTGCGGGCCATCGGGCCAACGACGCCGAGATTGCGGTCGATGGCCGCTTTCGGCGTGTGCGCGACGCGGCCGATGCTCGGCCGCATGCCGACGACGCCGCAGAACGCCGCGGGACTGCGCAATGAGCCGCCCATGTCGGAGCCCTGCGCGAGCCAAGCCATGCCGGTCGCGAGCGCAACGGCCGCGCCGCCCGAGGAGCCGGCTGCGGATTTGGATGTATCCCAGGGATTGAGGGTCGCGCCGAACACCTCGTTGAACGTGTTAGCGCCCGCGCCGAACTCCGGCGTGTTGGATTTGGCGTAGACGACCGCGCCGTTACCTTCGAGGTTCTCCACCATGAGGTCGGACTGCTTGGGCACATTGTCCTTGAAGATCGGCGAGCCCTGCGTGTTCAGCACACCTGCAACATCGGTCAGGTCCTTGATCGGCACTGGCAGACCCGCGAGCAAGCCGCGCGCACCGGCCGGCTTCCGCATCAGCGCCTTTGCGCTCTCCCGCGCGCGGTCGAAGCACAGCGTCGGCAGCGCGTTGACCTTGCCATCGACTTCGCCGATGCGCTTCTCCAGCGCATCCAACAGTTCCAGCGGCGAGACGTCGCCGGACCGCAGCTTGTCGACGACGGCGCAAGCGGTTTCTCGGATCAACTCTTGAGACAACTATCTTACTCCTGTGCTTGTTCTGGGCTCCGTCATTGCGAGGAGTGAAGCGACTTGTCCGCCTTCGCTAAAGCTTCGGCGGACAAGTCGCTGCGCTCGCAACGACGTGGATAGAGTTAACCCCATCCTGCGCTGATGCCGCCGTCCACCGTGTAAATCACGCCGGACGTATAGCCTGCGCGATCCGACGCGAGGAACGCCATGAGATCGCCGATCTCGCGCGCATGTGCAGGCCTGCCGAGCGGCAGGCTTTTCTGGAATTCCTTGTAGCGGCTCTCGTCGCCGAACTGGTGCTTTGCCCGCGTCTTCAGCAGGGTGACGTGACGGTCGGTGCCGACGGGGCCGGGATTGATGCCGACCACGCGGATGTTGTCGGCGAGGCTCTTGCCGCCGAGCGCGCGGGTGAAGGCCATCAGCGCGGCATTGCCGGCGCTGCCGCAAATGTAATTGGCGTCGAATTTTTCGCCGGCGGCACCGATGTCGTTGACGATAACGCCGCCGCCCTTCGCCTTCATCTGCGCATAGATCATGCGCGTGAGGTTGATGTAGCCGAACACTTTCAATTCCCAGGCGTGGCGCCAGGTCGCCTCGTCGATCTTGTCGATGGAGCCGCCGGGAATGTCGCCGGCATTGTTGACGAGCACGTCGATGTCGGCGGCTTCCCTGGCGAGCCGCGTCAAATCCTCGCTCTTGCGCAAATCCACGATGCTGGTGGCGGCATCGATCTGCTGCGCCGAGCGCAAGCGCTCGGCCAGAGCCTTGAGCTGATCGCCGTTGCGGGCGGCGAGCAGGAGATGGCAGCCTTCCTCGGCAAAGGCCTCGGCGGCGGCTGCGCCGATGCCCTTGGACGCGCCCGTGATCAGGACGCGCTTGCCACGCAGATGCAGATCCATGGGAGTTACTCGCAGGAGAGGAACAGGAATGAAATCAGTAGGCGGTCGGCCGCGCCATGGTCAACATTGCAGTGCAGCGTTGCACTACCGCCGCGTTTGGTCCATTGCAGTGCGGTCAAAAAAGGCGGCGGCTGCCGGACCAATCAAGGACGTTCTCGATGAGCAAGAAACAATACCGGATCGCGGTCATTCCCGGCGACGGCATCGGCAAGGAAGTGATGCCGGAGGGTCTGCGCGTTCTGGAGACCGCGGCGAAGAAGCACGGGGTGTCGCTTCATTTCGATCATTTCGACTTCTCGTCCTGGGACTATTACGAGAAGCACGGCCAGATGATGCCGGACGATTGGAAGGAAAAGATCGGCAAGCACGATGCCATCTACTTCGGTGCGGTCGGTTGGCCGGCCAAGATTCCGGATCACGTCTCGCTCTGGGGCTCGTTGATCAAGTTCCGCCGCGAGTTCGATCAGTATGTGAATTTGCGCCCCGTGCGGCTGATGCCGGGCGTGCCGTCGCCACTGGCCAACCGCAAGCCCGGCGACATTGATTTCTGGGTGGTGCGCGAGAACACCGAAGGCGAATATTCCTCCGTCGGCGGCCGCATGTTCCCGGACACCGACCGTGAGTTCGTGACGCAGCAGACCGTGATGACCCGCATTGGCGTCGACCGCATCCTGAAGTTCGCATTCGAACTCGCGCAGTCGCGGCCGAAGAAGCACCTGACGTCGGCGACCAAGTCGAACGGCATCTCCATCACCATGCCCTATTGGGACGAGCGGGTGGAGGCGATGGCGAAAAAGTTTCCGGGCGTGAAGTGGGACAAGTACCACATCGACATCCTGACCGCGAACTTCGTGCTGCATCCGGACTGGTTCGACGTCGTGGTCGGCTCCAATCTGTTTGGTGACATCCTGTCCGATCTCGGCCCGGCCTGCACCGGCACCATCGGCATCGCGCCGTCAGGCAACATCAACCCCGAGGGCAATTTCCCGTCGGTGTTCGAGCCGGTGCACGGCTCGGCGCCCGATATCGCGGGACAGGGCATCGCCAATCCGATCGGCGCAATCTGGTCCGGCGCGATGATGCTCGAGCATCTCGGCGAGAAAGAAGCCGGCAAGTCGATCGTCGATGCGATCGAACGCACGCTGGCCGAGCGCACGCTCCGCACCAAGGACCTCGGCGGCAACGCCGACACGACCGTATGCGGCAAGGCGGTTGCGGAGATGGTGGATTAGAGCAAGCGATCAACCACGGTGTCGTCCCGGCCTTGTGCGCAATTGCGCACGGGAGCCGGGACCCATTACCCCAGGGAGGAGTTGCGGTACTCGCTGGTAACCGCGAGTCTTCGCAAAACATCTCCCTGGGGTTATGGGTCCCGGATCTTCGCTTCGCTTGTCCGGGACGACAGCAGTTGTGATGGCCTACCCCGCGATCTTTTCGATCGCCGCCTGATCCAACCCAAACTTCTTCCCGGCCTCCAGGATCTCCCGCCACGTGGTCGGATCGACCGGGATGCCTTCCGCGAGCCGCTTCTTCTTCGTCTCGCGTTCGGGCTCACCCGCGATCTTCACCTTGTCGACGCCGGGGGCCGGAGGTGAGCCGGTGTGCCATGCGACGAAGCTCTCGACTTCGCGTGCGAGATTCTCCGCGGTGCCGAGCTTGCCGGGGTCGATGATGATCGAGAGCATGCCGTTGAGGACGTTGTACTTGCCATCGGATGGGCCCTTGACCACTTGTCCGCCGGAGAGCGCGCCGCCGAGGATTTCGCACACCAGCGCGAGCCCCGAACCCTTGTGCTCGCCGAACGGCAGGATGGCGCCGTGCGGCGGGATCACGGTGTAGCGCGGGTTGGTGGTCGGCTTGCCCTCGTTGTCGATGATGGTGCCGGGCTCGAGCTCGACGCCCTTGTTGTGGGCGACGCGGGTCTTACCCTGCGCGATCCTGCTGGTGGCGAAGTCGAGCACGATGGGGTCCTTGCCCGCGCGCGGGATGCCGACGCAGAACGGGTTGGTGCCGTGGCGCCCATCGCTGCCGCCCCACGGCGCCACGATCGGACGCGAGATCACGTTGACGAAGTGGATCGAGACCAGCCCGTGGTCGATGCACTGCTCGGCCCAGTGGCCGATGCGCCCGATGTGGTGCGAGTTGGAGAGGCCGACGAGACACACGCCGTTGCGCTTGGCGCGCTCGGCCGCCAGCTCCATCGCTTCATGGCCGATGACCTGCCCATAGCCGGTGAGGCCGTCGAGCGTGAGAAGCGGACCGGTATCGAGCACGATCTTGACGTGCTGGTTCACGGCGAGGCCGCCCGTGGTGACGCTCTGGACATAGCGCGGGATCATGCCGACGCCGTGGGAGTCGTGTCCCTTGAGGTTGGCCTCGACCAGGTTGGTGGACACGAGCTCGGCCTCGCGGTCCGTGGAGCCGCCGGCCTTGACGATGGCACTGATGGCTTCGATGAGCGGCTGTGCCTTGATGGTGCGATAATCGGCCATTGTTGTTGCTCTTATCCCTTTACGATCCGGCGGCAGTGCTCCCACGCCGCGCCAATCAGGTTTTCGCTCGCCTCCGGGGTCCGGAACGCCGAATGCGCAGACAACGTCACGTTCGGCAGTTTTGTCAGCGGATGATCGCCGGGCAATGGCTCGATATTGAAGACGTCGAGGCCGGCATGGCGGATGTGGCCCGACTTCAGCCCGTCGATCATGGCGGCCTCGTCGATGACGGCGGCGCGGGCGGTGTTGATGAGGATGACGCCCGGCTTCATCTTCGCGATCATCTCGCGGGTGATCATGCCGCGCGTCCCATCGTTGAGCAGGAGATGCAGCGATACGACGTCTGCTCTCGCCAACACCGAATCGAGATCGACGAATTCCACGCCCGGATAGCTCTTCGGCGAGCGGTTCCAGGCGATCACCTTCATGCCGCTGCCCGAGGCAATGCGCGCGACTTCCCCGGCAATGCCGCCGAAGCCGATCAGGCCGAGCGTCTTGCCGGTGAGCTGCATGCCGTCTTCGCGCAACCAGTTTCCGCCGCGCATCTCGCGGTCCATCATCGCGATGACGCGGGCCGAAGCCCACATCAGCGCGATCGCGCATTCCGCCACCGCCGTGTCGCCATAGCCCTTGATCAGGTGCACGGAGATGCCGAGCTCGGCGAGCTCTTCCGGGTTCATGTAGCTGCGCGCGCCGGTGCCGAGGAACACGACGTGCTTCAGCCCTGTGCACTTCTTCGCGACATCGGTCGGCAGCGCGGTGTGGTCGACGATTGCGATTTCGGCGCCGTCGAGGATTTCAGGATATTGCTCGGGCTTGATGTCGGGATCCCTGTGGATCCGCACTTTGGGATCGCCGGGCTGCTCCAGCCGCTCCATGATTACGGCCAAGGCTTCATTGGCGTCGACGAAAACTCCGCGCATGGCTCTCTCCGGTCAGGATGCGACGCCGGCGATCGCCAGCACAGTGTGCATGAGGACGTTGGTGCCCGCGGCGCAATCGGGCTGCGTGGCGTCCTCCAGCTCGTTATGGCTGATGCCGTCCTTGCAGGGCACGAACACCATTGCGGCGGGCATGATTGTGTTGAGATTGCAGGCGTCGTGGCCGGCGCCGGAGGTGATGCGGCGAGAGGAGTAGCCGAGCGTCTTCGCCGCGTTCTCGACGGCAGCAATCAGCTTGGGATCGAAATGCGTTGGCGGCTTGCGCCAGACCAGGTCGATCTTCACCTCGACCTTGCGGCGCGCGGCGATCTCGCCAATAGCGGTGCGCAAATCGCGATCGAGCGCATCCATGATCGCGCCATCCGCACTGCGGCAATCCATCGTGAAGGCGATCTCGCCGGGAATGACGTTGCGGGAGGGGTTTGCGATCACGGCCTCGCCGATGGTGCCGACGGCCTTCGGCCCGTGCCTCTTCGCAATGGCCTCCATCGCCAGCACGATCTCGGACAGCGTCGCCAACGCATCGCGCCGCAGCGGCATCGGGGTCGATCCGGCATGGCTCTCGAAGCCGGAAATCTTGCCGTCGTACCAGAGCACGCCCTGGCCGGAATCGACCACGCCGATGGTCTTGCCTTCGGCTTCCAGGATCGGACCCTGCTCGATGTGCAACTCGACGAAACAGCCGAGCTTCTGGAAGCCGACCGGCTTGTCGCCGCGATAGCCGATGCCATCGAGCGCCTGGCCGACGGTGACGCCTTCGACGTCCTTGCGCGACAGGATGTCGTCGGTGGTGAAGTCGCCGACATAAGCGGCGGAGGCCATCATCGCAGGAGCGAAGCGCGAGCCCTCTTCGTTGGTCCAGTTGACGACGCAGATCGGCGCCTCGGTCTCGATGCCGGCGTCGTTCAGCGTGCGGATCACTTCGAGCGCACCGAGCGTTCCCAGGATGCCGTCATACTTGCCGCCGGTGGGCTGCGTATCGAGATGCGAGCCGATACCGACGGGCAGCTTCGACATGTCGCGTCCTTTGCGCAGGCCGAACTGCGAGCCGAGCGCGTCGGTGTGCACCTCTAAGCCGGCGTCCTCGCAGGCCTTGCGGAACCAGTCGCGCACCAGCTTGTCCTCTGCGCTCAGCGTCAGCCGCCGCACGCCGCCCTTGGCCGTCGCGCCGAACTGCGCGGTCTCGTGGATGGAGCCCCAGAGGCGGGCGGAATCGATTTGCAAATTGGTGGCGGCTCGGCTCATGCGGTCAGTCCATCTTAGCTGTCATTCCGGGTTCGCTCTTCGAGCGCCCCGAATGACGAAAGAAAATCCGGCGCCTGTTTCAATGACGCGCCGGCGCGGGCGCGTCAACTGCGAGGCTGCTCTGCGCGATCTGACATGCAAGCTCGGCGACCCGTTCCACCGCCACGACATCCGGCGAGGCGAGCCAGCTCGCGGTGAATGTCAGCGGCGCGATTTTGAGATCGGTGTCGAGCAGTTGCAACCGCCCGTCTGCGAGCTCGCTCTCGACGATGGCGTCGGGGATCACGGCGATGCCGAGGCCCTCCACCGCCATGTGGATGACGGTCGCAAGCGAGGCGGAGGCGTGCAGCCGGATCGGCGGCAGCTCCGGCCGATCGAACACTTCGCGCACGACCTCGTAAGGCTTGGTCTTGCGCGGGAAGGTGATGATCGGAAAGCGCGCGAGATCCGCCGGCGTCACTGGACCCTTGCCGAGCCCGAGCGAAGGACTTGCCAGAAAGCCGATCGGATAATCGGCGAGCACGCGGTTGTGGACGCCGGAGGCCGACAGCGGCCCGACCACGAACGCCAGCTCGATCTCCTGCGCGAGCAGGCGCGCGGTCAGGTTCGGCGTGATGTCGACCTCGATCTCCAGCGACAGGTTCGGGTAGACCTCGTTCATGCTCTTCACCAGCCGCGGCAGCCAGGTGTGCACGATGGTTTCGGCGACGCCGAGCCGCATCACGCCGCGCATCGCCGAGCGATCGCCGATCTCAGCGATCATCGCGGCCCGCAGGCCGATCAGCTTCTCCGCGTAGATCATCATCTGCCGGCCGCTCGGTGTCGGCGAGGCCACGCGATGGTCGCGATTCAGGAGCTTCACACCCATCTCGCGCTCGAGCTGGGCGATGCGCTGGGAGATCGCCGGCTGGGTCGTGTTGAGGCGTGCTGCGGCGCCGCGAAAGCTGCCGAGCTTCACAACCCAAAGAAACGTCTCGATCGATCTGAAGTCCAGCATTGGAAGGATTTCCCGTCCGATAAATGAAATTTATCGATATTGATTAGAAAGGAAGATTAGACTTTATAGCACGCGTGGTGTTGGCTTGTCTTTGTCGAGTTTATAGGCAGGTCGATCCCATGACTGTTTTGGTGGCAGTGCAGCAAACTGAAACGCCCGACACGCTCCCGAGCCGCAAGGCGCGGCTCGCCTACCGCGAGGGGCTGGTCGCCTCCACCGCCGGCGTTGCCCCCGGCTTCGTCCAGGGCAATCTGGCGATCCTGCCGGCCGAATATGCCGGTGCCTTTCACCGCTTCTGCCAGCTCAATCCGAAGCCGTGCCCGATCATCGGCATGTCCGACGTCGGCAGTCCGCACATCCCGGCGCTGGGCGCCGATCTCGACATCCGCACCGACGTGCCGCGTTATCGCGTCTGGCGCGACGGCGAGGTGGTGGACGAGCCGACCGACGTCACCCAATACTGGCGCGACGATCTCGTGACCTTCGTGCTCGGCTGCTCCTTCTCGTTTGAAGAGGCGCTGCTCGACGAGGGCATGCCGATCCGCCACATCGAGCACAATGTGCGTGTGTCGATGTATCGCACCAACATCGCCTGCGGCGAGTCCGGTCCCTTCGCCGGTCCCATGGTGGTGTCGATGCGTCCGTTCAAGCCGGCGGATGCGATCCGCGCGGTGCAGATCACCTCGCGCTATCCGGCTGTCCATGGCGCGCCCGTGCATCTCGGCCATCCGCATCTGATCGGCATCAAGGACATCGCCAAGCCCGATTATGGCGATCCGGTGCCGGTCGCCGACGACGAGATTCCGGTGTTCTGGGCGTGCGGCGTGACGCCGCAATCGGTCATCAACGCCGCAAAGCTGCCGTTCGCGATCACGCATTCGCCGGGCCTGATGCTGGTGACGGATCTCAAGAACAGGACCATGGCCGTGATTTAGTGGGCAGCATTTGCTGCTTCTTCGAGCTTTACCGCATCCATCAATCGCTTCATTCGATCAGCCGAAATTCAGTAACAGAGGACCTTGCCATGACGATCACTCGCCGCGACGTATTGTTGGGAGCCACCGCTACGGCCGCGCTGGTGCCGCTGGCAGCGCGCGCACAGACTTCGGAAGTCGTGATCGGCGTGATCTATCCGTTCTCCGGCGGCAGCGCGCAGCAGGGCGTCGACGCGCAGAAGGCGTATGAGACCGCGCTCGAGGTCATCAACAAGGCCACGGATTTCGACCTGCCGCTGGCCAAGGGCGAGGGCCTGCCGGGCCTCGGCGGCGCAAAAGTGCGCCTCGTGTTCGCCGACCATCAGGCCGATCCGCAGAAGGGCCGTGCCGAAGCCGAGCGCCTGATCACGCAGGAGAAGGTCTGCGCCATCATCGGCACCTATCAGAGCGCGGTCGCCGTCACGGTCAGCCAGATCTGCGAGCGTTATCAGATCCCGTTCGTCTCCGCCGACAACTCCTCGCCAAGCCTGCATCGCCGCGGCCTGAAATATTACTTCCGCGCCTCGCCGCACGACGAGATGTACTCGGCCGCGATGTTCGACTTCTTCGATGCCTTGAAGAAGAAGGGCACCAAGATCGAGACGCTGTCGCTGTTCCACGAGGACACCATCTTCGGCACCGATTCCGGCAACGCCCAGGCCAAGATCGCCGGCGAGCGCGGTTACAAGATCGTTTCCGACATCAAGTATCGCGCCAACTCGCCCTCGCTCTCGGCCGAGGTGCAGCAGCTCAAGAGCGCGAACGCCGACGTGCTGATGCCCTCGAGCTACACCACCGATGGCATCCTGCTGGTGAAGACCATGGGCGAGCTCGGTTACAAGCCGAACGCGATCGTGGCGCAGGACGCCGGCTTCTCCGAGAAGGCGCTCTACGACGCCGTCGGCGACAAGCTCGAAGGCGTGATCTCGCGCGGCACCTTCTCGCTCGATCTCGCGCAGAAGCGCCCGATGGTCGGCAAGATCAACGATATGTTCAAGACGCGGTCGGGCAAGGATTTCAACGATCTCACCTCGCGTCAGTTCATGGGCCTGATCATCCTCGCCGACGCCATCAGCCGCGCCAAGTCGACCGACGGCGAGAAGATCCGCGACGCGCTGGCCGCCACCGACATCCCGGGCGAGCAGACCATCATGCCCTGGAAACGCGTCAAGTTCGATGAGATGGGCCAGAACAACGACGCTGACCCGGTGCTCCTGCAATATGTCGGCGGCAAGTTCGTCACCATCTTCCCGCCGCAGGCCGCGATCGCCGAGGCGATCTGGCCGATGAAGTAAGCGGCGAAGCAGGCGAGCAATCGAGATCGTCGCAAGAGCCTCGTCATTGCGAGGAGCGAAGCGACGAAGCAATCCAGACTGTCTCCGCGACGAGATTCTGGATTGCTTCGCTTCGTTCGCAATGACGGAGCAGACGATGATATTTCGAGCAGGGGACCACCGGTGACAGCCCAAACTATTATCCAAAGTCTCGCGAGCGGCCTTCTCATGGGCCTGCTCTACGGACTGATCGCCGTCGGCCTCGCGCTGATCTTCGGCCTGATGGACGTCGTGAACTTCGCCCATGGCGAGTTCCTGATGATCGCGATGTATGTGAGCTTCTTCCTGTTCACGTTCTTCGCCATCGACCCCTTGCTGTCGGCGCCGCTGGTGGCCGCCGCGCTGTTCGTGTTCGGAGCGGTGGTCTATTTGTTGATCGTACGCTTCGCCATGCGGGCCAAGGCCAATGCCGGCATGGTGCAGATCTTCTCCACCTTCGGCCTCGCCATCGTGATGCGCGGCCTCGCCCAGTTCTTCTTCACGCCCGACTATCGCAGCGTTCCGCAGTCCTGGCTCGGCGGCAAGACGATCTCGATCGCCGGCGTCTTCCTGCCCGAGCCGCAGCTCATGGGTGCGCTGGTTTCGATCCTGGCCTTTGCCGGCCTCTACTTCTTCATCCATCGCACCGATTTCGGTCGCGCGCTGGAGGCCACACGTGAAGATCCCGGCGCGGTGGCCCTCGTCGGCATCGACAAGAACCGCGTGTTCGCGCTCGGCTGGGGGCTTGGTGCCGCGCTGGTCGGCCTCGCCGGAGCGATCATGGCAAGCTTCTTCTATATCTATCCCGACGTCGGCGCGTCCTTTGCGCTGATCGCCTACGTCACAGTCGCGCTCGGCGGCTTCGGCAGCGTGTTCGGCGCTTTCGCCGGCGGGATCATCGTCGGCCTCGTCGAGGCCACCACCGCGCTGGTGCTGCCGCCGTCGCTGAAATCGGTCGGCATTTACGCTGTCTACCTGCTGGTCGTCTTCATCCGGCCGCGCGGCCTGTTCGGATCGATGTGATGGACAAGGATTTCGCCACGCGGCGCCGCCGCGACCTCATCATCGCCGCGGTGCTGACCGCCCTGGCGGCGCTCGCTCCCCTGTTCATCAAGGACGTCTACGTCCAGAATATCCTGATCCTGACCTTGATGTATGCGGCGCTGTCGCAGAGCTGGAATATTCTCTCCGGCTATTGCGGGCAGATCTCGCTGGGACATGCGCTCTATTTCGGCATCGGCGCCTACACCACCGAGCTCCTGTTCACCAAGTTCGGCGTGCTGCCATGGTTCGGCATGCTCGCCGGCGGCGCAGTCGCGGCCGCGATCGCGATGGGGCTCGGCTATCCCTTCTTCCGCTTGCGCGGCCATTACTTCGTGATCGCGACCATCGTGATCGCCGAGATCGGGCTGCTGCTGTTCCAGAACTGGGAATGGGCGGGGGCCGCGATGGGAATCACCATTCCGGTGCGCGGCGACAGCTGGCTGAAATTCCAGTTCATGCGCAGCAAGCTGCCATACTTCTATTTCGCGCTGGTGCTGTGCAGCCTCGCCTGGTTCGTCACCTGGTGGCTGGAGGACTCCAAATGGGGCTTCTGGTGGCGCGCGGTGAAGGACAATCCGGAAGCGGCCGAGAGCCTCGGCGTCGTCGTGTTCAACTCCAAGATGGGCGCGGCTGCCGTCTCCGCTTTCCTCGTTGCCATCGGCGGCGCCTTCTATGCGCAGTTTCTTGCCTATATCGATCCTGAAAGCGTCATGGGCTTCCAGTTCTCGCTGCTGATGGCGTTGCCGGCCGTGCTCGGCGGCATCGGCACTCTCTGGGGGCCCGTGTTGGGGGCGGCCATCCTGATCCCGATGACGGAGCTGACGCGCTCCTATATCGGCGGCTCCGGCCGCGGCGTCGACCTGATCGTCTACGGCACGCTGATCGTGCTGATTTCGCTCGCTCTGCCGCAGGGTCTGGTGAGTCTGTTCTCTCGTGCGAAGCGGAAGGGAGCGACGCGATGACCCCGCTGCTTGAAACCCGCGGCGTCTGGCAGCGGTTCGGCGGCCTCGTCGCCAACAGCGACGTCTCGATCTCAGTCGGCCGCGGCGAGATCGTCGGCCTGATCGGCCCGAACGGCGCCGGCAAGTCGACGCTGTTCAATCTCATCGCCGGCGTGCTGCCGCCGACGCAAGGCTCGATCTGGTTCGACGGCGAGGATGTCACCAGCATGCCGGCCGCCGAGCGCTGCCAGCGCGGCGTCGGTCGCACCTTCCAGGTCGTCAAGAGCTTCGAGACCATGACTGTCATCGACAACGTCATCGTCGGTGCGCTCGTGCGCAACACCGTGATGCGCGAGGCCCGCCGCAAGGCGCATGAGGTGCTGGAGTTCACCGGCCTTGCCGCGCGCGCCAACGTGCTCGCGAGCGACCTCGTGCCGGCCGAAAAGCGCCGCCTCGAAGTCGCGCGCGCGCTTGCGACCGAACCAAAGCTGCTGCTGCTCGACGAAGTCCTCACTGGTCTTACGCCGACGGAGGCGCAGACCGGTGTGGCGCTGGTGCGCAAGGTGCGTGATGCCGGCATCACCGTGCTGATGGTCGAGCATGTCATGGAGATCGTGATGCCGCTGGTCGATCGCGCCATCGTGCTCGACCTCGGCAAGGTGCTGGTCGAGGGCAAGCCCACTGAAATCGTCCGCGATCCCAAGGTGATCAGCGCATATCTGGGAGATCGTCATGCTGTCGGTGCGTGAAGTCACGACCGCCTATCAGGGCCTGGTCGCGATCTCCGCGGTCAGCATCGAGGTCGCCAAGGGCGAGATCGTCTGCGTCGCCGGCGCCAACGGCGCGGGCAAGTCGACGCTACTGAAATCCATCGCCGGCGCCGAGCGACCGCGTTCGGGCACGGTAACGTTCGACGGCAAGCGCCTCGACGGCATGGCGCAGCATCATATCACCGCCACGGGCATCGCCTATGTGCCGGAGAATCGCCGCCTGTTTCCGCGCCTCTCCGTGCGCGACAATCTGCGCCTCGGCAGCTATCTCTATCGCGGCGAGGCCGACCGCGAGAGTCCGCTCGATCTCGTGTTCCAGCTGTTTCCGCGTCTCTCGGAACGCCTTGAGCAGCGCGCCGAGACGCTCTCCGGCGGCGAGCAGCAGATGCTCGCGATCGGCCGCGCACTGATGACGCGCCCGCGGCTATTGATGCTGGACGAGCCCTCGCAGGGCATCATGCCGAAGCTGGTCGACGAAATCTTCCAGGCCGTCAAGCGCATCCGCGATGCCGGTATGACCGTGCTGATCGTCGAGCAGCGCATGGCGGAATGTCTGGAGATAGCCGACCGCGCCTACATCCTGCAAACCGGCCGCGTGCTGATGCAGGGCGCAGCAAGCGAGATCAAGGGCAATCCGGACGTGCGCAAGGCGTATCTGGGGCTGTAACTAGACTGCCGCAGCAATCTTTACCGTCATCCTGAGGTGCGCGCCCTTCGCGCGCCTCGAAGGATGAGCCGCAAGCGCCTGTAGCCCATCCTTCGAGGCTCCCGGCACGATGCTTCGCATCGCGCCACTCGCACCTCAGGATGACGGCGGTACGTGTGGTTAGTGCCCATGCTCCGGCAGCGATACCCCGAACACCTTCACCAGATCCGTCACCTGCTCCGGAGACAAATACCGCGGATTCGTCCCGCGCAGCAACAGATACAGCTTCGCCGTCTCCTCCAGCTCCTCGGTGGCGAACACGGCGGCTTCCAACGTGTCGCCCGCGACGACCGGGCCGTGATTGGCGAGCAGCACGGATGAGTATTTTCCCGCCAGCCCCCTGATCGCATCGGCGACCGCGGGATCGCCGGGACGGTAATAAGGCACGAGCGCGGTGGCGCCGCATTTCATCAGATAATAGGCCGTCATCGGCGGCAGCGCGGCTCGCGGGTCGATCTCCGGGAGCATCGACAGCGCGACCGAATGGGTGGAATGCAGATGCACGATCGCCCTTGCGCTCCCGCGCGTGGCGTAGAGCGCGGTGTGCAGCGGAACTTCCTTGGTCGGCGCATCGCCCGAAACCAATCGGCCCTGATCGTCCAGCTGCGACAGTTTTGCGGGATCGAGAAAGCCCAGCGAGGCATTGGTCGGCGTCACCAGCCAGCCGCCACCGTCCAGCCTGACGCTGATATTGCCGGAGGAGCCGGGCGTCAGCCCACGCTCAAACAGGGACCGTCCGAAGCGGCAAATGTCTTCGCGCAGCCGCGTCTCGTTGCTCATGGCCGTCATGTCCGTTTGTCTCACGCTTTGGCAGCGCGGCCAAGCCGTGTTATTCGGTTGCCAAGCTGCCGCAAAGGGCGGCCCTCCGGGAAACGTCGCAAGGATCAGTTGTATGTCCGCCTCCACGTCACAGAATCAGCGCATCGCCGTCATCGGGCTCGGCTCGATGGGGTTTGGCATGGCGACCTCGCTGAAGCGCGCCGGTCATGTCGTCACCGGCTGCGACGTCTCGGCTGATGCGGTCGCGCGTTTCGTGACGGAGGGCGGCGCGGGCGCCAAGACGCCGGCTGAAGCCGCCAAGGGCGCCGACATCGTCGTCAGCGTCGTCGTCAATGCCGCGCAGACCGAGACGATCCTGTTCGGCAAGGATGGCGTCGCCGAAACCATGGCCAAGGACAGCGTCTTCCTGTCGTCGGCAACCATGGATCCCGACGTGGCGCAGCGTCTCGCCAAGCAGTTGGAGGCGACCGGCCGGCACTATCTGGATGCGCCGATCTCCGGCGGGGCGCAGCGCGCAGCGCAGGGCGAGCTGACGATCCTCGCCTCCGGCAGTCCGGCTGCGTTTGAGAAAGCGCGGCCCGCGCTCGATGCCATGGCCGCAAAGCTCTACGAGCTCGGCGATGCCGCAGGCCAGGGCGCCGCATTCAAGATGATCAACCAGTTGCTCGCGGGCGTGCATATCGCCGCGGCCAGCGAGGCGATCGCATTCGCGGCCAAGCAAGGTCTCGACATCCGCAAGGTCTATGAGGTGATCACGGCGTCCGCCGGAAACTCCTGGATGTTCGAAAACCGCATGCCGCACGTGCTCGACGGCGATTACACGCCGCGCAGTGCGGTCGAGATCTTCGTCAAGGACCTCGGCATCATCCAGGACATGGCGCGCAGTGCCAGATTCCCGGTTCCGGTCTCCGCCGCGGCGCTCCAGATGTTCTTGATGACATCAGCCGCCGGCATGGGCCGCGACGACGACGCCTCGGTGGCGCGAATGTATGCGCAGGTCACCGGCGTCAAGCTTCCCGGCGACAAGTAGAAAAGAGGATTCCCATGCCCCGTTTCGCCGCCAATCTCTCGATGATGTTCACCGAGGTGCCGTTCCTCGATCGCTTCGATGCCGCTGCGGCAGCCGGCTTCACCGCCGTCGAGTTTCTCTTTCCCTATGAGCATCCGGCCGAAGCGGTCGGCGAGCGGCTCAAGCGCAACGGCTTGACCCAGGCGCTGTTCAACCTGCCGCCGGGCGACTGGAATGCCGGCGAGAAGGGCTTTGCGGCACTCCCGTCGCGATTCCCCGAGCTGAAGGCGAGCCTGGAGACGGCGCTGCCCTACGCCAAGGCGACCGGCGTCAAGCGGCTGCATTTGATGGCGGGGATCGCCAACCGTGGCGAGCGCGTCGCGATCGAGGCGTTCTATAAATCGGTGGCGTGGGCCGCCGAGTTCTTTGCGCCGCACGGCATCGACATCGTGCTCGAGCCGATCAATGCGCGCAACGTGCCCGGCTATTTCCTCAACGATTTCGGATTCGCGCGCGACCTGATCCAGGAGCTGCGGCTTCCGAACCTCAAGCTCCAGTTCGACATCTATCACTGCCAGATCATCCATGGCGACGTCACGATGCGGCTGCGCGAGATGATGCCGCTCATCGGCCACATCCAGATCGCTAGCATCCCCTCGCGCAACGAGCCTGACGGCGAGGAGCTGAACTATCCGTTCCTGTTCGACGAACTCGACCGGCTCGGCTATGCCGGCTTCGTCGGCTGCGAATATAATCCGCGCGGCAAGACCACCGACGGCCTTGCCTGGTTCAGGCCTTATGCGGGAGTGAAGCCGTGACATTTGCAGCGAAAATATCTCTTGGCTGCATTGCCGACGACTACACCGGCGCCTCCGACCTCGCCAACACGCTGACGCGCGCGGGCCTGCGCACCGTGCAGACCATCGGCGTGCCCGCGGACGATCTTGCGCTGCCCGAGGTCGACGCCGTCGTGGTGTCGCTGAAGAGCCGTTCGATCGAGGCCGGCCTCGCCGTGTCGCGCTCGCGCGCGGCCGAGACATGGCTGCGCGGCCGCGGTGCGAGCCACGTACTCTTCAAGATCTGCTCGACCTTCGATTCCACCGATGCCGGCAACATCGGCCCGGTGATGGACGCGCTGCGCGCCGATTGCGGCGAGGCGACCGTGCTGGTGACGCCGGCCTTTCCGGAGACCGGCCGCACCGTCTACCAGGGCAATCTGTTCGTCGGCGCCGTGCCGCTGAACGAGAGCCCGCTGAAGGACCATCCGCTCAACCCGATGCGCGATTCCGATCTGGTGCGCGTGCTGGCGCGCCAGAGCAGGACACAAATCGGCCTCGTCGACCTCGCAACCGTCACGCGCGGCGCGGATGCCGTGCGGGCGCGGCTGGCCGAACTCGCCAGCAAGGGTGTCGGCGCGGCGATCATCGACGCCGTGTTCGACCGCGACCTTGAGACCATCGGCCTCGTCGCTGTCCAGCATCGGGTGTCGGTCGGCGCCTCCGGCATGGGTCTTGGGCTGGCGCGAGCGCTGGTGTCGACAGGCAAGGTCACATCGACCGCGGCGAGCAGCGAGGCGGGGGCAGCGGTCGGCGGACCGGCGGCGTGCCTTGCCGGAAGCTGCTCGCAGGCGACGCTTCAGCAGATTGCCAATGCGGAGCGTGTCATGCCGGTGCTGCATCTCGATCCGGACCGTATAACTACGGGCGAGGACGAGGCGCAGCGCGCGCTGGCCTGGGCGAAGCCGCGACTGGCGGACGGTCCGGTTCTGATCGCATCGAGCTCGACGCCCGATCAGGTCGCCGCGCTCCAGGCGCGCCATGGTCGCGACGCGGCCGGTCATGCCATCGAGCAGGCGATGGCCGACATCGCCGAGGGTCTGGTGCAAGCCGGCGTCAAGCGCCTGGTCGTTGCCGGCGGAGAGACATCCGGCGCCGTGGTCGATCGGTTGAGGATTCCCGGCTTTCTCGTGGGAGCGGAGATCGCGGCGGGCGTTCCGGTGCTGCGCGCGGTCGGTGCTGAAAAAAGCGACATGTTGCTCGCCTTGAAGTCCGGAAACTTCGGCGGCGCGGAGTTTTTCTCCGACGCGCTTGGGCTCATGCGCTAGGCGCAGGGCATTTTTAGCGCCCTGTTCATTTGTTTCGGGCTTCGTACTTGTACGGAGTCGTCGTTAACATCTGCTCAGGTGCTCTCGTGTTGGATGTCGGTGCTGCTCCCTTAGGTTGATTCGTAGAATTTCCGGACGCGCCGCCGCGCCAGCACAAGAGACTCCATATGCTCGCCACCATTTCCATTCGCGCCAAGATCATCAGTGTCGTGGCGTTCCTGCTGGTCGCGATGGCCGGCATGGGTCTGCTCGCCGTCATGAAGATGCGGTCGATGAATGCCAACACCGTCGACATCACCACGAGCTGGATGCCCAGCGTGCGCGTGCTCGGCGACCTGCGTGCCGGCGTGATCACTTACCGCAACGTCATCCGAGAGCATATGCTATCGGAAACGCTGGACGAGAAGCTCGCGATGGAAAAGACGCTCGCGACCGTGATTGAGGCCAACATGAAGTTTCGCAAAACTTATGAAGGCATGATCACCTCGCCTGAAGAGCGGGCGCTCTACGGAGAATGGTCGAAGCTCTGGGAGGAGTACAAGAAGGGCACCCAGGAGGTCATGGCGCTGTCGCGCAAGGACGCCGGCAAGGTCCCGCACGAAGCGCATGAGCTGAACACGAAGACGGTCAACAAGATCGGGCTTCAGGCCGACGAGGTCCTGAGGAAGGACATCGAGCTGAACACCAAGGGTGGAGACCAGGCGGCTCAGGACGCTGCAGATAGCTACAATTATGCCTTCATGCTGGTCTCGATCATTCTCGGCGCGGCCGTCATCATCGGGATTGGCGTCGGCTTCTACCTCGTCCAGGACGTCTCGAACGGCATCAACTCGATTACCGAGCCGATGCAGGCGCTCGGCAAGGGCGACCTTTCCGCCGAAGTCCCGCACCGCGGTGAGAAGACCGAGATCGGCGCCATGGCCGACGTGCTCCAGATCTTCAAGGAAGCGCTGATCGCCAAGAAGGCCGCCGACGAGGCTGCCGCCGCCGATGCCGAAGCCAAGATCGAGCGCGGTCGCCGCGTCGACAACATCACCCGCGAATTCGAAACCATGATCGGCGAGATCGTCCAAACCGTGTCTTCGGCCTCGATCCAGCTCGAGGCCTCCGCCTCGACGCTGACCTCCACTGCCGATCGCTCGCAGCGGCTGGCGACCACGGTTGCCGGAGCGTCGGAGGAAGCCTCGACCAACGTGCAGTCGGTGGCCTCGGCGACCGAGGAGATGGCTTCATCGGTGAGCGAGATCAGCCGCCAGGTGCAGGAATCGGCGCGGATGGCGGGCGATGCCGTCGGCCAGGCGCGCTCCACCACCGAACGCGTCAGCGAGCTCTCGAAGGCGGCCTCGCGCATCGGCGACGTCGTCGAGCTCATCAACACCATCGCCGGCCAGACCAACCTGCTGGCGCTGAACGCGACCATCGAAGCCGCACGTGCCGGCGAAGCCGGCCGCGGCTTTGCAGTGGTGGCCTCCGAGGTGAAGGCGCTCGCCGAGCAGACCGCGAAGGCCACCGGTGAGATCGGCCAGCAGATCTCCGGCATCCAGGCGGCGACCAATGACTCGGTCGGCGCCATCAAGGAGATCTCGTCGACCATCGAGCGTCTGTCGGAGATCTCGTCAGCGATCGCGGCGGCCGTGGAAGAGCAGGGCGCGGCGACCCAGGAGATCGCCCGCAACGTCCAGCAGGCGGCGCAGGGCACCCAGCAGGTCTCATCCAACATCACCGACGTGCAGCGCGGCGCAACCGAGACCGGCACGGCTTCCTCACAGGTGCTGTCGGCGGCGCAGATGCTGTCCAACGACTCCGGCCGGCTCAAGACCGAGGTCAGCAAGTTCCTGACCAACGTCCGCGCCGCTTAGGCCGGCGGGCACGAAATTCCTGAAAGCGGCGTCCTTCGGGCGCCGCTTTTTTTACGCGGGGGACAGCGGCTTCTGTCATCTTTCGGGCATGAGCTGCATATCTGGAATGCGATTTCGCAGTGCGATAGCAGGGAAGTTACCGCACGTGACGCGGCGTCGTTGGCCATTTGGGCGGTCTTCAGGTAAATCAGCCGAGGAACCCGCGGGGGCGGTGTTTCCTGTCCCTGATCTGGAATTGCCCAACGAATGATTGCTCTGGTCCGTATTGCCCTGAGCCGGCCCTACACGTTTGTCGTGCTCGCGCTCCTGCTTCTGATCATCGGACCGCTGGCGGCGCTGCGGACGCCGACCGACATCTTCCCGGACATCCGCATCCCCGTGATCGGCGTGGTCTGGCAATACACCGGCCTGCCGCCCGACCAGATGTCGGGCCGCATCACCACGCCGTTCCAGCGCGCGCTGACGACGACGGTCAACGACATCGAGCACATCACCGCCAATTCCTATAACGGCTTTGGCATTATCAAGATATTCTTCCAGCCGAACGTCGACATCCGCACCGCCAATGCGCAGGTCACCGCGATCTCGCAGACGCTGATCAAGCAGATGCCGCCGGGCGCGACGCCGCCCCTGATCCTGAACTACTCCGCCTCCACCGTGCCGATCGTCCAGGTGGCGCTGTCGGGTGACGGGCTGACAGAGCAGAACCTCGCCGATATCGGCATCAACCAGCTCCGTACGCCGCTGGTCACCGTGCCTGGCGCAGCTATCCCCTATCCGTTCGGCGGCAAGCAGCGCCAGGTCCAGATCGACCTCGACCCCACCGCGCTCCAGGCCCGGGGCCTGTCCGGCCAGGACGTCGCCAATGCGCTTGCGGCCCAGAACCTGATCACGCCTGTCGGCACCCAGAAGATCGGGCAGTTCGAATACATCATTCAGCTCAACAACTCGCCGCTGAAGCTCGAGGAGCTCGGCAATCTCCCGATCAAGACCGTCAACGGCGCGATGGTCTATGTGCGCGACGTCGCGACCGTCAGGGACGGCAACCCGCCGCAGACCAACATCGTCCATGTCGACGGCAACCGCTCGGTGCTGATGATGGTGCTGAAGGCGGGCGCGACCTCGACGCTCGACATCATCGCGGGCATCAAGCAGAAGGTGATCGACGTCAAGGACCAGCTTCCGGACGCGCTCAAGATCGGCTTCATCGGCGATCAGTCGGTGTTCGTCCGCGGCGCCATCGAAGGCGTCGCGGTCGAAGGCGTGATCGCGGCGCTGCTCACCAGCATCATGATCCTGCTGTTCCTCGGCAGCTGGCGCTCGACCGTCATCATCGCGGTCTCGATCCCGCTCTCCGTGCTCGGCGCCATCATCATGCTGTCGGCGATCGGCGAGACGCTCAACATCATGACACTCGGCGGCCTCGCGCTCGCGGTCGGCATTCTCGTCGACGACGCCACCGTCACGATCGAAAACATCAACTACCATCTGGAACAGGGCAAGCCGGTCGAGCAGTCGATCCTCGACGGCGCCAACCAGATCGTGACGCCGGCTTTTGTTTCGCTGCTCTGCATTTGCATCGTGTTCGTACCGATGTTCTTCCTCACCGGCGTGGCGCGCTTCCTGTTCGTGCCGATGGCGGAAGCGGTGATGTTCGCGATGATCTGGTCGTTCCTGCTGTCGCGTACGCTGGTGCCGACCATGGCGAACTATTTGTTGCAGGCACATGTCCATCACGAGGACGGCCCGCCGAAGTCGCGCAATCCCCTGGTGTGGTTCCAGCGCGGCTTCGAGGCTCGCTTCGAGCGCATTCGCGGCGGCTATCACAATTTCCTCGGGCTCGCGCTTGCGCACCGTCCACTGTTCGTGATCGGCTTCCTCTGCGTGGTCGGCGCGTCCTTCGCGCTGGTGCCGTTCCTCGGACGCAACTTCTTCCCGGCGGTCGATGCCGGCAACATCCTGATGCATGTCCGCACCCAGGTCGGCACCCGCGTCGAGGAGACCGCGAACCAGCTCGCCGACGTGCAGAAGGCGATCCGCAAGCTGATCCCGGGCGAGATCGAAACGCTGACCGACAACATCGGCATGCCGATCTCCGGCATCAACATGACCTACAACAACACCGGCGTGATCGGCCCGCAGGATGGCGACATCCAGATCAAGCTGAAGGAAGGCCACAAGCCGACCGATGAGCATGTGCGCGTGCTGCGTGAGCAACTTCCGCGGCTGTTCCCCGGCGTCAGCTTCGCCTTCCTGCCGGCCGACATCGTCAGCCAGATCCTGAACTTCGGCGCGCCGGCGCCGATCGACCTGCAGATCCGCGGTGCCAATCTCAGCGCCAACTTCGCTTATGCCAACAATCTGCTGGCCAAGGTCCGCAGGATTCCCGGCGTCGCGGATGCGCGCATCCAGCAGTCGCCGAACAATCCGACCTTCAACATCGATGTCGACCGCACCCGCGCGCAATATGTCGGCCTGACCGAGCGCGACGTCACCAACAGTCTCGTGGTTAACCTTGCCGGCTCCTCGCAGGTGGCGCCGACCTACTACCTCAATCCGGATAACGGCGTGTCCTATTCGATCGTGATGCAGACGCCGCAATACCAGATGGATTCGCTCAGCGCGCTTCAGACGCTGCCGATCACGGCCGCCGGCAATTCGCAGTCGCCGATCCTCGGCGGCATCGCCGACATCAGGCGCTCGACCTCGAGCGCGGTGGTCTCGCAATACGACATCCAGTCGATGGTGCAGATCTTCGCCACGACCTCGGGCCGCGATCTCGGTGCGGTCGCGACCGACATCCGCCAGGTGATTGCCGACACCGCCAAGGAGGTGCCGAAAGGCTCTTCCGTGGTGCTGCTTGGCCAGGTGCAGACCATGAACAGCGCCTTCACCGGCCTGTTGTTCGGCCTGCTCGGGGCGGTCGTCCTGATCTATTTCCTGATCGTCGTGAACTTCCAGTCCTGGTCCGATCCCTTCGTGATCATCACGGCGCTGCCCGCCGCACTCGCCGGCATCGTCTGGATGTTGTTCGCCACCGAGACGACGCTGTCGGTCCCGGCGCTGACCGGCGCCATCATGTGCATGGGCGTTGCCACCGCCAACAGCGTGCTCGTGATCTCGTTCGCCCGCGAGCGCTACGAAGAGCTCGGCGATCCCATCGCCGCGGCGCTCGAGGCCGGCTTCGTCCGGTTCCGCCCGGTGCTGATGACCGCGCTCGCCATGATCATCGGCATGGCGCCCATGGCCCTCGGACTCGGCGAGGGCGGCGAGCAGAATGCGCCGCTCGGCCGCGCCGTGATCGGCGGCCTGATCTTTGCAACTTTCGCCACGTTGATGTTTGTTCCCGTGGTGTTCAGCATGGTCCACAAGAAGCAAGGCGCCAAAGCCGCCGCCTCATCGGAGTCTCCGCATGTCGCCCACTGAACCCCGCTCCCCGGTGTCGCACCGGAAACTGGGCATTTTCGGCGTGGTGGCGCTGATCGCGGCAGGCTTGGTCGTGGGCACCGGCATCCGCGCCCGCGAGGAGCAGGGCTCCAGACTGAAGGCATGGACCGATGACCAGGCTGTTCCCAGCGTCGCGGTGACGCTGCCCAACGCCAAGGCCCTCAATTCCACCATCGATTTACCGGGCCGCCTCGAAGCCTATTATCGCGCGCCGATCTTTGCCCGCGTTCCCGGCTATCTCAAAAGCTGGAGCGCCGACATCGGTGCACGGGTGAAGGCCGGTCAGGTGATCGCCGAGATCGAGGCGCCCGACCTCGACCAGCAACTGCTTCAGGCCCGCGCCGACCTCGCTAGCCAGCAGTCCAGTGCCAGGCTGTCGGAAGCCACCCTCAACCGCCGCAAGACGCTGGTTGCCTCCAACTTCGTCTCCGCGCAGGAGATCGACGAGCGTACCGCCGATCTCTCCAACAAGAACGCGGCGGTTCGCTCGGGCCAGGCCAATGTCGAGCGCCTTGAAGCGCTGGCCGGTTACAAGAAGATCACCGCTCCGTTCGACGGTGTGGTCACGGCGCGCGACACCGACGTCGGTGCGCTGATCAATTCGGGCGGGGGCTCGGGCCCGGCGATGTTCGTGGTCTCCGACATCACCAAGCTGCGCGTCTACATCAACGTTCCCCAGAACTACGTGCCCGCGATCAAGATCGGCGCCAAGGCCGCCATCGTGCTGCCGGAGTATCCGAACCGGACTTTCCAGGCGACGGTGGAGGCTTCCTCGCAGGCGGTTGATGTCGCCTCCGGCACGACGCGCATGCAACTTGGTCTCGACAATTCCGCAGGTGAGCTGATGCCCGGCGGCTACGCCAGCGTGAAGCTCAGCCTGCAGCGCGACACCGCGCCGCTCAGCATTCCCGCCAGCGCGCTGATCTTCAACGGCAGCGGCCTGCGCGTTGCGACCGTCGGTGCGGACGACAAGGTGCTGTTCAAGCCGGTGACCATCGCGCGCGATCTTGGCAAGGAGATCGAGCTCGCCTCGGGTATCGCGCCCGACGACCGCGTCATCACCGCACCACCGGACGGCCTCTCCGACGGCGACCAGGTCCGCGTGACCGGCGCCGGCGCCAAGGGCAAGCCGGCGACGGCGTCGGAGAAGCAGGCGCCGAAGGGGTAGGGCGGTCCTGTAGGGTGGGTTAGCGAAGCGTAACCCACCACTGTTCGTCTCCGAGCAAGCAAAAGAGGTGGGTTACGCCTTCGGCTAACCCACCCTACGAGGCCTACACCACCCGCCACTCCGGTACGCCATCCGCGGCCATCGTGATCTCTCCAAGCGAACCCACCGGCGTCCTGTTCATGTCGAGCAGATGCGCCAGCGTCGCGGTATCGCCCGCCGGAATCCGCGCCAGCGTGCGTCTGTCGTTTTCCGTCCGCAACATCACCACGCCGTGCTCGACATCGCCACCACGGCCGTAGAGCACCGTAAAGCTCTCCACCTTGCCCTTGCCTGAGACATCCGTGACGAACTCCGGCACCGCGCGCTTGTTGCTGTCCGCCGCCGCCTGCACGTTCGTCTCCTGTGCCAATGCTTCACGCGGCGGGGCCTTCGACACCACCAGCGCATGATGCTTGGTGACGAAGCCGCCCTGGCCGTAGAGCAGGCCGAGCTTTGCGCCGTCGCGAACACGCCGCACCATCGCGCAGGCCGCATGGGTCATGTAGGTGTTGAGCGGCGCGCCGAAGAAGGTGAGGCCGCCGGTCACGGTCGGCTGCACGTCCCCATCCAGCCCCAGGGTCCGCCGCGCCATCTTGGGCACGCACGGGAAGCAGCTATAGAGCTCGATCGCGTCGAACTTCTTGCCGTCGCCGCCGGCGAAATCCATCACGGCCTTCAAGACTGCGTTCTGCGGATGGCTTTCATAAAACTGGTCGCGCAGGAGATAGTCGCGCGGCTCTTCCGCCGAGGCGCCGCCGAGCGGGTAGACGAGCTTGTCCTCGGCAATGCCGGCCGCACGCGCCTTGGCGAGGCTGGTGAGCAGTAGCGCACCGCCCATGTTGACGCTGGGGTTGGCGACCATGAGCTTGTTGTAGGGCCAGGCAATCAGCCGGTTGTCGGCGGTCGGCGTCGTGATCTCGTCCGGCGCATAGCGTCGCTTCAACCAGGCATTTGGATTTTGCGCAGCGGCTTCCGAATAGCGCGACCATAGCGTCCCCGACTCAGCCATCGCCTCGCGCGGCGTCTGGCCCCAATGGGCGGACGATGCCGCTTCGTAGAACGGATAGACGGTCACGGGCCGGAACACGCCGAGCTTCACGGCCAGCGGCTTCTGGAATGCCGCGCCGCGCTTCGGCTCCTCGACATCATGCGCGAACAGCGTCCATGGCAGCTTTGCGCCGGCACGCTCCGCCTTGGTCGCCGTCGACTGTGCCTCCGCGCCGCAAACTGCGGCAACACTGCATTCACTGCGCGCGATGCGCTTTGCGGCTTCGTGGATGTAGCGGATCGGGCTCTCGCCGCCGACCGGGCCGTAATAGCAATGCGAAGGCGCGATGCCGAGCCGCTGCGCCAGTAGCTTCTCCGGATCGCGATAGCGCCAGCTCAGGAAGTTGACGACGTCGAGCGATTGCACCTCGCCGAGCAGCATCGCGCCGGCATCAGCTTCCGCGCGCCGCAGCGCCTGTTCGAGCAGGTCGAGCGGCTCGAGACCCTTGGTGATCTCCTTGGGGCGGTCGACGATCTCGCCGACGCCGACAATGACGGGGATGCGGTCTTCGGGGATATGCTTCTTATCTGTCATGCTTCAATTCACGATGTCAGTTGTTTCGTCATTGCGAGCGCTGCGAAGCAATCCAGGGTCTTTCCGCGGTGATAGTCTGGATTGCTTCGCTGCGCTCGCAATGACGGTGTGTGGCAATCACTCCGCCACCAGCGCATTCATGTGCTCGACGGCCTCGGCGAACTCTTCCTTGAACTCCTGCACCACCGCGCCGGCCGACTTCACGCTGTCGATCAGCCCGACGCCCTGGCCGACGAAGTAACTCACGAGATCGCGCGCCTTCGCGTTGCCGCCCGCCGCGGCGCGGTCGATCGAGTTGAAGGCGTCGCGGCTGACGATGCTTTGCAGCGGCATGGGCAGTGCGCCGGGGCTCTCGGGTGCGCGGTCCCAGGCGTCGGTCCAGACCGAGCGAAGCTGCCGTGCCGGCTTTCCGGTGCGGCCCTTCGAGCGAACCGCATCGCGCGACGATGCCGCGATCATCTTCTCGCGAAAGATCTCCGTGGTCTCGGCCTCGACAGTGGCGAGCCACACCGAGCCAGTCCAGGCGCCCGCGGCACCCATCGCCATGCAGGCTGCCATCTGCCGTCCCGTCATGATGCCGCCGGCCGCCAGCACCGGCACGTCGCGGATAGCCTTGATCGCCTTGATCACCTCCGGCACCAGCACCATGGTCGAGACCTCGCCGCAATGGCCGCCGGCTTCGGTGCCCTGCACCACGAGAATGTCGACTCCCGCCGCGACCTGGCGCAGCGCATGTTCCTTGGCGCCGACCAGGGCAGCAACCGGCACGCCGTGTTTCCTGCCCATCTCGATCATCGCCTTCGGCGGCACGCCCAGGGCATTGGCGATCAGGCGGATCGGGTGGTTGAACGAGACCTCCAGGAGTTGCAGCGCCGTCTTCGCATCGAACGGCTGCGGCTGGTTGTCGGCCACGTTGGTCGCGGTCAGCTCGATGTCGTATTTCTTCAGGAGATCGCGTGTGTAGTCGCGGTGCTCCTGCGGCACGCGCGCCTCCAGGCTCTTCCAGGTGACGTCCTTCTCGCCTGCGGTCGACATGTTTTCGGGGATCAGCACGTCGACGCCGTAGGGCTTTCCGTCGACGTGCTCGTCGATCCATTTCAGCTCGCGCTCGAGCGTAGCAGGCGTGTGCACAGTCGCGCCGAGCACGCCAAAGCCGCCGGCGCGGCTGACAGCGGCGACGACATCGCGGCAATGGCTGAAGGCGAGCAGGGGGAAATCGATGCCCAGCATGTCGCAGATCGGCGATTTCATCGTTCTCTCCCGGCGGCCTTCGCGTTGCTGTCGTTGCAATCTTGAGCGAAGGCTCATCGACGCTAGACCATCGTCTTGCGCAATGCCAATCCGGATTTGGCGGCGCATCTTGCGTGCACACGCCGTGTTGCGTGAAGCCGTACGCCTGGCTCGACAGAAGCGGATTCTCGTGATGGCCGTCCTCGGCAACGTCGGATGCATGACGCGGCCTCGAGGCCCGCGCCGGACGCAGGGCCGGCGGGGCTTGCCATCGGCCGTCCGTGGGCTAATTAATGCAGGCGCATCTTTTTCGCCGGAGCCCTCCCATGACCGACACCCCCGCCTACGTGCCGCCGAAAGTCTGGACCTGGAACAAGGAGAACGGCGGGCAGTTCGCCAGCATCAACCGGCCGATTGCCGGTCCCACCCATGACAAGGAGCTGCCGGTCGGCAAGCATCCCTTCCAGCTCTATTCGCTGGCGACGCCGAACGGCGTCAAGGTCACCGTGATGCTGGAGGAGCTTCTGGCGCTCGGCCACAAGGGCGCGGAATACGACGCCTGGCTGATCAAGATCGGCAATGGCGACCAGTTCGGCAGCGGCTTTGTCGACATCAATCCGAATTCCAAGATTCCGGCGCTGATGGACCGCTCCGGCCCGGAGCCGATCCGGGTGTTCGAGTCCGGGTCGATCCTGTTCTACCTCGCGGAAAAGTTCGGCGCCTTCCTGCCGAAGGACATCAAGAGCCGCACCGAGGCGATGTCGTGGCTGTTCTGGCAGATGGGCAGCGCGCCCTATCTCGGCGGTGGCTTCGGCCATTTCTACGCCTACGCGCCGACCAAGATCGAATATGCCATCGACCGTTTCGCGATGGAGACCAAGCGCCAGCTCGACGTGCTCGATCGCCGGCTCGCCGACAACGAATATCTCGCCGGCAGCGAATACACCATCGCCGATATGGCAGTGTGGCCCTGGTACGGCGCGCTCGCCAAGGGGCTGGTCTATGGCGCCGGCGAATTCCTGTCCGTGCAGGACTACAAGCACGTGCAGCGCTGGACCGACCAGATTGCCAAGCGCCCGGCCGTCAAGCGCGGCCGCATGGTCAACCGCGTCTCCGGCGATCCCGCCAGCCAGCTCCACGAGCGGCATGACGCGAGCGATTTCGAGACCAAGACGCAGGACAAGGTCGGCGAGGTGGCCGCGTCGTAGCGCGGTGTTGAACATCGCAGTATTGTAGGGTGGGTTAGCGCTAGCGTAACCCACCTCTTTCGCTTCCCCGGAGACGAACAGTGGTGGGTTACGCTTCGCTAACCCACCCTACGGCAGGGCCGCGCTTGGCGAGACCTCAAGCCATGCTTAGCTCATGGCGTCCCACCACCATCCAGTGCACCTCGTCCGGACCATCCGCGAAGCGCAGATGGCGGACGTCCTGGTACATTTCGGCGAGCGGGGTCCAGTGCGAGATGCCGGTGGCGCCGTGCATCTGGATCGACTGGTCGATGATCTTGCAGGCGCGCTCCGGCACCATGGCCTTGACCATGGACACCCAGACGCGAGCCTCCTTGTTGCCGAGCACGTCCATGGCCTTGGCGGCCTTCAACACCATCAGCCGCATCGCCTCGATCTCGCAGCGCGCCTGCGCGATGATCTGCATGTTGCCGCCGAGATGGGCGATCTTCTTGCCAAAGGCTTCGCGGGTGAGGCCACGCTGCACCATCAAATCGAGCGCCTTCTCGGCCTTGCCGATGGTGCGCATGCAGTGATGGATGCGGCCCGGGCCTAGCCGAAGCTGCGAGATCTCGAAGCCGCGGCCTTCGCCGAGCAGAATGTTCTCCTTGGGCACGCGCACGTTGTTGAAGCGCATGTGCATATGGCCGCGCGGCGCGTGGTCCTGGCCGAACACGTACATGGGACCGAGCACCTCGACGCCGGGGGTGTCGCGCGGCACCAGGATCTGCGACTGCTGCTTGCTCGGCGCCGCATCCGGATTGGTCTTCACCATCACGATGAGGATCTTGCAGCGGGGATCGCCGACACCCGAGATGTAATACTTCTCGCCGTTGATGACCCATTCGTCGCCGACGAGCTTCGCGGTGGTCGAGATGTTTTTGGCATCGGAGGAGGCGACGTTCGGCTCGGTCATCACATAGGCCGAGCGGATCTCGCCGTTCATCAGCGGCTTCAGCCACTTCTCCTTCTGCTCCTTGGTGCCGACGCGCTCCAGCACCTCCATGTTGCCGGTGTCGGGCGCCGAGCAGTTCATGCTCTCCGAGGCCAGCGGACTCTTGCCGAGCTCGGATGCGATGTAGGCGTAGTCAAGATTTTTCAGGCCCTGGCCGGTCTCGTCGTCGGGCAGGAAGAAATTCCAGAGGCCTTCCTGCTTGGCCTTGTTCTTGGCCTTCTCCAGCACCTCGAGCTGCTTCGGCGTGAAGCTCCAGCGGTCTTCCTTGCCTTCGCCGGCCTTGGCGAACTCGATCGACATCGGCTCGACGGTGTCGCGGATGAACTTCCTGACGTGATCATAGAGCGGCCGGACCTGGTCCGACATCCTGAGGTCGTTGAGCTCGTCGCCGGGATTGAGGGTGTAGTTGGTGGTGCGGGGAATATAGGTGTGTTTTGTCATTGTTCCTCCCGGGGGCGCTGAGATCGTGCTGCAGGCGAGAATAGTCGCAGCGTCGCCAAAGTGCGAGCGCGCATTTTTCCAACGCGAGCCATGCCACGCGATGGAATATCGCGAGCGTTTGAAATGTTGTTTGAATGGGGGCGAACACTCTCCAGCGTCGTCCCGGACAAGCGCAGCGCAGATCCGGGACCCATAACCACAGGGAGGAGTTTGACGAAGACTCGGAGTTACGAGTTTGCGCTACAACCACTCCCCGTGGTTATGGGTCCCGGCGTTCGCCGGGACGACACTGAATATGCCGATCTAGCTCGCCATCCGATGCATCGCGCAGATCTTGTTGCCGTCGAGGTCACGCAAATACGCAATATAGAGGTTGACGCCCGGGCCCTGGCGGATGCCGGGAGGATCTTCGCAGGGAACGCCGCCGGCGGCGACGCCGGCCGTATGCCATGCATTGACCTGCTCCGGCGAGTTGGCGGCAAAGCCGATGGTGCCGCCATTCGCGCACGTCGCTGCCTCGCCGTTGATCGGCTTCGTCACCGAGAACACGCCGGTCTTGGTGATGTAGAAGATGCGATGGCCGTCGACGCGCGCCGGCCGCACCTCGAGCGTGGACAGCAAAATGTCGTAGAACGCCTTGGCCTTGTCGAGGTCGTTGGTGCCGATCATCACGTGTGAAAACATTCTGCCGTTCCCCTCATTATGATTTGTAGCCCGGATGGAGCGCAGCGTAATCCGGGTCTTGTTTGCTTTGGCGGTCCCGGATTGCGCTGCGCTCCATCCGGGCTACAAGAATCAAAACGCCGTATAGCCGCCGTCGATCACGAACGTATCCGCGGTGTGATACGACGAGGCCTTGCTCATCAGATACACCGCGATGCCGCCGAAATCGCTGGCCTTGCCGAAGCGTCGCACCGGAATGCGCGGCATCACGTTGGCCACGAACTTCTCGTTGGCCATCAGGCCCGAGGTCATGTCGCTCTTGATCCAGCCGGGCAGGATCGCATTCGCGGTGACGCCGTGGCGCGCCAGCTCGACGCCGAGCGCGCGCACCAGGGCGTTGATCGCAGCCTTGGTCGCCGCGTAGTGCTCGTTGCGTGCGGTGCCGAAGATCGAGGCGAGGCTCGAAGTCGCCACCAGCCGGCCGAAGGGATCGCCGGCCTCGGCGCGTTGGGTCATGTGTTTTGCGGCCGCCTGGAACGCGTGGAACACGCCGTCGAGGTTGGTCGCAAACATCGTGCGCCATTCCTCCTCGGTGCGTTCGATGAAGGAGCGCCGGCCGCCGCCGCCGATACCGGCATTGGCGAAGCAGCCGTCGACCCGGCCGAATAGGTCGAGCGTGGCCTTCATCGTGGCGTTGACCGACGCCGGGTCGGTGACGTCGCAGACCCGCGTATCGACCTTGCCCGGTAGACCCGCCAGGCTCGCGGCAGCGCTGCTGTTCTTGTCAGGATTGCGACCCCAGATCGAGACGTTGCAGCCCTGGCCGGCGAGCGCCTGCGCGATGCCGAGTCCGATCCCGCCATTGCCGCCGGTGATCACGGCGACCCGTCCTGAAAGGTCGAAAAGGTTCATGGCGCGTTTCCTTTTTTTGGCATTCGCGCATCAGCCGCTGCGCGCAAGATTGCTTGCTATGCTCCGATCACCATGGACAAGACCGCGCCAAAAATCAAATATGCGCTCCGGCAAAAGCAATTCCGGTCTGCGAAACTGGCGCAGGCCGCAACTCACGAGGAAACCATGCAGTTCAAACACGTCACGCTCGATCTCGACGGTGCGGTCGCGATCCTCAAGCTCGACCACCAGGAGGTGATGAACGCGGTCTCCGTGGACATGCTGGGCGGTCTCTCAGAAGCGCTCGACGCGATCGAGGAGAAGAAGGACGAGGTGCGCTGCGTGGTGCTGACGGGCGCGGGGCGAGCGTTCTGCACCGGCGCGAATCTCCAGGGCCGCAACAACCAGTCGAAGAAGACCAAGGCCGGCCTGACGCTCGAGACTGGCTTCCATCCCTTCCTGCGCCGCATCCGCAACCTGCATTGCCCGATCGTGACCGCGGTCAACGGCCCGGCGGCCGGCGCCGGCATGAGCTTCGCGCTGCTCGGAGACATGATTTTATGCGCGCGGTCCTCTTACTTTCTTCAAGCCTTCCGCCGTATCGGCCTCGTGCCGGATTGCGGCTCGACCTGGCTCTTGCCGCGGCTGATCGGCAAGGCACGCTCGATCGAATTGTCGCTGATGGGCGAGCGGCTCCCGGCCGAGAAGGCGCTGGAATGGGGCCTCGTCAACCGCGTCTATGATGACGGCGTGCTGATGGAGGAGGCGATGAAGCTCGCGCACGACCTCGCCAGCGGCCCGACGGTCGCGCTGTCGCTGATCCGCAAGCTCTACTGGGACAGCCCGGAAAACTCCTTCGAGGATCAGCTCAATCTCGAATTCCGGTGCCAGCTCCGCGCCGGCGACACGGATGATTTCCGCGAAGGCGTCGGTGCGTTCCTTGAGAAGCGCCCGGCACAGTTCAAAGGCAAATGATCGAGGCCGAACTCTCCCGCAGCGTCGCGCGCTGGTGCGAGGGGGCGACCGGCGCGACGGGCGTGGCCAAGCTGTCCGGCGGCGCCAGCCAGGAAACCTGGCGCTTCGACATTGCGCATCCCGATGGCGTGATCGGCGCAATCCTGCGCCGCTCGCCGAAGGGCTATGGCGCGGCGCCGACGCGCGCGGCGGGTCTTGCCGCAGAAGCGCAGCTGATGCAGCTCGCCTATGAGGCCGACGTGCCGTCGCCGCGTGTGATGCATGTGCTCACGCCGGACGACGATCTCGGCACCGGCTTCATCATGCAGCGGGTCGAGGGCGAGACCATCGCGCGCAAGATTCTTCGCGATGACGAGTTCGCGGCGGCGCGGCCGCTTCTCGCACGGCAGATCGGCGGCGTGCTTGCGGGCCTGCACAGGCTGCCGCAGAACAAATTGCCCGAGCTGCGCAGTCGCGATGCGAGCCAGGAGATCGCCGAGTTCGAGCGCGATTATCGCAGCCTGGACTGGCCAAAGCCGGTGTTCGAGCTGGCGCTGCGCTGGCTGCGCGACCACGATCCGGGCCCTGCCGCCGAGACGACGCTGGTGCATGGCGATTTCCGCAACGGCAATCTCATCATTGGTGCCGATGGCGTGCGCGCGGTGCTGGACTGGGAGCTCGCTCATCTCGGCGACCCCATGGAGGATCTCGGCTGGGTCTGCGTCAACTCCTGGCGCTTTGGCGAGATCGACAAGCCGGTCGGCGGGTTTGGTTCGCGTGAGGAGCTGTTCGCCGGCTATGAGTCCGCGGGACGCAAGGTCGACCCATCGCGTGTCAAATTCTGGGAAGTGATGGGCACGCTGCGCTGGGGCATCATGTGCGGCGGCATGATGCAGCGGTTTCGCGAAGGCCCGGACCATTCGATGGAACGCGCCATGATCGGCCGTCGCGCTTCCGAGACCGAGATCGATCTGTTGCGGCTGCTGGCGCCGCGGGGGAGTTGACCATGCAGGACGAGCCGACCCCGATCGAGCTGACGAAGTCGGTCGCCGATTTCCTCCGCAACGAGATCACGCCGCTGATCTCCGGCCATCAGGCCTTCAAGCTGCGCGTCGCCGTCAACATCCTCGACCTCGTGACGCGGCAGCTGACGCGGGAGGAGGGGAGCGATGCCGCGGAGGTGGAGCGGCTGCGTGTTCTGCTCGGCATGGACGGCTCGGTCACCGACCTCAACCGCGCACTCGCCGAGCGCATCGCCAAGGGCGAGCTCGATCTCGCAACGCCAGGCCTTGCCGAGCACCTCTGGCAGACGACGATGGACAAGCTCGCAGTCGACCAGCCGAATTACGCATCGTACAAGCGCGAGCTGTCGCGAGGCGAGTAGACCTCTCCTCGTCATTGCGAGGAGCGTAGCGACGAAGCAATCCAGACCGTCTCCGCGGAGACAGTCTGGATTGCTTCGCTGCGCTCGCAATGACGGCGTTGATGCAGGCGCGCTACTCTCTCCGCATCGTCATGCCCGGGCTCGTCCCGGGCATCCACGTTCTTCGCGCCGTGCGGTGAGGCGTGGATGGCCGGGACAAGCCCGGCCATGACGGAAACAGTTTACTTCCCGATCCATTTCGGCGGCCGCTTCTCCGCAAACGCCTTCGGTCCTTCGACGTAATCCTGCGAGGCCACCATCGCCTTCACCGCCGGATACTCCCGCTGCTCCTCGATCGCCTGCTCCAGCGACACGCCAAGCCCCTTCTGAATTGCCTGCTTCGAGGCGCGGATCGACATCGGCGAATTCTTGGTGATCATGTCGGCCCAGCGCAGCGCGGCCGTGAGCGCCTCGCCCTGCGGCACCACCTCGTTGACGAAGCCGAGTTCGAGACCTTCCTTGGCGCTGACATGGCGCGCGGTGAGGATCATGCCCATGGCGCGCTTCAGCCCGATCTGGCGTGGCAGCCGGTGCAGGCCTCCGGCGAGTGCGGCCAGCCCAACCCGCGGCTCGGGCAGGGCGAAGGTCGCGTTCTCCGAGGCAATGATGAGGTCGCAGGCCAGCGCGATCTCGAAACCGCCGCCCATGGCGACGCCATTGACCGCGGCGATGATCGGCTTGTCGCAGTCGAAGCGCGCGGTGAGGCCGGCGAAGCCACCCTTGTCCCAGCCGCGCTTGCCGCCGGCCGCCTGCCATTTCAGATCATTGCCGGCGCAGAACGCCTTGTCGCCGGCGCCGGTGACGATCGCAACCCACTGCTCGGGATCGGCGGAGAAATCGTCGAACACCTTTTGCAGCTCGAAATGCGCGTCGGTGTGCAGCGCGTTGTAGACCTCGGGCCGCGACAGCGTGACGATCGTGATCGGCCCCTTGCGTTCCACCTTTGAGAACTTCAGCTCCATGGTCGCTCCCGCATTTTCTCGTGAAGGTATATTGCGGCCATACTAGCGCGCAGGCGCGTTTCAACACCATCGAATTGCGCGGGCGCGCCTTGCGCCTCTCACACGTCTCGCATTGCTTGACTTGGCGGCGCTCTTCTCACCTTAATCGTGAGAAGTAAAAGTGCGTATAGCGCCTTAACGCAAAACGAAAAATCATCCGGGAGAGAACCGTGGATTTCTCACTGCCTGCCGATCTCGTCGCCTATCTCGCAGAGCTCGACCGTTTCATCGAACGCGAGATCAAGCCGCTGGAGGAGGCCGACGATAACATCCGCTTCTTCGATCATCGTCGCGAATGGGCGCGCACCGATTTCGAGAATGGCGGCCTGCCGCGTCACGAATGGGAAGCGCTGCTGCGCAAGGCCAAGGATCTCGCGGACGCTGCCGGTCATTTGCGGTTTCCGGTGCCGAAGCAGTATGGCGGCAAGGATGGCTCCAACCTCTGGATGGCCGTGATCCGCGAGCATTTTGCCGCCAAGGGGCTCGGCCTGCACAACGACCTCCAGAACGAGCATTCCATCGTCGGCAACTTCCCCGTCGCCACCATGCTCGACCGCTATGGCCGCGACGACCAGAAGGCGATGATCGACGGTTCGATCAAGGGCAAGTACCGCATCACCTTCGGCCTGACTGAGCCCAATCACGGCTCGGATGCGACCCACATGGAAACGCGCGCAGTGCCCGCGACCCGCGACAACGTCAAGGGCTGGATCATCAACGGCGAGAAGATGTGGACCACCGGCATGCACGTCGCCACCCACTGCGCGCTGTTCGCGCGCACGAGCGGCAATGACGGCGATGCGCGCGGCATCACCTGTTTCCTGGTGCCGGCCGAGAGCCACGGCGTGAAGATCGAAGAGTACATGTGGACCTTCAACATGCCGACCGATCATCCCCGCGTCAGTTTCACGGACGTATTCGTGCCGGAGGACGCGCTGTTCGGTGAGGTCGGCCGCGGCCTGTCGCTGGCGCAATGTTTTGTCCATCAGAACCGCATCCGGCAGGCGGCGAGTTCGTTGGGAGCAGCGGTCTACTGCATCAACGAGAGCGTGAAATATGCGCGCGAGCGAAAACCGTTCGGCAAGGCGCTGGCCGAGAACCAGGCGATCCAGTTCCCGCTGGTCGAGCTGGCGACGCAAGCCGAGATGCTGCGGCTGCTGATCCGCAAGACCGCCTGGGAGATGGACAAGCTCACCGAGGAGCAGATCGAGCGCACGCTGTCCGACCGCGTCTCGATGTGCAACTACTGGGCAAACCGCCTCTGCTGCGAATCCGCCGACCGCGCCATGCAGGTCCATGGCGGCATGGGTTACTCACGCCACAAGCCGTTCGAGCACATCTACCGCCACCACCGCCGCTATCGCATTACCGAGGGCAGCGAGGAGATCCAGATGCGGAAAGTGGCGGGATTTCTGTTCGGGTATATGGGGCCGGGGAAGCATTGAGGGATTGTTGCGAGCTATCTCTCCACGTCGTCCTGGCGAAAGCCAGGACCCATTACCCCAGGGAGAAGGTGTTGAGGCAGGCTGGCAACCACGAGTCTTCGCCAAACCGCTCCCTGTGGTTATGGGTCCCGGGCTCGCGCTGCGCGCGCCCCGGGACGACGGCCTAGCTAATTCACCCTTCTATCCTTCCCCGCCCAATACGGCTCCCTCAACTGCCGCCGCAAAATCTTGCCGCTTGGATTCCTCGGCAGCGCCGGCAAAAACTCCACGCTCTTCGGCGTCTTGAACCCGGCGATACGCTCGCGGGTGAAGTTGATGATGTCAGTGGCGGTTGCCTCTTTGCCCGGCTTCATCACCACGACGGCTTTCACTGCCTCGCCCCATTTGTCGTCGGGAATGCCGATCACGGCGGCCTCGGCGACGTCAGGATGATCGCACAGCGCGCTCTCGACCTCGGCCGGGTAGATGTTCTCGCCGCCGGAGATGATCATGTCCTTGATGCGGTCGTGGATGTAGAGATAGCCGTCCTCGTCCATGTAACCGGCGTCACCGGTGCGCAGCCAGCCGTCGCCGCGCAGCGTCGCGGCGGTCGCTTCCGGCAAATTCCAGTAGCCTGCCATGTTGGAGCCCGAGCGCGTCGCGATCTCGCCGACCTCGCGCGGCGGCAGCGGCTTGCCGTCGACATCAAGGATCGCGATCTCGACGCCCGGCAGCGCCTTGCCCGCCGAGCGCATCCGTTCCAGGCCCTCGACGTGATCCTCCGGCGGCAGCGCGACGATGGTGCCGGTGGTCTCGGTCATGCCGTACATCTGCACGAAGCCGCATTTGAAGATCTCGATGCATTCCTTCAGCAGCGCCGCCGGGATCGGCGAGGCGCCATAGAGCATGTATTTCAGCCGCGAGAAATCGACCGTCTTGGCGCGCGGCTGCCGAACCACGAACTGCATCGCCGCGGGCACCATGAACAGCTTTGTGATGCCGGACTGCTCGAAGAAATCCAGCACCTTGGTCGGATCGAACTCGCGCGCGATCACGCCGCGGGCGCCGTGATAGAGCCCCATCACGCCCCAGCCGGAGCCGCCGATGTGGAAGATCGGCATCGCGACCAGCGACACGTCGTCGGTCGACCACCGGTTCCACTCGGGCTTGTCCTCGGCATTTCCGGTCTGCACGAGGTTGAGGAAGTTCGCATGCGACAGCATCGCGCCCTTCGGCTTGCCTGTCGTACCTGACGTGTAGAGCTGGATCGCAATGTCCCGGGTGTCGATCGGCACCTTGGGATCGTCGCCACTCTGTGCATCGCGCCAGGCCGTGAAATCCTGCCACTCCGGTGCGCCGCCTTCGGTGGTGATGACGCTGCGCACGCCCGGCAATTGGTCCTTGATCTGGCGGACCTGGGTGATGAATTCGGGCCCGACGAACAGCACCGGCGCCTTGCAGTCGCTCACGATGAAGGCGACCTCGGGGCCGGCGAGCCGCCAGTTCACCGGCGCCATTACCACGCCGGCCTTCATGGCACCCATCAGCAGCTCGAAATAGATGTCGCTGTTCTTGCCGAGATAGGCGATGCGCTCGCCCTTGTTCACACCCATCGCGATCAGCGCATTGGCGACGCGATTGGTCTTGATGTCGAACTCGGCGAAACTGGTGACGTGGCCTTCGAAGTCGAAGGCGATGGCGTTGCCGCGGCTCTTGGCGCGCTCGCGCACCATGTCGGCGAGGTCAGCCAATGGCTGTGTGGTGGACATGTCTCTCCCGTGACGTCTTGTTTTTACGGTGGGGAGTGTGGCGTCATCCGCGGGCGATGACAAGATGGGAGAAGTTCAATGGCGGTTTCGTGTCCCGGACGCGCTGCAGCGCTCTCGCGCTGCTGCGCAGAGCCGGGACCCATTCTATCGACGTGCAAGAAACGTGGGCCCCGGCTCAGCAGCGCACCACGCCGAAGGCGGCGCGCTGCGCTGCGTCCGGGGCACGAGAGAGCGAACTACCCCCGCTTGGCCCGGTCCTTCTCGTTCTGCGCCATGATGCTCTCGCGCGCGGTTTTCCAATCGTCGTCGCTCCAGTCGCGGAGCTGGTAGAAATTGCCGCCCATGGCGAGCGCCTGCGCGCCGTCCATGGCGATGGTCTCGCCGCTGATCCAATCGCAGCCGCCGGAGATCAGGAACACGGCGACGTTCTGCAATTCCTCCATGGTGCCGACGCGGCCCATGGGGTTCATCGCCTTGGTGCGCGCGCCGGCTTCGTCGCCGGGCTTGATGCGCTTGCTCATGCCCTCGGTCGGGATCTCGCCCGGCGCGATCGTGTTCAGCCGGATGCCATAGCGGCCCCATTCGGCCGCGAGCGACATCGTCATGGCATGGATCGCCGACTTGCTCATCGCCGACGGCACCACGTAAGGCGACCCGTTGCGCACCCAGGTCGTGGTGATCGAGACGACGTTGCCGGGCTGCTTCAACGCGATCCAGCGCTTGCCGACCGCTTGCGTCACGTAAAACGTGCCGTGCATGACGATGTTGGCGACTGCGTCGAAGCCGCGCGGCGACAGTTCTTCGCTGCGCGAGATGAAATTGCCGGCGGCGTTGTTGATGAGATCGGTGAGGGGGCCGTCGCGAAAGATGGTCTCGATCATCTCCTCGACGGCGAGCGCGTTGCGGATGTCGACGCCGTGGCTGCTCACGCGGCCGCCATACTCGGCCATCAGCTCGGTCGCGGTCTCGTCGCAAACGATCTTGCGCCGGCCGCAGATGTGCACCTCCGCTCCGAGCTGGAGGAATCGCGCCGCCATCGACTTGCCAAGCCCGGTGCCGCCGCCGGTCACGAGGATGCGTCGTCCCGCCAGAAGATTTTCCTTGAACATGGCTGTTTCCCCTGTCGCGATTGTCGGTTAATTGATCAATTGACTAAATCCGGCCGCCGGCTTCCTGTAAAGCGGCACCGAACAAGAACAGCAGGGAACCAGGGGAGAATTCATCCATGGAAGAGCGCGTCTCGATCTCGATTTCGGAAGGCGTCGCCGACGTGCGCCTGGTGCGCGCGGACAAGATGAATGCGCTGGATCAGGCCATGTTCGAGGCGCTTGTGGCCGCAACCGACCGGCTTTCAAAGGACAAGAGCGTGCGCGTCGTCGTGCTGTCCGGCGAGGGCCGCGCCTTCTGCGCCGGTCTCGACATGGGGCGTTTTGCCGCCATGAAGGAAAAGGGCGGCAACGGAATTCCGGGTGGCGAAAATCGCGACCTCACCGCGCGCACGCACGGTCAGGCGAACTTTGCGCAACAAGCCGTGTGGGGCTGGCGCCAACTTCCGGTGCCGGTGATCGCGGCGATCCAGGGCGTCGCCTTCGGCGGCGGCTTCCAGCTCGCGCTCGGCGCCGACATGCGCTTCCTCACCCCCGATGCGCGGATGTCGGTGATGGAAATCAAATGGGGTCTGGTGCCCGACATGGCCGGCACGCCGATCCTGGCTTCACTGGTGCGCGATGACATCTTGCGCGATCTCACCTACACCGGCCGCATCTTCTCCGCGCAGGAGGCGATGGCTTACGGTCTCGCCACGCGCATCTGCGACGATCCGCGCGCTGCCGCGTTCGACGTCGCGCGCGAGATCGCCGGCAAGAGCCCCGATGCGATCCGCGCCGCCAAACGCCTGCTCAACAATCTCTCGGTCGATCCGGGCCCCGCGCTGCTCGCCGAGTCCGTCGAGCAGCAGAAGCTCATCGGCAGCGCCAATCAGACCGAGGCGGTGCGTGCCAACCTGGAGAAGCGCGCGCCGAAGTTTGCGGATTGACTCTTGTCTCCGTCATGGCCGGGCTTGTCCCGGCCATCCACGTTCTTTGGCAAGGCGACGAAGCAGAATGTGGATCACCGGGACAAGCCCGGTGATGACGACCAACTGGCACCGCTACTAATTAACGAAGAAAAATCAACAATGAGCGAAACCTCAAATTTCCTCGGCATCGTCTCCGGCGAGCGCAGCCGCTCCCATGTCGACGTCGCCAACCGTGCCGACCGCATCGCCGCCGGCCTCAGCAAGATCGGCGTCAGGCAGGGCGATTGCGTCTGCATGCTGATGCGCAACGACATCGCCTTCATCGAGGCCGCTTATGCAGCGATGCGGCTGGGCGCCTATGGCGTGCCGATCAACTGGCACTTCAAGCCGGAAGAGATCAACTACATCCTGAACGACACCGGCACCTCCGTGCTGATCGGCCATGCCGACATGCTACATGCCTTGCGCGATGCGATCCCGAAAGGCGTCACCGTGCTCAGCGTGCCGACGCCGCCGGAGATCCTGTCCAGCTACAAGATCGATCCCGATCATCTGAAGACGCCGGACTTCGCGATCGATTTCGAATCCTGGCTCGCGCAGCATCAGCCCTATGACGGACCGATCGTGCCGCAGCCCATGAACATGATTTACACCTCGGGCACGACAGGCCATCCCAAGGGCGTACGGCGCAATGCGCCGACGCCGGAACAGGCAGCCGCCGGCGAGCGCATGCGCGCGATGATCTACGGATTGAAGCCCGGCGCTCGCACGATCCTGCCGGGCCCGCTCTATCATTCCGCGCCGAACTCGTTCGGCATCCGCGCCGGCAAGCTCGGCGGCGCGCTGGTGCTGATGCCGCGCTTCGAGCCCGAGGAATTTCTCGAGCTGATCGAAAGCTACAAAATCGACACCATCTTCATGGTGCCGACCATGTTCATCCGCCTGATGAAGCTGCCGGAGGAAGTGCGCAAGAAATACGACGTCTCCTCGCTGCGCCACATCATTCACGCCGCAGCACCCTGTCCGGCGGACGTCAAGCGCGCCATGATCGAGTGGTGGGGGCCGGTGATCTACGAATTCTACGGCTCGACCGAATCCAGCGCCGTCACCTTCGCGACCTCCGAGGATGCGCTGAGGAAGCCCGGCACCGTCGGCAAAATATCACCCGGCGCCGAGCTGCGTTTCATCGGCGAGGACGGGCGCGTGCTGGGCGTCGGCGAGATCGGCGAGATCTACTCGCGCATGGCCGGGATGGCCGATTTCACCTATCACAACAAGCCGGAGAAGCGCGCCGAGATCGATCGCGACGGCTTCATCACCTCCGGCGACGTCGGCTACATCGACGAAGACGGCTACGTCTTCATTTGCGACCGCAAGCGCGACATGGTGATCTCGGGCGGCGTCAACATCTACCCGGCCGAGATCGAGTCCGTGCTGCACGCCGTGCCCGGCGTGCATGATTGCGCGGTGTTCGGCATCCCCGATGCCGAGTTCGGCGAAGCGCTGATGGCCGTTGTCGAGCCGCAGCCGGGCATCGCGCTCGACGCCGGCGATATCCGCGCGCGGTTGAAGGCCTCACTCGCCGACTACAAGGTGCCAAAGCACATCGAGATCCGCACCGGGCTGCCGCGCGAAGATTCCGGCAAGATCTTCAAGCGCCGCCTGCGCGATCCCTATTGGGAGCAGGCGGGGCGGAAGATCTGACCGAAGACAGACGAAAAGCCTCCGCCAGGAAGGGCTGCCAAACGCTCAGGTGCGCCTCTCGAAATGGGTGCAGAGCAATTCTGTTTCTTTGAGGGCCAGTTCTTTTCGAAACAAACGGCATTCGAAGTGACTGCCCTTCTGCTTGCTTCTTTCTGCCAAGAACATGCACTCGCTGCAAACGTCTGTATGATGCCGCCTTAGCGCAGTATCGAGACGGAGAAGGGCCTGCCGGAGTGCATCGCGTAGTCGCGTTCTGTCGGCAAGCTCGAGTATCACAACCTGATCCCGAAGGGCACTGATCGGATCGCGATCGAGAAACTTCGTGCCCTGTGGCGTCACGGACAGCGCGATCGAGCGCTTGTCTTCCGTCGACGCCTTGCGCGTCAGCAGTCCTTTTTCTGCAAGTACGGCGGCGATCTGGGATGCGCTCGTCCGAGTCGTGCCTAGATAGGTGCCAGGGCGCTCGGAGTTTTCGAGAATCTGTTTGCGCGCGCCAGGAAGCGAAGTGCCATCCATTCGCGGTCGGTCAAGCCGGAGCGGTGGCCCTCAAAAAGCCATGTGCCCGCAGACTGCACCAACAGCTCGATGACCTCGTTTGCCACTTTCATGAAAGCCCCATCGTCGACCGCGCGCAGGACACCCCCCGCAGACTCAGCCTCCTCGTTTTGCGAAACTCAATTCCAACACACGGGGGACTGCTTGTTTCCGGTATAAAAATACCGACAGACGTTCTGAAGCGGCCGCTTCCGCAGCTGCGCTCTATGCCATTTTTTCCCGATTGCCGATTTCCGATAGCGCGTCCGTTCCTGCAAGGGAACACCGTAGTTACCCGGTAACGATCACTTTCGAGGGAGGGTCGGCGATGCCCGCTGCGCTCGACCTCGCGCAAAGCGACGACGACATCGATAGCAATCGTGCGCCAACTTGCGGTCGTGAACCATGATCTCGGCGATCATGTTATATGAACGGGATCATCGACCTTCGGATCATCCCATGGCTCCCGTTTCCATCCTGCTGAACCTGCTCTGGATCCTCATCGGCGGCGCCTGGATGGCGCTCGGCTGGCTGGTCGCCGCGGTCATCATGGCGATCACGATCATCGGCCTGCCCTGGGCGCGGGCGGCTTTCAACATCGCGGTCTACACGCTGATGCCGTTCGGCTCGCGGGCGGTCAGCCGCTATGAGGTCACCGGCATGAGCGATATCGGCACCGGCCCGCTCGGGGTGATCGGCAACATCATCTGGTTCGTGCTGGCCGGCTGGTGGCTGGCGCTCGGCCATCTCCTCACCGCTCTGGCCCTCGCGATCACCATCATCGGCATTCCCTTCGCCTGGGCCCACCTCAAGCTCGCGGGCATCGCGCTCTGGCCGATCGGCAAGGTGATCGTGCCGGCTTGAAGCAAACTCGTGGGATGGGTTTCGCTGTGCTCAACCCATGCTACGCGCTTTCTAGTGAAGTCGCGAGACTAGCCCGATCCAACCTCATTCGGACCAAACTTGAGGCAGATCAATCCTGTCGCAGTGCAGCCTGCCATTTTGGCGACATGCAGCCAAATCGAGCGGATGAGTTCGGGCCTTGTTTTGTCGCAATCGGCGCTTCCGGTGCTGAGGGCTTGCGCGATTTGGGGGACTTACTCGGAGCGCTTCCTGCCAATCTGGCCGCCGTCGTGCTTGTGGTCCTGCATCGCCCCAGCGACCGCATCAGTTATCTGCGTGAGGTGCTGGCGCGCCGGTCGATGCTGCCCGTGATGATACCGGACGAGGACGAGGAGTTCGAGGTTGGCGTCTGCTACGTCGGCGAACCTGCAGCGCACCTTTCTCTGGCGGCGCGAAGCCGCGTCCACCTGATTGAGGGCCCGCAAGACCAGTATCGCAATCGGACGGTTGACCTGTTGTTCACGTCTGTCGCAGCTCACGGCAGAAGGCGCGCGATCGGAGTTGTATTGCGCGGTGAGCTAAACGACGGATCGCGTGGCTTGGAGGCGATACATTTCGCCGGCGGCGTCACGATGGTGCTGGGGACGCACGGCGCCGCAACGCGCGGTATGCCTTTGAATGCGACGGAATATGATGGGCCTGTCGACTTCATCGGCTCGATCAGCGACATCGCTGCGGAAATCGTCCGCCGGATCGCGATCAGGGCCGTCAAGGCAGCCTAGAACTCGTAAGACGGGTAGAGCGCGAGCAACCCATCAAACCGTCCGCGATGACGAAGCATGATGGCTTCCCAAGGGCCCAACCCATCCGAGGTGTGCTGCGCCCGTTGCCGACCTAACGGAGCGGGAGTGCGTGAAGGCAGCTTCTGATTCGAAGTGGACCACGACTGCCTTCAACCGGGCATAGGTATCCTACGCCTCCGCAATGCGTCAGATTTCATTGCAACTTTTTCCCGGCTTCATTGTTGACGAGCGGGAGCGAACGCGGCCGCAATGTGCCGCGGCCGGCTGGCCCTTGGTTTCATTCTTATTGGGAGGCGATTGCATGAAGTGGCTTTGCTTGGTCGGCTTTGTGGCGGGGACCGTTGCTTTAATACCCTCACCTTCAGCTTCGGCGATGCCCGTTGCCAAGCCGGACGCACTGGGCGGGTCTCAGACTGACACCATCGAGGTCAAGGGCGGCCACGGACATGGCGGTGGCCACGGCTGGGGTCATCGCGGCGGCCGTGGTCATCATTACGGCTGGGGCAGAGGCCGAGGCCATCATTATGGCTGGCGGCACCATCACCGCTGGTAACCGTCACGATTGCCCCAAACCGGAGTTGGGTGACCTACGTTTAATATGGACCGCGAAGCACATCCGGGAGCTTGAGGACCTAAGCTCGTGGGATGGGGTAGAGCTTGAGCGAAACCCATCAAACCGTCCGCCGATGACGAAATATGATGGGTTTCGCAAGGGCTCAGCCCATCCTGCACGCTGCGTGCATCGATGGGCATGCTCCCTCAGGGACGAACGCGAATGATCGTATTCCCCTTGCGTCGCCTGGTCGGGTTTAAGGCGGTGATCGCATCGTCGAAGATCGAGATGTTGCCGATGTTTGTCCGCAATCGTCCGTCCCGCACCCGCTGGACGATCTCACTCAGTTGGGCACGATCGGCCTCGACGACAAAGTCGACCGCCAGGCTGTCGGAGGGTCGCGCCTCTGCGGGCCCGACGATGGTGACCAGTGTTCCTCCGACTCGAATCAATCCTGCGGACCGCTTCTGGATGTCACCGCCGATGACATCGAACACCAAGTCGACTTTGCCGATGTCTTCCAGGGCATCGTTGTCGAGGTCGACGAACTCCTTCGCGCCGAAGTCGAGCACTGTCTGACGGTCGGCGGCGCGTCCAGAGCCGATGACGTAGGCGCCGGCCTCTCCTGCGAGTTGCGTTACCATCGACCCGACTGCGCCGGCCGCGCCGTGTGCGAGGACGCTCTGCCCCGCCTGGAGACGGCCATGCTGGAACAGCCCTTGCCACGCGGTTAGGCCCGAGACCGGCAGGCTTGCGCCCACCGTGAAGTCGACGTCGCCCGGGAGCGGCGCGAGATTGCGTGCCTCGATCGCCACATACTCGGCGAGCGTGCCGTCGCGATACCAGTCCGCGAGGCCAAACACCCGCTGTCCTACCGACAACCCCGTAGTGCCATATCCGAGAGCGGTGACCACTCCAGCCAACTCATGCCCAGGGATCGACGGCGTTCGGTCACGCTCGAGGCGATCGGTCCAGGTCGAGGGCCACGTCAGCTCGGTCGGAACAAATCCCGACGCATGAACCCGAACAACGACGTCGTTTATCGATGCCTGCGGCTCGGGCCGGTCCACCAGCTTCATCCCGGCCGTTCCCGCGGCCCGTTCCGTTACAACGATCGCCTTCATGGGATTATCTCCTCGGTCATTGTCTCTTGATGCAACTGTTGCGGGCAGCTTAAGCACAACGGCTATCCACAAACTGCCGGGCAGTGTGGAAGTGTCCGCGATCTGCGCTGTCTGCATTGACCGGCTTGTACTGAGACTGCCGATCGGGTTCGCTTCGGTCGCGGTACTAGCGGCTAGATGCGTCCTGCCTGGTCACGAAACCAGTACCAAGATTGCAAATTTTGGCTGTACCAGCGCATCAGGCGGCGCTCAGATTGAGCTCGTAGGATGGGAGAGAGCGTGAGCGGCACCCATCGATCCGTCCGCCGATGACGAACATATGAACGCTTTCGCAATCCTACGCGCTCTGCACTGCGATGCGAGCCCGCACAGTCAGTGCTGCGCCCCCAATCCCTCGCGTTGCCTGACAGGCAAAACACGCCACATACAGGTCAAGCACACGTCCCGCAGATATTCTGATTGACCGAATTTCCCTCTTCGGGTAAACCGCAGGCATTCCTGGCCCGTTAAAAAGGGCGTTTCGCGATCGTCACGATACGTGAGCCGGGATGCGATGGACGCGGCAGCGCCGGCGCGTGACGAGGTGGCAGGGCGGGCTACGCCTGTGAGCCATCGCGATCTGCGCGAACGACCCGGAGCTGTTACAGCGTTTCTTTTCGGCTTCGGGAGCGAGCACGCGCAAGCTTCCGGATGTCCGGGGAGGGGCGTCCGCGGACGGCAAAAGCGTGTGGTCCTGACGCCCGGGGTCTGTGCGTCAAGGCTTGCGGTGATGTGCGGCCCGACCGGGTGCGTGCATCGATCATCCGCGAGGCGACGGGGGCAATAGTGCATCGCTCCCCGGGGAGAGCGCGCCATAAGCCGTAAAACCATTGCGCAGGGAAGGCCGGATGTTCCGGCATCACCTGTGGTCACCCCCGCGTGTTTTTTTCGCGTGCGGACCCTGGGTGCCAGCCGGCGCCCGGCCTTCCCTGCGCCCTTTCTTCTCGACGAGGGCGAAACGGATAGCAAAGCTCGGGCGCCCGCGCCGCGAGACCGCGGACGTGTGCAGCGATGAGTTACAGGCAAATCTCTCGTGCCCCGGCTCTGCGCAGCAACGCTTAAGGGCGCTGCAGCGCGTCCGGGACACGACGGCGCCGGCGGTGTGCGCCGCCACCAAGTTCACCTTGCACTGCGGTAGAAAAATATCGCACACTCGGCTGAGCCGGGCAGTCAAGCGAGCTCGAACCAGGGGAGCGAGCCATGTCCCTCCAGACATTACCATCCGACGCCGCCGATCAGCGCCCCAACCGCCCCGAGGACGTCCAGGCGCTGGAGGCAGATGCGCGGATGCGCGACGACATCCGCCTGCTCGGGCGCATCCTCGGCGACACCGTGCGCGACCAGGAGGGCGCCGATGTGTTCGACCTGGTCGAGCGCATCCGGCAGACCTCGATCCGATTCCACCGCGACGAGGACCGGCTCGCCCGCCGCGAGCTCGAGCAGATCCTCGACAGCATGTCGACCTCGGAGACAGTGCGGATCGTCCGCGCCTTCAGCTATTTCTCCCACCTTGCCAACATCGCCGAAGACCAGAACAACATCCGGCAGATGCGCGCCAACAAGGGCGGCGGCTCCGGCGTCCTGGCCGAGACGCTCGCCCACGCGAGGGCGGCGGGTATCGGTGCCGATGCCCTGCGCAACTTCTTCAAGAGCGCGCTGGTCAGCCCGGTCCTGACCGCACATCCGACCGAGGTCCGCCGCAAGAGCACCATGGACCGCGAGATGGAGGTCGCTAGCCTGCTCGATCGTCGCGAGCGCGTCGCGCTGACGGCGGAGGAGGCCGCCGCCAGCGACGAGCAGCTCCGCCGCGAGGTGCTGACGCTGTGGCAGACCAATCTGCTGCGCCGGACCAAGCTCACCGTGCTCGACGAGGTCGCTAACGGCCTGTCGTTCTACGATTACACGTTTCTCCGCGAGGTGCCGCGGCTGGTCAACGGGCTGGAGGACCGGCTGGAGGAGGGCGGCCAGCAGGCGTCGGGCGAGCTCGCCTCGTTCCTGCGCATGGGCAGCTGGATCGGCGGCGATCGCGACGGCAATCCCTTCGTCACCGCCGACGTGATGCGCGGCACGCTGCGGCTGCAGTCGAGCCGGGTGATGCAGTTCTATCTCAATGAGCTGCATGTGCTCGGCTCAGAGCTGTCGATCGCGGCGCATCTCGCCGACGTCTCCGAGGAGCTGCGCACGCTCGCGGAGCGCTCGCCCGATACCTCGCCGCATCGGAGCGGCGAGCCCTATCGCCTCGCGGTCTCCGGCATCTATGCGCGCCTCACCGCCACGGCCGAAATGCTTCAGGTCGAGATCACGCGCCGGCCCGTCGGCAAGGGCGCTCCCTATGACAGCGTCGGGGAGCTCAAGGCCGATCTCGACGTGCTGCACCGCTCGCTGATCTCCAACAACGCCGGCGTCATCGCCCGCGGCCGGCTGCGGCTGCTGCGGCGTGCGGTGGACTGCTTTGGATTCCATCTGGCCCGGCTCGACATCCGCCAGAACTCGGCCGTGCACGAGCGCACCATCGCCGAGCTGATGGACGCCGCCAACCCCGGCATGTCCTATCTCGCGCTCGGCGAGGACGCGCGCATCTCGCTGCTCACCAACGAGCTGCGCTCGACGCGCTCGCTGGTGTCGCCGTTCGTCAAATACAGCGACGAGACGATGGGCGAGCTCAACGTCTTCCATGCCGCAGCAGAAGCGCATGCGAAGTTCGGCTCGGACGCCATCCCCCAGTGCATCATCTCGATGTGCAAGGGCATGTCTGACATGCTCGAGGTCGCGGTGCTCTTGAAGGAGGTCGGCCTCGTCCATCCCTCCGGGCGCAGCGCCATCAACATCGTGCCGCTGTTCGAGACCATCGAGGATCTGCAGGCGTCCTCCACCATCATGGACCGCATGCTCTCGCTGCACGATTACCGCCGCCTGGTCGACAGCCGCGGCAGCGTGCAGGAGGTCATGCTGGGGTATTCCGACTCGAACAAGGATGGCGGCTTCGTCACCTCGGGCTGGGAGCTCTACAAGGCCGAGATCGGGCTCGTCGACGTGTTCGAGCGCCATGGCGTGCGCCTGCGCCTGTTCCATGGCCGCGGTGGCTCGGTCGGCCGCGGCGGCGGCCCGAGCTATGACGCCATCATCGCGCAGCCCGGCGGCGCGGTGAACGGCCAGATTCGCATCACCGAGCAGGGCGAGATCATCTCGTCGAAATATTCCAACGCCGAAGTCGGCCGCAACAATCTGGAGATCCTGGCAGCCGCGACGCTGGAGGCGAGCCTGCTGCATCCGCGCCAGAGCGCGCCGCGCCGCGAATATCTGACCGCGATGGACGAGCTTTCAAACCTCGCCTTCAAGGCCTATCGCGGCCTCGTCTACGAGACCGACGGCTTCGTCGATTATTTCTGGGCGTCTACCGTGATCAACGAGATCGCGACACTCAACATCGGCAGCCGCCCGGCCTCGCGCAAGAAGACGCGGGCGATCGAGGACCTTCGCGCCATTCCCTGGGTGTTCTCCTGGGCACAATGCCGCCTGATGCTGCCCGGCTGGTACGGATTCGGCAGCGCGGTCGAGCAGTGGATCGCGGAGCATCCCGACAAGGGCATGCCGTTCCTCAAAGAGCTCTACAAGGAATGGCCGTTCTTCCGCATGCTGTTGTCGAACATGGACATGGTGCTGGCCAAGAGCTCGATCGCGATCGCCTCGCGCTATGCCGAGCTCGTGCCGGATGAGGCGCTCCGCGAAAAAATCTTCGGCCGTATCCGCCGCGAATGGCATTCCTGCATCGAGACGCTGCTGGACATCATGGGCCAGGACCGTCTGCTGCAGGGCAACCCGCTGCTGGAGCGCTCGGTGCGTCACCGCTTCCCCTATCTCGACCCGCTCAACCACGTGCAGGTCGAACTCTTGAAGGAGCATCGCGCGCAGAACCCGGACGAGCAGGTGCTGCGCGGGATTCAGCTGACGATCAACGGCATATCGGCGGGCTTGAGGAATACGGGTTGAGAAGCGAGTAGCGAACCGGCGCGCGTCCAAATTATTCGCTACTCGCCACTCTATTATTCTCTACGGCTTCATTGCGCCCTGTACGCTCGTGTAGACGGCGTAGAGCGACGTCGAGCCGCAAATATAGAGCCGGTTTCGCTGCTGACCTCCGAAGCACAAATTAGCGACCGTTTCCGGAATATGAATCTTGCCCAGCAAGTCGCCCGAGGGCGTATAGCAGCGTACGCCGTCTTCGTTTGCGTCCCCCCAGCCCACCGAGCACCAGACGCGTCCTTCGGTGTCGCAGCGGACGCCATCGGTGATGCTCGGTTTCGGCATCTCAGCGAACACCTTGCTGTTCGACACCTTTGCCCCGGCGACGTCGAGATCGAACACGCGGATATGGGATGGATTGTCCGGTCCGTCGGTGAAACCGGTGTCGCAGATGTAGAGCTTCTTCTCGTCCGGCGAAATAGCGAGTCCGTTCGGCTCGACAAAGTCGTCGACGACGACCTTGACGTCACCGGACTTGGGATCGACCCGGTAGACGTTCTTCTTCTCCTGCTCGGGCTCCGCTTTGATCCCCTCGTAGAAGCCGCCGATGCCGTAGGCCGGGTCAGTGAACCAGATCGCGCCATCGGCCGTCACGACCGCATCGTTGGGCGAGTTCAGTCGCTTGCCGTTGAATTTGTCGGCAATGATGGTGATCGAGCCGTCGAGTTCAGTTCGCGTCACGCGCCGACCGCTGTGCTCGCACGTGATCAGGCGTCCTTCGCGATCGATCGTGTTGCCGTTCGAGTTCATCGAGGGCTGGCGATAGACGCTGACGTGACCGTCGTCCTCCGAGAAGCGCATGATGCGATTGTTCGGAATGTCGCTGAACAGCAGGTATCGCCCGGCCGCGAAATATACGGGCCCCTCGGCCCAGCGGAAGCCCGTTGCGACGCGCTCGACCGCCATGGTGCCGGCAAAGGCGGGAAAGCCGGGGGGCCCAAACGATGGCGGCCCCTTCTTGGCGGATTCCAAATGGGCGTCCGGATAACGGCTGCCCGGCAGGGGTCCCAACGGTAGTGGCGCGGTCGATCTTGTCGGTGCACCCGTCTGGCCCAAGGGCGTCACGGACGCCCCCAGCGCTGCGGTCATGGTGACGCCCGTCGCCGCAACTGCCGCTGCCGCGCCCTTCAGCAGGGTGCGGCGCGCGAGAACAGGCTCATTGACGTCGGTGGAGATGGTCAGTGGGTTTGTCATAGTCGCCTCCCATTTTTTTGTTTGGGAGAAAACTGTCCGCCTGCAATCGGGCGTAAAGCGGGCGATCCCCGGCTGGACAACCGGAGATCGCAATGCAGCAAAAGTGGAATTCGCTTACACGGGATCCCAGGGGAAGATGTCGGCGGAGCGGTCGAGCTTGTAGAACGAACCCTTCAGCGCCGGCATGCCGTGTTCCGCGATCGATTGCGGCGTCCAGCCTTCGCTCCGATGCACCGAGCGCAGCGGGCGGTTCTGGCTGAACAGGAACAGCTCATTCATGCGTGCGCCGAAGATCTGCCCGGAGACGTCCTTGGCGGCATCGGAGAGCAGATAGGCGCAGACCGGCGCGATCTTCTCCGGTCCCATCTGCTTGATCTTCTCGACGCGCGCCTTCTCGGCTTCGGTCTCGGTCGGGATGGTGCCGATCATCCGGGTCCAGGCGAACGGCGAGACGCAGTTGGAACGGACGTTGAAGCGGCCCATGTCGAGCGCAATCGACTTCGACAGGCCGACGATGCCGAGCTTGGCGGCGGCGTAATTGGCTTGTCCGAAGTTGCCGATCAGGCCGGAGGTCGAGGTGAAGTGCACGAACGAGCCGCTCTCCTGCTCGCGAAAGATCCGCGCCGCGGCGTGGCTGACGTAGAACGAGCCCATCAAATGCACCTTGATGACGGCCTCGAACGCTTCCACGCTCATCTTGTGGAAGATCATGTCGCGCAGGATGCCGGCATTGTTGACCACGCCGTCGAGCCGGCCGAAATGATCGGTCGCGGTCTTCACGATCTTGCTGGCAGGGATGGCTTCGGCCACCGATTCGAAATTGGCAACCGCGGTGCCGCCGCGCTTCTTGATCTCCTCGACCACCTCCTCGGCGGGCGCGGCGCTCGTGCCGGCGCCGTCAGCGGCGACGCCGGGATCGTTGACGACGACCTTGGCGCCCTCGCCAGCGCAGAGCAGCGCGATCTCCCGCCCGATGCCGCGGCCTGCGCCGGTGACGATGATGACCTTGTCTTGCAGTGATTTGCTCATGTGGATGTCTCCTGTTTTGCCCGTCATTCCGGGATGGTGCGAAGCACCAGACCCGGAATCTCGAGATTCCGGGTGCGCGCTGCGCGCGCCCGGAATGACGGTGCGTTACCTCTCGTTCGTAAACACGATCGTGCCCGACGCGGCGAACATGCCGCCGACGCCGTGGCACACCGAGATCTTCGCGTTGGCGACCTGCGCCGGCGCAATGCCGCGCATCTGGCGGACGCTCTCCTGGAGCGCGTACATGCCGTACATGCCGGAATGCATGTAGCTCAGGCCACCGCCATTGGTGTTGAGCGGCAGCTTGCCGCCCGGGCGCGTGTTGCCGTCGGCGATGAACTTGCCGGTCTCCTCGTGCGGCATGAAGCCGAGATCGCCGAGGCCGAACAGCGGCAGATGCGCAAACGCGTCGTAGATCATGAGATGATCGACGTCCTTGTGCGCGATGCCGGCCTCTCTGAACGCCAGCGGCCCCGCGGTCTTGAACGCGCGCGAGGAGTTGAAAGTCTCCATCTGGCTGACCATCGGCGTCTCCACGCTCTCGCCGGTGCCCCTGATGTAGACCGGTTTGCGCGGAAAATCCTTGGCACGGTCGGCGGAGGTCAGGATCAGCGCGCCGCCGCCGTCGGTGACGAGGCAGCACTGCAGCAGACGGAACGGATAGGCGATCATGCGCGAGTTGAGGACGTCTGCGACCGTGATCGGATCCTTCATCATCGCGCGCGGATTCTTCGCCGCCCATTCCCGCTGCATCACCGCGACCGAGGCGAGCTGCTCGTGCGTGATGCCATAGGTCTTCATGAAGCGCAGCACCGGGATCGGGAACATGCTGGGCGGGCCGTAGACGCCGAACGGCGCCTCGAACTGGCCTTGCAGGCTGTCGGCGGGGATCGAGCGCGGTGCCTTGCCGATCATCGACTTGCCGCTCTCGGCATGGGTGATCAGCACCGTCTTGCACAGGCCAGCCTCGATCGCCGCGGCGGCATGGCGGACGTGCAGCATGAACGAGCAGCCGCCGACCGAGGTGCCGTCCACCCAGGTCGGCTTGATGCCGAGATAGTGGCAGACTTGCTGCGGCGTTTCGACCGCCGTGGCGAAGCCGTCGATGTCCGACAGCTTCAGTCCGGCATCGGCAATAGCATTGAGCGCCGCGTCCGCGTGAAGCTGGAGCTGCGAGGCGTTGGGGATGACACCGAGCTCGGTGGTCTCGGCCGCGCCGACGACGGCAACCTGGTTGCTGCGCATGGTCTATCCCTTCGCCGGACGGAATACGGGGAGGGTGATCTTGTCGTCGAGCGCCTCGAAGGCAACCTCGAGCTTCATATCGAGCTCGAGCGCCTCCGGCGTCTGCGGGCAGTCGATGATGTTGCTCATCATCCGCGGCCCCTCGTCGAGCTCGACCACCGCGATCGCGTAAGGCGCCGTGAAGCCGGGCGCGGCGGGACGGTGGTTGATCACGTAGCTGTAGAGAAAGCCCTTGCCGCTCGCCTTGAAGATGCTGACCTTGCGCGAGGCGCAGGACGGGCAGAACGGGCGTGGCGGGAAATAGACATGTGCGCAGGCGTCGCAGCGCTGCAGGCGCAACTCGCCCGCCTTGGTGCCGTCCCAGAAATGCTGGGTCTCGGGCGTCGGTTTCGGTCGCGCGCGCTGCGGTTCGGCCATGCGGCAGGTCCTCCCAAGGCCAAGCGAAGCCCGGCTGTTGCGATCTTGATGCGACAATCGACCATGGCGCGTCAACGGTCCAGCAATGCGCATGCATGCCATCATGCGCACAATGCTTGTGTCGAAGTGAGGCAGCGCTATACATTGCGCGCAAATATTCCGTGAGACAGACATGCCCGATTTTCCGACACTGACGAAGCTCGCCGAAGACCTCGAAAGCGGCCGTACCACCTCCCGCAAGCTGGTCGAGGCTTGCATCGCCAAGATCGCCGATCCGGCTGGCGAGGGGCAGCGTGCCTTCATCCACGTCGACAAGGACGCCGCGCTTGTGGCGGCGGATGCGATGGATGGTTTGCGCAAGGTGAAGGCGGCGCCGTCGCGCTACGCCGGTATCCCGATCTCAATCAAGGATCTCTTCGACATCAAGGGCCAGGTGACGCGCGCCGGCTCCCGCGCGCTCGACGATTCCTCGCCGGCCGAACAGGATGCCCCCACGGTGGCGCGGCTGCGCAAGGCCGGCTTCGTCGTGATCGGGCGCACCAACATGACCGAGTTTGCCTATTCCGGCATCGGCATCAATCCGCATTACGGTACGCCAAAAGGCGTCTGGAACCGGGCCGAGGGCCACGTGCCCGGCGGTTCGTCCTCGGGCGCAGCGGTGTCCGTGCTCGACGGCATGGCGCATGGCGCGCTCGGCACCGACACCGGCGGCTCCTGCCGGATTCCGGCGGCCTATAACGGCATCGTCGGCTACAAGCCGACGCAGCGGCGCGTACCGCTCGACGGGGCTGTGCCGCTGTCGTTCTCGCTCGACAGCATCGGGCCGCTGGCACGATCGGTCAGTTGCTGTGCCATTCTCGATGCCGTGCTCGCCAACGAGCCGATCGCCCCGCTGAAGCCGCGGCCTGTCAAGGGCATGCGGCTTGCGGTGCCGACCACGATCGCGCTCGACGACCTCGACGCGGCTGTGGCCGGGACGTTCGAGCGGGCGCTCAAGAGTCTCGCCGATCACGGTGCGATCATCGAGCGCATCGAGATGGCCGAATTCCACGACATCGGACCGATGAACGCCAAGGGTGGCTTTGCGGCTTCCGAAAGCTTCGCCTGGCATCGCTACCTGCTCACATCCAAGGGCGACGTCTACGATCCCAGAGTCTCCGTGCGTATCATGCGCGGCGAAGCGCAGAGCGCGGCGGACTACATCGATCTTCTCAACGAGCGCCGCTCACTGATCGCCCGCGTCAATGCGCGGATCGCGCCCTACGACGCGCTGGTGCTGCCGACCACCGCCAACACGCCGCCGAAAATTTCGGATCTTGCCGACGACAAGGCGTTCACCAGGGAAAACCTGCGGGCGCTCCGCAACTGCACCCTGATCAACATGATCGACGGCTGCGCCATCTCGCTCCCGGCGCATCGCGAGGGTGAGATTCCCGTCGGCCTGATGCTGGCGGGCGCGGGCGGATCGGACCGCCGTATCTTCGAGCTTGCTGCCGGCATGGAGGCCCTAATTCGTGTTTGACCTGACTTTCACCGTTGACGCCCAGGACACCACCACGCCGCTGACGCTGGCGATCGACCAGATGGTCATCGCCGGCTGGACCGGCCGCGATCCGGTCGCGCGCGACAAGCACATTGCCGAGCTGCAGGAGATGGGTATCGCCCCGCCGGCCTCGACGCCGATCTACTATCGCGCCTCGGCGCGGCGCTTGACCATAGAAGATAGCATCGAGTGCACCGGCGGCGATTCCTCCGGCGAAGTCGAGTTCGTGCTGATCGGCTGGCAGGGCCGCATCTTCGTCGGCTGCGGCTCCGACCACACCGACCGCAAGGTCGAGGCCTACAACGTCACGGTGTCCAAGCAGATGTGCGACAAGCCGATCGCATCCACGCTGTGGGAGCTTGAGGACGTCATCGGCCATTGGGACAGGATGATCCTGCGCTCCTGGGCCACGATCAAGGGCGAGCGAGTGCTTTACCAAGAAGGCGCGCTCGACGCGATGCTCCCGGTCGCTGACTTGATCGCGCGTGGCTTCGAGGGAGGCAAATTCCCCGACGGCTGCGCCATGTTCGGCGGTACGTTCGCGGCGAAGGGCGGTATCCGCCCCGCCGACCGTTTCGATTTCGAGCTGGAAGACCCCGTTCTGAAGCGCACGATCAAGCACGGCTATGACGTGGTGACGCTGCCGGTGCGAGGCTGAAGTCTCTCCACCGTCATTGCGAGGAGCTCTTGCGACGAAGCAATCCAGACTGGTTCCGCGGAGGAATTCTGGATTGCTTCGCTGCGCTCGCAATGACGAGGAGAGAGTCGGGAATCGGGTGGCAGAGGGCGGGTGGCCTTGCGAAAGTCCGAGCCATGACAGCAACAGCACGCAAATCGTCTCAATCTCCGAAAGCCGACCCCGCTGCCCACGTCGATGCCCTCGACTGGCCCCAGATCACCGGCGAACTCGACACCCATGGCAGCGCCGTCCTGAAGGGCCTGCTCGCGCCGGATCAATGCCGCGCCGTCGCCGCGCTCTATCCCGACGACGCCAACTTCCGCAGCCGCATCGTCATGGGCCGCCACGGCTTTGGCTGCGGCGAGTACAAATATTTCTCCTATCCGCTGCCCGACCTGATCGCGCAGCTGCGCCCGGCGCTCTACGGGCATCTCCAGGGCGTCGCCAATCGCTGGAACGAGGCGATGGGAATCGACATCCGCTACCCCGCCGAACACGCGGCATTTCTGAAACGCTGCCACGAGGCCGGGCAGGCGCGGCCGACGCCGCTGCTGCTGCAATACGAGACGGGCGATTTCAACTGCCTGCATCAGGATCTCTATGGCGAGCACGTGTTCCCGCTCCAGGTCGCGATCCTCTTGTCCGAGCCCGGCCGCGATTTCACCGGCGGCGAGTTCGTGCTGACCGAGCAGCGACCGCGCATGCAGTCCCGCGCCGAGGTGGTTCCGCTTGCGCAGGGCGACGCGGTCGCCTTCGCTGTGCATCATCGCCCGGTGCAGGGGACACGCGGCACCTACCGCGTTAATCTCCGCCATGGCGTCAGCCGGATTCGCTCTGGCCAGCGCCACACGCTGGGTGTGATCTTTCACGATGCCAAATGAGCGCTGCGATTGACGGCTGATCTGTTCGACAATGTTGCCGAGGCGCAGCCGTCACGCGAGGAGATCGCCGACGGCGCTGTGCTGTTGCGCGGCTTCGTCAAGCCGATCGAGAGCGAGCTGATCGAAGCCGTGCGCGCCATCGTGGCGCAGTCGCCGTTCCGTCGCATGACCACGCCCGGCGGGCATCTGATGTCGGTGGCCATGACCAATTGCGGCGAGCGCGGCTGGATCACCGATCATACCGGCTATCGCTATGATCCCATCGACCCGCGGACCGGCGCGCCGTGGCCGGCGATGCCGCCCGTGCTCCGCGATCTCGCCCGCCGTGCGGCGGAGCAGGGCGGCTTTGCCGGCTTCGCGCCCGATGCCTGCCTCGTCAACCGCTACGAGCCCGGCACGCGACTGTCACTGCATCAGGACAAGGACGAGCTGGATTATTCAGCGCCGATCGTCTCGGTCTCGCTCGGCCTACCTGCGACCTTCCTGTTCGGCGGCATGGCGCGCAGCGACAAGCCGCGGCGCTTCCGGCTAGTGCATGGTGACGTCGTGGTCTGGGGCGGGCCCAGCAGGCTCGCCTATCACGGCGTGGCGCCGCTCTCCGACGGCGAGCACGCGCTGCTCGGGCGCAAGCGGATCAATTTGACGTTCCGAAAGGTCCGCTGACGCGTTTCCTCGCAGCCCCCGCTCGTCTAAGCTTCCGGCGGGGGAGACGGCGATATGGCGACCACACAGCTCTCGGCCGGCACTGGCGCGGCCAACCGCACCGGCCTGTATCTGGCCGTGCTGCAACTGGCGTTCACGCTTGGCTGGACCACCTACGTCGTCTATCTGCCAAAGCTCGCGGCTGAGGTCGGCATCGCGCCGTCAGCCGTCATCTTCATCCTGATGCTGGACCAGGCGATCTTCACCATCGCCGATACCGTGATGGGGATCGCCGCCGACAAGATCGCTCCCCATCTCGGCAGGCTTGGCCTGTTCGTCGGGCTCCTGGCCGCGATCTCCTGCGGCGCGTTCGTCGCGCTGCCTTTCGTCGCAGGGCGCGGCGTGGCCGCGCAGGGGTGGTTCATTGCCCTGATCGTGGTCTGGTCGATCACCTCGTCCGCGTTGCGCGCGCCACCGCTGACCCTGCTCGGCAGATACCGCGCCCGGCCGCAGGTGCCGTTCCTCGCCGCGCTCGCGATGCTCGGCTATGGCGTCGCTGGCGCGGTCTCGCCCTATCTCGGCGTGGTGCTGCGCGAGCACGACGCGCGGCTACCCTTCGTGATATCGAGCGCAGTGCTGCTGTTGACCGCGCTCGGACTGTCACGGATCGAGCACGACGTGGCCCGCGACACCGCGCCGCCGACACCGGCCGAGGCAGCAAAGCCGCTTGGCCTTGTGCCGATCGCCTTCATCGTCGCGATGGTGGCGCTCGCGCTCGGCTATCAGTTGCACTTCGCTCTGAACAGCGCGCCGTTCTACCTGCGCTTTGCCAAGCCGGATGAGCTGCAATGGCTGATGCCGGTGTTCTGGATCGGTTTCAACATTGCGATGTTTCCGGCAAGCCTCGTCGTCAAGCACCGTGGCGGCGTGATCGTGATGGGCGCGGCCGGACTGCTTGGAGCGGTCGCGATTGCTGCGGCCGAATTCGCCGGCAGCCTCAACACGCTGATCGTCGCGCAGTTTCTCGCCGGCGCGGCGTGGGGCTGCATGCTGATGAGCGCGATCTCGGCCGCGTTGGCGATCGGCTCGACCGGCGCGGAGGGAAAGGTGACCGGCCTCGTCTTCTCGGCGCTGGCACTCGGGACCTTCGCGCGGATGGCGGCGGTCGCCGGCGGCTTGCAGAAAATGCCTGACTACGCGCCGCTGCTGCACTGGGCCCCGGTCGCCTGCTGGGCGGTCGCAGGCGCGGGCCTGCTGGTGATCGCGGCGGCGCGGCTACAGGGCGGCGTTCACCTCAAGGCTTCGGCGGGTGGATGAACGTCCACGGGCTGACTTCCGAATCTCGCATCACTTCGACCGAGATCAGATACGGCCCGCCATGGGCCAGCGCCTTCTCCATCGCCGCCTTGAACTGGTCCGGCGCGGTGACGCGCGCGGATGCGACGCCAAACGACTCCGCGAGCTTGACGAAATCCGGATTGACCAGATCCGACGCCACCACGCGGCCGTCGAAGCGCTCGCGCTGGTCGCGGCGGACATTGCCGTAGGCGTTGTTGTTGAACACCAGCGTCACCACGCCGATGTTGAACTGCACGGCGGTGGCGAGCTCCTGCACACCGAACATGAAGCCGCCGTCGCCGGTGATCGCCACCACCGGCTTGTCGGGATTTGCGACCTTGGCCCCGAGCGCGGTCGGGAAACCCGAGCCGAGCGTGCCCTGATAGCCTGAGGTGATGAAGGTGCGCGGCTCGTAGATCGGGAAGCCGTACCAGGAGGCGAAGCCAAACTGCGACAATTCATCTGTCACGATCGCGTTCGCCGGCAGCACCTCGCGCAGGATGTTGAGATACGCCATCTGCGGCTGGATGCGCTGGATCTCGGCTTGCGCCGTCGCAGTCACTTCCCGGATGTCTCCCCGCCGACCGCTGGTCCTGGCGTAGCCGGCCTTCTTCACGGCGGCGACGAGATCGGCCGCGCCGGTTTTGGCGTCGGCGACGATAGCGACATCGGAGGCGAGCCGCCGCATCTCGGCGGGATCGATATCGACACGAATGGATTTCAGCCCCTTCGGCTGATACGGCCAGCGGAAGCCTGACGCCGGCAGTTCGGCGCGCGTGCCGATCGCGATCATCAAATCGGTTGTCGGCCATAGCTTGTAGGCCGCCGCCATCGTGAGTCCTAGCCCATGCGCATTGGAGACGATGCCGCGGCCGCCGCGGAAGGCGACGACAGGTGCGTCGATCATCTCGGCGAGTTCGAGAATTTCCTCGCGCGCTTCGATCGCGCCGCTGCCGACGAAGATCATCGGCGCCTTGCTGTTCCTGATCAGCGCGGCCGCCTGTTTGATCATATCAGGGTCGGGCTGCGGCGCGGGCAAGGGCTCCAGCACCTGTGCTGCAGCCGTGTCCGCGCGTTGGGTGAAGACGTCCCAGGGCATCTCGACCGAGGCGGGGCCACGCCGTCCGGACGTCATCTCCTGGAAGGCGCGCGCGACCGTGGTCGGCGCGTTGCCGGGATATTCGATGCGGTCCGCCCATTTCACATAGGTGCGCAAGGTCGCGAGCTGGTCCGGCATCTCGTGCAGGTGGCCGCGGCCCTTGCCCAGAAACTGCGTCGGCACCTGGCCGGTGACGCACAACACCGGCTCGTTGCAGCCGAAGGCGGTGAGCAGTGCCGCGCTGGCGTTGAGCACGCCGGGACCCGGCACCACGCTGAACACGCCGGGCCTGCCGCTGGAGCGCGCATAGCCGAACGCCATGTAGCCGCAGGCCTGCTCGTGCCGCGCGCCGATCACCTTGAGCTGAGCCTGGTGGAAGGCGTCGAACAGACCGTAGACCTGCGCGCCTGGCAGGCCGAACACGGTGTCGACTCCGTGGGCGACAAGGCCGCTTACGATCGCTTCGCCTCCGGTGAGGGTGGTCATGGCACTATTCCATTTCAATCGGTGTTCAGGCTTCGTCGACGACGCCATTTCGCAAGGTCCCGATGCCCTCGGCATGGACCTCGACGACATCGCCGGGTTTCAAATAACGCGGCGGGTCGAACCGCGCGCCGGCGCCGGTCGGCGTGCCCGTGACGATGATATCGCCGGGGACAAGCGTCGCGAAGGTCGAGATATAGCTGATGAGATAGCGGAACGGAAACATTAGCCTGCTGGTGCGGTCGTCCTGCCGAAGCTCGCCGTTGACATGCGTGGTGAGGCGGATGTCCGCGATCTGCGATTCCTGTACGTAGGGCACCAGCCACGGGCCGAGGCTGCCGCTGGAATCGAAGTTCTTGCCCTGCGTGACGTTGAACTTGGCATGGCGCAGCCAATCTCGCACCGAGCCTTCGTTGCAGAGCGTCAGCGCGGCGATGTGGTCGAGCGCAGAACTTTCGGGGATGTGCCGGCCGGCCTTGCCGATCACCAGCACGATCTCGCCCTCATAGTCGAGCTGTGCGGATGCGCGCGGGCGCACCAGCGGCGTGTCATGGCCGACGAAGGAACGCGGCGAGCGCATGAACATGCTCGGATATTTCGGTGCGTCCTGGCCGTCCTTGTACTCGGCGTTACGATCAGGGTAGTTGACGCCGATGCAGATGATCTTTTCCGGCGCGGGTACCGGCGGCAGCCAGATGATATCGCCGAGCGCGTGATCGGGCGTGCGGCCGGCGGCTTCTTCGGCGAGGCTCGCGAGCTTTCCTGCCGCGATCACCTCGCGCAGCGTCGGATAATCTTTGGCGTGGCGCGCGGAGAGCTCGACAACGCCGCCATCGACGACGGCGCCGTACTTCGTTTCACCCTTGACGGAATAGGTGGCGAGGCGAGGGAGGTTCATTTGCTGCTCTTCATTCCTCGTCGTCCCGGCGAAGGCCGGGACCCATACCGCGTGATCTCTCGATTGGAGAAGGTAGAAGTACCGAACAACGTGTCTTCGCCAAACGTCTCCCTGTGGCTATGGGTCCCGGCTTTCGCCGGGACGACGGCTTGGGAAGCTCGACAGTCACTGACATTAATCCGCCACCAGCACGTCGGCCACGAACTTCGGCTCACGCACGGCTTGCCCGGAGAACGGCGAGCCCTGCTCGAACCAGGAGCGCGGGGCCGGCGCGCCCCATAATGTCTGGCGGCGCGGATCGCGCAGCGACCAGCGCAGCGGCTCGTGGTCGTGGTCGCCGGTGAAATAGTCGCTGGTGTAGAGCTCGAGCCTGTGACCGTCGGGGTCGCGGACGTAGAGGAAGAACGCATTCGAGATGCCGTGGCGGCCGGGTCCACGCTCGATGTTCTTCACGAAGCCTTGCGAGGCCATGACGTCGCAGAGATGGATGATGTTCATCGCCGTCGGCGTCCAGTAGGCGAAGTGGTGCAGCCGCGGGCCCTTGCCGTTGGTGATCGCAAAATCGTGGACATTGCCCTTGCGATGCATCCAGGCCGCGGCGATGCGCCCGTTCGGTCCGTCCTCCTCGGCGTATTCGGTGAGGCGAAAGCCGAGCCGGGCATAGAATTCGACGGTGTCCTGCACCTCGGCGGCGAACACGTTGAAATGGTCGAGCCGCTGCGGGTGGCATCCCCTGTAGAGATCGTAGCGGCGCAGCAGATGCGGCCGCCGGTCCATCGACGCATACAGCTCGATCTGGAAGCCGAAGGGGTCGGTGAACTGCAGCGTGCGGCCCTGGAAGGGCTGATCGACGAAGGCATAGCCAAGACCGTTCTCGGACAGGAACTTTGCGGCCTTGTCCAGATCCCCGTCATTGCCGACCTTGAAGCCGAGGCGGTTGCAGGCAGGCGCAGCCGCTTTGCGCAACACCAGCGAGTGGTGCTGATGCTCCTCGGCGGCGCGCAAGTAGACGACCTTGTCGTCGGCGTCCTCGACATGCAGGCCGACAACGCTTTCATAGAACTCGCGGCTGAGCTTCAGATTGGTGACGTCCAGCACGGCGTGGCTGGAGCGGATGATGTTGAACGGCGGCTCGAAGATATGTTGCGGTACGGGCATTGCCGTTTCCCCTCTCTAGACCCGGTCATTCCGGGGCGGTCCCTTAAGACCGAACCCGGAATCTCGAGGTTCCGGGTTCGCTTCGCGCCCCGGAACGACGGTGGCTCTAAATTCCCAGCTTCTGAATCTTGTGCGTGCCCCGCGCGAGCGAGACGTGCTTGGTTTCCATGTAGAAATCGAACGAGTAATCACCGCCGTCGCGGCCGATGCCCGAGGCCTTCATGCCGCCGAACGGCGTCGGCAGATGGCGGACGTTTTCCGAGTTCAGCCAGATCATGCCGGCTTCCAGCGCATCGGCAACGCGCAAAGCGCGGCCGACGTCGTTGGTCCAGACATAGCCAGTCAGGCCATAGCGGATGTCGTTGGCGATCTCGATTGCGTCTGCTTCGTCCTTGAAGGGCAGCACGGTGAGGAAGGGGCCGAACACCTCCTCCTGTGCCACGCGCATCTTGCCGTGTGCGCCGGTCACCAGCGTCGGCTCGACATAGTGCCCGCCGCCGGGGCCGTCATAGGCCTTGCCGCCGACGGCGATCGTCGCGCCGTCCTGGCGTGCGACGTCGAAATAGGAGCAGACCTTTGCCAGGTGACGCTCGTGGATCAGCGGCCCGATCTCGGTTGCGGGATCGAGGGGATGGCCGACCTTCAAGGCCTTTACCCGCGCGGTCAGCTTCTCGATGAACTTTTCGGCGACGCCGGCCTGGATCAGCAGGCGGCTCGACGACGTGCAGCGCTCGCCGTTGAGAGAGTAGATCATGAACACGACGGCATCGAGCGCGCGGTCGAGATCGGCGTCGTCGAACACGATCACCGGGTTCTTGCCGCCGAGTTCGAAATGCACGCGCTTCAAGGTCGGCGCGCCCTGAACCATGATCGCCGAGCCGGTCGAGCTTTCGCCGACAAAGCCGATCGCCTTGATGGCGGGATGCTCTGTCAGCGCCTTGCCGGCCTCTTCGCCGAAGCCGTGGACGGTGTTGAGCACACCGTCGGGAACGCCGGCTTCCTTGACGAGCTTTGCCAGGATAGCCGCCGTGATCGGCGACCATTCCGCCGGCTTGTGCACGACGGTGCAGCCGGCTGCGAGGGCAGGGGCGATCTTCCAGGTCGAGAGCATGAACGGCGTATTCCACGGCGTGATCACGCCGACCGGGCCGATCGGCACGCGGGTCGAGATGTTCCAATGCTCGTCGCTCGGCGTGTTCTGGCCGTCGCGCGCCTCGCCGCATCGGTCGGCAAAGAAGCGGAAATTCTCGGCGGCGCGGATCGCGGCCTTGGCCATGAAGCGATAGGCCTGGCCGGTGTCGATGCATTCGAGCACCGCGATGTCCTCGGCATTGTCCTCGATGGCGTCAGCGACGCGATGCAGCAGCTTCTTCCGCATCGCCGGCGCCATGTCGCGCCAGGATTTGAAGGCCAGCGAAGCAGCGGTTGCCGCGGCGTCGATATCCTCGGCATTGCCGCGGGCGACGCTCGCGAGGGTCGCGCCGTCGACCGGCGATTTCGTCTCGAACGTTTCGCCTGAGATCGACGGCACGATCTTGCCGTCGATCATGTGGCCGATGCCGTCGGCGCGCAGCGACTTCAGCAGCGGTGCGATGCGGTCGCGATTGGCCTGGAACACATCGGCTTTCGGCGTGGGCTTATCCATGGGCGGCCTCCGCTTTCAGGGCGTCGTGGATGTTGTTGCGCTTCCAGCTCGTGTCCTTGTCGTTGATCTGCATGTCGAACGAGAGGGCGAATTTCGAGCTTGCGAACACGGGATCGAGATGCCGGGAGAGCGCCTGGAAGATTTGCTCGCCGGCTTTCTTGCGGGTCTCGAGGTCACGGCCTTCGCCAATGCGCAGCACCATGTCGAGAAAGCCGTAGTCCTGTCGCGCGTCCGCGATCGCATAATGCTCGCATTTGACGGCGCGGACGCGGATGCCGCCGAGCGGGAAGATGCCGGTCTCGACCGCGGCCTTGCGCACCACCTCGCACGCCGCGCCGATGTCGAGGCGGTCGTCGAGATTGGCCGAATATTCGATCGTGAAATGCGGCATCGCGGTTTCACTCCCTGTTTTTTTGTTCGTCTAAGCGAAGTAGCAGCTCACCGAGCCGTAGGCGCCATAATCGGCCTGAATTGTGTCGCCCTTGCGGGTCTCGATCGGACGGATGAAAGAGCCGGCGAGCACGATTTGTCCGGGCTCAAGCGCAAGGCCGAGCGGTGCGATCTTGTTGGCGAGCCAGGCGACGGCAGTCGCGGGATGATTGAGCACGCCCGCGGCAAGGCCGGTTTCCTCGAGCTGGCCGTTCTTGAAACAGAGCGCACCGATCCAGCGCAAATCAGCATCCAGCGGGCGGATCGGCCGACCGCCGAGCACGATGCCGGCATTGGCCGCGTTATCGGCGATGGTGTCGAAGATCTTTCGCGTCGCCTTGGTCCGGGGATCGACGCGCTCGATGCGCGTGTCCAGAATCTCCAGCGCCGGCACGACGAAATCGGTGGCGTTGAGCACGTCGAACAGGGTGCAGTCAGGGCCCGCGAGGCGCTTGCTCATGACGAAGGCGAGCTCGGCTTCCACGCGCGTCGCGATGAAGCGCTCCGTCGGGACGAGGCCGCCATCGGCGAAGAACATGTCGTCGAGCAATACGCCGGAATCCGGCTCATTGATTCCAAGCGCGCTCTGCATCGCCTTCGAGGTCAGGCCGATCTTGTGTCCCCTGACGATGCGCCCCTCGGCAATCTTGACGTCGACCCAGGCCTTCTGAATCGCGTAGGCATCAGCGATGCTGATGGCGGGAAAGTCCTGCGACAGCTGCCGGATCTGCGTACGGGTCTTCTCCGCCTGATGCAGACGGCTCGCGCAAGCTCGGATATCGTCGTTGGAAAGCGCCATTTGTGATCTTACAAAATGTGGAGCTCGAAGATACTTAACATGTTAAGTGAATGCGTCAACGCCATTTTGGCTTGCTGCACTGCAAACGTTTTGCGGTTGAAGGGGCATCATCGTGAAGAGACCGGCTGATCCAGCGGACGACGGCGCCACCGCCGCGCGACAGGTGCCGATGCGCGACTTCTCGCGTTCGTTGCCGATGTCGTTGCTGCGGGCACGCGAAGCCGTGATGCGGCAATTCCGTCCCTCGTTGCGTGAGCATGGGTTGACCGAGCAGCAATGGCGCATTCTGCGCGCGCTCGCGGCGATCGACACGGTCGAGGTCACGGAACTCGCGCGCACCGCGTTCCTGCTCGGCCCGAGCCTGTCGCGCATCCTGCGCGATCTGGAGGCGCGCAACCTGATCGAGCGCAAGACCGCCAAGGCGGACCAGCGCCGCAGCATGGTCTCGATCTCGGAAAAAGGCGTGAAGCTGATGGCGTCCGTGGCGCCGTCCTCCGAAGCGATCTATGCGGAGATCACGCGCCGCTTTGGCGCGCGCAAGCTCGTCGAGTTGCAGGGGATGCTCGGCGAGCTCGAACAAAGTCTCGCAGGGCTCGGTGCCGGCGAGGAGGCAAGTGCCGAGGAGTGAAAGCAGATATGCGCGAGCGCGCGGCAACAATCATGGACATCGCCGCATTTTTTCGCTCAAGTGCCGCTCAAGCCGGTGACTGCAAAATCGGCGCCAGGTAGAGGCAAACAGACCCTCATGGTCACCATCCAGGTTCAGAAGCTGATCGACTTCGTCAGCGAGGTCTTCGCGCATGCGCAGTCGTCGCCTGACGAAGCCCGGCGCATCGCCACTTATCTAACCGCGGCGAATCTGACCGGCCATGACAGCCACGGCGTGATCCGCGTCCCCGTCTATATCCGCTGGCAGAAGAGCGGCGCGGTCGTGCCCAACCAGAACGCCGAAATCGTGCTCGACACGCCCTCGCTCGCGGTGGTCGACGGCAAGTTCGGCTACGGCCAGACCGTGACGGCGCAGGCGGTCCGGATCGGCATCGAGAAGTGCAGGAAGGCGGGACTTGCCGCCGTCGCGCTGCGCAATGCCGGCCATATCGGCCGCGTCGGCGATTGGGCCGAGATGGCCGCCGCCGAAGGACTGATCTCGGTACATTTCGTCAATGCCGCGGGCTCGCTGCTGGTGGCGCCTTTCGGCGGCGTCGAGAAACGGCTCTCCACCGCACCCTATTGCGTCGGCATTCCGCGCGAGGGCCAGGATCCGATCGTGCTTGATTTTGCGACCTCAGTCGTGGCCGAAGGCAAGGTGCTGGTCGCGAGCCGCGGCGGCAAGAAGCTGCCGAAGGGCGCGCTGGTCGATGCCGACGGCAGCCTGAGCGAGGAGCCGGCCGTACTCTACGGCCCCTACACGCCGGACGGGCCGCGCGATCACACCAAGGGAACGGGCGCAATCCGTGCGTTCGGCGAGCACAAGGGCTCGGGCCTTGCCTTCATGTGCGAGCTGCTCGGCGGCGCCTTGACCGGAACCGGGGCCACGTCCGGCGGCCGCCGCTTCGCCAACGGCATGCTGGCCTTCTACGTCGATCCGAAAGTGGTCGATACCTCCCATGTCTTCGACGCAGAGGTGTCGCGCTATGCCGACTTCATCCGTGCCACCAAGCCGGTGGCCGGGATGGACCAAGTGCTGATTCCCGGCGACCCTGAGCGGAAAACCCGGGCTGAGCGGACCCGAAACGGCATCCCCTTGCCGGATGACACCTGGGCGGCAATAGTGAATACCGCCCGCGAGGTCGGCGTCAGCGAAGTCAGCATCCAGAGGGCGACCGCATAGGTCTTGCGTCATTGCGAGCGTAGCGCGACGCGCCAGTTCGCGGTAACAGCGGTTGTGCTGTCGCGACGCTCGTCATGGTGACGATGGTCCAAATCACACGGTCCAAATAACACGGTCCGAACAACAAAGAAGGAAGGCAACGTGGCGAACAAGGTCAAGGAAATCTGGAAGTCGGGCAAGGCCGTGGTCAACGCGTGGCTCGCGATTCCCTCCGGCTTCTCGGCCGAGATGATCGCGCAATGCGGCTTCGACAGCGTCACCGTCGACATGCAGCATGGCGTGCAGGATTATCTGTCGATGGTGCAGTGCTTCCAGGCGATGGACAAGCACCCGATCACGCCGATGGTCCGCGTGCCCTGGAACGAGCCCGGCATCATCGGCAAGGTGCTCGATGGCGGCGCCTATGGCGTGATCTGCCCGATGGTCAACACGCCGCAGGAAGCCAGGAACCTCGTCTCCTATTCCAAGTACCCGCCGAAGGGCGTGCGCTCCAACGGCCCGATCCGCGCCGGCATGTACGGCACCGCGGGCTCCTACCAGAAGACGGCCAACGACGACATCGTGCTGCTGCCGATGATGGAGACCAGGACCGCGGTCGAGAACATGGAAGCGATCTTCGACGTCGAAGGCATCGACGGCGTCTATATCGGCCCGTCCGACCTCGGCTTCTCCTACGGCCTTGAGCCGAAGCTCGATCGCACCGAGCCCGAGATCCTCGCGATCTACGAGAAGATCATCAAGGAGTGCGGCAAGCGCGGCCTCAACCCGGGCATCCATTGCAGCGGCGCCGAAGGTGCCGCGCGCGCCATCAACATGGGCTTCAAGCTGGTGACGCTCTCGAACGAGGTCGGCCTGATGACGACCTACGCCAAGATGCAGGTCAACGCCACCCGGAAGGATTCCGGCGGCAAGGCCTGAGCTCTCTCTGTGTCCCGGACGCGGTGCGGCGCGTAGCGCCGCTCCGCAGAGCCGGGACCCAGAAGCCAGTGAAGCACATTACGTAAACAACTAGGCCCGGCTCAGCAGCGCATCGTTTCGCGCTGCGCTGCGTCCGGGGCACGATAGTTTCGATACAGGAGACCTCCCATGACCATCAGCCCCGTCATTCGCCTGCATCCCGATGATGGCGTGCTGATCGCGCGCGCAAGCTTGCCGCCGGGAACATTGGTGGCCGACGGCGTGACTACGGTCGAGCGCATTCCTTCCGGCCACAAGGTCGCGATCAAGCCGATCGCTGTCGGCGAGCCGGTGATACGCTATGGCCAGATCATAGGCTTCGCGACCACCCCGATCGCGCCGGGCCAGCACGTGCACGTGCAGAACTGCGGCATGGGCGATTTCGCCAAGGACTATGCCTATTGCGCCGACGTCAAGCCGACGCCGAATTTCGATCTGCCGGCGAGCTTCGAAGGCATCCGCCGTCCGGACGGCCGCGTCGCCACGCGCAACTATATCGGCATCCTGACCTCGGTGAATTGTAGCGCGCATGTCGCAAGCCTGGTCGCCGACGTCTTCAAGAAGAATCCCTTCACCGGCGACAATCCGCTGGCCGATTTCCCCAATGTCGACGGCGTGGTCGCGCTGACCCACAAGACCGGCTGCGGCATGACGCAGAACGAGCCCCTGGCGCTGCTCCGCCGCACGCTCGGTGGTTATGCGCGGCACGTGAACTTCTCCCACGTCATCGTACTCGGCCTCGGCTGCGAGGTAAACCAGATCGGCGGCCTGATGGAGGAGCAGAAGCTCGCCGGCCGCCTGCGCGCGATGGACATCCAGGAGGTCGGCGGCACCCGCAAGACGGTGGAAGCCGGCGTTGCCTTCGTGCGCGAGGCACTCGCGGAGTCCAACAAGGTCAAGCGCGAGTCCGTTCCGGTGAGCGAATTGACCGTGGCGCTGCAATGCGGCGGCTCGGACGGCTATTCCGGTGTCTCCGCCAATCCGGCGCTGGGCGCGGCCAGCGATCTCATCGTGCGTCACGGCGGCACCGTGATCCTGTCGGAGACGCCGGAGACTTATGGCGCCGAGCATCTGCTCACGCGCCGCGCCGTCAGCCGCGAGGTCGGCGAGAAGCTGGTCGATCTCATGCGCTGGTGGGATGAGTACACGACGCGCGAAGGCGCCGAGATGAACGCCAATCCGAGCCCGGGCAACAAGGCCGGCGGTCTCACCACCATTTTGGAGAAGTCGTTGGGCGCGATGGCGAAGGCCGGCACCACCAATCTCGTCGAGGTGCTGCGCTACGCCGAGCCCATCACCAAGAAGGGTTTCGTGTTCATGGACACGCCCGGCTACGATCCCGTTGCCGCGACCGGGCAGGTCGCTGGCGGCGCCAATCTGGTCTGCTTCACCACGGGGCGCGGCAGCGTGTTCGGCTGCAAGCCGGCGCCCTCGATCAAGCTCGCCACCAACACGCCGATGTACAAGCGCATGGAAGAGGACATGGATGTCAATTGCGGCACCATTCTCGAAGGCGAGGAGAGCGTCCAGCAGTGCGGCCAGCGCATTTTCGATCTGATTCTCAAGACCGCGTCGGGCCAGCCGACCAAGAGCGAGAGTTTTGATTTCGGCGGCGCCGAGTTCGCGCCCTGGGTGCTGGGCGCGACGATGTAATCCCTTCGTTGCGCGTCGGCGGTAGCCCCGCACTGCAAGCGACGCTCCTAAGTAATGATACGGAGCCGTGAAGTGATCTCGGCGGTTCCCGCGGTCACACCTGATTAACATCTTCTGCCGTAATCCCTGGAGCGATGCGAGCTCCACCCACTAGGGGCGTTCGCCCTTCGTGAGGATTCGTCAACGATGACGCGTGCGATACGGCCGACCGGCGTGGAATATCTCCTCGGAGAGGAGGAGCTGATCGTGTCGAAGACCGATCTCAAAGGCCGCATCACCTACGCCAACGATGTCTTCATCCGGATGGCGAAGTACTCCTGGAAGGAGCTGATGGGCGCCCCCCACAGCCTGATCCGCCACCCCGAGATGCCACGCTCCGTCTTCAAGCTGTTGTGGGACACGCTTCAGTCCAGGCAGGAGATCTTCGCCTACGTCGTCAACCTCGCGAAGGACGGCAGCCATTACTGGGTGTTCGCCCACGTCACGCCGACATTCGACGAGCGTGGCAATGTCGTCGGCTATCACTCCAATCGCCGCAAACCCGATCCTGCGCAGATCGAGCGTATCAAGCCGATCTACAAGGCGCTGTGCGCGGAAGAGGCGCGGCATGCCAATGCCAAGGACGGCATGCATGCGAGCTTCGAGGCGATGGTCGGGCTGCTCAAGCAACAGGGTGTCGGTTACGATGAATTTGTGCTCTCTCTCTAAGGCGCAGGGAGCGACCGCGCTCGCATCCGTTCTTGCCGTCGTTGCGTTCGTGCTGTCGCTGGCCGGTGCGACTGGAATTTCCGCCACGGCGTTGCTTGGCGCGACGGTCGTGCTGCTCGGTTACGCCGTCTGGTGCCAGCACCGCACGGCGGTGGCCGTCGACGAGATGGCAGACGTGTGCCGCAAGGCCGCACGTGGCGACCTCGAGACGCGCATCCTCAGCATCCGCCAGGCCGGACGGATCGGCGCCATTCAGAAGGCGGTCAACGACATGCTCGACATTACCGATGCCTATTTGCGGGAGGCTTCGGCGTCGATGGACTATGCGAGCCGCGGTAAATATTTCCGCAAGATCCTCGCGCGGGGATTACCCGGCTCGTTCCGCCGTTCAGCCACCGTCATCAATTCCGGCACCGACAGCCTCGGCCGTCGCGTGGTCGAGATCGCGGATCTCGCAAAGCAGTTCGGCACGCATCTCGACCAGGTCGCCGGCACTCTGATGGGCGCGGCAACCGATCTCGAATCCGACGCCGGCCAGATGGCGGCGGCGGCCGAGAAGACCAGCCGGCAGACCTCCGGCGTGCTCAGTGCGTCCGACCAGGCCTCGCGCAACGTCGCCACCGTCGCGAGTGCCGCGGAGCAGCTCGCATCATCGATCGCGGAGATCAGCCGCCAGGTGGCCGGCTCGACCACGAGCACGGGGCGGGCGGTGAACGAAGCCAATCGTGCCGGCAGCGAGATTCGCACGCTTGCGGATGCGGCGATGCGGATCGGCGACGTGGTCAAGCTGATCAGCGAGATCGCCGAGCAGACCAATCTGTTGGCGCTCAACGCCACCATCGAAGCCGCGCGGGCAGGCGAGGCCGGCCGCGGCTTCGCCGTGGTCGCATCCGAGGTCAAGAGCCTCGCCAACCAGACCGCGAAAGCGACCGAGGAGATCAGCGCCAAGGTCGGCGAGATGCAGCAATCGACCACCAATTCGGTCGCCGCCGTCGAGGCGATCGCGCAGACCATCACCGAGATCAACGGCATCACCGCCTCGATCGCGACCTCGATCGAGCAGCAGGGTCTCGCCACCCGTGAGATCGCCCGCAACGTCCAGGAAGCCTCGGCCGGCACCTCGCAAATGTCCTCCAACGTCACCGGCATCAGCGAAGCCGCCGCCGATACCGGCCGTGTGGCGAGCCGCGTCAACAGCGCCTCCGAACGCGTCCATGGCGAGGTCGAGACGCTCCGGCGCGAGGTGACGCAGTTTTTGCAGCGGCTGACGTCAGCGGCGTAGGACATCGCGGAGAGGACGCGCATTCTTCCCCTCTCCCCTTGTGGGAGAGGGTGGCTCGCCGCTCAGCGGCGAGACGGGTGAGGGGTCTCTCTCCGCGCGCACCTCTCACGCCGGAATTCGCGGAGGCGTACCCCTCATCCGGCGCTTCGCGCCACCTTCTCCCGCAAGAGGAGAAGGAAGAAAGCGGGCGGGCCGCACCTTGCGTAGGCACCCTTTGCCCGTTGTTAGTGCTTGATCGAGGTCACCAGCGGTGTTCTGCTTAAAAAAGCTGCTGGAGTACCGCACCCCGTGTCGATCTACGTCGCATTACACCACGTCACGCACTACAAATACGACCGCCCGATCGATCTCGGCCCGCAGACCATTCGTCTGCGGCCGGCGCCGCATACCCGCACGCCGATCCTGAGTTATTCGCTCAAGGTCACTCCGGCCAATCATTTCGTGAACTGGCAGCAGGATCCGCTGGGCAATTGGATCGCGCGTTACGTCTTTCCGGAGAAGACGACCGAGCTCAAGATCGAGGTCGATTTCACGGCGCAGATGACTACGGTCAATCCGTTCGACTTCTTCGTCGAGCCCTATGCCGACAGCTTTCCGTTCGAATATACGCAAGATCTCAAGATGGAGCTCGCGCCTTATCTCGAGACCGTCAAGCCCGATCGGCTGTTCGCGAAATATCTCGACACGATCCCGCCCGAAGCCCCGAACACCGTCAATTTCCTGGTCGATCTCAACAGGGAGTTGCAGAAAAGGATCGGCTACGTCATCCGCATGGAGGCGGGCGTGCAGACGCCGGAGGAGACGCTTTCCTCCGCGGCCGGCTCGTGCCGCGACTCCGCCTGGCTCCTGATCCAGACCTTCCGTCACCTCGGTCTCGCCGCCCGTTTCGTCTCCGGCTATCTGATCCAGGTCCGTCCCGACATCGATCCAATCGAGGGGCCGCCGGAGGTTGAGAACGATTTCACCGATCTCCACGCCTGGGCCGAGGTCTACCTGCCGGGCGCGGGCTGGATCGGCTTCGACGCGACCTCGGGCATGCTCGCGGGCGAGGGCCACATCCCGGTCGCCGCGACGCCGCACTACCGCTCGGCGGCGCCGATCTCCGGCGGCGCCGGCTTTGCCGAGGTCGAATTCGCCTTCGACATGAGCGTCAAGCGCATTCGCGAGGCGCCGCGCATCACGAAACCGTTCTCGGACGAATCCTGGATACGGCTCAATGATCTCGGCGAGCAGGTCGACGGCGATCTCGCTGCGCAAGACGTGCGTCTGACCATGGGCGGCGAGCCGACCTTCGTCTCCGTCGATGATCTCGAAGGGGCCGAGTGGAACACGGATGCCGTCGGTCCGACCAAGCGCGGGCTCGCAGACGATCTGATCCGCCGCCTGCGCGCGCGTTTCGGACCCGGAGGCCTGCTGCACTTCGGTCAGGGCAAATGGTATCCCGGCGAAAGCCTGCCGCGCTGGGCGTTTGGCCTGTACTGGCGCAAGGACGGCGTGCCGATCTGGAAGAATGCCGACCTCATCGCCAGCATCGAAAATCCGCGGCCGGCGCACGCCAAGGACGTCCAGGCGTTCGTGGAAGGCACGGCGCTGCGGCTTGGCCTCGATCCCGGCTACATCATGCCGGCCTATGAGGACACCGCGTACTGGCTGCAGAAGGAATCCGAGCTTCCCGTCAACGTCGATCCGTCCGATTCCAAATTGTCCGATCCGGAGGCCCGCGCGCGGATGGCGCGGGTGTTCGAGCAGGGGCTCAACAATCCTCGCGGCTTCGTGCTGCCGGTGCAGCGCTGGAATGCGGCACCACGCTGGCGCAGCGAGCGCTGGCAACTCCGGCGCAGTCATCTGTTCCTGATGCCGGGGGATTCCCCGCTCGGCCTGCGCCTGCCGCTGGACTCGCTGGGCTATGTCCCGCCCGATCAATATCCCTACATTGTCGAGCGGGATCCGATGGAGGCCCGCGGCAAGCTGCCGGTGTTCAGCCTTCCGGCGCGTCCCGACTCGCCGGAGCGGCTCGAGCCCGAACAGCTCAACACCTCCGTCCCGGTTCGCACCGCGATGTCGGTCGAGGTCCGCGACGGCGTGCTCTGTGCCTTCATGCCGCCGGTCGAGCAGATCGAGGATTATCTCGAGATGATCGCGGCGCTCGAAGCCACGGCCGAGGAGATGCAGCTCCAGGTCCATGTCGAGGGTTATCCGCCGCCATTCGATCCGCGCGTCGACGTCATCAAGGTGACGCCCGATCCCGGCGTGATCGAGGTCAACGTCCAGCCGGCAAAGAACTGGCGCGAGGCGGTCGAGATCACCGCCGGCCTCTATGAAGATGCCGGCAAGACGCGCCTCGGCGCCAATCGCTTCCTGGTCGATGGCCGCCACACCGGCACCGGCGGCGGCAATCATGTCGTGGTCGGCGGCTCGAGCCCGCAGGACTCGCCGTTCCTGCGCCGGCCCGATCTGCTGAAGAGCCTGGTGCTGCACTGGCAGCGTCATCCGTCGCTGTCCTATTTCTTCTCCGGCCTGTTCATCGGCCCGACCAGCCAGGCACCGCGCATCGACGAAGCCCGCCACGACAGCATTTACGAGCTCGAGGTCGCGCTCACGCACGTGCCGCCGCCGGGCGTTCAGGCGCCGCTGTGGCTGGTGGATCGCTTATTCCGGCATCTCCTCGTCGACATCACAGGCAACACCCATCGCGCGGAGATCTGCATCGACAAGCTCTATTCACCGGACGGCACGACCGGGCGCCTCGGCCTCGTCGAATTCCGCGCGCTCGAAATGCCGCCGGATCCGCGCATGTCGCTGGCGCAGCAGCTGCTGATCCGCGCGCTGATCGCAAAATTCTGGCGCGAGCCGCAACAAGGCAAGTTCGTGCGCTGGGGCACCGCGCTGCACGACCGCTTCATGCTGCCGCACTTCATCTGGGAAGATTTCCTCGAAGTGCTGAGCGAGTTGAAGCAGTCCGGCTATCCGTTCGAGCCTGAATGGTATCTGGCCCAGCTCGAATTCCGCTTCCCCGCCTTCGGCCGCATCCATCATGGCGGCGTGACGCTGGAGCTGCGGCAGGCGCTGGAGCCCTGGCACGTGCTCGGCGAGGAGGGCTCGGCCGGCGGCACCGTGCGCTATGTCGACTCATCGGTCGAGCGGCTCCAGGTCAAGGCGGAAGGCTTTGTCGAAGGCCGCCATATCGTCACCTGCAACGGCCGCCGCCTGCCGATGACCGCGACCGGCCGCTCGGGCGAAGCCGTGGCCGGCGTCCGCTTCAAGGCCTGGCAGCCGGCCTCCGGCCTGCATCCGACCATTCCCGTCCACGCGCCACTGACGTTTGACCTGATCGACACCTGGAACGGGCGCTCGCTCGGCGGCTGCGTCTATCACGTCGCCCATCCCGGCGGCCGCAGCTACGACACCAAGCCCGTCAACACCTACGAGGCCGAGGCGCGGCGGCTGGCGCGATTCCAGGACCACGGCCATACGCCGGGCCCGATGCAGCCGCCGCCGGAGGAACGCACAAATGAGTTTCCGCTGACCCTCGACTTGCGGACCCCGCTCCTGCAATGAGTATGATGCCGGGGCAGGGAGAGGCGCATGGCCGAGGGCGCAGCCGAAGAGGACGACAAGGCGGGTAAGGCGCAAGGTCAGCGCGAAGGCGAGCGCCGCTTCGCGCAATGGGTCCGCGACTATAGGCGCCTGCCCGGCATCCCCGACGAGTTTCTCGGCCCGGACGGCAAGCCCCGCGCGGTCTGGAGCCGCTTCTTCGATGCCTTCGGCGCGCTCGCGCCCGACGAGGTCGAGCGGCGGTTCGGCATGGCCGACCGTCATCTCCGCGAGGCCGGCGTCACCTATCGCGCGCCCGGCGAGAGCGCCGACCGGCCCTGGTCGATCAGCCATCTGCCGCTGCTGATCGACGAGGCCGACTGGAAGCAGCTGTCCGACGGAATCACCCAGCGCGCTGAGCTGCTCGAGCTCGTGCTGCGCGACATCTATGGCGAGGGCCGCCTCGTCGCCGAAGGCGCGCTGCCGGCGGCCGCGATCGCCGGCAGCCCCGAATATCTCCGTCCCGTCTGCGGCGTGCCGCCGCCGGGCGGGCGCTATCTCTCGCTTTATGCCGCCGATGTCGGCCGCGGGCCCGACGGCCGCTGGTGGGTGCTCGGCGACCGCACGCAGGCGCCGTCGGGCGCGGGCTATGCGCTGGAGAACCGCCTGGTGCTTTCGCGCGCGTTCTCGGATCTCTACAAGTCGATGAACGTGCCGCGCGTCGCGCCGTTCTTCGAGGCGTTTCGCGACAGCCTTCGCGCGCGCGCCGACCGCGACGAGCCGCGGATCGGCGTGCTCACGCCGGGCAGCTTCAGCGAGACCTATTTCGAGCACGCGACGCTGGCGCGCTATCTCGGCTTCCTGCTGGTCGAGGGCGACGATCTCGCCGTCAGCGACAACCATATCCACATTCGCACGGTTGCGGGTCTCAAGCGCCTCGACGTGCTGCTGCGCCGCGTCGATTCCAATTCGCTCGATCCGCTCGAGCTCGATGCCTCCTCGCGGCTCGGCGTGGCCGGCCTGATCGACGTGCTGCGCAAGGACGGCGTCGTCGTCGCCAACATGCCGGGATCGGGCGTGCTGGAGGCGCGCGCGATGCTCGGCTTCCTGCCGGCACTCAGCCGCCGCCTGCTTGGCGAGGAACTGAAGATGCCCCACATCGCGACCTGGTGGTGCGGCCAGCGCTCGGCGCGCGACGAGGTGTTGTCGCGGCTCGACGAGGTCGCGATCGAAGGCGCCTATCGGCGCGGCGTTCCCGGTTTCGACAGCAACGGTCCGGTGCTCGCGAGCGAGCTCGACGCCGCCGGCCGCCGGCGCCTGAGCGACGCCATCGCCGCGCGCGGCATGGACTATGTCGGCCAGGAGGTGGTGCGGCTCTCGACCATGCCGGTGTGGGAGCAGGGGCAGATCACGCCGCGTCCCTTCGTGCTGCGCGTGTTCGCAGCCGCGACGCCCGACGGCTGGGCCATCATGCCCGGCGGCTTCTGCCGGATCGCCGAGCAGCCGGATGCGCGCGCGGTGTCGATGGGCGACGGCGCGCGTTCCGCCGACGTCTGGGTGGTCTCGGACAAGCAGGTCTCGACCGCGACGCTGCTGCCCGCGACTGACAAGGTGCGCATCCGCCGGATCGCCGGCGTGCTGCCGAGCCGCGCCGCCGACAATCTGTTCTGGCTCGGCCGCTATCTCGAACGCGCCGAGGCGACGCTGCGGCTGGTGCGGGCGCTGGGCTCGCCGAGCGGGCCCAACAAGGGCACCGCGGCCTCGCTGCAATCGGCGGAGCGTATCCAGCGCCTGCTGGTAACCTGGGGCGCGATCTCGCAGACCTCGCGCGCGACGACCGGCCGTATCGTCGCCGAAGCGCTGCAGAGCCCGGAGCGCTTCGGCTCGGCACTGTCGCTGGTCCGCGCGGCCCAGCGCACGGCGACCTCCTTGCGCGAGCGGCTGTCGCCCGACGCCTGGCAGGTCATTACCGAGATGGCGGAGCGGCTGGCCGTCGAGGTCGAGGACGACGACAGCGTGCTGAGCGCGGCCGAGCTGACTTTGCAGGAGCTCGCGAGCTTTGCCGGCCTTGCGCATGAGAACATGAACCGCGCCGCCGGCTGGCGCTTTCTCGATATCGGCCGTCGCACCGAGCGCGCCATCAACACCACGCGTTTTGCGCGGCAGTTTGCCTATGACGAGGCCGGCGACGAGGATCTCGATATCCTGCTGACGCTGGTGGATTGCCAGATCACCTACCGCTCGCGTTATCTGCTGGCGCCGATCCTGGCGCCGGTGCGCGACCTCGCCGTGCTCGACAGCTACAATCCGCGTTCGGTGGCGTTCCAGGTGACGGCGCTGAACGAACACATCGCCGCACTGCCGAGCCTGAACGAGCACGGCCTGATCGAGAAGCCGCAGCGGCTTGCGGTCGCGATGCAGGCGATGCTCGCAACCGCGGAGGCCGAGAAGCTCGAGGTCAAGACGCTGTTCGCACTGGAGCAGGATCTGCTCAGCCTCGCCGAGGCGGTCGGGCAGCACTACTTCCCGCACGGCCCCAATGCCAGCCGACCGGAAAAGCTGACGGGGCTCGCGTGATCTACGACATCCGTCACGTCACAACTTACCAATACGAGAGTCCGGTCAGCTTCGCCCGCTGCACGCTGCGGCTGGAGCCGAGGAGTGGCCATGGCCAGGAGTTGATCTCGCATAAGCTCGAGATCCGTCCGCGCCCCGCGGAGCGTAGCGTCCGGCGCGATTTCTTCGGCACCCTGACCGAGAGCGTCGTGATCGAGGCCGCGCATCGTACTCTACGCATCGATTCCCGCTCTCGCGTGAAGGTGTCGCGCCAGCCGCCGGCGCGCGCCGCTGCCAGTCCGGGCTGGCAGAGCATTCGCGACATCGCCTTCGAGGCGACGAGCCTCGGGCCGTCCTCGCCGGTCGGCTATGTCTTTGCGAGCCCGCTGGTGCCGGTGCTGGGACCGGTCAGCGCCTATGCGGCGGAAAGCTTCGCGCCCGGCGCGGGCATCCTCGCCGGGGCGGTCGATCTGATGCATCGCATCCGCACCGAATTTCGCTACGATCCGAAGGCGACGGTGATCTCGACGCCGCTCAACGAGGTCTTCGTCAAGCGACATGGCGTCTGTCAGGATTTTGCCCATGTGATGATTGCGGGCTTGCGCGGGCTGGGCCTGCCGGCGGCCTATGTCAGCGGATATCTGCGCACCATTCCGCCGGCGGGCCAGCCGCGCCTGCAGGGCGCCGACGCCACCCATGCCTGGGTGTCGCTGTGGTGCGGGGAGGAGCTTGGCTGGGTCGATTTCGATCCGACCAACGATCTTATGGTTGCTGGCGACCATATCGTGCTCGCGGTCGGCCGCGACTTTTCCGACGTTTCGCCGGTCGACGGCATCATCGTCGGCTCGCCGAAGCAGAAGCTCGACGTCGCCGTCGACGTGCTGCTGGTGGAATGATTGCGGGTCCTGCCGTGTCGGCGACGCCCTAGCCTGGGTGTATCGAACCGGCACCGCAACTGCGATATCGCGGGGCAACAACCGCAAAACATATTTGCGTGTTTACGCCCCCGGGTTTTGCCAGTCGGCCAAGATGGGCTATGCTGGCGCCTTCGTCGAGGACGAGAATGAGACGTCGGGAGTTGATGTGGGACACCACCGACAGACGGGGCTGCATCCATGATGACGTTACCGAGACTGGCGGCGGAATCCCTGGAGAAGACGCTGGGTTCGTTCATGCGCCGCAGGTACGGCGATTCTCCGGCAAACATCGTCGAGAGCGCAACCCGCACCGCGATGGAATGCATCGGAAACAGCGACGCTCTCTATCATAATGTCGAACATACGATGCTGGTCACGCTCGCGGGCCATTCCATCCTGAGCGGCCGGTATCTTCATATTCATCTCTCGGCCGAGGATTACGTCCACGTCCTGATCGCGTGTCTTGCCCATGACATCGGCTATGTCCGCGGCTTGTTCGAAGAAGATGACGAGGACGGTTTTTTGGTCGATGCGGCAGGCACCAAGGTCTCGCTGCCCCGCGGCTCATCAGATGCCAGCCTGATGATGTATCATGTCGACCGATCCAAGCTGTACGTCATGCGCCGGCTGCAGCACATTCCAGGGCTTGATCCGGAACGCATCGCCCGCGCCATCGAGGGGACACGGTTTCCGGCCCGGGAAGGCCAGGACTATGACGACGACGCCTCGATCCTGCGCGCCGCCGACTTCATCGGCCAGCTCGGCGACCCCAATTATCTGCGCAAGGCCAACGCGCTCTACTACGAATTCGAAGAGGTCGGCATGAACCGCCAGCTCGGCTACGATTCGCCGGCCGACATCGTGAACCGCTATCCGCAGTTCTATTGGAATAGCGTCGCGCCGCACATCCAGACCGAGATCGGCTACCTCAACAAGACCGAGATCGGCCGCCAGTGGATCGCCAACCTCTACAGCAACGTGTTCCGCGCCGAGCGCGACATCACGTTGTCCGGGCCGCAAAAATAGCTTCGCCTTGTAATGCAACAAAAAACAATCACCACCGATATCCTCGACATCGTCTATCGCGAATACGGCGCGCCGGACGGCTGGCCCTGCATCATGGGTCACGGCTTTCCTTACGACGTGAACGCCTATGCCGAGACCGCGCCGATCATTGCGCAAGCGGGCGCGCGGGTGCTGGTACCCTGGCTGCGCGGCTACGGGCCGACGCGATTCCGCTCCGCTGCGACATTGCGCTCCGGTGAGCAGGCGGCGCTGGGCGCCGATCTCCTGGCCTTCATGGATGCGCTTGGAATCTCGCGCGCAGTGGTCGGCGGCTACGACTGGGGCGGGCGCGCGGCCTGCGTGGTCTCGGTGCTGCATCCGGAGCGCGTGATCGGCCTCGTCTCGGGCAATTCTTACAACATCCAGAACATCGCGCGTTCGATGGAGCCGGCTTCGCCAACGGAGGAGGCGGCGCTCTGGTATCAATATCTCTTCCACAATGAGCGCGGCCGCCGCGCGCTGGAGCGCAACCGGCGCGGCTTTGCGCGCCAGCTCTGGTCCATGTGGTCGCCGACATGGGCGTTCGACGACGCGACGTTCGAGACCACCGCAATGTCCTTCGACAATCCTGATTTCGTCGATGTCGTGATCCACTCCTATCGACATCGTTACGCGCTGGTCGCGGGCGATCCCGCCTATGCCGCGATCGAGGCGAAGCTCGCCGCCCAGCCGCCGGTTCGGGTGCCGACCATCGCGATCGACGGCGACAGCGACGGCGTCAATTCCGGCACCGCGCACCATGCACGCAAATTCGAGGGCTTTTTCGAGCGGCGCGTCTTTACAGGGGCCGGCCACAATTTGCCGCAGGAGCGGCCGGCCGAATGGGCGCGGGCCGTGCTCGATGTGCGGAAAGCGGCCTCATAGAGCCGGGTTTCTTGTCCCTCAGTCTTGCCGCTCTCGCGGATTCCAATTTTTCCTGATCCCGGGAACCTTTTCCAATCGCAGCCGTCCAAGCTGTGGGGCCGCTTTCTGTACGCGGTTCGTTGCAGGGGAGGTTTTCGATGAAGACACAAACGCGCAGGCTGGAACGTGTCGCGGTCGCGCAGGCGCCGACCGAGCGGCCTGAGAGGGCGGAGGTCGAGCAGGCGATCCGCACCATGATCCGCTGGGCCGGCGACGATCCCGCGCGCGACGGCCTGCGCGAAACGCCGGACCGAGTCGCCCGCGCCTTCGAGGAGTATTTCTCCGGCTATGCGCAGGACCCCACCGAAATCCTGCAAAAGACGTTTGAGGAGATCGAAGGCTATGACGAGATGATCGTCCTGCGCGGCGTTCGCTTCGAAAGCCATTGCGAGCACCACATGGCACCGATCGTCGGCCGCGCCTGGGTCGCTTATATCCCGCAAGGGCGCGTCGTCGGCATCTCCAAGCTCGCGCGTCTCGTCGACATCTACGCCAAGCGGCTTCAGATCCAGGAAAAGATGACCGCGCAGATCGCCAACACGATCAACGATGTGCTGAGGCCCGAAGGTGTCGGGGTCATCATCAAGGCAACGCATCACTGCATGACCACGCGCGGCGCGCACAAGCCCGGGACCGATCTCGTCACCAGTCGCATGCTCGGCGTGTTCCGCGATAATGCGTTGACCCGCCAGGAGCTGCTGGGGCTGGCCAATTCGGACGATTGATCCGCGACGGCTCAAGGAGGCAACGCCATGACCGAGGACAAGAAGCGAAGCGGCCCCGACCTGAGCCGAGGCGTGACGCTCGCCGCGTTCAAGGATGGCAAATTGCTCGGCCATGTCGGCGAGGAAGACGTCCTGCTGGTGCAGGCCGGCGGCGAGATCTTCGCGATCGAGCCGGCTTGCAGCCACTATCACGGTCCGCTCGCCGAAGGACTGGTGGTTGGCGACACCATCCGCTGTCCCTGGCATCACGCCTGCTTCTCCTTGCGGTCAGGCGAGGCGACCCGTCCGCCGGCGCTGAATGCGTTGGCGGTGTGGGAGGTCTCGCGCGATCAGGACAAGATCGTGGTTCAGCGCAAGCGCGAGATGCCGAAGCCTTCGGTGCCTCACCGGACAGCGCCAACGCCGGCAAAATTTGTCATCATCGGCGGCGGCGCGGCGGGTTTCGCGGCGGCGGAGACGCTCCGTCGCGAGGGCTTTGCCGGCGCCATCACGATGCTCAGCAATGACAGCGCGATGCCGGTGGACCGGCCCAATCTCTCCAAGGATTACCTCGCCGGCAACGCGCCGGAGGATTGGCTGCCGCTGCGGGGCGAGGACTATTATCGGGACGCCGGCATCGATCTCAGGCTCAACACGAATGTCGCCGCGATCGAGGCGAAGACGCGCAGCGTGACGCTGGGCAACGGCGACAGGCTGCCGTTCGACCGGCTGCTGCTCGCGACCGGCGCCGAGCCGGTCAGATTGCAGATTCCGGGGGCCGACCAGCATCATGTCTACACCCTGCGCTCCGTCGCCGACAGCCGCGCCATCATCAAGGCGGCCGGCGGCGCCAAGCGTGCGCTGGTAATCGGCGCCAGCTTCATTGGCCTGGAAGTTGCGGCCTCCTTGCGGGCACGCAAGATCGAGGTGCACGTGGTCGCGCCGGACAAACGGCCGATGCAGAAGGTGCTCGGTCCCGAGATGGGCGACTTCGTGCGCGCGCTGCATGAGGAGAATGGCGTCAACTTCCATCTCGAGGACACGGTGGAAAAGCTGGACGGCACGCGCGCCACGTTGAAGAGCGGCGGCGTGATCGAGGCCGAACTGGTCGTGGTCGGCGTCGGCGTCAAGCCGCGCCTTGCGCTCGCCGAGCAGGCGGGGCTTGCGGCCGACCGGGGCGTCAGCGTCAGCGAATATCTGGAGACCAGCATAGCCGGTATCTTTGCGGCCGGTGACATCGCGCGCTGGCCCGATCCGCATTCGCGGCAAACCATCCGCGTCGAGCACTGGGTCGTGGCGGAGCGGCAAGGCCAGACCGCGGCGCGCAACATGCTCGGCAAGCGCGAGCGCTTCGAGGCCGTGCCGTTCTTCTGGTCGCAGCACTATGACGTGCCGATCAACTATGTCGGCCACGCCGAGAGCTTCGACGACATCGCGATCGACGGCAGCATTTCCGGCAAGGACTGCCTGCTGAAGTATCGCAAGGGCGGCCGAGTCCTTGCGATTGCTTCAATTTATCGCGATCTCGACAACCTCAAGGCCGAGCTGGAGATGGAGCGGAGGCGCGGCTGAGGCGCGCATCCGGGTCTTGATTTGCGTCAATGTTGCTGCCCGCGAGGGCTGCTGTGCTGGCTGTCTCCGGTGCGGCGCGCGCTATTCTGGCCTGTGCTCGCTGGCTTCCCATGCAGGAGTGGCCCCTCATGACAAATGCCTCGGATATCTCCCATCCTTCCAGCCTGGGCTCCGGCATCGCGGCCTTGCATGGCAAATGGGGATGGATCGTCGCTCTCGGCGTGGTCTATCTCATTGCCGGATTCGTCGCGCTCGGCAGCATGGTGATGGCGACGGTGGCGAGCGTGATCGTGGTTGGCGCCATGATGATCGTCGCAGGCGCGGCCGAAATCATCGGTGCGTTCCAGATGAAGAGCTGGGGCAAGTTCGTGATCTGGGCCTTGCTCGGCGTGCTCTACATCGTCGCGGGCTTCCTGACCTTCGCGAACCCGCTGTTTGCTGCGGCGCTGCTGACCCTATTCCTTGGCGCCTCGCTGCTCGCCTCCGGCGCGGTCAGGCTGTTTCTCGCCTTCAGCATGAAGCGCGAAAGCCCGTGGGTCTGGGTGGCGCTGTCGGCCGTCGTCACGCTGCTGCTCGGGCTGTTGATCCTGGCACGTTGGCCGGTAAACAGCGTCTACATCCTCGGCCTGTTTCTCGGCATCGACCTGATCATGGCGGGCGCGGGCTGGGTCAGCCTGGGCTTCAGCCTGAAGCGGCGGCACTGATCAGCAACTCGACGCAAGACCCTCTCGCGGAACTCCGCTGATCTGACGTGCTGGCAAAAAGCAGCACGTCGCGCTTTCCGACTCGCGCGGCGATCATCACCGGGGAGAAACCATGAAAGCCGCTTTGGCCCTGGCTGCAGCGCTGGCTGCCTGCCTGTCCACGCCTGTCTCCGCGCAAAAATCCTACGGTCCCGGTGTCAGCGACACCGAGATCAAGATCGGCAACACCATGCCCTATAGCGGCCCCGCATCGCCGCTCGGCATCACTGGCAGGGTGATCTCGGCCTATTTCGACGAGGTCAACGAGAAGGGCGGGATCAACGGCCGCAAGCTCAATCTCCTGTCGCTCGACGACGCCTTCTCGCCGCCGAAGACCATGGAAGCGGCGCGGCGTTTGGTCGAGGGCGACGGCGTCGCCTTCATCTTCGCGACCATGGGCACCGCGCCGAGCTCGGCGATCGCGAAATATCTCAACAGCAACAAGGTGCCGCAGCTGTTTCTGATCAGCTCGGCCTCGAAGTGGAACGACCCCGCCAACATGCCGTGGTCGATGGCGCTGCCGTGGGCACCGAACTACACCAGCGAGGCCGCCATCGACGTCGCCTATGCCCGCGCCAAGAACCCGAACGCGCGCTTCGCGGTGCTCTATCAGAACGACGACGCCGGCAAGGAATATCTGCGCGGCGTCAAGGAAGCGCTTGGTGCCGACGCCGACAAGGCGATCGCGATGGCGTCGAGCTTCGAGGTGGCCGACCCCACCGTCGATTCCCAGGTGCTGACGCTCGCCAACACCAAGGCCGACGTATTCATGATCTATTCGGTGACGCCGCGCGCCTGCGCCCAGGCGATCCGGAAAGCGCATGAAGTCGGCTGGCAGGCGACGCGCTTCCTCGCCTCGGGCTGCGCCAACAAGGCCACCGTGATGGTCCCCGCCGGTCTCGATGCCGGCAAGGGCGTGCTCTCGCTCGGCTCGCTCAAGCCGTTCGTCGAGGCGCCGAAGAACGATCCGGCGATGACGGCCTATATCGACTTCATGAAGAAGCGCCTGCCCAATGCCGACGTCAACAACGTCGCGGGTCTCTACGGCTACACCGTCGCCGAGGCACTGGTGGTCTTGCTGAAGCAGTGCAAGGATAATCTGACGCGCGAGAACATCATGGCGCAGGCGGCCAATTTGAAGAACGAGCCGCTGTCGCTGCTGATGCCCGGCATCACGCTCAACACCACGCCGCAGGATTTCCGCCCGATCAAGGACGGCTATATGCTCCAGTTCGACGGCAACGACTGGATCGTCGCGAGCGAGCTGCTGCGCGGCACGTGACGGGACTGCGCGAGTGACCGCAACGACACCCTCTCCCCTTGTGGGAGAGGGTGGATCGCCGCGGAGCGGCGAGCCGGGTGAGGGGTCTCTCTCCGCCTGTGAAGCTGTTTATTGCGTCCGCGGAGAGAGACCCCTCATCCGGCGCTTCGCGCCACCTTCTCCCGCAAGGGGAGAAGGAAAAGGAGGACACAATGGATTTTCACCACTCCGAACGTTCGCTCGAGTTGCAGGAGCGCGTCCGCCGGTTCATGCGGACGCATGTCGAGCCGGTCGAGGCGCTCTATTACGAGCAGGTCAAGCCGGAGGCGACACGCTACAAGACGCCGCAGATCCTTCAGGACCTGAAACGGCTGGCGCGCGAGCAGGGGCTTTGGAATCTGTTCCTCTCCGGCGAGCACGGTCCGGGCCTCAGCAATCTCGAATATGCGCCGGTGAAGGAGATCATGGGCCGCATCCTCTGGGCGCCCGAGGTGTTCAATTGCTCGGCGCCCGATGTCGGCAACATGGAGGTGCTGGCCAATTACGGCACGCCGGCACAGCAGGAGCGCTGGCTGAAGCCGCTCCTGGAGGGGCGCATCCGCTCCGGCTTCTCGATGACGGAGCCGCAGGTGGCCTCCAGCGATGCCACCAACATCCAGTGCGAAATCAGGCGCGACGGCGGCGACTACGTCATCAACGGCCGCAAATGGTTCACCTCCGGCGCGATGAACGAGGATTGCGAGATCCTGATCGTGATGGGCAAGACCGCGCCCGACGATCCCGATCGCCACCGCCAGCAATCCATGATCCTGGTGCCGAGAGCGACTCCCGGCGTGCGCATCGTCCGCGACATGCTGACCTACGGCTACGACGACGCGCCGGTCGGCCATCCCGAGATCGTCTACGAGAACGTTCGCGTGCCCGCGGAGAACATCCTGCTCGGCGAGGGCCGCGGCTTCGAGATCGCGCAAGGCAGGCTCGGTCCCGGCCGTATCCATCATTGCATGCGGCTGATCGGCTGCGCCCAGCGTGCGCTGGAATTGATGTGCCAGCGCGCGGTCTCCCGCACGGCATTCGGCAAGCCGCTCGCAGAGCAAGGCTCGGTGCGCGAGGACATCGCACACTCATTCTGCGAGATCGCGCAGGCGCGCTTGCTGACGTTGCAAGCCGCCGACAGGATGGACCGCGAAGGCAACAAGATGGCGCGCGACCTGATTGCCGCCGCCAAGATCGTGGTGCCCAGCATGGCCGCCCGCGTTATCGACCGCGCCATCCAGATCCACGGCGCCGCCGGCGTCTCGCAGGACACGTTCCTGGCCCGCGCGTATGTCTACGCCCGCTTCATCCGGATCGGCGACGGACCGGATCAGGTGCATCTGGCCGCGGTGGGGAAGGAGCTGATCAAGCGCGGCGGATGATGGGCTAAGCAACGCCCTCCGCAGTTAGATCGCCACCTTGCCGGCGACGCCCTTGACCACGGTCACTGGACCAGATGTGCGGGCCGAAGCGGCCTGAATGCGGCGCGGAGCTCGGCGGAGAAAAGCGCCGGCTGCTCCCAGGCAGCAAAATGACCGCCTTTGTCGACCTCGTGGAAGTAGGTCAGGTTGCGATAGGCCCGCCGGGCCCACGTCTCCGGGGCTTGATAGCTCTCGCCCGGGAAGACCGTGATGGCCACCGGCAGCGAAATCTCCGCAGTCTTCTCCGGACCTGCAAGGGCGGGACTGCGCCCGCTATATTCCCAGTAAAGTCGCGCCGAGGAGGTGGCGCTGTTCGTCAGCCAGTACAGCGTGATGTCGTCGAGTACCTCGTCGCGGGATTTTTCGGAGTCGGTGCCGTCAAATTTCCAATGCGAGAAGCCGGGGTGCCCGAGCATCCAGGCAGCCAGACCCGCGGGAGAATCCGTCAAGCCGTAGCCGATCGTTTGCGGCCTGGTTCCCATCATCAGCGCGTAGGACCGGTTGCCCATCTTGCCGGCCGCACTGAATGCATCGAACGCTGCGCGCTCTTTGGCGGAAAGGTCTGCCGGGGCGGGCCCGCCGGCCGCCAGGATCGCGGCAATATCGGGCGGGACGATCGCCGGCAAATTGATATGGATGCCGAGCAGTCCTGCCGGCGCCAGCCGTGCCATCGCACTCGAGACCGGCGAGCCCCAGTCCCCGCCCTGCGCGACATAGTGGGTGTAGCCCAATCGCTTCATCAGTTCCGCCCAGATGCGCGCCGTGCGGTCAGGACCCCAACCGGTATCGACCGGCTTGCCAGAGAAGCCATAGCCGGGCATCGACGGGATCACGACGTCGAACGCATCCTCGGGCCGGCCTGCATGGGCCGTTGGATCGGTGAGTGGATCGATCAGCTTGAGCTGCTCGAAGACCGATCCCGGCCAGCCATGGGTTATGACGACAGGGAGGGCATTGCGATGTTTGGAGCGGACATGAATGAAGTGGATATCGATGCCGTCGATGTTGGTGACGAACTGCGGAAGCCGATTCATTCTCGCTTCGATCTGTCGCCAGTCATAGGCCGTCCCCCAATAGTTGACGAGGGACTGGAGCTTCGCCAGCGGGATACCTTGGGACTGGTCGGAAACTGTCTCGCGATCGGGCCATCGCGTCGCCAACACGCGTCGGCGAAGCTCGGCAAGGTCCTCCTCCGGCACGGCAATGTGGAAGGGGCGAATTGTGCTTTCGCCCGCGGCCGCCGCTCCACGTAGCGGAAACACGCTGGTGGAAATCGCCGCTGCAATTCCAACCGCTGCGGTGCTCAAAAGCGCGCGCCGGCTTCTGTCGATTGGGTTCTCGGAATCGTATGGCATCGGCATGGGACACCCTCCTGGCTTCAGGCGATCGGAGCCTGCGGAGCAGGGCAGTCCTTCGTCTGGCTCTGCAACATGGCTCGGAAGCTGGTCAATAGCTCGTTAAGGCTTGTTAGATGCTGTGAGCAGTTGCGACTGATGCCGGGCAAGGTGAAGGAAGACAAGCTCAGCATTTCTGTCCCACGTCCTAGACACGGACGGAGTGAACAAGCTGACCGGATCTGTGCGTCGGCTCGTTGCCCCGGAACGTGTTCAGCATCGCGCCTTGCTGCGCAAGGACATTGCAAACTCCCTCTGCGACACGCGCAAGCAAGCCTTCTCACGTCACGCTAGGTGGCTGCCTCCGCCGCAGCGTCGCTGCGATGATCGCTTCTGCAACGACAACGTCAATGAGTATGAAACCACGGTCAGGCAGACGAGCGCACCGCTTGTCCTGATTGGTGGCGCCGTGAGAGTCATGTCGTAGCACTATTTCTCTGTCGCTCGTCGTCATGCTGTTGACGCAATGTCTGGCTTAGACGGCGACAACTAAAACACCGTGCTGGACCACTACGGTTCCCACAACGGTTCCGGAGCCAGGGGTTGGCTCCATCCGCAAAATGATTTGCGGCACCGGAACCGAACAATCGAAAATCACAGGAGATATAATGGGGTTCCGATCGAGCGCCGCAATTTGCGGCGCCGTGATTGCGCTTGCCGTTTCCGTTCCGATTGCGCGATGTGAAGCTGGTGGGGTTCACTCAAGCGCTGCCGACAATGCCGCTTCCGGGGAAGCGATCGTTGGCGCGGCATCCATGTACAATCCGTTCAAGCCTGGCAAAGAGGAGGGCGGCCCGAAGACGGCTTCCGGCGAGCGCTATGATCCCTCGGTGTGGTCGGCTGCCATCAAGACGAGCTTGCGTAAGAAATTCGGTGGGGTCCAATTTGGCGCGAAGCCGAAATACGCCCTCGTCGAGGCCGTCGGCAAGAAAGTCATCGTCAGGATAAATGACGTGGGACCGCTAAGGCCTGGCCGCATCATCGACTTCAATGAGCGGACCATGCGCCATTTCGATCCGAGCCTGGAGCGCGGGGTCATTCCTGACGTAAAAGTTCGGCCGCTTGCCGGCGGCGATTGGACCCCCGGACCGGTTGGCTGAATCGCGCAGTACGAACGAAGGTCGCGGGCGCCGCGCCATCTCCATGATGACATCATGGTTTGCTGCGCGCCCGCAGCAGCCATGTCTGCGCGTCTAAACTACTAAGCGGCCGTGATCTTCGAAGTCTGGCCTTCGGCTCCTGTGCCAAGGCCATCCACACCCGTCGCTTCTATGCAGAGTTTAAGCGCCCCGCCCAGAGTTGCAGCAGCCAAATCCGCTTTGGCACCTTCCCGCACAGTTTCCAGCGCCGCTGGGTCGATGTCCTTCATCCAGCAACCCAGAATGATTGTAGCGTTCGGCAATTTACGGCGAAGCCGTCGCACCGAGTAACGCATATGGGCAGGGCTACTTGCGTCCATATAGACAAGACAGGCAATGGCGACCCCGGCGGTCTCCAGCCGGAAGATATTCGCCGTCGATAACGCTCCCGCTGCTTCAACTCGTGCCGACAAGCCATGCGCATTCGTCAGTTGAGCCAGCATGATCGCAGCGGCTTCGTCGATCGGATTTCTTCCCGCTAAGCAGAGCACGGGATGATCGCCTTGCCATTCAGAAGGCAAGTCCTCCTTGCGCAGCACCCGCAGACTCTCATAAGGCGCGTCCTCAGCCACGCCCTCTATGGCAGATGTAGCCTCGACATCTGTGGTCGGGTTGACCTTCGGCGACGGACGTTCATCCTGCTCCGAAATGTTATTGGCAAATTCTTGGACTGCATCCCTGATCTTGGTCAGCCGGTCGGGGGCCAGAGCGCCGCGCTCGGCATCCGCTTGAGCCAGCTGCAGTCCTCGCAGGGCGACTTCGTCGTAATAGGAGCCAAGAGATCGCTCCTTCAAGAACTCCTCGGCCTTTGCCGATGCTTCTGTCGGATCGCCGGCGAGCATCCGCTGATAGAATATCTCAGGCGGAGAGAGCGCTGGTCGGTCTCCAAACATGACGTCCAGGAACTCCAGGCGCTCGACATGGCGGCCCAGTACGACCAGACACACTGTAAGGGGTGTTGCCAGGACGAGGCCGATCGGACCCCAGAGCGCCGTCCAGAACGTCGCAGAAGCGACAACGGCCACCGGCGACAGTCCCGTGCTGTGTCCATAGACCATCGGCTCCAGCACATGGCCGACGACGGGCTCCACCACCACGAACAGCGCGATCGTCCAAAGCAGCATCGTCCAGGTTGGATCGACCGCGACCGCGAGAGCGAGAGGAAAGGCGGCGGCGATGACCGCCCCAATGTAAGGCACGAAGCGCAGCACTGCTGCCAGAATACCCCACAGGATCGCGCTTGGAACGCCGATCAGCCACAGACCCATTCCGATGATGATGCCGAAGCCCCCGTTCACGAGAAGCTGGATAAGGAAAAGCCGGCTGAGGCGGCTCGCCGCGTCATCAAGGGCAGCCGTGGTGCGCTGCAGGTCATCCGAACCGGCCAGCCTGATCAGACGATTACGAAGATCCTCGCGCTGAAGCAAAATGAAGATCACGAATATGACGATGATCCCGGTCGTTGCGAGCGGATGAAGCAATGGTGAAATCAGCGTTTGCAAGCTCTCCAGCGCACCGGGATCGGGCTGGAGCACTTCCACAGGAACGGGCTTCGGCTGGGCCGCTTTCGGAGCTGCTATGGTCCCCAACGAATTCGCCGCCTCCTTCGGCTTGTCGAGCTCCTTGCTGAGGTCCTTCAACATGCTGGAAGCTCGCTCGAGCGTGCCTCGACCGGCGGTGGTCTCACGGAAGGATTGGATCTTCTCGCTTATTGTGGACTGATATCGCGGCAAATCGCCGGCCAGCTGCGCGAGTTGGGTAGCGAGGAGACTGCCCATCGCAAATATGAATGCGAAGGCGATTACGACCACGCTCACCACAGCCAAACTGCGTGGAATGCGCAGACGCTGAACCAGTCGAACCAGGGGCGCCAGCACGAAGCTGAGCAAGACAGCCAGCGCTATTGGAATGATGATCTCGCGACCATAATACAGCACCATGACAATGATCGACGCGAGAATGGCCATCGCCACGGCGCTCAATAGGGAAATCAGCTCTTCCGGTGTTCGTGCTTTGAATGGCTGCCTGATCACAGCTCCTCGCTAGGCCGGGAAAGACGGCGAGTTGTTGAGGGTTCAGTGAGTTCGGACCGCACATCTTTGGGAAGGTCGTCTAGTCCTGACATGACGCAACCTGTCGAAGTCGATGCATGAGCTTCAGGCCGGTTTGCGAGGCCGGCCACAACTGACCAGGCCCGATCGGCTAGGGCTACGATCCCGACGGGTACGCATTGTTGCCATGAGCATCTGGAGCGGACGATGTTGCGCTGACGGCGGCATTGAATCGGGAGCGCCAAGCCACGTTGGGGATGAACAAGCCACGCCGGGTTTAGTTCCGCGCGCTGCTCCAAGAGCGCGGTATGGCGCCCCGCTTAGCTCGCGCTAGCGATTCGGCGTGTGATCTTTCCGGCCTGCTTCCCGCCGAAAAGCCTGAGCATTTGGGCCGCTTCCAAGGATCATTGTCTCCTGCATCGCTTCCGATAAACCCAGGTGGTGGCGATAGCAAAAAGCCGCGGACTGCTCCGCGGCTTTGGTTCACAGGGCGGCGGCCTCAGCCAGCCTTCGGCTTCTCACGATCTGCCGGCCCAGCGCGGAAGGCTCCAGCATTGACATCATGCCCCTGTTTTGCCCGACGAGTCAAATGTCATTTCGTAAAATACGAATGCTTTGGACTAGAGCCAAGCCATTGATATCGCTATCCCCGGCTACTGTGCATGGGGTTGTTTTCGCGTTTTTTGGTGGAGCGACCCCGCCCCCGGCTCTGCTGGCGATCGACGTGCTGCTACCCCGCCTTGGCGATACGGCCGTCCGCTGCGCCCGAGCGCAGGTTCTGGAAGAACTTCTCCACCTCGCGCGACAGCGTCTCCGCCGTCTCGGTCACGCTGCTCGCAGCCGTCAGCACCGAGGAGGCCGCAGTGTCGGTCTCGCCGATGGCGTCGCGGAGCGAGCTGATGTTGGCGACGAGGGTCTCGTTGCCTTGGGCAGCCGATTGCGCGTTGGACGAGATCTCGCGCGTGGCGGCATCCTGCTGGCCGATGGCGCCGGCGATCGCCGAGGTGACGTCGTTGATCTCGCGCACCGCGCCGCCGATCTCGCGGACAGCGTCGACGGCGTTGCGGGTGGAGGACTGGATCATCGAGACGTTCTCGCTGATGTCGGCGGTCGCCTTCGCGGTCTGCCCGGCAAGCGCCTTCACTTCGTGTGCGACGACGGCAAAGCCGCGTCCGGCATCGCCGGCGCGCGCGGCCTCGATGGTGGCATTGAGCGCGAGCAGATTGGTCTGCTCGGCGATGGCCTGGATCAGGCTGAGCACGCCGTCGATGCGTTGCGTGGCGGCCGCCAGGCTCTCGATCTCGGCGATCGAGTTTTCGGTGCGCTGGCCGGTCTGCTCGACCGCGCTGGCGGATTGCCGCACCTGGCGGCCGATCTCCACCACCGACGCAGACAGCTCCTCGGCCGCGCCTGCCACCGCCGTGACGTTGTGCGATGCCTGCTCGGTGGCGTTCGCCGCCGTGCCGGCGCGGCTGCTCGCGTCCGCGGTGACGCGGGTGATGGTCTGCGCCGTCTCGCGCATGACGGAGGCGTTGTCGCTGAGGCCGCGCATGATCGCGCCGATCGCCTCGCGAAACGCGTCGACGGATTGTTCGATGTGGCGGGCGCGCTCCTCGCGCGCGGCGGAGTCCTGCGAGACTTGTGAGGCGAGGTTGCGGTTACGCCCCATCGCGTCCTGGAAGATCTGGATCGCGCGTGCCAGTGCGCCGATCTCGTCGGCGCGGTTGCTGTGGGGCACCACGACGTTCTCGGCGCCGTCGGCGACCTGCTTGATGGTCGCGGTGATGGCGGAGAGGGGGCGTGCGATCGAGCGGGCAATGATGACGATGCCGATCACGACGAGGGCGAGCGCCACGCCGGCGAGGCAGGTCAGGACGAAGGACAGCGTGCGATTGGTCTCGGTCTCGTGCCCTATTTGCCTCGCGCGCTCGGCATAGACCTTGGACAGCGCCTCGAGATCCTTGTTCAGCGCCGAGCGCACGGCGCGGTTGGCGTCGTTGTCGCCCCATTCGCGGCCCGCGGCCGCATTGATCTCGACGCCGCGGCGCACCAGCTCTTTGCGAAACTCGACGAACTGCTCGATGCGCTTCTTGAACGTGGCGAACTGCTCGGCATCGTCAGCCTTGACGATGGTCTCCCAGCGCTTCACGACGTCGAGGATCTGGGCGTTGAACTTGAGCAGGCCCTCGCCGTATTTCTTCACCACGGCCGGTTCAGTCGACATGTAGACGCCGCGCGATTCCATCACGACCGCATAGACCAGCGAGTTGACCCGCTCGACATTCAGCGCGGCGGCGTTCGCGGTCTCGATTGCGTTCGTCAGGTCGGCGCCGCGGCGGCTGTTGTAGTCGGACAGCATCGCGATCGCCGCCGTGAGCAGCGCGAACAGCGCGAAGATCGCGTAGAGCTTGGTCGCAAGCGTGAAGCGGCCGGCGAGGCCGGTGGCATTCCCAGATTGGTCGATTCTCATGGTTTTCAGGGGCCCGAATGGCCGGAAGCGGCCCGGAGAGCGCAGTCGTACAAATTGATGCAAAACTATGCAGAATGAAGATGGACGCGGCGTTAACGGCGGGTTTGGCCCCCTTCGCCCTTGGTCGAAAGAAAGGTAAGATATTTCAGCGTCTTGATCTGAAGGTATAGTCTTGGGATCGGCCCTGGAGTCGGCCTCTGGCCGACGAACCCCGGAGAGACGATTGGTCTACCGCCACACCATCGACGCCACGACCTACACGTTCCCGGATTTGCGCGACTTGCTCGCCAAGGCGACGCCGCCGCGCTCCGGCGACCGGCTGGCCGGGATCGCCGCCGCCAGTGCCGAACAGATGATCGCGGCGCGGATGGCGCTGGCCGACGTCCCGCTCGGGCAGTTCTTGCAGGAAGCCGTCATCCCCTATGAGACCGACGAGGTCACCCGCCTCGTCATCGACAGTCACGACGTCAAGGCCTTCGCGCCGGTGGCTTCGCTGACGGTCGGTGCCTTTCGCGACTGGCTGCTATCGGACGCCGCGACGACCGAAATCTTGCGCAAGCTGGCTGGCGGCATCACCCCGGAGATGGCCGCCGCGGTCTCGAAGCTGATGCGCAACCAGGATCTGATCCTGGCGGCGCGGAAATGCGAGGTCACCACCGCTTTCCGCAACACCATCGGCCTGAAGGGCCGGATGAGCACCCGGCTCCAGCCCAACCATCCCTTCGACGACGCCAGGGGCATCACCGCCTCCATCCTGGACGGCATCCTGCTCGGCGCCGGCGATGCCTGCATCGGCATCAATCCGGCGAGCGACGACCCGGCCGTGATCGGCCAATTGCTGCGGCTGCTCGACGAGATCATCGCGCGGCTGAAGATCCCGACCCAGGCCTGCGTGCTGACCCATGTCACCACGACGCTGTCGCTGATCGGGCAGGGCGTGCCGGTCGACCTCGTCTTCCAGTCGGTCGCCGGCACTGAGGCCGCCAACCGCAGTTTTGGCATCGACCTCGCGCTTCTCAAGGAGGCGCAAGAGGCCGGGTTGTCGCAGAGGCGCGGTACGGTCGGCCAGAACGTGATGTATTTCGAGACCGGGCAGGGCTCGGCGCTATCGGCCAACGCCCATCACGGCGTCGACCAGCAGACCTGCGAGGCCCGCGCCTATGGAGTTGCCCGCGCCTTTGCGCCCCTCCTGGTCAACAGCGTGGTCGGCTTCATCGGCCCGGAATATCTCTACGACGGCAAGGAAATCATCCGGGCCGGGCTGGAGGATCACTTTTGCGGCAAGCTGCTCGGCCTGCCGCTCGGGATCGACATCTGCTACACCAACCACGCCGAGGCGGACCAGGACGACATGGACAATCTGCTGACGCTGTTGGCGGCCGCCGGCGTCACCTTCATCATGGGTGTCCCCGGCGCCGATGACGTCATGCTGAACTATCAGTCCACGTCTTTTCACGACGCGCTCTACGTCCGCGACGTCTTCGGACTGCGCCGCGCGCCGGAGTTCGACGACTGGCTGGCGCAGTCGGGGATTGCGGGTCCCGATTTCCGGCTTGCCGGCGATGCAGGCCTGCTGCCCGATTTCGCCTCACGGCTGATCGCGTGACGCCGCGGAAGCACCCGGCGGCTCGAGGAAACCATTGGTGCCCTAGGGAATTATGCTCATGCCACAATATTGAGAAATTCCGGCGGCAGCATTACGCTATGTGCCTGTCTGGCAATTTCCGCAGCTAAGTCGAGCGTGGCGGGGGAGCTTTGATGCGAGCTGAAAGTAACGGGACGTCCCGGCGGATTCTGTGCGTGTTTCCGCGATACACATCGTCGTTCGGGACGTTCGAGCATTCCTACCCCCTGACCGACGGCGTCCGCGCCTTCATGCCGCCGCAAGGGCTTTTGCTACTCGCGGCCTATCTGCCCGAGGAGTGGCAGGTCAAATTCGTCGACGAGAACCTTCGCCGCACGACGAAGGAGGAGTTCGGATGGGCGGAGGCGGTCTTCGTCAGCGGCATGCACATCCAGCGCCAGCAGATGAACGATATCTGCCGCCGCGCCCACGAGTTCGATCTGCCCGTCGCGCTCGGCGGTCCCTCTGTCAGCGCCTGCCCGGATTACTATCCCTCCTTCGACTATCTCCATGTCGGCGAGCTCGGCGACGCCACCAATCAGCTGCTCGAAATCTTGTCGCGCGACATCTCACGTCCGGAAGCGCAGGTGGTGCTGACCACCAAGGACCGTGTGCCGATGACGGAATTTCCGATCCCGGCCTACGAGCTCGCCGACGTCAAGAAATATTTCCTCGGCAGCATCCAGTATTCCAGCGGCTGTCCCTATCAGTGCGAGTTCTGCGACATCCCCGGGCTCTACGGCCGCAATCCGCGGCTCAAGTCGCCGGAGCAGATCATCGCCGAGCTCGACCGCCTGCGCGAATGCGGCATGACCGACACGGTCTATTTCGTCGACGACAATTTCATCGGCAACCGCAAGGCGGCGCTGGACCTCCTGCCGCATCTGATCGAATGGCAGAAGAGGACCGGCTACATGGTGCGGCTCGCCTGCGAGGCGACGCTCAACATCGCCAAGCGGCCGGAAATCCTCGAGAAGATGCGCGAGGCCTATTTCGTCACCATCTTCTGCGGCATCGAGACGCCCGACCCCGATGCGCTGAAGGCGATGCACAAGGACCACAACATGATGGTCCCGATCCTCGAGGGCGTGCAAACCATCAACTCCTACGGCATGGAGGTCGTGTCCGGCATCATCATGGGGCTCGACACCGACAAACCGAACACTTCGGAGGCGCTGCTCGCCTTCGTCGAGGACTCGCGGATTCCGCTGCTCACGATCAACCTGCTTCAGGCGCTGCCGAAGACGCCGCTGTGGGACCGGTTGGAGCGCGAGGGACGCCTGGTCGAGGACGACGGCCGCGATTCCAATGTCAACTTCCTGTTGCCCTACGACGACGTCGTCGCGTCCTGGAAGCACGCCATGGCCGTCGCCTACGAGCCCGAGAAGGTCTACGCGCGCTTCCAGTATCAATGCGACCACGTTTACGTGCACCGCCTTGAGATGCCGAAACCGGACGAGATGAAGACCTGGCCCAACATCAGGCGCGGCCTGGTCATGCTGCGAAACATCTTCTGGAAGGTCGGCGTGCTCGGCGACTACAAGCGCGTGTTCTGGAAGTTCGCGCTGGGCCGCATCAAGCGCGGCGATCTCGAAGGCCTGATCGGCTGCACCCTGATCGCCCACCATCTCATCACCTTTGCGCGGGCGGCCTCGACCGGCCAGCAGAACGCCTCGAACTATTCGATCCGGCTACGCGAGGCCTCCGTCCCCGCCGAATGATGCGACATGTCTGATCCGGCCACCCCGCGTCGTCCGACCCTCGATCTGCGGTCGCTCACGCCCGCGCGCGTCGCGCTCGGGCGCAGCGGCGCGAGCCTGCCGACGCGGGCACTGCTCGATTTCACGCTGGACCATGCCCGCGCCCGCGATGCCGTACATGCCGTCTTCGATGCGCCGCGGCTGGTCGCGGATCTCCGCGCGCTTGGCCTCGTCGTCACCGAGGCGAACAGCCAGGCGGTCGACCGCAGGGATTATCTGCGGCGGCCCGATCTGGGCAGACGGCTAGATGCTGGATCAGCAGAGGCTCTGGCGCGGAGCGCCTCGGAGCCGTGCCAACTCGCACTCGTGATTGGCGATGGGCTGTCGGCGGCGGCGGTCCACGCCCATGCGGCCGCCTTGGTGATGCGCCTGCTGCCGTTGCTCGCAGCCGACGATGGTGTCGCGATCGGCCATGTCGTCGTCGCCTCAGGCGCGCGCGTCGCGCTCGGCGACGAGATCGGCGCCATTCTCGGCGCGCGCATGGTCGTGACGCTGATCGGCGAGCGGCCAGGCCTGTCGGCGCCTGACAGTCTCGGCGCCTATCTGACTTTCGCCCCGGGGCCGGGCCGCAGCGATGCCGAGCGCAATTGCGTGTCGAACATCCACAAGGCCGGGTTGAGCTATGACGAGGCCGCCTTCAAGATCGCCTGGTTGGTCCGCGAGGGGCTCGCGCGGGAACTGACCGGTGTGGCGCTGAAGGACGAGAGCGCGGACCGCGCGCCGCGTCGAATTGGCACGGCTTTGCCCGGATGAAGGGCATTAAGGCAAAATCGCCACATCTTGATCGATTCGGCCACACTCCGCCTGCTTGCGAGAAGGGTGATTGACCTGCTAAACCCCTCGCGGCGATTTTCTGCGCATTTTCAAAGGGCAAGCCTCCCATTGGTATGGCATTTTCAAGCCGTTCGCGGGGCGCGACAAGCTCACAGACCCGAGCCGATTTAGGAACTGGACAAGGCATGCTCGAAAAGCACAGCGAGAGTGAGGTTCATGTCGACAAGGTCGAGCAGGGACCTGCGTCCTCGATCGCCTTCGGGCTGGAGCGCATCGGGCTGATCGCTGTCCGGGCGCCCATCGTCTCCTGCATCGTCCTGCTCGTCCTGATCGTCGGCGCCGTGTTCGGCATCCACCGGATCAAGATCGACGATTCGCTGTCGCAGCTGTTCCGGTCCAACACGCCGGAATTCCGCCAGTATGAAGCGGTGACCAAGAAGTTCCCGGCCGAGGAATTCGATGTCCTCGTCGTGGTCGAGGGCAAGACCCTGCTGGCGCGGAACAACCTCGAGAAGCTGCGCGACTTCGTCACCGACATGCAACTGGTCGATGGCACGCGCGGACTGGTCTCGCTGTTCTCCGCGCGTCAGGCGCCGGCGCCGGGCAAGCTTCCCGCCGCGCTGTTCCCGCCCGAGCTGCCCGAGGGCGCGGCCTATGACAAGTTCATCGAGGGCGTCAAAGCCAACGAGATCATCCGCGGCAAGCTGTTGTCCGAGGACGGCACGCTGGCGCTGATCGTGCTGTCGCTCGATCCGGAGGTGGTCGCCTCCAACAAGCTGACCAAGACCGTCGCCGACATCCGGGCGCTGATGAAGGAAGACCTCGGCGACACCGGGCTCAACGTGCAGCTTTCCGGCGTGCCGGTGATGCAGCTCGAGATCCGCAACGCGGTCGAGCGCGACGGGCTCACCTACAACATCCTCGGCATTCTCGCCGGCTGTGTCATCGCCATCATCTTCTTCAGAAAAATCTCGTTCATGGTGGCGGCGGCGTTCCCGCCGATGATCGCGATCTTGCTGGCCCTCGGCGCGCTCGGCTGGGCCAATTTCAATCTCAACATGTTCCTGAACGTGATGACGCCGCTCATCATGGTGATCAGCTTCTCGGACTCGATGCAGCTCACCTTCGCCGCGCGCGACCGGCTGATCGCGGGCCAGGACAAGTTCACCGCGTTCAAGAACGCGGTGCTGGTGGTGGGACCGGCCTGCGTGCTGACGCACGGCACCGCCGGCATTTCCTTCATCGCGCTCCAGTTCTCCGACTCCGATCTGATCCGCAAGTTCGGCGAGGCGGGTCTCGCCGCCACCATCATCGCGCTGGTCGCGGTGTTGTCGCTGGTGCCGGTGTTCGGCGTGCTGTTGGTGCGCAACGAGAAGGTCTTTGCGACCAAGTTCCAGAGCGCGGATGCCGGCGTGCAGGCGCTGCGTAATTTCTGCTACTGGATTGCGGTGCGCATGGTGGGCCGTCCCGGCCTGTTCAGCCTGATCGCCGTGCTGTTCGTCGCCGGCCTCGGCGTCATCTACGCCAATCTGGAGCCGCGCTACCGGCTCGCCGACCAGGTGCCGGACAAGCGCCAGGCGGTCGCCGCCAGCGACCGGCTCGACGCCAAGCTCACCGGCGCCAACCCGGTCAACGTTCTGATCCAGTTCCCCAAGGGTGAATCGCTCTATTCGCCGGAGACGCTGCAGACCATCGCCGACGTGCACGCGACGGTGGAGAAGGCAGCCGGTGTCGGCAATGTCTGGTCGGTCGAGACCCTGCGCCGCTGGCTCGCGGACAAGGCCGGCAGCGCCGATGTCGCGACGCTGAAGGAATATGTCAGCGTCATTCCGGAGCATCTGGTGCGCCGGTTCATCGATGCCGAGCAGGACGCCGTCGTGGTCGCAGGTCGCGTGCCGGACAAGGATTCCAGCCAGCTCCTGCCGATCGTCGACAAGCTCGATTCCGAGCTCGACGCCGTCCGCAAGAAGCATCCCGGCTATGAAGTGGCGGTCACGGGTCTTGCCGCGATTGCCGCGCGCAACTCGGCCGGCATGATCGAGAAGCTCAATCGCGGGCTCACCGTCGAATTCGCGCTGGTCGCGATCTTCATCGGCCTGGCCTTCCGCTCCTGGGTGGTGATGTTCGCCTGCATCCTGCCGGGCATCTTCCCCGTGGTGATGTCGGGAACGGTGCTGTGGGCGATGGGTGAGGGACTGCAATTCGCCAGCGTCGTGGCTCTGACCGTTTCGTTTGGCCTGGGCTTAAGCGCCACCATCCACTTTCTCAACCGCCTCAGGCTCGAGAGCAAGCCGGGCGTCGGCTCGGCGCTCGCGGTCGAGCGCGCGACCGTGCTGGTCGGCCCGGCATTGATCCTGACCACGCTGGTGCTGGCCTGCGGTCTCGTCGTCACGGTGTTCTCCGACCTGCCGTCGCTACGGCTGTTCGGCTGGCTCAGCGCCTTCTCGATGGTCATGGCGCTCGTCGCCGACCTCTTCATCCTGCGGCCGACGGCGATGTGGCTGATCAATCTGCACGGCAAGCTTCAGGGTACAGACAAGCCAGCCATTTGAGCGGCTGCATCCATCGGACATGGAATCGGCGGGTCCGGCGATTGCGCCGCGGCTCCGAAAAACAACAAAGCCCCGGTTCGCGAGAACCGGGGCTTGGTGCTTTGGAAGCGGTAAGAGCTGTCAGCCCTTCGTCATCGTGATGTTGACGCCGCGAATCTCGCCCTTGGACGAGATCTGCACCGTCTGCTTGGTGCCGTTGGTGCGCAGCGACAAATTGGCGGCAAAGCCGTTGGCCTCGACGAAAACCTCGATCTGGCCGCCACCGGCGGTGCCTTGCAAATTGCCGAAGATGTTGCGGTTGGTCTCGCTCCAATTGCCGGAGATGCGCTCACCCTGGCTTGTCACGTCGCTGGTGAGGTCGAACTTGTAGCTGTCGGACGCGCAGTGCAGCGCCTGCTTGAGGCTGAGACCGGTGCCGGCAACCTTGTAGTCCGCCTTGCAGCGGATGCGCTCGGTGGAGCCGTCGGACAGCGACACCGTACCCGTCCCGGTCCACGCGCCCTCGAAACCTGCAAACGGTCCGGACGACTGAGCCTGACTCGCCGAAACTGAGAACAGCAGCACAGCGCCGATGCCGGCCGCCTTGATTGCCAGTTCAGATCGCCCAAAGAATTTCATCTCAAAATATCCCGTTTTGGAACGACGTTCGCTTGTCGCCAAGGACGTCTCGCCACATCGAAGGTTTAGTGTTCCGAGTCTGTGTCAGGTTCAATGGCCGGCCGCCCACATGTCGGCATCGCGAAGCGCGCTTGCCATGGTTGACCTCCGGATTCTCTGCGTTTCGGCATGTTTCTGGCGCCTAAGGCGGGATGGAGAGATGCAGCTCTGCAACAGGTGCGCAGCAAAACGCGGCGTGCCTGAATTATGGCGTAGTATCAATCTCTTACATTTGCCAGAGAAGGCGCAGGGAAGACCTGATTTGGTGGACGTGGCGCCAATTTGGCCGCATTTGCCAGTGCTTGTGCCTTCTCTGAGGCCGCTACTCCCGCGGCGACTTGCCATCAGAATACTCCGTTCCGGTCGTCGCCTGTGCTGTCCGGGATTGGTGCGATTCTGCCGTCAGAATGAAGGAATACAATGCGTAAGCTTCTCGTCGCTCTCACCTTGCTGTCGGCCTCCCTCTCGACCGCAGCGTTCGCCCAGCAAGGGCGCGGCACGGACGCCGAGCAGAAGGCCTGCTCGCGCGATGTGCAGAAGCTCTGCCGTCCGGTCATCGACCAGGGCGATTTCACCATCCTGGCCTGCCTCAAGGAGAACCGGGCCAAGATCTCGCAGGCCTGCGACCAGGTCCTGAAGAACCACAACCAGTAAGCTCGGCCACTGGCCCACAAAAGGCGGCCTCCGGGGCCGCCTTTTCGGACCTGATCCGCAAAGGGCAGCCATCGAGAGACAGGATTGGTTTTGCGGCCGTATTCCCCTATATGGGGGCCGCGGCGGCATCGCCGGCACGGGCTAGCGCGAGCGAAAAAGCCCTTCCTGTCCAAACGATTGTAGACCAGCCCTCGATGACCTCTGCGAGCGAATTGCGATCCGGCAAGGGTGAGCGCGACGAGAATTTTCCCGTCGCGTCCTGGATCATTCATCCGCGTCATCGCGCGCTGATCCTGGCGTATTACAATTTCGTCCGCACCGCCGACGACATCGCCGACCACGCCACGCTGCCGCCCGACGAGAAGCTCGCTTATCTCGACCTGCTCGAGGCGGAATTGCTCGGCAAGGGCGACACCCAGGCCGAGGCCGTCAGCCTGCGGCATGCACTGGCCGAACGCGGCATGGCGCCGCGCCACGCGCTCGACGTGCTCATCGCGTTCCGCATGGACGTGACCAAGTTGCGCTACGAGAACTGGGACGAGGTCATCCATTATTGCCGCTACTCGGCGATGCCGGTCGGCCGCTTCATGCTCGACGTCCATGGTGAGAGCACCTCGACCTGGGCCGCGTCGGATGCACTCTGCGCAGCGCTGCAGATCAACAACCACCTTCAGGATTGCGGCAAGGATTTCCGCGAGCTCAACCGCGTCTACCTGCCGCGCGATGCGCTGGCCGCGAGTGGCGCCTCGGTCGAGCAGCTCGGACTGGCGCAGTCGCCGCCGGCGATGCTGGCCTGCCTTCAGGCTCTCGCCGTGCGCAACGAAGCGCTGCTCGAGGAGGGCAGGTCGTTAGCTGCGGAGATCCGGGATTTCCGCCTCGGCGTCGAGGTCTCCGTGATCCAGGCCTATGCCGACCGCATCGTGCGCCTGTTGAAGGTGCGCGATCCCTTGCGCGAGCGCGTGCACCTGAACAAGCTCGAGCTCCTCACCTTCAGCCTCGCCGGCATGATCGGCGAAGTCGGCCGCCGCGCGGTCGGACGCAAAGCCATTTCCAGACCGGGGACTGCACATGACGCTTGAGGCGACCTCGCCCGGCGCCAATTATGGCTCGACCGCATCCGGCAGTTCGTTCTACGCCGCGATGCGCATCCTGCCGCACGACCAGCGCGAAGCGATGTTCCAGATCTACAGCTTCTGCCGCCAGGTCGACGACATCGCCGATTCCGATGGCCCGCGCGACGAGCGGCTCGCCGCCCTTCAGGCGTGGCGCAACGACATCGATGCGCTCTACCAGGGCAATCCGCCGCCGCGGCTGAAGGACTACGTCGCGTCGGTGAAAAGCTTCGGCCTCAAGCGCGAGGATTTCCTTGCGATCGTCGACGGCATGGAGATGGACGTGCCGCAGGACATCCGCGCGCCCGACATGGCGACGCTGGATCTCTACTGCGATCGCGTTGCGAGTGCCGTGGGGCGGCTGTCGGTCCGGGTCTTCGGCCTGCCGGAAGAAGATGGCATCGAGCTCGCGCATCATCTCGGCCGCGCGCTCCAGCTCACCAACATCCTGCGCGACATCGACGAGGATGCGGGCCTCGGGCGGCTCTATCTGCCGCGCGAAGCGCTGCTGCATGCCGGCATCACCTCCAACGATCCGGACCGCGTGATCGTCGAGCGCGCGCTGCCGAAGGTCTGCCTGCCGCTGGCGCAACGCGCAAAGGTGTATTTCGAGAAGTCGGACGAGATCATGAATCGCAACCGGCGCCGCGCGGTGCGCGCGCCGCGGATGATGTCGAAATACTATCATGCCATTCTGGATCTCCTGATCGCGCGCGGGTTCAACGCGCCGCGTGAGCCGGTGCGTGTGTCGAAGATCACACGCATCGCCATCCTGCTCCGTTACGCTCTCATCTGATGCAAAAAACAGCTCACATCATCGGTGCTGGAATCTCCGGCCTCTCCGCCGCCGTGCGGCTTGCCAATGCCGGCTTCAAGATCGCCGTGCACGAGGCGACGCAGCAGGCCGGCGGCCGCTGCCGTTCCTATTTCGACGGTGCCACCAATCTCACCATCGACAACGGCAACCATTTGCTGCTGTCCGGCAATAGCCACGCGCGCGCCTATGCGCGCTCGATCGGCACCGAGGCGGGCCTCGTCGGTCCGGAGCGCGCGCAGTTTCCCTTCGTCGACATCACGACCGGGCAGCGCTGGCAGATCGATCTCGGCGACGGCCGGCTGCCGACGTGGGTGCTCGACGAGAGCCGCCGCGTCCCCGACACCGGGTTGACCGATTATCTGAAGCTGGCGCCGCTGATCTGGGCCTCGGAAGAGACGCTGGTCGGCAAGTCCATTCCCTGCGAGGGCATCCTCTATCAGCGCCTGGTGCAGCCGCTACTGCTGGCGGCGCTCAACGTCGATCCACCCGAAGGCTCGGCTGGGCTTGCCGGCGCGATCGTCCGCGAGACGCTGCTTGCCGGCGGGCAGGCCTGCCGTCCCCTGATCGCGCGGGACGGACTAAGTGCGGTGCTGATCGAGCCTGCCGTGACGTTCCTGCAGGAGCGCGGCCACACCGTTCAGCTCGGCCATGAGCTGCGCTCGTTTGCGACCCATGAGGGCAAGGTCGGTGCGCTGAATTTCGGCGGCGAAGATGTGGTCCAGATCGGCGCGGGCGACGTCGTCGTGATGGCGGTGCCGCCGCGCGCTGCCTCCAACTTGCTGCCGGGCCTGAAGACGCCGACCGAATTCCGCGCCATCGTGAATGCGCATTTCCGCGTTGAGCCGCCAGCGGGATCGGCTCCGATCCTCGGCGTAATCGGTGGCGTCGTGGAATGGCTGTTTGCGTTCCCGAACCGGCTTTCCGTCACCATCAGCAACGGCGACCGTCTGGTCGAGATGCCGCGCGAGGAACTCGCGCAGGCGATCTGGAACGACGTCTGCAAGGCGGGCGGTGTTTCCGGCGAGCTGCCCCCTTGGCAGATCGTGCGCGAGCGCCGCGCCACATTTGCGGCGACTCCGGCGCAGAATGCCCTGCGTCCAGGGCCGGTCACTGCGCTGAAAAACCTGTTTCTTGCAGGCGATTGGACTGCTACGGGATTGCCTGCAACCATCGAGGGATCGGTCCGATCCGGTGATCGCGCCGCCGATCTGGTTCTGGCCGCCAAGGGATACTGACAGGCGGCCCTGACGGGCATTTGTCCCGGTCAATTTCGACCAATTCAATCGACTATCGGAGCAATCGAGCGAGATGGATTCCGTGAACGCGACCAGCCGCGAAGCCCAAGAATTGAGAAACTTGGAATCGAGCATTGTGTCGGCCACCGAAGGCGTCCTCGGCTTCCAGCAACCCGACGGCCATTGGGTGTTCGAGCTCGAGGCAGATTGCACCATTCCCGCCGAATACGTGCTGCTGCGCCATTATCTGGCCGAGCCGGTCGATGCCGTGCTCGAAGCCAAGATCGCCAATTATCTTCGCCGCGTTCAGGGCGCCCATGGCGGTTGGCCGCTGGTGCATGACGGCGAGTTCGACATGAGCGCCAGCGTGAAGGCGTATTTCGCGCTGAAGATGATCGGGGATTCCATCGACGCGCCGCACATGGTGCGTGCGCGCGAGGCGATCCATTCCCGCGGCGGCGCCATTCACAGCAACGTCTTCACGCGCTTCATGCTTGCGATGTTTGGCGTCGTGACCTGGCGCGCGGTACCGGTGCTGCCGATCGAGATCGTGCTGCTGCCGTTCTGGTCGCCTTTCCACATCAACAAGATCTCCTACTGGGCGCGCACCACCATGGTGCCGCTGATGGTCATCGCCGCGCTGAAGCCGCGGGCGAGGAATCCCAAGGGCATCGGTATCGACGAGCTGTTCCTGCAGGATCCGCGCTCGATCGGCATGACTGCCAAGGCGCCGCACCAGAGCATGGCCTGGTTCGTTCTGTTCCGCGCGCTCGACGGCATTTTGCGCGTGGTCGAGCCGATGTTTCCCAAGAGCTTGCGCAAGCGCGCGATCGATGCAGCGCTCGCCTTCACCGAGGAGCGGCTCAATGGCGAGGACGGCATGGGCGCGATCTATCCGCCGATGGCCAACATCGTCATGATGTACGACGCGCTCGGCAAGGACGAGAACTTCCCGCCGCGCGCGATCACGCGCCGGGGTATCGACAAGCTGCTCGTGATCAAGGACGACGAAGCCTATTGCCAGCCCTGCGTCTCGCCGGTGTGGGACACGACGCTGACCGCCCACGCGCTGCTCGAAGCCGGCGGTAACAGGGCGGTGCCTGCGGCCAAGCAGGGTCTCGACTGGCTGAGCCCGAAGCAGGAGCTCGAGGTGAAGGGCGACTGGGCGGTGAAACGGCCCGACGTGCGCCCGGGTGGGTGGGCCTTCCAGTACAACAATGCCCATTATCCCGATCTCGACGATACCGCGGTGGTCGTGATGTCGATGGACCGGATGCGCCGGGAGCACGGCGCGACCGGCTATGACGCCGCGATCGACCGTGCGCGGGAGTGGATCGAGGGCATGCAGAGCGACGACGGCGGCTGGGCTGCCTTCGACGTCAACAATCTCGAATACTATCTGAACAACATCCCGTTCTCGGACCATGGCGCGCTGCTCGATCCACCGACCGAGGACGTCACCGCGCGCTGCGTCTCGATGCTGGCCCAGCTCGGCGAGACCGCGAAGACCAGCAAGCATGTCGCGGACGGGATCGACTACCTCCGAAAGACCCAGCACCCGGAAGGGTCCTGGTATGGCCGCTGGGGGATGAACTTCATCTATGGAACCTGGTCGGTGCTGTGCGCCCTCAACATGGCCGGCGTCCGCCATGACGACCCCATGATCCGGAAAGCCGCCGGCTGGCTGGCCTCGATCCAGAACAAGGACGGCGGCTGGGGCGAGGATGCCGTCAGCTACCGGCTGGACTACCGGGGCTGGGAAGCGGCCCCCTCGACCGCGTCGCAAACGGCATGGGCCTTGCTTGCCCTGATGGCGGCAGGCGAGGTTGATCACCCGGCCGTCGCCCGCGGGGTGGAGTACCTGATTGCAACACAGAACGAAAAAGGACTGTGGGACGAACAGCGGTACACCGCCACAGGCTTTCCCCGTGTATTCTATCTACGGTACCATGGTTACCCGAAGTTCTTCCCGCTGTGGGCGTTGGCGCGGTATCGGAACTTGCGGAACACCAACAGCAGGGTGGTAGGGGTCGGAATGTGACTTTGGGGACGGGGGACTATCTTACCGCGGGTCAAACCGTTGATCCGAGGCCGATATTGATCGTGACTGGACTGGTTCAGGAGGCCCGCATCGCGGCCGGGCCCGGAATGGCGGTCATTTGTTCGTCGAGCAGCCCGACCCAGTTGCGGGCGCTGTTGACGGTGCTGGATCCCGAGACGATTCGCGGTGTGATCTCCTTTGGCGTTGCCGGCGGGCTCGACCCGACGCTGCGCTCCGGCGACGTCGTGCTGGCGACCGAGGTGCTCGCGGGCGACACCCGCTGGGCCGCCGGCCTCTCGCTCGGCGACGACCTGATCGACCGCCTGACGTCGGGGCGCCGCCGCGTGGTGCGCGGCAGCCTCGCCGGTGCCGAGGAAGTGGTCACGGGGCGCTCCTGCAAGGCGGCGCTGCATTCGGAGACCGGAGCGGCCGCCGTCGACATGGAAAGCCACATCGCGGCCGCCTACGCCGCCGAGGCCGGCTTGCCGTTCGCCGCGGTCCGCGTCATCAGCGATCCCGCCCATCGCGCGCTGCCGGCGCTCGCCCGCGCCGCCATCAAGCCGAATGGCCAGATCGACGTGCTGGCCGTGCTGCGCGGCATCGCGCGCAATCCGACCGCGCTGCACGGACTGGTCTCGACCGGCCTCGACTTCAACCGCGCGCTGCGCTCACTTCGCGGCTGCCGCGACTTCCTGATCGGCACCGAGCTGGTCGAGGGCGAGGCGCTGGTCTCCGAGGCGGCCTGAGCGGGTTCTGCGATCACTAAAATGAAAAGGCCCGGTCGCCAATGGCGACCGGGCCTTTTGTTTTGATCTGCGTAGCTCGGATGGAGCAGAGCGCAATCCGGGGCCTTCAACGCGGAGGCACCCTCCCGGATTTCGCTTGCGCTCCATCCGGGCTACAGGTCACCGCGCTTACGCGGCGGTCGAAGCCTTCCGTGCGGCCTTCTCCTGGGCAGCGGCGGCCTCGTCCTTGCGGATCTCCGACAGGCGCTTCTGCACTTCCGCCGAGAAGATATACTGGGCCGGACGCTGCTTGCTCATGTCGATCTCCGGCGCCATTGGACCCGTGGTCCTGATGCCGCGCAGCGACACCCACATCGCCTTCAGCGGGTTGTTGATGGCAGCGGTCGCCGCCGTCGGCTCGTAGCCGCAATGGGCCATACAGTCGGCGCACTTCTCGTACTTGCCGGTGCCGTAGGTCTCCCAGTCGGTCGTGTCCATCAGCTCCTTGAAGGTCTTCGCATAGCCTTCGCCGAGCAGGTAGCAGGGCTTCTGCCAACCGAAGATGTTGCGCGCGGGCATGCCCCAGGGCGTGCACTCATATTCCTGGTTGCCGGCGAGGAAGTCGAGGAACAGGCCGGAATGCATGAAATTCCACTTCTTGCCTTTGCCCATCGCAAAGACGTCGCGGAACAGCTTCTTGGTCTTGGTGCGGTTGAGGAAGTGCTCCTGGTCGGGCGCGCGCTCATAGGCGTAGCCGGGCGACATCGAGACGCCGACACCGAGCTCGACCGTGAGGTCGAGGAACTTGGCGATCTCCTCGGCCGGGTGGCCGTCGAAGATGGTGGCGTTGACGTTGACGGTGAAGCCGCGGGCCTTGGCCGCCTTGATCGCGGAGACGGCGCGGTCGAACACGCCCTTCTGCGACACGGCCTTGTCGTGGTGCTCCTTCAGGCCATCGAGATGCACCGAGAAGAACAGATAGGGCGAGGGCTCGAACAGATCGAGCTTCTTCTCGAGCAACAACGCGTTGGTGCAGAGCGAGACGAACTTCTTGCGCGCCACGAGGCCGCGCACGATCTCGCCGATCTCCTTGTGGATCAGCGGCTCGCCGCCGGGAATGGCGACCATCGGCGCGCCGCACTCGTCGGCCGCGTCCCAGCACTCCTGTGCGGTCATGCGGCGGTTGAGGATCGCATCCGGATAGTCGATCTTGCCGCAGCCGACGCAGGCGAGGTTGCAGCGGAACAGCGGCTCCAGCATCAGCACGAGCGGATAGCGCTTGCGGCCAAGCAGCTTCTGCTTGATCAAATAGCCGCCGATACGCATTTCCTTGAAGAAGGGGATAGCCATTACAAGTTTCTTTCTGGGCTTGAAATTCGGGTGGGTCAGCTCGCAGCCAGTTGGGCCGGAAGCCGGAATTCGATGTTTTCCTCGCGGCCGGGGAGCACCGAGACCTTGACCGGTCCGATCCGCCGCATTGCTTCGATCACGTCATCCACGAGTACCTCGGGCGCCGAAGCGCCAGCCGTGACACCGACGGTTCTGGCATCTTTCAACCACTCGGGATTGAGCGCGCTGCCGTCGGCAATCAGATAACTCGCGACACCGGCCTCAGTGCCGATTTCGCGGAGCCGGTTCGAGTTCGAGCTATTGGCAGCGCCCACCACCAAGATCACGTCGACCAGCTTGCTCAAATCCCTTACCGCAGATTGGCGGTTCTGTGTCGCATAGCAGATATCCCGGATATCCGGACCTTGAATATCTGTAAAGCGGGCCTGCAGGGCCGAAATGATGTCCTTGGTGTCATCCACAGACAGGGTGGTCTGGGTGATGTAGGCCACTGGCGTATCCGCCGGCAGCTCAAGGGCCTTAACCTCTTCAACACTTTGGACCAGCAGGACGGGGGCGGGAACCTGGCCCATCGTACCCTCGACCTCGGGGTGGCCAGCATGGCCGATCAGGATCAGGGTGCGGCCCCTGGCGATGTAGCGCTTCCCCTGATTGTGAACTTTCGTGACCAGGGGGCAGGTGGCATTGAGCACTGGAAGGTCGCGCGCGGCCGCTTCTTCCTCGACGCTGCGGGCGACGCCATGAGCGCTGAAGACCGTCACGGCCTTCGGCGGCACCTCTGACAGTTCCTCGACGAAGATCGCGCCTTTGTTTTTCAGGCTCTCGACGACGTACTTGTTGTGCACGATCTCATGGCGCACGTAGACGGGCGGGCCGTACTTCTCCAGCGCCCGTTCCACGATCTCGATTGCACGCACCACTCCCGCGCAAAAGCCACGCGGTTGCGCCAGATAAACTTCCATTGGACGCCCATCACGCAAGTTGCACCAATCCGCTCTCAAGTTCAGGGGTCACCGCGATACGAACCAATGAGTTGCAATATCCGCACCACGGTTTCGCGCAGGCGGTAGCTGCCCACCCCTGTCGCCGCCCCGGTGCATGGAGGCGCAGCACTTTGTGTCAAAAAATCGGCAGTAAGGAAAGGTGGAACGAACTTTGGTTCCCTACTGGATCACTTTTGCGGTACTATAGTAGAGGGCGCCCATTGCCGCAAAAGTGGAGACATTTGTGCGCGCGCTTCGTCACTTTCCCGCCTCAACTCCCCGGCTATACCGACTGCCCCGCATGATTTTGCCATGGTCTTCCGCCGTTTACCTCGAACCTTCTGACGGCGATAACGACTCAAAACAGCAATAGGTTTCGGCCGGGAACTCCGTTAAACAGCGGGCGTTTCCGGCAAGCTGTTAACCGCAGAAAGAAAAGTAGTGCTGCAAAGCGTAGTCGTTGCCACCGTCAGGGCCTGCACCCGGTTTGCCTCCCTCGTCGTCGTTCTCGGGCTCCTGCTGGCGGTGGGGGCGGGCTATTACACGTCCCGGCACTTTGCCATCAACACCGACATCAACTCGCTGATTGCCCAAAATCTGGACTGGCGCCAACGCGACCAGCAGTTCGATCGCGCCTTCGACCGCGATGCGACGATCACGGCGGTGGTCGAAGCCAAGACGCCGGAGATGGCGACCGCGGCGTCGGACGCGCTCTATGCCAAGCTGAAGGACAACAAGACCGACTTCCAGTCGATGCAGCAGCTCGGCACCGGCGAGTTCTTCGAGAAGAATGGTCTGTTGTTCCTGCCGACCGAAGAAGTCGGCAAGGTCACCAGTCAGTTCGAATCCGCCGCGCCCCTGATCGAGATCATGGCGGGCGATCCCTCGATCCGCGGCCTGACCGGCGCGCTGGAAACGGGACTTGCCGGCGTCAAGCGCGGCCAGGTCAAGCTCGACAACACCGAACGGCCCTTCAACCAGATCGCGCAAACGGTCGAGACCGTGCTCAACAAGGGCAACGCGACCTTCTCCTGGCGCGAACTCGTCAGTGACGACCCGCTGACGGATTCGGACAAGCGCGCCTTCATCGAGTTCAAGCCCGTCCTCGACTACAACGCGCTCGAGCCCGGCAAAGGCGCAACCGATGCGATCCGCAAGGCCGCAGCCGATCTGGATTTTGCCACCAAATATCAGGCGCGCGTGCGACTGACCGGTCCGGTCCCGATCGCCAACGAGGAATATGCAACCGTCCAGGAAGGTGCCGTCGTCAACGGCATCGGCACGGTCCTGGTCGTGCTGCTCATCCTGTGGCTGGCGCTGCATTCGGCGAAGATCATCTTCGCGGTGTTCGTCAATCTCTTCGTCGGTCTTGCGCTGACGACCGCCGCGGGCCTGATGATGGTGGGCTCGCTCAATTTGCTGTCGATCGCGTTCGCCGTGCTTTTCGTCGGCCTCGGCGTCGATTTCGGCATTCAGTACAGCGTCCGCTATCGCTCCGAACGCTACAAGCACAACGACCTTTCGGGCGCGCTGGTGCTGGCCGCCAAGCGCTCGGCAATTCCGTTGTCGCTGGCGGCAATGGCGACCGCGGCCGGCTTCCTCTGCTTCATCCCCACCGACTACAAGGGCATCGCCGAACTCGGTCAGATCGCCGGCGTCGGCATGCTGGTGGCGTTTGTTACCAGCATCACCGTGCTCCCGGCGATGCTGAAGCTGTTGAACCCGCCCGGCGAGAAAGAGCCGGTCGGCTACGCCTTCCTGGCACCGCTCGATCACTTCCTGGAGAAGCACCGCGTGCTGGTCGTCGGTGGTACGATGTTTCTCGCGGTCGCCGGCCTGCCGCTGCTCTATTTCATGAAGTTCGACTTCAACCCGATGAACCTGCGCAACCCGAAGGCAGAGTCGATCGCGACCTTCCTCGATTTGCGCAAGGATCCCAACACCGGCGCCAATGCCATCAACGTGATGACCACGTCGGAAGAGCAGGCAAGGCAGGTGGAGGCGAGGCTGGAGAAGGTGCCGGAGGTGTTGCGCGTGATGTCGCTCAACAGCTTCGTTCCTGAAGACCAGGCGCCGAAGCTGAAGCTGATCGCGCAGGGCGCCAAGGTGCTGAACCCCGCGCTCAATCCCGACCAGATCGACGCCGCGCCGACGGACAAGGAAAACGTCGATGCGCTGAAATCCTCGGTCGACAATCTGCGCCGGACCGCAGGCGATGCGAAGGGCCCGGGTGCGGTCGCCTCGCGTCGGCTCGCGGACGCGCTGGACAAGCTCGCCAATGGCGATGAAGCCACGCGGAACAAGGCGCAAGACGTGTTCGTCGCGCCGATGAAGATCGTGTTCGACCAGCTCCGGAACGCGATGCAGGCCGAGCCGGTCACCCTGAAATCATTGCCGGCAGATCTCGTTAGCGCCTGGAAGAGCAAGGATGGCATCATCCGCGTCGAGGCGCTGCCGAAGGGCGATCCCAACGACAACGACACGCTGCGCAAATTTGCGGCGGCTGTGCTCGTTGCCGAGCCGACCGCGATCGGCGGTCCGGTCTCGATCCTGAAATCCGGCGACACCGTGGTGAAGGCGTTCATCCATGCCGGAATCTATGCGCTGCTGGTGATCGGCCTGCTGCTGTGGATCACGCTGCGCCGGTTCGTCGACGTGCTGATGACGCTGGTGCCACTGCTGGTGGCCGGTGCGGTGACGCTCGAGATCTGCGTGTTGATCGGCTTGCCGCTCAACTTCGCCAATATCGTCGCGTTTCCGCTGCTGCTCGGCGTCGGCGTGGCCTTCAAGATCTACTATGTCGTGGCCTGGCGCTCAGGCAGGACAAACCTGCTCCAGACCAGCCTGACGCGCGCGATCTTTTTCAGCGCGCTGACAACGGCGACCGCGTTCGGCAGCCTCTGGCTGTCGAGCCATCCCGGCACGTCCAGCATGGGCAAGCTGCTCGCGCTGTCGCTGGTAACGACGCTCGCCGCCGTGCTGCTGTTTCAGCCCGCCCTAATGGGCAAACCCCGCAATCTCAGGGAGTAGGCAGATGTCGCCGACCTGGTCGGCGGCGCCCTTCTGACCGGGTTTGGCGGTGCCGCCGGGCTTGGGAAGTGCGGGCGCAGGCTGCGCCGCCGTAGCGCCCGTCGTTGCCGGGGCTTTCGGCGCGGCGCCGGTGGGCTTCGGCGCGCCCTTGGCCATGGCGTTGGCGGGGCTCAGGGGAATCGGGGGGCTGACCCGGGTCCAGGTCTCGCCACCGCACAGGAAGCCCATCACGCAGCCCTTGATCTCGAGCTGGTCGGTGCCGACCGGCGTGATGGTCGCGCTGTAGAGCTGGCCGTCCTTGGCGTTGTAGACCTGACCTTCCCACTGATCGGCGCCGGGCTTCTTCTTCATGTCGATCAGGGTCGCCAGGCCTAGCGTGGGCCGGGTCTTTTTCGAGGCGTCCGGATTGTTCTCGTCGCGGCCGCCGGGCTGTTTTTCCCAAGAAACCGCGCCCCACATGCTGCCATTGCATTGGGCGACACGAATGTTGGCGACGCCATCGGCAACCCGCCAGTCGCCGGTCGGATCGGCGGCGAGCGCCGGGGTCAGGCAGGCGTAACCGCCAGCCAGTATTAGTCCGGTGTAAAGGGCTAAACGCATGATAGTTCCTTGGCAGTGCAACATGGTCTAAAGCTCTGCTTGCGAAGATGGTCCGAAAAAGGGCAAAAGGCCGCACAGACCGTTTTTGGCAACGGTCCGTTTTCAGTTGACGAGACGGCCCTCAACCGAAGTATGTAGCGGATGCACAGCCCAAATCCAGACATGTCTCAGCTGTTTGCGGACCGCCAGGCCCAGCGCAGCGCCCTGCATAATCGGCATCTGAACGAGCAGTTCGTTCGGGTTCTGAAGACCATCGGCTACGATGTCGGCTTCCAGAAGGGGCAGGGACAGTACCTCTACGACCGGGACGGGGCGCGCTATCTCGACCTCTTGTCCGGTTTTGGCGTGTTTGCGATCGGGCGCAATCATCCTGTCATGCGCGAGGCGCTCAAGAGCGTTCTCGATGCCGACCTGCCCAACCTCGTCCAGTTCGACGTCTCGGTGCTCGCTGGCGTGCTCGCCGAGCGGCTTTTGAAGTACGTCCCCTATCTCGACAAGGCGTTCTTCGCCAATTCCGGCGCCGAATGCGTCGAAGCGGCGATCAAGTTCGCCCGCGGCGCCACCGGCCGTCCGGGCATCGTCTATTGTGCCCACGGCTATCACGGCCTGACCTATGGCGCGCTGTCGCTGACGGGCGATTCGAACTTCCGCACCGGCTTCGAGCCGCTGCTGCCGGGCTGCACCTCGGTCCCGTTCAACGATCTCGCCGCGCTCGAAAAGGCGCTGGCCTCGCGCGAGGTGGCGGCCTTCGTCGTCGAGCCGATCCAGGGCAAGGGCGTCAACATGCCCACCGACGAGTTCCTGCCGGCTGCGGCTGCGCTCTGCAAGAAATACGGCACGCTGTTCGTCGCCGACGAGATCCAGACCGGCATGGGCCGCACCGGCCGCTTCCTCGCGGTCGAGCACTGGAACGTCGAGCCCGACATGGTGCTGCTGTCGAAGTCGCTGTCCGGCGGCCATGTGCCGGTCGGCGCGGTGCTGACGCGCAAGAGCATCTTCGACAAGATATTCAACCAGATGGATCGTGCAGTGGTGCACGGTTCGACCTTCTCCAAGAACGACCTGGCGATGGCCGCGGGCATCGCCACGCTCGATGTCATGGAGTCCGAGAAGCTGATCGAGTCCGCCGCCAAGCGCGGTGCCGAACTGCGCCTCGCGCTGACTCGTATGGTGCCCGGCTACGAGCTATTGAAGGAAGTTCGCGGCAAGGGCCTGATGATCGGCGTCGAGTTTGGCCCGCCGAAATCGCTGCGGTTGCGGGCGTCCTGGAACGTGCTGGAGGCGGCCAACAAGGGCCTGTTCTGCCAGCTCATCACCGTGCCGCTGTTCAAGGACCACAAGATCCTCACGCAAGTCGCCGGCCATGGCAGCCACACCATCAAGCTGTTGCCGCCGCTCACCATCACCGAGGAAGACTGCGGCTGGATCGAGCGCGCCTTCGACGACGTCATCGCCGGCAGCCACAAGGTCCCCGGCGCGATCTGGTCGCTCGGCAAGACGCTGGTGGACAACGCGGTGAGGCGATCGGCGTAAGCTCAGGCCGCCTTGGGCTTGTTCACAGTCTCGATGCGGTCGAGAGCCTTCCCGAGATCGCGTTTGGCGATCTGGATATCGTAATCGTTCTGGAGATTGAGCCATAGCTCGGCGGTCGTGCCGAGCGCTTTGGCAAGCCGAAGCGCGGTGTCAGCGGTGATTCCGGTCTGCTCACCCGCAATCCGCTCAATACGCGTACGCGGCAGGCCGCATGTCTTGGCGAGCGCGCCTGCCGACATGTCCAGCGGGCTCAGGAATTCTTCCCGAAGAACCTCACCAGGATGCATGGGCTTGAGTTTCTTGGCCATCGTCGCATTCTCCTAGTGATAATCCACGATCTCGACCTGAACGGGACCTTGTGATGTCCACACGAAGCACACTCGGAACTGGTCGTTGATCCTGATCGAGTGCTGTCCCTTGCGATCGCCCGTGAGGACTTCAAGGCGATTTCCGGGTGGTGCCCTCAAATCGCTGAGTTCGCCCGCAGCGTGAAGATAGCGCAATTTCCGGCGAGCAACCTTCACCAGGTCCGCCGGAAAGCGTTTGGGGCTTTCGCCGTTAAAGACCGCTTTAGTCGTTTTATCCCGAAAGGTCCTGATCACTCAGTCAATGTATCATTGGTTGATACGTGCGCAAGGGATTTGTATCAATTTCTGATACGACTCTAGGGGTTACCCTTCCACATTCGCCTTCATCGCCGCCTCGAACTTGTCGACGAACTCGGCGAGCTCGTCTGCGCCGAGATCGCTGACGGCCCAGAAGTTCAGGCCGCGATTGCCCCAGCGCCGGCAGTTGAAGCCCTGCATGGTTTCGGTCTTGGGCGCGCGGTATTCTGCGTTCGATGTCTGCGACACGAACAGATTGACCACGTGCTGCCGGCGCTTGTAGACGACCGCTCCGATGGCGCGTGCGTCGATATAGTCGAGCCTGCCGCCGACCAGCGTAAAACCTTGTGCGGTGAGGTCGATCACGGGCGGGGCGACGTCGAGCTTGCCGTTGAACCAGGGCTTCACCGTGTGCTGGTCGGTCGAGAGCACGTCGATGAGGTGGCCGGCCTGGAGCGAGCGCAGATGCGCGGAGACGACCTCCGACAGGATGCGCTGCTGGTCGTCCTGGCGCAGCACCAATGCGACAACGCCGGATGCGGCGAGCGCGGAGACTGCCGAGCCCATCGCAAAGCCGCGCAGCACGGAGCGGCGGCTCGGCTGTTGACGCTGCGGCAGCGAGGCCTCGATACGCGCACGCAGGCTCGCCGGCGCGGTGTAGCGCAAATTGGCGTCCGCGAGCACGCGCTGCATCTCGCGCTGTGCCGAAAGCTCCGCAGCGCAGGCCGGGCAGCCGGCGATATGGGCTTCGACCTCGCGCGCATGGCCGGCATCGAGCTCGTTATCGAGCAGCGCGTGAAGCAGGATCCTTGCTTCGTCGCAGGTCATCTTGCTTGCTCCTCATCCGCCGTCCAGGCCGCGCGCAGCATGGCGCGCGCGCGGGCGAGGCGGGACATCACGGTGCCGACGGGTGCACCGACGGCCTCGGCGATTTCACGATAGGACAGGTTGTTGATCTCCCGCAGCACGAATGTTTCCTTGAACGGTTCGGCGAGCGCATCGATCAGCTTGCGGATCGCGCCCGCATCGCGGCTGCGCAGCACTTCGGTTTCGGGGCTGGCCTCGGTCTCCTGCCAGATCGGCGTCTGCTCGGCAGCGCCGGGGGTATCCTCGATCGCGCCGTGCCTGTGCGCGCGGCGTGCATATTCGGCATTGCAGACGTTACGCAGGATCGCAAATAGCCAGGGCTTCATTGCCGGCCCGCGATAGCTGTCGAAATGCTTCAGCGCGCGCAGATAGCACTCCTGCACCGCGTCCTCTGCATCGGAGGCGTCACGCAAGAGATAGCGCGCGAGCGTGTAGACGTCGTCGAGATAGGGCAGCGCCGCCTCACGGAAGCGTTGCGCCTTCTGCAAATCGTCGTTAGCGGGCATCGCTCCTCGCTTTGCCTCTTGTTTTGCTCGTTGATTCGTCTCGTCGCTGTTCGTTTCGTCCCTGTTCGTCTTGTCTCTGTGTGTGACCGAAGGCACACGAGCCCGGCCGGCGTGGGACCACCGGCCGGGCAAGACGTTGATGCCTTGGTTCGAGATGTTACTCAACCTTGATCATCCCCGTCATGTGCGGGTGCAGAGAACAAAAATATTTGTAGTCGCCCGCATTGGTGAAGGTGAACGAAAACTTGTCGTCAGTGTCCAGGGTCTTGGACCTGAATTTGCCGGCCGACACCACGGTGTGGGGGATGTCGTCCCGGTTGGTCCAGGTCACGGTGGTGCCGACCTTGATCCTGAGCTCGGCCGGCTGGAAGACGAAATTGTCGATATGCACCTCCATGTCTTCGGCATGGGCGGTTGTGGCGGGTAACAGCATGGCCGCGGCCAAAGCGAGACCGAAGGCGGCACCGAAGTCGCGGCGATTGAGAGTCTTCATTGTCAGCTTCCGTTAGCCTTGCATCAACCCTGGAGCGGCGTGTCGATGATCGCGAGCCGCTGCTCGTTCTGCTTGAAGTTGATGCTGGCAACGCCAAGCATCGCGCGGAGCTTTGCGTCCTCGACCTTCATCGGTCCGGGCGAGGGGGCAGCTCCCGGCGCCGGCTGCGGGAAGGCGGTCGAGCGCGCGGTATGGAACGTGACGTTGCCCTCGACCTTCTGCATCACCTGGTGAATGTGGCCGTTCAGCACGGTGACCGAACCGAAGCCTTTCACCTGTTCCAGCGCGCGGGCGCCGTCCTCAGTGCCCCAGCCCCATTCGGGGTAGACGGTCCAGAGCGGGATGTGGGCGAACAGCACGATCGGCGTCGACTTCGGCTTGCCGCGCAGATCGTCCTCGAGCCAGGCCAGCTGCTCGGCGCCGAGATTGCCGAGGCCTCCGGCCTTGAGGTCGACGACATTGACGAGGCCGATGAAGTGCACGCCGCCGGCATCGAACGAATACCAGCCCGCGCCCTTGGTGCCGCGGCCGTAGCGCTCGCGATAGAACTTCACGTCCTCGTCGAGGAAGTCATGCTCGCCGGGCACGTAGTGCACGTCGAGCTTGCTCTGCGAGATGATGCGGTCGGCATTGTCGAACTCGGCGGCCTTGGAGAGATGCGTGATGTCGCCAGTGTGGATCATGAACGACGGCTTGACCGGCATCGCGTTGATCTTGTTGACGGCTTCCTCCAGCGTGCCGAGCGCGTTGGGATTGGCCGGCTTGTCGAAGCCGACATGGCTGTCGCTGATCTGGAGGAAGGTCATTCCGGGCGCAGCCGCGGTCGCGGCCTGCGCGGAATCGATGATGCCGAGCGAGCGCGGGACGCCACCGGTGATGGTCCAAAGCACCCCGGTGCCGGCCCAAGTCATGCATTCCAGCACCTTGCGGCGGCTTAAGCCGTCCTCGCCGTGATCGTGTCCGCTCATCGCGCAGCTCCACTTCGCCCGGAATTGGGCTTCGGGGAGGTGATTGGGGGACCGGGGGTCTTATTCCCGGACGCGATGACGTTTTCGTGAGGTGGTTGGACGCGTAGCCGGTATGGAGCGTAGCGGAATGCGGGACCAATCGAGCGTCCTTTCCCGGATTTCGCTGCGCCCCATCAAGCTACGCATTCACTTCGCATCCTCCAAAATCATCGTCGCGCCCTTCTCGGCGATCATCGCGGTCGGCGTGTTGGTGTTGCCCGACGTGATGGTCGGCATGATCGAGGCATCGATAATGCGAAGGCCGCCGAGACCGTAGAAGCGCAGGCGTTCGTCGACTACCGCCATGGGATCGCTCACCGCGCCCATCTTCGCGGTCCCGACGGGATGGAAGATGGTGGTGCCGATGTCGCCGGCAGCCTTGGCGAGTGAGGCATCGTCGTCGCCGACGGCGGGGCCGGGCAGATATTCGCTCGGACGATATTTTGCCAGCGCCTTCTGCTGCATCAGGCGGCGCGTGGTGCGGATGGCGTCGGCGCCGACCTGGCGGTCGTCATCCGTTGAAAGGTAATTCGGCGCGATGATCGGCTTCTCGTCCGGCGCCGCCGAACGCAGACGTACGGTGCCGCGCGATGTCGGCTGGAGATTGCAGGCGCTCACCGTGATCGCGGGGAAGCGGTGTAGAGGATCGCCGAACTTGTCGAGCGACAGCGGCTGCACGTGGAACTGGATGTTGGCGCGTGCGCGCGTCGCATCGGAGCGGGTGAAGATGCCGAGCTGCGACGGCGCCATCGTCAGCGGCCCGCGACGGCGTAAGGCGTAGTCGAGGCCCATCAAGCCGCGTCGAACCAGATTGTAATAGGTCTCGTTCAATGTGCGCACGCCCTCGACCTTGTAGATCGCGCGCTGCTGGAGATGATCCTGCAAATTGCGACCGATGCCGGGCTTGTCCATCACGATGTCGATGCCGAGCGGGGACAGCCAGTCGGCGGGCCCGATGCCGGAGCGATGCAGCACCTGCACCGAGCCGATCGCGCCTGCCGAGAGGACTACCTCGCGTTTCGCGCGCGCCTCGATGATCTCGCCATTCTGGATGAAGCGCACGCCGACAGCGCGGCCCTGGTCGATGATCAGACGATCAACCAGCACATGCTTTTCGAGCCGTAGGTTCGGGCGGTTCAGTGCCGGCTTGAGGAAGCCACGCGCCGACGACCAGCGCCGGCCGCGCTTCTGATTAACGTGGAAATAGCTGGTGCCTTCGTTGTCGCCGGTATTGAAATCCGGGATGCGCTTGATGCCCATCTCTTCGGCCGCATCGCCCACCGCATCGAGGACGTCCCAGGACAGCCGCGGCGCCTCGATGCGCCAGCCGCCCCCGGTGCCATGATGCTCGCTCGCGCCGAGGAAGTGATCCTCGAGCCGCTTGAACAGCGGCAGCACGTCGTCATAACCCCAGCCGGTCATGCCGAGCTGGCGCCAGTGATCGTAATCGGCGGCCTGTCCTCGCATCGAAATCATGGCGTTGATCGCCGACGAGCCGCCGATCACCTTGCCACGGGGATAGGCGAGCGAGCGGCCGTTGAGGCCGGGCTCGGCCTCGGTCCTGAACATCCAGTCCGAGCGCGGATTGCCGATGGCGAAGAGATAGCCGACGGGAATGTGGAACCAGATCCAGTTGTCGTCGCCGCCCGCTTCGAGGATGAGGACGCGATTGCTGGAATTGGCCGACAGCCGGTTGGCGACGATGCAGCCGGCCGTGCCAGCCCCAACGACAATGTAGTCAAACTCACCTTCGAGCCGCCTTGGCATTCTGCTTCCACCCAATAGGAGTCATGCCCGGGCTTGTCCCGGGCATCCACGCGCTTTCCGTTCTAATAGTCAGACGTGGATGGCCGGGACAAGCCCGGCCATGACGAGAGGACAGAGCTACCCCAGACTCCCCGCCAGTTGGGTGGACTGGCGCTTGCATGGTAGACAGGCCTGCATTTTCAACAAAGCTTGAGACCCTCCATGCCCATCGTGAACCGCGTCGCCGACCTTCAACCCGATATTCAGGCCTGGCGCCGGGACATCCACCAGCATCCGGAGCTGCTCTACGACGTCCACCGCACCGCAGCATTCGTCGCGGACCGCCTGCGCGAATTCGGCTGCGATGAGGTCGTGACCGGCATCGGCCAGACCGGCGTGGTCGGCGTGATCAAGGGCAGCAAGCCGGCCGGCGGGGGCCTCAAGACCATCGGCCTGCGCGCCGATATGGATGCGCTCCCGGTCGAGGAGCAGACCAACCTGCCTTACGCGTCGAAGACTCCCGGCAAGATGCACGCCTGCGGCCATGACGGCCACACCGCGATGCTGCTCGGTGCTGCCCGTTATCTCGCCGAAACCCGCAACTTCGCCGGCGATGCGGTGGTGATCTTCCAGCCGGCCGAGGAGGGTGGCGCCGGCGGCTTGGCGATGGTCAAGGACGGAATGATGGAGCGCTTCGGCATCGAGCAGGTCTACGGCATGCACAACGGCCCGGGCATTCCGGTGGGCTCGTTCGCGATCCGGCCGGGTCCGATCATGGCGGCGACCGACGAGGTCGATATCATGATCGAGGGTCTCGGCGGCCATGCCGCGCGGCCGCACAAATGTGTCGATTCCGTTCTGGTCGGCGCGCAAGTGATCACGGCGCTGCAGTCGATCGTCGCGCGCAGCGTCGATCCGCTGGAATCGGCCGTGATCTCGATCTGCGAGTTCCACGCGGGCAATGCCCGCAATGTTATTCCGCAAACCGCGACACTGAGGGGCACCATCCGCACGCTGTCGCCGGAGGTGCGCAAGCTGGTCGAGAAGCGCGTGCACGAGGTTGTCGCGGGCGTGGCGCAGATCACCGGCGCCAAGATTGATCTGCACTACAAGCGGAATTATCCCGTGGTGAACAATCACGCCGCGGAGACCGAGATCGCGCGTCGCATCGCGGGGCAAGTTGCGGGCGAGGCCAACGTGCTCGAGATGCCGCCGCTGATGGGCGGCGAGGATTTCGCCTATATGCTTGAAGCGCGCCCCGGCGCCTTCATCTTCTGCGGCAACGGCGACAGCGCCGGCCTGCATCACCCCGCCTACAATTTCGATGACGAGGCGATCGTTTACGGCACGTCGTACTGGGTCAAGCTGGTCGAGCAATCGCTCGCGGCATCGTAAGGTCAAGCCGAAAGCACACATGAAAAGAGCCCGTGCACCGCACGGGCCCTTTGTCTTCGAGCGACGTGATCGGCTCAGAAGATCCGCGAGAAGATCACGTACAGCGTACCCGACAACAGGATGGCGACGGGCAAGGTCAGCACCCAGGCCATCACCATGTTCCTGATGGTGGCGACCTGAAGACCCGAACCGTTCGCGGCCATGGTGCCGGCGACGCCGGACGACAGCACGTGGGTGGTCGAGACCGGCAGGCCGAACACGTCGGCGGCGCCGATCGTGGCGGCGGCGACGAGCTCGGCGGAAGCGCCCTGCGCGTAGGTGAGGTGAGTCTTGCCGATCTTCTCACCGACGGTCACGACGATGCGCTTCCAGCCGATCATGGTGCCGAGGCCGAGCGCGATGGCGACCGCGACCTTCACCCAGGTCGGGATGAACTTGGTCGCGCTGTCGAGTCCGCCCTTGTAGGCGTTCAAGGTCGCGACCTCTTGCTTGCTGAGGTCGTTTTCCTTGTCCTTCATCAGGAAGCGGATCGCTTCCGAGGTCAGGTACATGTCGTTGCGGGTGTTGCCGACGACTTCCGCCGGCACCTTGTTCAGCGAACCGTATTTCGCGACCTGCTCGCCGACATCCTTCACCAGCACTGAGAGCGAAGGATAGGTGCCTTCGCTGATGTGATGCGAGGTGACGTACTGCGTCACCGCAGGACGGGGATCGCCGATGATCGCATGGCCCGCGCCCTTGGCCGCAACCACCTTGGAGGCGGCTTCCGAGATCTTCGCGAACTGGGCGACTTGCGACTCCGGCAATGCGCGGTTGAGCGCATAGGCCGTCGGCACGGTACCGATCAGGATCAGCATGATCAGGCCCATGCCCTTCTGGCCGTCGTTCGAACCGTGGGCGAAGCTGACACCGGTGCAGGTCAGGATCAGCAGGCCGCGAATCCAGATCGGCGGAGCTTTGTTACCCTCAGGGGCGGCATAGAGCGCCGGGTTCTTGACGATCAGCTTGAGCAGCAGCAGCAGGCCGGCGGCGCAGACGAAGCCGACCAGCGGCGACAGCAGGAGCGCATAGCCGATCTCCGTGGCCTTGCCCCAGTCCACGCCCGAGGTGCCGTCGCGGCCGCGCATCAGCGCGTTTGCGACGCCGACGCCGATGATCGAGCCGATCAGCGTGTGCGAGGAGGAGGCCGGCAGGCCGAAATACCAGGTGCCGAGGTTCCAAAGGATTGCGGCGATCAGTAGCGCGAACACCATCGCGAAACCGGCGCTGGAGCCGACCTGAAGGATCAACTCGACCGGCAGCAGCGAGACGATGCCGAAGGCCACGGCGCCAGACGAGAGTAGCACGCCGAGGAAGTTGAAGAAGCCCGACCACATCACCGCGACTTCGGCCGGCAGCGAATGGGTGTAGATAACGGTGGCCACCGCGTTGGCGGTGTCGTGGAAGCCGTTGACGAATTCGAAGCCGAGCGCGATCAGGAGCGCGACAAACAAGAGGATGTAGGGCAGGTAGCTCGTGACACGCGTGCCGGTCGCATCGACATCCGAATAGATGCTGTAGGCCACATAGAGCAGGCCCGCGGCGAGGATGCCGAAGAACAGGATCATCGTGAGCGGGTTGAAGCCCTTGTCGAGATTTGGCCGCGAGGCCGGCTGGATCGGCGCGGGATCGGCTACTGCGCGGTCGAATGCTACATCGGTCATGTCAGGACGCCCCTTAACTTTCAGGTAAGGGTATTGTCCGCGATGGATTTGAAGGCTGGATGACAAGCAGCGGTTGAAAGCCGATTTCCGCCGCTATTTACGCCGCCCGCGCGGCTTTCTTCTGCAAACCGGCGACGATCTTCAGGTCTTCGACAAAGCGCTGATATTCCAGCACCTTGGCTTCCGGATCGGGCAACCGTAGCAGATAGGACGGGTGCACCGTCACCAGCGCCTTGTGACCGTCAGGAAGATCGATCAGCCGGCCGCGGGTCTTGCCGATCGGGGTGATCTTGCCGAACACGCTCTGCGCGGCGGTCGCGCCCATCGCTACGATGAGATCGGGCTGGATGACGGAGACTTCCCGCTCATACCACTGTCGGCAGGCCTTTATCTCCGGCGTATTCGGCTTCTGATGCAGGCGGATTTTGCCGCGCGGCACGAATTTGAAGTGTTTCACCGCGTTGGTGACATAGACCTTCTTGCGGTCGACGCCGGCCTCCTGCAGTGCCCGGTCGAGCATCTGGCCGGCCGGACCGACGAAGGGATGGCCGGCGAGGTCTTCCTTGTCGCCGGGCTGTTCGCCGACCAGCATGATATTGGCGGATTTCGGACCTTCGCCGAACACGGTCTGGGTCGCGTCCTTGTAGAGATGGCAGGCGCGGCAGTGGGCGGCCTCCTCGCGGAGCGCTTCGAGATCGTCGGTAGCGGTCTTGCGTTTCATCGGAGCCTCCGGCCGCTTTTGAGGCTTGTGCGGATCGGTTGCGGCATTGGCGATCATGGCGCCGGTCATGCGTTCGGCATCCTCGATCAGAGGCTTAATGATCGAAGCCTCGGGCAGGTTCCTCCAATATTTCTTCGGCATCTCCGTTTGCATCGCCTTCACCTTCAGGCGGGCCGGATTGAAGATGCTGGCATAGTAGCGCCGCCAGGTTTCCTCCAGCCGGTCTTCGCTCGGCGCCTCGCTCTTGCTGACGCCTGATGTGAACGAGAGCGCATGGCCATCCCAATGCGCGCACAGATCCGGCGTCAGGATCGACCAGGGCATGTCGGCAAAGCGCTTGGCGAAGAACGGCGCGGCGAGCTCGACGATATGATGCTCCGGCTCGAACCACGCAACGTAGTGGGCTTCGCGTTCCCTGCCGATCTCGCGGAAGCGCACGAAGGCATGCATCTTGTGCTCGTCGCGGTAGATCGCCTTTGCCATGACCGTGACTTGCGCGACATCGGCATCGGTCGCGACCTCGATGAGGTCGTGATTGTCCTTCAGCCGAAACAGCAGGCGATAGAGGATGGCGAAACGCTCGGGATCGCGATGCAGGATCGCGGCCTTGGCGAGCTCGACGAATTTTGCAGGCACGTTGAAGGTGCCGTCGCCACCGGCCGGCAGCGGAGACGGCGAGGGCGGCGCGAACAGCTCCGCTTCGCCGCCCCGCACGGCCCAGGTGATGTCGGCCGGCTTCATTTGGTGAAGCACGAGGCTACGCGCGGCTTTGCGCCAGCCATCGAAATCGGTTTCGTTCTCGAGGGTGATGTACTGCATCAGAAGCCAAATCCCAGTTGTGTTGCCTTCGGCTTGAACCGTTCGATCAGCCGTGCCTCGTCGAGACGATGCGGCGTGGGCCGGTGATCGCTGAGGACGATGAACGGCAGCGCTTTATTCCGGGGCACATGCAGCCGCGCGAGATCGGCGACGCGGATCGTGGTCGTGCGGCGCGCCGCGATGATGCGCTCGACCGCTTTGGTGCCGAAGCCTGGCACGCGCAACAATTCCTCGCGGCTGGCGCGGTTGACGTCGAGCGGGAAGCGGTCGCGGTGGCGCAGCGCCCAGGCGAGTTTTGGATCGATGTCGAGCGGCAGCATCGCGCTGTCGTCGATGATCTCGCCGACGTCGAAGCCGTAGAACCGCATCAGCCAGTCGGCCTGGTAGAGACGGTGCTCGCGCAGCAAGGGCGGCGCGCGCAGAGGCAGCGCGCGGCTGGCGTCGGGGATCGGGCTGAACGCGGAATAATAGACGCGCCTCAGCCGGTATGAACCGTAGAGATTGGCGCTGGTGTGAAGGATGGTGTGGTCGGAGGCCGCGTCGGCGCCGACGATCATCTGCGTGCTTTGGCCAGCCGGCGCGAAGCGCTGCGGCTTGGCTTTCGTCTTCGCGCTGCGGCTTTCCTCGGCCTCGTCCAGCTTCAGCCGCAGCCGGCCCATGGTACGGCGGATCGCGCGCACGTCCTTCTCGGGCGCGAATTGCTGCAGGCTCGTCTCCTGCGGCATTTCGATGTTGATGGAGAGACGGTCGGCATATTTGCCGGCCTCGGAGATCAATGCATCGTCAGCCTCGGGGATCGTCTTGAGATGGATGTAGCCGCGGAAGTGATGCTCCTCCCGTAGTTTGCGCGCGACGCTCACCACCTGCTCCATGGTGTAGTCGGGGTTGCGGATGATGCCGGAGGAGAGAAACAGCCCTTCGATGTAATTGCGCCGGTAAAAGTCGAGCGTCAGCTTGACCACTTCGTCGATGGTGAAGCGGGCACGCGGCACGTTGGAGGAGGCCCTGTTGACGCAATAGAGGCAGTCGTAATTGCAGGCGTTGGTCAGCAGCACCTTGAGCAGCGAGATACAGCGGCCGTCCGGCGCGTAGGAATGGCAGATACCCATGCCGGGCGCGGTCGAGCCCATGCCCTTGCCGTCGCTGGAAGCCCGCCGCTCGGTGCCGCTGGAGGCGCAGGACGCATCATACTTGGCAGCGTCCGCCAGGATTTCCAGCTTGCGTTGCACGTCCATATTGGAATCCCTTTGATTCAGCTCATGAATCCCGAGGCCCGCCAATTCGATTGACTCCCGGGGCGTCGTTAGCTTTATATTAGAACATATCATGAACAAATGAGCTAGCCGCTGGTTCTCTTTTTGAGAGCCACCGGCAATCACCCTTGAGGAGCGGCGTATATGAGCGGCGCACGAACAAGCGCGCTTGCAGCCTTGCGCGGCCAGATCGAGCGCATCGAGATGGCGGAGGTCGTGCATCATCGCGACCGCGTCGCGCTGGGCCACCGCGAGGCCGACAGCGCGCTGAAGGGCGGGCTCGCGCGCGCGGCAATCCACGAGGTGTTTTGCGAGGGACGTCAGGGCGCGGCCGCGACGGGCTTTGTCACCGGACTTGCGGGGCGCGTGACGACACGCAAGCCGCTGCTGTGGGTGCGGCAGGATTTTTCAGAAATTGAAACCGGCGCGCTGTCGATGAGCGGGCTCGCCGAGATCGGCCTCGATCCGCGCCGCATGGTGATGGTGCGCGCCGCCGACGTGGAGAGTGCACTGCGCACGTCGGCCGATGCGCTCGCCTGCGACGCGCTGGGCGCCGTCGTGCTCGAGCTCTGGGGTGAGACCAGGCAGTTCGATCTCGTGGCGAGCCGCAAGCTGACACTGGCTGCGCAGTCTTCGGGCGTGACTGGCCTGTTGCTGCGGATGGCCGCGCAACCTTTGCCCTCGACCGCCGAGACCAGATGGATGCTTCGCGCGGCGCATTCGCCGCCGGGGGCGGTGTGGAGTGCCTGGGGCGCGCCGCGCTTCGATGCCGAGCTCCTGCGCAATCGTCATGGCCCGTGCGGCCGGTGGATCATGGAATGGAAATGTGATGAGTGCCAGTTCTCTGAATCGTCGGCGTGTTCTCAGCCTGTGGCTGCCGCGCCTGCCCATCGATCGGATCCAGCGGTTCTTCGGCAACGTCGGGCTGGGTAGAACCAATGATCCGAGCATTGTCGTCATCAAGGACAGCAACGCGCTGGTGATCCATGCGCTGGACGAGGCCGCCGAGCGCCTCGGTCTGTATATCGGCCAGCCCCTGGCCAATGCCCGGGCGATGTGTCCGGATCTAAAGGTGTTCGACGCCGATGCCGTGGCCGATGCCAAGACGATTAGCGACATCGCCGACTGGTGCGACCGCTTCACGCCGCTGGTGGCGCTCGATCCGCCGCACGGGCTGTTCCTCGACATCACCGGCTGCGCGCATCTGTTCGGCGGCGAGGCTGCGCTGTTGCAAACCCTTGTCCGTGCCCTCGACCGCCAGGGCTTTGCCGTCAGCGCGGCGATCGCCGGCACCTCGGTCTGCGCGCGTACGCTGACGCGGCAATCTTCAGGGACCATCGTTGCCGATGGTGGGGAGGCGGCGGCAATCAGCCGATTTCCGGTGTCCGCGCTTGGTGCGGGTGAGGCCATCAGCACCGGCCTGCGACGCGCCGGCCTGAAAACCATCGGCGATGTCGCCTCGCGCACGCCGAGCGAAATCACGGCGCGGTTCGGCGCGCGGTTCTCCACGCTGCTCGCGCATGCGCTGGGGCAGGGCGATGCGCCGATCAATCCACGAAAGCCGCTGCCCGATTACATCGTGGAGAAACGCTTTGCCGAGCCGATCGCGACCGACACCATGATCGCGATGACGCTGTCGCGCCTCGCGGACACGTTGATCGCGTCGATGGAGAAGCAGGGCAAGGGCGCGCGACGGCTGGAGGCCACCTTCTTCCGTACCGACGGCGCGGTGCGTGCGATCATGGTCGAGACCGGACGTCCCGTGACGCAAAGCAAAGTCATCGACCGGCTGTTCCGCGAGCGTCTCGATGCGCTTGCCGATCCGCTCGATCCCGGCTTCGGCTTCGACATGGTGCGGCTGTCGGCAAGCCGCACCGAGATCGTGGTGCAAGAGCAGCGCGATCTCGACGCCCATGTCCACGACAATGATGAGCTTGCCGCGCTGATCGACCGCATCGCCGCGCGCATCGGCGGAAAGCGCGTCGTCGTGCATCTGCCTGAGGATACCCATATCCCCGAATGTGCGGTGCTGGCCGCGCCGGCACAACATCATCTCGCCGTGGCCATGCAGGCCGAATGGCCTGCGCGCACCGAGACCGAGCCGCCATTGCGTCCGTTGCGGCTGTTCGACAAGCCTGAGCCGATCAATGTGCCGTTCGCGACCGTGCCCGACGGGCCGCCGCATCAATTCACCTGGCGTCGCGCGCTGCATGCGGTGGTGCGGGTGGAAGGCCCCGAGCGCATCGCCATGGAATGGTGGCGGCAGGACGGCAAGCAACTGACGCGGGACTATTTCCGTATCGAGGATGCCGAGGGCCTTCGCTTCTGGATCTTTCGCGACGGTCTTTACGAGGGGGAGTGCTTCGACGGCGACGGCAAGCCCGTTCCTCCCGGTTGGTATGTGCACGGTCTCTTCGCATGAACACGCCCGCCTATGCCGAGATCGGCATCACCACGAATTTCTCCTTCCTGCGCGGCGGCTCGGATCCGCGCGCCTATGTGCATCAGGCCAGCATCCTCGGCATTCCCGCGATCGGTATCGCCGACCACAACACGCTCGCCGGCGTGGTGCGGGCCTACAAGGAGCTCGACAATGACGAGGTGCTGCACAAGCCAAAACTGCTGATCGGCACGCGCATCGTCTTCATCGATGGTACGCCCGATATTCTGGTCTATCCGCGCGACCGCGCCGCCTATGGCCGGCTGTGTCAGCTTCTCACCAGGGGCAAGCGCGGCGACGACATCACGCGGATCGCGAAGGGCGAATGCCATCTCACCTTCGCCGACCTCCTTGCGTTTTCCGAAGGCCAGCTCCTGATCCTGACGCTGCCGCATCGCTTCGATACGGCGCAAGCGCAGGACACCCTCGCCAAGCTGAAGGCAAGTCGCGCCGAGGGCGTGTGGCTGGCGGCGAGCCTGGTCTATCGCGGCGACGACCGCCGTCGCCTCGCGCAGCTCGATGATCTCGCCGCAAAAGCAAAAGTGCCGCTGCTCGCGACCAACGAGGTGCTCTATCACCATCCCGCGCGCCGTCTCCTCCAGGACGTGCTGACCTGCATCCGGGAGAAAACCACGATCGAGGCAGTCGGCCGGAAGCTGGAAGCCAATGCAGAGCGGTTTCTGAAGACGCCCAGGGAGATGGCGCGGCTGTTCCGCGATTTTCCCGAGGCTATCGCGGAGACCATGCGCTTTACGGACAAGATCACCTTCTCGCTCGATCAGCTCAAATACCAGTATCCGGATGAGCCGGTGCCGCCGGGGAAGACCGCGCAAGGGCATCTGGAGGATCTGACCTGGGCCGGTGTCGACAAATATTTCGGCGGCAAGATCGACGACAAGCTGCGCGCCACCCTGAAGAAAGAACTCGCGTTGATCGCCGAGCTGAAATACGCGCATTACTTTCTCACCGTGCACGACATCGTGCATTACGCGCGCAGCCAGAACATTTTGTGCCAGGGGCGGGGATCGGCGGCGAATTCGGCGGTCTGTTACGTGCTCGGCATCACCTCGGTCGACCCGACCAAGGTCGATCTGCTGTTTGAGCGCTTCATCTCCAAGGAGCGGCTGGAGCCGCCCGACATCGACGTTGATTTCGAGCATTCGCGGCGCGAGGAGGTGATGCAATATGTCTATCGCCGTTACGGTCGCCATCGCGCCGCGATCATCGCCACCGTCATTCATTATCGCCCGCGCAGCGCCATCCGCGACGTCGGCAAGGCGCTGGGCCTGACCGAGGACGTCACCGCCGCACTCGCCGACACCGTCTGGGGAAGCTGGGGCAAGGGCCTCAACGACATGCAGGTCAGGCAGGCCGGCCTCGATCCGCAAAATTCCATGATCAACCTCGCGGTCGAGCTCGCGACCGAGCTGATCGAATTCCCGCGCCATCTGTCCCAGCATGTCGGCGGCTATGTGCTCACGCAAGACCGGCTCGACACCTATGTGCCGATCGGAAATGCCGCGATGGATGATCGCACCTTCATCGAATGGGACAAGGACGATATCGACGCGCTCAGCATGATGAAGGTCGACGTGCTCGCGCTGGGCATGCTGACCTGCATCCGCAAGTGCTTTGATCTGATCGAGCAGCACAAGGGCGAACGCTGGATGCTGGCGAGCGTCCCGCAGGATGATTCCAAAGTCTACGACATGCTGTGCGACGGGGAATCGCTCGGCGTGTTCCAGGTCGAGAGTCGCGCGCAGATGAACATGTTGCCCCGGCTGAGGCCACGGACCTTCTATGATCTCGTGATCGAGGTCGCGATCGTGCGGCCGGGCCCGATCCAGGGCGACATGGTGCATCCCTATTTGCGGCGGCGGAACGGCTTGGAAAAAGTGAATTATCCATCGCCGTCACCGGAGCATGGCGACAAGGACGAGCTCTACAGAGTGCTGCACAAGACACTCGGCGTGCCCTTGTTCCAGGAACAGGCGATGCGGATCGCGATCGAAGCCGCGAAGTTCACGGCCGAGGAGGCCAACGGCCTGCGCCGTGCGATGGCAACGTTCCGCAATGTCGGCACCATCGGCAAGTTCGAAGACAAGATGATCGGCAACATGATCGCGCGCGGCTATGCGCCTGATTTTGCCAGAAACTGTTTCGAACAGATCAAGGGCTTTGGCAGTTACGGTTTTCCGGAGAGCCATGCCGCAAGCTTCGCGCAGCTTGTCTATATCTCCTCATGGCTGAAGCATTACCATCCTGATGCATTCTGCTGCGGCCTTCTGAACTCGCAGCCGATGGGCTTTTACGCCCCGGCGCAGATCGTCAGCGACGCCCGCAAGAACGGCGTCGAGGTGCGCGACATCGACGTGTCCCACAGCTTTGCGCAGAATACGCTGGAAGAAGGACGTGGCAAATATTGCGCCGTGCGCCTGGGCTTCCGCCAGATCGACGGTTTCCATTGGCTCGATGAGGATGAGGAAAGGCTGAAAAGAGGCGCGCCTCGGAATGAAAATGTGGAGAGAGCGCCCGACTGGGCCGACCGTATCGTCGCCGCCCGCAACCGCCGGCCTTTCACCTCTCTGGAAGACTTCGCGCGCGACACCGGACTGCCCAAGCGCGCGCTGATCCTGCTCGCCGATGCCGACGCGTTCCGTTCGCTCGGGCTCGACCGCCGCGAGGCGCTGTGGCAGGTGCGGCGCCTGCCCGATGACGTGCCACTGCCGCTGTTCGAGGTGGCCACCGCACGCGAGCAGCCGGACGAGCACGCCAGGCCGTTGCCGGTGATGCCGCGCGCCGAACAGGTGGTCGCGGACTACCAGACCATTCGCCTTTCGCTCAAGGGCCATCCGATGGAATTTTTGCGCGAGATGTTTACGCGCGAGCGCATCGTCGCCTGCAAGGACATCAATCATGACAACGAGCGGCGCCGCGTCCGCTGTGCCGGCGTCGTGCTGGTACGGCAGCGGCCGGGCAGCGCCAGCGGCGTCGTGTTCATGACACTGGAGGACGAAACCGGCATCGCCAATGTCGTGGTATGGCCGAAAATCATGGAGCAGTACCGGAAAGAGGTGATGGGCGCGCGCCTCATCCTGGTCGAGGGCTATATCCAGAGCAGTCCCGAAAAGGTGACGCACCTCATTGCCCAGCGCATGGTCGACCGCTCGCACGATCTGGTCGGCCTCGCCAACGACGCCCTCGGCCGCAAGCATCCGGTGCCGGCAGGCGCCGCCCCGATCGAACCGCTCAACGACGATCCCCGCGCCCACCCGGATGCGCCCGCGCAAAAACTTCGCCATCCCCGTAATGTCCGCATCCTGCCGCCGTCGCGGGATTTTCATTGAGGGTGTGGGCCGCGCCGCTCTCGCACCGTCACCCTGAGGTGGCCGCTTCTTCAGCGGCCCTCGAAGGGCGACGGCCCGGCTGCATCCGGGCCGTTCATCCTTCGAGGCTCTTCTTGCGATGCTTTGCATCGCAAGCTTCGCACCTCAGGATGACGGAAACGCAGGGACGCGCATGCCCGCCTCAAAAATTCACCCGGTTCGAGATCGCGCCGTCCACCACCAGATTGGAGCCCGTGGTGAACCCCGACACCGCGCTCGCCAGAAACACCGCTGCGCTCGCGATTTCCTGCGGCGTCGCCATGCGGCCGGTGGGGTTACGCTTCATCGCATCATTGTAGCGCTCGGGCATGTTCTGCTCGATCATCTCCCAGACACCGCCCTTGAAATAGACCGTGCCGGGCGAGACCACGTTGACGCGGATCTTCTTCTTTGCGTACTGCCGCGCCAGTCCCTTGGCCATGTGGATCAACGCCGCCTTGATCGGGCCGTAGGAGCTCGCCGTGTCCGCTTGCGCCGCGGAGATAGATGAGATGATCACGAAGGCGGCGTCGCCACCCTTGTCGCCGCTGGCCTCGAGGAACGGCCGCGCGGCGTCGAACGCGTGCACGGCGCCGAGTAGGTCGAGCCGAAAATTCTGCTCCCACGATGCGGCATCATGGCCCTGCGCCATCGCGCCCGCGTTGGAGAACAGCATGTCGATGCCGCCAAGCTCCTTTGCCGCGCCCTCGATCCAGGATTTCAGCGCCGCGCCGTCGGTGACATCGACCGGGCCGCCGGTCGCGCGGATCCCGCTGGCCTTCAACTCCGTAACGGTGGCGGCAACCTGATCGGCGTTGCGTGCACACACCGCGACATTGCTGCCTTCGCCGGCCAGCGTCACCGCAATCGCCCGCCCGATGCCGCGCGTGCCGCCGAGCACGATGGCGTTCTTGCCTTTGAGACCGAGATCCATTGTTTGGTTTTCCTTTTTTGTTGGTCGCAGCGAGTGTAGCTGTTTCGAGGGAAGCCCAAAAGCCTCCACATCGTCATTGCGAGGAGCCCTTGCGACGAAGCAATCCAGACTGCCACCGCGGAAAGACTCTGGATTGCTTCGCTTCGCTCGCAATGACGGTGTGGAAGCAGCGGCCCTCACTCCGGTGCCGCGCCCACCGGCGGGCCGCCGGGCGGGCGGTGCAGGAATGTCAGGGAGGCGTAGGCGCCGGCCCAGGAGCCGATCGCCGCGAAAGCCACATAGAACGCGTTTTCGGTGTAGCTGATCACCGCATAGGACGAGAGCATGTACCAGACCGCGCTCCAGTTCGCCGCAGGCACGCGCTTGCGCGCGATCACGGCCGAGGTGAACATGACATAGACCGCGTCGGTGGCCGCCGTTGCGATGAACACGGCGCCTGCAGTGAGAGGATCGATGGCGGCCATTGCATGTCCTTGTGTGCTAATGCGATGGTCGCAAACTAGAGGGAGAGAAGGGTCATGCAAAGCCCCGCCGAGATTCTCAGTGGCATCTGGACCTCCGCCGGCGGTGACGCCGCTGCGCTTGCGCGCGTGCGGCTAACGGGCGAGGAGCCGCAAATCCCGTCTTCGTTTCGCGTCGCAATTGCCGGGCAGACGACGATAGCAGCCGCCGGCCTCGCCGCCGCGGAAATCTGGAGATTGCGCGGCGGCGAGGCGCAGGACGTTAGCGTCGACCTGCGCCATGCCGTCGCCGAATGCCGCTCCGAGCGCTACTTGCGTGTCGAAGACAAGCCGCCGCCGCCCGCCTGGGACGCCATCGCCGGCGTGTACAGAACCGGCGACAACCGCTTCGTCCGCTGCCACACCAATTTCCCACATCATCGCGACGCCGTCTGCAAGGTCCTCGGCTGCGAGCCCGAGCGCGAGAAGGTGCAGGCCGCATTGATGCATTGGAAGGGCGAGGATTTCGAGACCGCGGCCTACGCCGCGGGCGGCGTCGTCGCCCTGATGCGTTCCTACGACGAATGGTCGGCGCTGCCGCAGGCCCGCGCGCTCGCCGAATTGCCGCTGGTCTCGATCGAGAAGATCGGCGAGGCTCCGCCAAAGCCGTGGCCGCAACGACTGCCAAAAGGCGATCGCCCACTCTCCGGCCTGCGCGTGCTCGATCTCTCTCGCGTCATCGCGGGCCCCGTCGCCGGCCGCACGCTCGCCGCGCACGGCGCGGATGTGCTGCTCGTGTCGGGCCCTGCGCTGCCGGCGATTCCGTGGCTGACCATCGACACCGGCCGCGGCAAGCTCACCACCTTCATCGAGCTAAAGAGCGAGGCCGGGCGTACGCAGTTGCGTGAGCTCTTGAGAGACGCCGATATCTTCTCGCAAGGCTATCGCCCGCGCGCGCTCGCCGCTCTCGGCTTTACGCCGGAGGACGCAGCGACAATTAATCCCGGCATCGTCTACGTAACGCTATCGGCCTATGGCCATGCCGGTCCCTGGGCGGAACGGCGGGGCTTCGATTCGCTGGTGCAGACCACGACGGGCTTCAACCATGCCGAGGGAGAGGCCGCCGGCATCGATGGACCGAAGGAATTGCCGGCGCAGATGCTCGACCACGCCACCGGCTATCTGATGGCGTTCGGCGCGATCATGGCCAAGGCCCGCCAGGCCCGCGAAGGCGGCAGCTGGCACGTGCGCGTGTCGCTGGCGCAGACCGGGCGCTGGCTGTGGAATCTCGGACGGCTCGAAAATGGCCTGAACACCCCGGATATTACGGGCGAGGCCGTACATGCTGCATTCATCGAGAGCATGCCATCTGGCTTCGGCACGTTGAAGGCGGTGCGCCATTCAGCGCTGCTGTCGAAGACGCCGGCGCAATGGAGCCGTCCGGCGATGCCGCTCGGCAGTCATCCGGCAGAGTGGCCGGTGACAAGCTGACGTGAAGCTGACGCGTCGCAAATATTTAACGCAAACCGAAAGGCGCCCGGCGTTTTTTAGGTTGTTTGAAATTACAATTCGGCACTATTAGCGCGACCGATGAGGCAGGCATCCGCCGGTATCATCGCAGACATGACCGGGCCCCATGGTAGTTGAAAATACCAAGCGATTGCAGGTGCTTACAAAACAACGGGTGATTACATCCGTAGTTTTACTAGCTCTTGCCGGTGCCGGGGCCTACGGCTTCCTCCATACTGGAGCCAAGGAGAAGAACCACTCCGAGATCTCCAGCCAGTCGCGCAGGAATGCGCAGAACTTCACGCCGACGCCGTCGGAATGGGCGACGCTGACGATCGAGCCGGTCAAGGCCAAGACCTTCCGCGCCGAGTATGTCACCGAGGGCAAGGTCGCAGTCGACGAGGACCGTTCGACGCCGGTGTTTTCGCCCTATGCCGGGCGGGTGACCAAGCTGCTCGCCAAGCCCGGCGAGGTGCTGAAGCAAGGTCAACCGCTGTTCACAATCGAGGCCGCCGACACCGTGCAGGCCCAGAACGATTTCATTGCGGCGATGAGCTCGCAGAACAAGGCGAAGTCGGCGATCGATCTTGCCGACATCCAGTTCAAGCGCGCCAAGGACCTCTATGAGGGCCATGCCATCCCCCTGAAGGACTATCAGCAGGCGGAAGCGACCCAGGTTCAGGCGCAGAACGACATGCGCTCCTCGACGACAGCGCTGGAAGCCGCGCGCAACAAGCTGCGGATTCTCGGCTTCACCGACGAGACGATCAAGGCGTTCCAGGACAAGGGCGTCATCAATCCGGAAGTCACGATCTATTCGCCGATCGCGGGCACGGTCGTGCAGCGTAAGATCGGCCCCGGCCAGTACGTCAATTCCGGCGCCAGCGATCCGGTCTTCGTGGTCGGCGACCTCTCCACGGTCTGGCTCACCGCCTTTGTGCGCGAGAGCGATGCGGCTGCCGTGTGCATCGGGCAGGACATTACCGTCAACGTCATGGCGCTGCCGGGCCGCCCCTTGACCGCCAAGGTCAACTACGTCGCCGCCGCGATCGATCCGAACACCCGCCGCCTGCTGGTCCGCGCCACCATCGACAACAAGGACGGCCTGCTGAAGCCCGAGATGTTCGCCAATGTCACGATCTATTCGTCCGGCGACCGCGCCGCGCCGGCGGTACCGAAGCAGGCCTTGATCTACGAAGCCGACAAGGTCCGCCTTTGGGTGGCACGCGAGGACAAGTCGGTCGAGCTGCGCGAGATCAAGATCGGTCTCATCAATGGCAATCTCGTCGAGGTCACCAGTAATCTGAAGCCCGGCGAGCAGGTGGTCACCAAAGGCAGCCTGTTCATCGACCGCGCGGCGTCCGGCAGCTGATCGACTGGCCGGGAAAAAGACAAGCTGAAGACCTGAATGGATCGCCTCGTCGCCCTTGCCGTCAACCGGCGCTTCCTGATGGTCGGGATGTTCGTCGCTGTGCTCATCGGCGGCCTGATCGCGTTCAACCAGCTCAACATCGAGGCTTATCCCGATCCGACCCCGCCGATGGTCGACATCGTGACGCAGAGTCCGGGCCTGTCGGCGGAGGAGATCGAGCGCTACATCACGATTCCGATCGAGACCCAGGTCGCGGGTCTGAAGAACCTGGCGACCATTCGCACCATCTCGCTCTACGGCCTCTCCGACGTTAAACTGCAGTTCTCCTTCGCCTACACCTATGACGAGGCGTTGCAGCAGGTCTTGAACCGCCTGGCGCAGCTCGCGCCGCTGCCCGGCAACGTGCAGCCGCAGATCTCGCCGCTCAGTCCAATTGGCGAAATCTTCCGCTACCGTCTCGTCGGCCCGCCGAACTACAGCGTGCTCGACCTCAAGACCATCCAGGACTGGATCCTCCAGCGGCGCTTCCGTTCGGTGCCGGGCGTAATCGACGTCACCGGGTGGGGCGGCAAGAGCAAGACCTACGAGCTCCAGGTCGATTTCAACAAGCTTGTCGCCAACGGCCTGACGCTGCCGCAGTTGCTCCAGGCGGTCGGCAATTCCAACGTCAATGTCGGCGGTAACACCGTCAATATCGGTCAGCAATCGGCCGTGGTGCGCGGCGTCGGCCTGATCCGCTCGATCGACGACCTCGCTAACACCATGGTCTCGCAGACCAACGGCAACCCGGTTCTGGTCAAGGACGTCGCCACCGTCACCGTCGGCCAGAAGCCACGTCTCGGCATTGCCGGCCTCGACGAGTCCGACGACATCGTGCAAGGCATCGTCCTGATGCGCCGTGGCGAGCAGAGCTCGCCAACCATCAAGCGCGTCCACCAACTCGTTCAAACCATCAACAACTCCAGCATCCTGCCGCCCGGCGTGCGTATCGAACGCATCTACGACCGCGGCGACCTGATCGACCTCACGACCCACACCGTGTTGCACAACATGGTGATCGGCATTCTGCTGATCGTGCTGCTGCAATGGATCTTTCTCGGCGATCTCCGCAGTGCGCTGATCGTCGGCGCCACCATTCCGTTCGCGCTGTTCTTCGCGGTGATCATCCTGGTGCTGCGCGGGGAATCGGCGAACCTGTTGTCGGTCGGCGCGATCGATTTCGGCCTGATCGTCGATGCCACCGTCATCATGGTGGAGGCGATCTTCCGGCGCCTGACGCAGACGACGCCGATGTCGGAATCCGAGCAGATGTCGTCCGAGACGCTTTTCGGCATGAAAAGCCACGCCATCCTCAGCGCGGCGGCCGACGTCTCCCGTTCGATCTTCTTCGCCGCGGCGATCATCATCGCGGCCTTTCTGCCGCTGTTCACGCTCTCCGGCGTCGAGGGCAACATCTTCGGGCCGATGGCCCGGACCTACGCCTACGCGCTGGCCGGCGGTCTGCTTGCGACCTTCACCGTCACTCCGGCGCTATCCGCGATCATCCTGCCCGCGCATGTCAGGGAGACCGAGACCAGGGTGATGCTGATCCTGCATCGGATCTACATGCCGGTGCTGAATTGGGCGGTTGCCAACCGCGGCATCATGCTCGGTGGCGCGTTCGGCCTCGTGCTGATGACGGTTGCGCTCAGCCGGTTGCTTGGCCTCGAATTCCTGCCGAAGCTGGAGGAGGGCAATCTCTGGATCCGCGCCACGCTGCCGCCGACCATCTCACTCCAGGAAGGCAACTCCTATGTCAACGAGATGCGCAAGCTGATCCGCGCGCGGCCTGAAGTGGAATCCGTGGTGTCGCAGCACGGCCGCCCCGATGACGGCACCGACGCCGCCGGCTTCTTCAACGCCGAGTTCTTCGCGCCGCTCAAGCCCGCCAGCCAATGGCCCGGCACCCGCGACAAGGAAGAGCTGACGGCGCAACTGCTCAAGCAGCTCGACGATCGCTTCCCCGGCGTCGAGTTCAACTTCTCGCAATATCTCCAGGACAACGTCTCCGAAGCCGTCTCCGGCGTGAAGGGCGAGAACTCGATCAAGCTGTTCGGCAGCGATCTCCAGGCGCTGACCGACACCGCCAACAAGATCAAGTCGGTGCTGGCAACCGTGCAGGGCGTCACCGACCTTGCGGTGTTCACCTCCCTCGGGCAGCCGACCATCCAGATCGACATCAACCGTGCCAAGGCCGCGCGCTACGGCCTCGCGCCGGGCGACATCAACGCCACCATCAAGGTCGCGATCGGCGGCGACACCGCGGGTGACATCTACGAGGCGGGAAGCGACCGCCACTTCCCGATCATCGTTCGTCTCGCGCCGGAATTCCGCAGGAGCGCCGAGGCGATCCAGAATTTGCGGATCGGCGCGCCCGGACCGAACGGCACCGTCACGCAGATCCCGCTGAGCGAGGTCGCCACCATCAGCCTCGTCTCGGGTGCGGCCTACATTTATCGCGAGCAGCAGGAACGCTATCTGCCGATCAAATTCTCGGTGCGTGAACGCGACCTCGGCAGCGCGATCCGCGAGGCGCAGCAGAAGATCGCCGATCAGGTGCAGCTGCCGCCCGGCGCGCACATGGATTGGGTCGGCGAATTCGGCAATCTCCAGGACGCGATCCGGCGATTGTCGATCGTGGTGCCGATCTCGCTCGCGCTGATCGGCGTCCTGCTCTGGTTCAATTTCGGCTCGATGACCGACACGCTGCTCGCCATGAGCGTGATCCCGATGGCGATCTTCGGCGGCGTGCTCGGTCTCTTGATCACCGGCACCGCCTTTAGCGTCTCGGCAGCGATCGGCTTCATCGCGCTGTTCGGCATCGCCGTGATGGACGGCATCATCATCCTGTCGCAGTTCAACCAGCTCATCGAAGAGGGCATGGACCGCATGAGCGCGGTGATACGCACCGGCGAATTGCAGCTTCGGCCGGTGCTGATGACCTGCGTCGTCGCCGGCATCGGCTTGTTGCCGGCCGCGCTGTCGGAAGGCATCGGCTCGCAGGTGCAGAAGCCGCTCGCGGTGGTCGTGGTGACAGGCATGATGCTGGCACCGATCGTGATCCTGGTGACGCTGCCGGTGCTGATCTCCTTCTTCTCCCGCCGCGCACGCTGACGTCAAAACCCGTAGAGTCGCGCCGGGTTATCGACCAGGATATTCTTGCGCACATCCGCATCCGGCGCCCACACCGGAAGCTGGTTGAGCAGGCGGCCGTCGTCGATCTGATAAAGGGGCGCGATGTCGGTGGCCTTGCGTCCCTCGACACGGCTCGAATCCGGATGCGGCCAGTCCGTGCCCCAGACGATGCGATCCGCATTCGCCGCGATCAGCGCGCGGGCATACGGCACCATGTCCTGATAATCGGGTGCGAGCTTCGACGAGCGGTAGGCGCCGGAAATCTTGACATAGGCCTTGCCGGATTTCACGAGCGCGACCAAATCGGCAAATCCCGGCTGCTCCAGCCCGAGCGAAGCATCAAGGCCGCCGAAATGGTCGAACACGACGGGGACCGGCGCCGTCTCGACGAGGTCCTTGATCGCCGAGATCATGGGGAGCGTGGTGTACAGCTGTACGTGCCAGCCGCGCGCCTTCATGCGCTCGACTGCGGCGGTGAAGCGCGGCCGGCCGACATTGGGGTCGTTAACGCCGCCGGTCGCGAGATTGAGGCGGACACCGCGAAAGCCGTCTGCTTGCATCGTGTCGAGCTGGGCCTCGGTCGTTTTGTCGTCGATCACGGCCACCCCGCGCGCGGCCGCGCCGCGCGCCTTCATGCCGAACAGGGTGGAGGAGTTATCGGTGCCATAGACGCTCGGCGTCACGATAACCACGCGCTCGATATGCAGCGCCTTGTGCAGCGCGGCCATTTCTTCGGGGCTCGCCGGCTCGGGCGTATAGACGCGTCCGGCAAAAAACGGAAATTTCTCGACGTCGCCGTGGATGTGGGTGTGACAGTCGCAGGCGTGGGCCGGGACGTCGAAATTGACCGGCGTCGCGGGCTGCGCGGCACGAGCGTGGGCTTTGTCGGACATGGCAACTCCGGCGGCAAGGGAGGCAAGCAGGATGCTGCGTCGGCTGAGCATGGTTTTCTCTCCCCGTTTTTATTATCTGGCAGTGGCGTCGCGACAGTATCACATCAGCCCGGCAGTCGCTGCGCTTCGCTGCATAGCTGCTCGACGAGGTCCGCAAGCGGGCGTGAGCCGTCGACGCGCACGACCGGGCAGGGCAGCTTCGCGAGCCACGCCTCATCTTTTGCGAGACTGCGGCCGTCGCGATCGCCGGCTTCGTAGTGCGAGGCCCAATCGACGAACGACTCCACCTCCTCATGACGCCAGCCGCCCCGTGCGACGGCATCCGCTCCGAAATGCGTAGCCTCGCGGCCACGCAGCCGCTGCAAGCGAAGCTCGCGCGGCGTCGTCACAAAGACGACGAGATCGAAGACTGGGATGAGCTCGTCGCCCCAGCCGGTGACGGTTCCGCTCAGCACCCAATCGAGCCGCGGCAGAAACATCTCGCGCATCAGCCGCAAACGCTCGGCGGCGGGGCGCGTGGTCTGGTAGGGCGGCGCGGTCGGCAGCCAGAAATAATCATCGCTGTCGTGATGCGGCAGCGCAAGCCGGCCAGCGAGCGCGCGGCCGATCGTCGTCACGCCGGAGCCTGAAGCTCCCATCAGATGGATGCGGCAGCTTTTCATCGGCAGCAAGCTAGACGATTTGAAACTACTGCCCGGACGGCGTGCGCAGGCCGTGCCAGGCGTCGCGGACCTGATGGTAGTGTACCTCGGGCAGATAGTCCGGCGTATTCAGGCTCAAGGTTTTGACGTCGAGATGGCCGACGGCGCTGAGCAGCGTGTAGGAGGCGATCACGCGGTCGCGATTGGCGCCGATCAGGCGGGCCTTGGCCTGGATCAAATCGGCCTGCGAGTTCAGCACATCCACTGTCGTGCGCTGTCCGCCGGCGGCCTCGCGCTGCACGCCCTGGAGCGCGACGGTCGCCGCCTTCACTTCGGACTCCGAGGCCGAGACCGCGACCTTGGCACCTTCATTGGCAACCCACGCGCTGACCGCCGCGGTGCGCGCCTGGTTGCGCACCTGGTCGAGCACGAGCCGGCTCTGCGCCGTGATTTCCTTGGCCTGCCGGGTCTGTGCGGCGGCCTGGCCGCCGTCGTAGATCGGCACGGTGACATTGGCGACGATCGAGGCCTGATCTTCGGCGAAGGTGCCGAGCGTCGGGTCGTTGTTGCGGCTCTTGCTGGCGCTGCCCTGGACGCTGGCGCTCGGCAGCAGCGCGCCTTCGGCGACGCGGATGTTGGTGGAGGCGACATCGACGTCGAAGCCCGCCGCCATCACCGCCGGGTGCTGGCGGATCGCCATCGTCAGCGCGTCTTCGCGGCTCTTCGGCAGATAGCGGTCGACGACTTCGGCGACCCGAAGCTGCGACGGAGCATTGCCGATCATTTGCGCGTAGATCGCTTGGCTCACCGCCAGCGCGACTTCGGCGGCGTTGAGATCGGAAAGCCCGCGGTTGAGCCGCGCCTCGGCCTGGGCGCTGTCGGTCGGCGTGACGTCGCCGGCGTTGAGGCGCCGCTGGGTGACCGAAAGCGTTTCGCGCAGGAAGGCGACGTTGGAGCGCTGCGCCTCGACCAGCGACTGGTTGGCGAGCACATTGGTATAGGCGGTGACCGCGTCGAGCAGCACGCCCTGGCCGACGTTGCGCAGCGCCTCGCGGCCCGACTGTACCTGGAGTTCAGCGGCCCGCACGTTGTTGGCGGTGCGGAAACCGTTGAACAGGGTCTGCGACACGGTGACGCCGATGATCCATGGCTTCAGATTGGCGGTCTGGATGGTGTTGTTGGGCAGCAGATTGCGGACCGATTGCAGCCCGGCGCTGAGGCTTGCCTCGATCTGTGGCCGGTAGCCGGCGAGGGCCTGCGGCACGTTCTCGTCGGTGGCGCGCTGCCGCGCACGCTCGGCATTGAGCTGCGGATTGGTCTGGTAGGCTTTGGCGAGCGCCTCCGGGAGCGCTTCCGCCCGTGCAGCGGAGGGCAGGGCGCAACAGAGCGCCACCGTGGTCCATGTCGCGAGCAGAGGAGCCACGCCCGATCGATGCCGCGTCATCACGCGACCAGCTCTGGCGGCACGCCCAATCATGTAATCCGCAAATCCCGGCTGTCCGCCCCCGCCGACGGCGGCTCTCTTAACTGTTTAACCAGCCGAGGTCTCGCAGGCAAACTGCCGCGGGGGAAACCCCCATGTATTCCGTGCTTGTTGCAGGTACATCACAGGGATTCTGCGGGAAAGCGGCAGAGCCTTACACCAGCCTGACCGCTCCCCTCCTTACCGGTTCTTGTTCACCGGTTTGCGCTTCTCGATGAACGCCGCCATGCCTTCGGAGCGGTCCTCCAGCGCGAAGGTCGCGTGGAACAGGTTGCGCTCGACGCTCATGCCCTCGGCGAGCGTGGTCTCGAAGGCGCGGTTGACCGCTTCCTTGGCCATCGCGACCGCGGGCCGCGACATCGCGGCGATCTTCTCGGCCGCGGCCATCACCTCGTCCATCAGCTTGTCGGCCGGCACGATGCGGCTGACGAGGCCGCTGCGCTCGGCTTCGGCTGCATCCATCATGCGGCCGGTGAGGCAAAGGTCCATCGCCTTGGACTTGCCGATCGCACGGGTCAGGCGCTGGGTGCCGCCGATGCCGGGGATGGTGCCGAGCGTGATTTCGGGTTGACCAAATTTGGCGGTGTCGGCGGCGATGATGAAGTCGCACATCATCGCGAGCTCGCAGCCGCCGCCCAGCGCATAGCCCGCGACTGCGGCGATCGTCGGCTTGCGGCAGCGCGCGATCCGATCGCCGCCGATCGCGGCAAAATCCTCCGAGAACATGTCGATGAAGGCTTTCGGCTGCATCTCCTTGATGTCGGCGCCGGCGGCAAATGCCTTCTCGCTGCCGGTCACGACGATGGAGCCGATGGCGTCATCCGCTTCGAGATCGTCGACTGCCGCGGCGATCTCGCGGAAGACGCCGAAGGAGAGTGCGTTGAGCAGCTTCGGCCGGTTCAGCTTGATGATGCCGACCGCGCCTTTGCTTTCGACGATGATGTGTTCGAACGTGCTCATGCTCCACCCACGCTTTTGGTTGAGCGGGCAATGTGCCCGCTCGTGCGGTGGGCTTCAAGAGGCGCCAAGGCCATCGGAGCAGGAGCGCCCGGGACACGCGGCGAGGTCCGCGTTCCGGACGGCTATCAGGCCACAATCAGGCCATGAACATGCGCGCGGCCGAGGCCAGCGTCAGCAGCGTGCCGACGCCGATGAAGATTTTTCCGATCAGGGAGCTCTGGTCCCAGGCCGAACTCTGTTGGCTGCTTGCCATCACCGGTGCCGGACGCGGCTGCGCCTCGGTTGCGGCAATCACCGCCTTCGGCGCCGGCGCGTTGTCCCGTTGCAGGGCGCGGTCGATGTCGTTGAGCTGATCGGGTGGGACGACTTGGCTCTCGGCGTTCGGGGCGGCGGTATTATCGGCCGCTGCCTGGACGTTGTCGTTGGCGCGGCCCGTCATTGCGGAAGCGGCAGCTGCTGTCGGTGTTTCGGCGGCCGCGAGCTGCGCATTGGCGTTCGCAACTTCCGGCGGCATCTGGCTCGACGCCGGCATGTCACGATTGTCGGCCTTCGCCTCGTCGGCGGTTGCCGCGGCGTCCTTCTTGTCGGCCTTGTCGTCGGATTTCTGCGCCGTCTTGGTGCTGTCGCGGTGGCGCGACGTGTGACGCCGCTGCTGCTTGCTAGGCTTGACCGCGTCGGCCTGTTTGCCTGCACTGTCCGACTTGCTGCTTGCGGCTGAACCCGGCGCCGCCTGTGCAACGCCCCCGAACAGCACGAAAAGCCCGGCCAAGAAAAACCCGGCCAGGAGAATCACGGCCGCGCGCCCGCTGGCTTTCATCATGTTGACGATCTCCCCAAATTCCGCCCGTCCCGGGACCGAACAGAGACCCTGGGGCGTGACCACAGCGGGGCAGAAAATGGGAATCTTCGGGCCACACTGGGCAAAAGCGCGGCAAACCGCTGCCGTCGCGACTGGCCACGGGGTGCGAACGGGACCGATCGGTGCTAAGAGCCGTCGCAAATCCTGACGGCCGCTTCGGTCGCGTGGCCAGGCACAGATCACGAATTCGTGATCTTGCCGCTGCCGGCGTAACAAACTGAAAGAGCGGCCGAATTGCATGGTGAGGGCGCGCGTGCGCGGACGTGAGGACGAGTGGACCGGCCTGATGCGGTCGGCCATGGCAGGCGATGACGCGGCGTATCATCGCCTGTTGAAGGCGGTCACGCCTGTGCTGCGCGCTGCCGCGAGGCGTGGCCTGGCGCGGGCCGGGCAGCCTCCCGACCAGGCTGAGGATATCGTGCAGGAGATTCTGTTGGCGGTGCATCTGAAGCGGCACACTTGGGACAGCGAAGCCCCCTTCGCCCCGTGGCTGTTTGCGATCGGCCGCAACAAGCTGATCGACATGCTGCGGCGACGGGGCAGGCGGATCTTCGTCAATATCGACGATTTCGCCGAGATCCTGCCGGGCGAGGCGCCGCAGGAGACGGCTTCGGCAGGCGAAGTCGCCAGCCAGCTCAAGACGCTGCCGCAACGCCAGCGCGACGTGTTGCAGTCGATCGCGGTCGACAGCACCTCGATCAAGGACACGGCGGTGAAATATTCGATGAGCGAGGGCGCGGTGCGGGTCGCGCTGCATCGCGGACTTGCGGCGCTGACTGCCAAACTGCGGGAGCAGTAGTCATGGATACCGATCAACTCATTCGCTCGCTCGCGGCCGACAACGCCCATCGTCCGCCGCGCGTCGGCGCGGTGCTGACCATGGCGCTGCTGGTCGCCGCGCCCCTGTCGATCCTGATCTTCGCCACTTTCCTGGGTGTGCGTCACGACGTGATGAGTGCGATGCGCAACCCGTTCTTCGACATGAAGTTCGCGGTCACGCTGTCGCTCGCGATCCCGGCGATCATCGTCAGCCTGCATCTGTCGCGTCCCGAAGCCTTGCTGCGTGGCTGGGGCTGGCTGCTGCTGCTGCCCGTCGGGCTGCTCGCGGTGGCGATCGGCAGCGAGGCGATGATGGCGCCGGCCATGCCGGTGACGATGCGATTGATGGGCAAGAATTCCAGGGTGTGCCTGTTCGCAATCCCTGCGATGTCGCTGCCGCTGCTTGCGGGGGCCTTGTTCGGCCTGCGCCACGGCGCGCCGTCGCACCCCGCGCTCGCCGGAGCGCTCGCCGGCCTGGTGTCGGCCGGGCTCGCCGCGACGCTGTACGCCTCGCACTGCACCGATGACTCACCGCTGTTCGTCGCGACCTGGTACACGCTCGCCACCGCGTTGGTGACGGCAATTGGCGCGCTGGCGGGGGCGAAGGTCCTACGCTACTAGCTCGCCCGCTTTACGCCGCCGGCGTCGCACCCTGCTGCATGCGGTGGAAGCGCAGCACCTGCTGCGCGGTCGAGCTGCGCAGCGCCTCGTAAGCGTCGCGCAGCGTCAGCATGTCGGTCTGCGAGCCGCCTGAGAGCTTCTCGCGCAGGGCGATGATGGCGCGGACGCTCGACCATTGCATGGCCGCGACCTTGGCGAGGATCATCACGCCCTCGACCCGGCTTTCGATCATCATGGTCTCGGCGGTCTCGACCGCGACGCCCGCAAGCGCCGCGAGCCCCGCATTGGTCTCGTCGAACCTGCCCTGCTCTGCGAAGGTGGCGACCTGGAGCTCGGTGAGGCGGCCGTCCTCGTGCAGCGACTTCACCAGCGCCCGTGCCCTCTCGGTCTGCCTGGTCATGGCGGCGGCGCGGATCCGCTGGGCCGCTTCCTGGACCACGCTGGACACGTCGTCCGCAAGCTCCGGATGCGCGGCCTCCAGCTTCCGGCGCACGGCCAAGGAGGCCTTCGCGACCAGCTTCAAATAATGATGGCGGGGCAGGTCAGGCCGCAGGCCGATGCAGCTGGCGAGGTCGTCGTCACGCTCGGCGCGGGTCACGAGGTCGGCGAGACTTCCCTCGGACAGTTGCGCGCCCGGATTGCTGACGGTTGATTGCACCACGTCCTCGTCGCCGCGGGTCACCAGCACGTCGCTCAGCGCTTCCGACAGCACCCGCCGCAGCGAGATCGCCTTGAGATGGGCCTGGCCCCTGGTACGCGCAATCTCGATCAGGGTCGCCTCGTCCAGCCGTTCGGATTTCGACAGCACGGGGCCGGAAACCTCGATCACCTCGTCGAGCGCGAGCGTGCGGATGATCTTCGGCGGCGCAGCCGCGATCGGTGCGAGGCGCTCGGCAAGCAGCGCCCTGGCGGATGTCTCGATCTGCTCGATCAGGCATTGGAACACGTCGTCGAACACACGAACGTGGTCGCCGGAATAATCCACCGCATTGCCCACGAAGAGATCGGTGACGCGGCGCAGCATCTCGACCCGGTGCGCAACGGTGCCGTGCGAGAGCGTGGTTTGCAATTCCTCGAGCAAATTCTCGGATGATTTTGCGGATTTGGATCTCATTGCCCTGTCCTGGAGCGGTCGGCCCGGCAGCGGCTTCTGTCGCGCCGGGAGAAAATGGATTGGTCAGCTCGTTGCAATGCGGTTGCGCCCTTGTGCCTTGGCGGAATAGAGCGCGCTGTCGGCGCGCACGAGAAAGGTATCGGCAGTATCGTTGTCGCGCAGCGTCACAACGCCCGCGGAAATGGTCACGCGCACACCTGGGGAGAATGCGCTCCAGTCCAGATCTGCGACGATGCCGCGCAGCCGATCGAGCATGCGTGACGCCGCATCGCCGTCCATCCCCGGCAGCAGCAGCAAGAATTCCTCTCCGCCGTAGCGGCCGAAGCAGTCGGCCGGGCGGATATTGGCGAAAATGGTGATCGCGAAGGTGCGCAGCACCTCGTCGCCGACGGGATGGCCATGGGCGTCGTTGATGCGCTTGAACCAGTCGAGGTCGATCAGTGCGATCGCGCAAGGCTTCGATGTCTGCCGCGATTTTTCGATCTCGGCGTCGAGAAGCCGCATGATGCAGCGGCGGTTGTAGGAGCCGGTGAGCTCGTCGAGCTCCGCCAGCTCCTCGATGCGCTGATAGGCGGCCTTCAGCTCGATGCTGCGCCGGTACAGGATCTTGCGCAGCGTGGCGCCGAACAGGCCGAGGAAGGCGCACTGGCCGATTACCAGCACGAAGCACAGCATCGAAGCGGCCCGTTGCAGCTGGGTCGCAACCGGCAGTCCGATTGGCAAGTCCGAGGCGAGGAAGACCAAGGCGAGCCCGCACGTGGCGAGACCCCAGGTGAGCATCGCCTGACTCGAGGTCATGCGAAGCGTGCCGAAGGCGAAGATCAGAAACAGCACGGCCAGGAACGCGACTCCGACTGTCGGCACCGCGAGCAGGAACAGCAGTTGCAGCGTCATATGCGCCGAGATCTGGAAGACGGTGAGGTAATGATCCTCGAACCGGTCGGCGAAGCCCGCTTCCGACAGCACGGTGAAGGTACTGATGATCAGAAGGCCGCTGAGCCAGAACAGTGACGGAACGCCCATGGAGATCACGCCGTCAAAGGCGTAGAGCAGCAGGACGGAGGCGCCGAGCGAGTAGCTCGCCACCTGGCCGACATACATCTGGCGCCGCTGCCGGATCCGGCGCGCCAGGACTTCGGGTGCCGCTGCCTCGGTCGTCAGGGCGAGATCCGCGGCCTCAGCGGCATTCCTCTCGGGAAAGGACGTCGCAGCCGTGCTCATGGTCCCGCCAATGGTGGATGTCAGCGCAAAAATCTACGTCCCAAGCCTTTAGGTTTGGTATCCTTCGAAACCGAATCCACGCTGTGCAGCGCGGCAGCGCGGGATGTCGACCGCTCCAGGAATTTGCCGGCGATTAGGCATCGTGTGCGACGCGTTCGAGCCAAAGCAGGGCTTCGGAAGACATATGTCGTGCTAGGCTGCTAAGGTTCCATGCACGTCGGACCGTCTATGCTGGGACGGCATTGCGCAGGAAAGTGCTTCATTACTATGTTACCGTTCTTGAGCGAGGCGCCCAGCCGCGGGTGGCAACAGGAAATTTCGCGTATGTGGGGTAGATCACACAGCCCCCCGTATGACTGCGGTAGGTTGAAGAATTTTACCCCTCCCGTCGAACCGTCTGCCGCATCGACCCGACCAACCTTGCGAGACGGCCTTTGAGCGTGACACAAGCGGCTTCGGACGAGATCCTGATCGCCAGGATCGCTCAAGGCGACCGGCTCGCCATGCAGGTGCTGTACGGGCGGCACCATGTCAGGGTGTATCGGTTCGGCCTCCGGCTCGTGCGGGACGAGCAGACGGCAGAAGACCTCATCAGTGAGGTATTTCTCGACGTCTGGCGTCAAGCCGGCAAGTTCGAGGGCCGATCCGCCGTTTCCACCTGGCTGCTGGCCATTACCCGATTCAAGGCCCTGTCTGCGCTCCGGCGCAGGAAGGATTTTGAGTTGGACGACGACGCCGCGAACGCGATCGAGGATACGTCCGACAATCCGGAAACGGCGGTGCAGAAGAAGGATACCAGTGAAGCGTTGCGGGAGTGTCTGACGGGCCTCTCGCCGGATCATCGGGAAATCGTCGATCTCGTCTACTACCACGAAAAATCCGTGGAAGAGGTGGCCGAAATCGTTGGCATCCCGGAGAACACTGTGAAGACGCGCTTGTTCTATGCGCGCAAGAAATTGGCCGAACTGCTGAAGGCAGCCGGCATTGAGCGAGGCTGGCCATGATGGCTTTGAGCAAGAAGATGCTGGAGCAAGAGCCCGGTGAAATTGAACTGCTGCTGCCGTGGCACGCCGCCGGCACGCTGAACCCGCGCGATGCGCGCCGCGTCGACGAGGCGCTGGCGCGCGATCCGGAGCTCGCGAAGCAATACGCCGCGATCCGCGGCGAGTATGAAGAGACCATTCATCTGAACGAGAGCCTGGGTGCTCCGTCGGCGCGCGCGATGCAAAAGCTGTTCGCAGCGATCGACGCCGAGCCGGCGCGGGCGGCCGGTTCGCTGCCGCTGTCGGCGCGCATCGCCACCTTCTTTGCGAGCCTGTCGCCGCGCACTCTGGCCTGGTCGGCGAGCCTTGGCGCCATGGCGCTCGTGCTGCAAGCCGGAATCATCGGCGCCGTGTTGACGAAGACCCAGACTGCGACCTTCCAGACTGCTTCGCTCTCGACCAGCGCTCCGCTCACACGTGACCTCGGCACGAGCGTCCCGCCGGCGCGCGCGCTGGTGCGCTTTACGCCCGAGGCGCGCGTCGCCGACATTACGGCATTGCTCGACGGCTACCAGGCTTCGATCATCGGTGATGCCAAGGGCGGCATGTTCCGCCTCCAGTTCGACAAGGCGATGAGCCAGGACGAACTCGCCTCGCTGCTCGGCAAGATGCAGCGCGAGAAGTTCGTCAACCTCGCCGTCGCGGCGCCGTAGCGCTTCCAAGCCGATGACGCGCAAGTCCGAAAATGGAGTGAGAGCCGGGGCCTGGGCTTCGTCGGTCGCAGCCGCGCTTGTGCTCGCCGCCTGTCTCGGCGTCGAGGTTGCGCAGGCGCAGGCGATCATGCGCACGCCCACGATCAGCGTCCCCTCCCGAATGCCGACCATTTCACCTGGCATCGCCGCACGCGTCAGTCCCGGTGTTGCCGCCAGAGCGGTGGCTGTCGGCCGCGGTCCAGGTCCGATCGTGACGACGAGGATTTCGGCGCGGATAGGGCCGACGCCGGTGCTGCCTTATGCGCGCTACTCCCCGAACCTCTATCCCGCCTGTACCGCGGCCTATCGCGACGCCGCCGGCGAATGCCTGGCGCAGCAGAACGCGGGCGGCGATGGCTCGAGTAAATCGGGCAAGAAGACCGCCGGGAGGGGGCGCGGCAACAACACGCCCGTCGCCGCGGACTTGCGCACCTTTGCCAACGAATTCGTTGCCGAGATCGATGCCGGGCTGTCGTCGACGCAGGCCGATGAGCTTGCGCGCCGCCATGGCCTGACCCGCGTGTCCTCCGAGAATTTTCCGCTGATCGGGGCAACGTTCGGACTGTTCCGCATCACCGACGGCCGGCCCTCCGCGACGGTGCGGCGCGAATTCGCGGCGGACGGCAGCGTGCGCTCGGTCCAGCCGAATTTCCGCTACATGCTCCAGGACCAGAAATCGTCGGTGCCGACCGAGGGAGATCCCGCGCAATATGCGCTGGCCAAGCTCAGGCTGCCGCAGGCACATGCGCTGGCGCATGGCGCCAATGTGACGGTTGCCGTCATCGACTCCGGCATCGACGTCCAACATCCGGAACTTGCCAATTCCATTGCCGACAATTTCGATGCGCTCGGCATCGCCGAGGGCCCGCACATTCACGGCACCGGAATTGCCGGCGCCATCGTGGCGCATGCCAAGCTGATGGGCAGCGCGCCCGAGGCGCGCATCATCGCCATCCGCGCCTTCGGCGGCACCACCGGCGGGGCCGAGAGCTCGTCCTACATCATCTTGCGCTCGCTGAATTATGCCGCCGAGCATGGCGCGCAGATCGTCAACATGAGCTTTGCCGGCCCCAAAGACGCGGTGATCGAGCGGGCCATCGCCGCGACCGCCGCGCGTGGCCTGGTGCTGATCGCGGCCGCCGGCAATGCCGGCGCGAAGTCCCCGCCGCTCTATCCGGCCGCCAATCCCAACGTGATCGCGGTCAGCGCGACCGACCAGCAGGACAGGCTGTTCACCGCGTCCAACCGTGGCAACTACATCGCGGTCGCGGCCCCCGGCGTCGATATCGTCCTCCCCGCGCCTGACGGCAAATACCAGATGACGTCGGGTACTTCGTTCTCGGCCGCCTATGTCTCCGGCGTCGCGGCGCTGCTGCTCGAGCGCAACTACGCCTTGAAGCCGGAAGCGCTGCGCACGACGCTGGCGAAGACGGCGCGTGACCTCGGTTCACCCGGGCGCGACGATCTCTTCGGCGATGGCGAGGCCGACGCGTTTGCCGCGGTCATGGCCGTTCCCGCCGCCGGCGCGACGCCGGTCGCAGCCGCGTCCGGTACAACAAAACGTGAAGATATCGAGAAGCGTCGCGACGGGCCTGGCATCCGCGCATTAGAGCAACCTTCGTTGTCGAGCACCGAGGATAAAGCCACGGTTTCTCAGGCGGATAGTCCGGCGACGCGATAGCGACTGCGACAACTTTGCGCGCCGCGCGAAGGTCGAAAAATCAAACGCCGCATTGAACGTTCGGCCCGCTGCCACGACCAAATTATGTGGGAGCGGTTATCCCTCCCCATAAGTCATATCAGGCGCGAGCGCCCATCCACCCCAAGCGCCCATATGGCTCGACCCGTCCGGTTGTCCCCCCGGACGGGTCTTTTCTTTTCGGACGTCCGATTCCTCGAAGCCCTGCACGAGATCAGCTTCCGGTTGAGAGATCATGACTCCCTCATCCCCACCGCTCTGCCGGCACGCCGCAAGCGCGCTACGCTTGTGCGAAGCTTGACTCCAAATCCCATTGAATCTCCGCACGACTACGGAGTTTGGCGACGAAAACATCGTCGTTGCTGGACAAGTCAAAACTTTTCCACAAAATATTCACGTCGCGTCTAAATTGATTCGTGTGCGTTGCGTCGCGTCCGTATTTTCTCCTGACGGGCTGATTTATGACACATCGCCAAGAGGCTGTTCGCGACGTGGCCATTGGCCGCGACATTGCGGCACGCTGGTGCGCTCTCGCCGAGCAGCGGCTGGTGCATCTCTCCGAGATGTTCGAAACCGGGCGCTGGCGCCGCTATCACTCCGAGATCGCGTTTCTCGAAAACATCCAGGAAGCCAAGCTCGCGGTCCAGACCTGGCGCGCGCTTGCCACCGGCGCTGACGTCGCCACGGCGGCCGCGAGCGTGTCGCCCGCATTCGGCTGGTCGCCGGCGACAATGCCCCGCATGTTTCCGCGCGAGCAGCAGGCGCAGACCGTGCAACCGAAGGCCGTGCACATCGCCCCCGAGACCGCCGTGCCGGTCAGGCTCGATCCCAAGCCGGGCGTTCTCGCCGAAATCTCCGAAGCCCCGCCTACGCCGGTCGCCGCGCCGGCCCCGATGGCACCGCTCGAAGTGCCTGCTGCCATGGCGCCGCCCACCGCGCCCGTGGCAATGACAGGGCCCAAGGTGCCGCCCGCGATGGCAGCGCCCAAGGCGCTGGCCGCGATGGCGGCGCTTCTGCCGCAGTTCTCCCCGCCGGCGGCCGAAATTGTCGCCGCCCCCGAGCGCCTGGTTGAGTTCACCTTCAGCCTCGACGGCCTCGAAGCGAAGTACCCGCTGCTGCGGAACGCGTTCTAACGTTTGGGAGCCGGAGGCGAGGAACGGCAGCTACCGCCGCACCGCATTCCCGCCGACGACCAATTGCGCAAACCGCTGGGCGCCGTCCACCGACAGGTCGGACGTTACCGCGCGCGCGTGATCGAGGCCGACTACGGCGCCGCGCGGGGTTTCCGAGATCATGTTGTTGTTGACGAGCGCGGTGCCGGCGCCGGGCACGACGGACACGCCGACGCCGGCCATTGCCTTGCGGATCACGTTGCCCGTGATGGCGACGTCGCGGAGATATTTGCCCCAGCCGGCGACGATGCCGTAGGACGGCGCGTTCTCGATCACGTTGCCGGTGACCGATGAATCCGCCTCGATGTAGATGCCGATGCCGGCATCGTCATCCGGCGCGGTGCCGATCGGCCGCTTCGGGATCAGATTGCGGATGATGTTGCCCTGGACCACGGCGATGCGGCCGCCTTCGTTGAAATTGCAGACGGAGACGCCGACGGCGGCGCCGTCCACAATGTTGTTGGCGATCACCGCGGCCTCGAACGCGAATTCCGAATAGAGCGCGACCTCGCGCACGTCGCTGACGCTGTTGCCGGTGATGTGGATGTTCGAGGCCGAGTTGCCGCGCACGGCGGAGTAATCGCAGTTCTTGATGCGATTGCCGCGCACGATGACGTTGCCGGTGCGGAACGCGTTGATGGCGTTGCCGTACTGGCCGGAGCCGCCGGGGCCCGCCTTGATGTCCTCGATGCGGTTATCGGTGACCAGCGTGCCGTCATCGCCGATGGCCGTGCGCAGGATCTCGATGCCGTTGTCGTTGGTGCCGGTGATGGTGTTGTGGGAGACGCTGAGACCTCTGGCGTCGAACGACACCACCGCCGTCACCGCGATGTTGGTAAAGATGTTGCCCGAGATGTCGCCGGAGACTTGCTCGAGCCAGATGCCGCTGCCGCCGGACCCCGTGATCTCGCAACCGGTGATGCGGACGTCGCGCCCGCCGAGCACGTGGATCAGCCCGCGCCGCGTCGGCAGCGGAATGCCGCCACCGTCGAAGGTGAGACCGGTGAGCCCAATTGAATCGGAGCGGTCGCTCTGGATGGCCGAGGCCCCGCCAGTGAAGATGAGCTTGGTCGCGCCGCGCACGCCGATCAGTTGCGCGCCATTTGGCAAACGTAGCAACCCACTGCGGTAGATGCCGGGTGGCAGCGCCAGCGGCATCTGCGCTCGCGCGGCCTCGTCGATCGCACGCTGGAGCGCGCGGGTCTGATCCTCGCTGCTGCCGGGTCGCACGCCATATTGCGTGGCATCGCGGCCGAGCAGCGACGTCAGCGGCGCGGCACGCGCGGCGTCGGCTGGTATCGCGAGCGCGCCGGCGATGCCCGCGGTCGAAGCTCCGATGAGATGGCGGCGATTGAGGTCCATGACGCGTCCTCCGGCGGACGCGGGGGTCCGCAGCGGTTGGTAGCGCAGGGCGGCTGGTCGCGTGAGGATTGTTCGCGGTAGGGTTAAATGTTTACGCAGTCGTGTTCCGCGCCTTCCGTGCCAGCTGTACCATCTCCATCAGCATCGCTTCCCCGGCGTCCACCAGTTCCTCGAGCGTGATCCGCGGCGCGCCCTTGCGGCGCACGGCGCCACTGCGCGCGAGCAGGGGGATATGGATGAACGCCGCAAGCTGCGGCCCGCCGGCCCTGACGTTTTCGATCGCGCGCCAGCTTAGGTAGTTGCAGAGATAGGCGCCAGCATCGCGCGAGGGGCGCGCGTCGATGCCGGTGAGGCGCGCGGCGCGCAGCAGCCTTGCGGTGTGCGGGCCGAAAATCATCGCGTCCGCATGGCCGGCGATGCCGCGTTTGCTCGAGCGGGTGTTTGCGGCATCGGGCCACAGCATGGTGACGGCGTTGCGCGCGCGGCTCTCGATGCGCAGATAGGGCGTGCGTGCGGCGAGGCCGAACATCAGCAGAGCGTCGGGCTTCTCTTTCGCGAGCACCTCCGGCAATTGCCGGTCCACCGCAGCATAGGTGACCGGGAAGATGTGGCTGGAGATCGCGGCATCGTCGAGTGCGGGACGGCGTAATTGCGCCAGCCGGGCGACCAGCGGCTGGGTCGGATTGTAGGGCGCGCCGGGAAACGGGCCGAAGCCGGTGAGCAGAATGCGGAGCTTGTCGCTCATTGCAGCAACTCCAGGATCTTTTCGGCGGCGAGCGCCGGCGTGAGATGGCCGTCCGCCACTTCAGTCTCGATCTTCCGGACCTTGGTCCGCACCGACGCCTCGCTGCGCAACCGCGCCAGCATGCGCTGCTCCAGCATCGACCACATCCATTTCACCTGCTGCTGGCGGCGCCGTGCGGCGAAGTCGCCGGATGCATTCATCGCCTTGCGGTGATCGAGGACCTTTTGCCAGATCTTCGCGATGCCGTCGCCGGTCAGCGCCGAATAGGTTTCGACCGGCGGATGCCAATGTTCGGAGCGTGGCGTCAGGATATGCAGCGCGCCGCGATAATCGGCGGCGGTGATGTTGGCGCGCTTGAGATTGTCGCCGTCGGCCTTGTTGATCGCGATCATGTCGGCGAGCTCGACCAGACCCTTCTTGATCCCCTGGAGCTCGTCGCCGCCGCCCGGCAGCATCAGAGCCAGGAAGAAATCGGTCATGTCGCAGACCGCCGTCTCGGACTGGCCGATGCCGACGGTCTCGACCAGCACAACGTCGAAGCCGGCGGCTTCGCAGAGCAGCATCGCCTCGCGCGTTTTCGCGGCGACGCCGCCGAGCGTGCCGGAGGACGGCGAGGGGCGGATGAAGGCGTCGTCGGAGGCCGAGAGCCGGGCCATCCGCGTCTTGTCGCCGAGGATCGAGCCGCCGCTGCGCGCCGAGGATGGATCGACCGCGAGCACCGCGACCTTGTGGCCGTGCTCGATGAGATGGGTGCCGAGCGCGTCGATGGTGGTGGATTTGCCGACGCCGGGCGAGCCGGTGATGCCGACGCGGACCGCCCTGCCGGTGTCAGGCAAGAGCATCTGCACCAGCTCGCGCGCCAGCGCCTGATGGTCGCTGCGCCGGCTCTCGACCAGTGTGATGGCGCGCGCGAGCGCCGCGCGGCTGCCGGCGCGGAGATCATGGGCGAGGGATTTGATGTCCAGGGAAGGCTTTTTCTCAACCATGCCCTGCTTTACAACGCCCGCGCGGAGCAGGCGAGGGCCGCCCGCCCGATATCACCGGCCTGTCGCCGCCACCCCCGTCCGCACCGGTTTCAGCTTCCGCCACGCCCAGACCATCACCGGCCACAGCAGCGCCCCGATCGCCATGGCGGCGAGGATCGCGGCCACGGGGCGCTCGAAAAACGGCAAAATGCTGCCGTCCGACTTGATCAGCGACGTGACAAAAGCCTGCTCGACCATGGTGCCCATGACGATGCCGAGCACCATCGCGGCGACGGGATAGCCGTTCGCCTCCATGACATAGCCGATCACGCCGAAGGCGGCGACGGTGACGACGCCGAACATGTTGTTGCCGATCGCGAACGAGCCGACCGCGCAGCACAGCATGATGATTGGCATGATGGCGGCGCGCGGTGCCAGCAGGATGTAGGCGGCAACCCGGATCATGGCGATGCCGAGCGGGATCATCAAAATGTTCGCGATGATGAACATCAGGTAGATCGCGTACATGCTCGACGCTTTCTCGGTGAACAGCGTCGGTCCGGGGTTGAGCCCCTTCATGTAGAGCACGCCGATCGCGATCGCTGCGATGGTGTCGCCGGGGATGCCGAACAGCAATGATGGCACCCAGCCCGAGGCGATGCTGGCATTGTTGCTGGCGCCGGCCTCGACCAGGCCCTCGACATGGCCGGTGCCGAATTTCTCCGGTTCCTTGGAGAAGCGCTTCGACATCGCATAGGACACCCAGGCGGCCATGTCGGCGCCGGCGCCGGGCAGCACGCCGATGATGATGCCGACGATGTTTCCGCGCGTCATCTGCCAATGGTATTTCTTGGTCAGCTTCCACTGGCCGGCCATGATGCTTCCGAATTTGCGCCGCGGCAGCGGCGGCGGCTCGGGCGTCAGCATCGCGCGCATCACCTGGGCCACCGCGAACACGCCGACCAGCGCGGGGATCGGCTCGATGCCGCCGAACAGATCGGTGAGGCCGAAGGTGAAGCGCGGCACGCCGCCGGGATTTTCGATGCCGATGCAGGAGACCAGCAGGCCGAGGAACATGCCGGCGATCGCCTTCACCGGCGAGGAGCGCGCCACCAGCGTCGCGCACATCAGGCCGAGCAGCGCTAGCCAGAAATACTCGAAGGTCGAGAACGACAGCGCGATCTCGGCCAGCGGCGGCGCCAGGATCATCAGCGACAGCACGCCGGCAATGCCGCCGACGGCCGAGAACCACACGCCGGCCCCGAGCGCAAGCTCGGCCTGCCCCTTGCGTGTCATGGCGTAAGCCTCGTCCGCATAGGCGGCGGAGGCGGGCGTTCCCGGGATGCGCAGCAGCGCACCGGGAATGTCGCCGGAGAAGATCGCCATCGAGGACGCAGCCACGATGGTCGCAATCGCCGCGATCGGCGAGAGGTAGAAGGTGACGGGGACGAGCAGGGCGGTTGCCATCGTCGCCGACAGGCCCGGTAGCGAGCCGATCACGAGCCCGTACACGGAGGCTGCGAACATCGCGATGATGACCTCCCAGGTGGAGATCAGTGCGAACGCTTCGATCAGGGTTTTCATCATGGGGATCACCAGGGCGTCGGCAACAGGCCGGCGGGAAGCGGCACGCGCAGCAGCTTGCCGAAGATCAGGTGGATGGCGAAGGGCGCCAGCGCTGCGAGCGGCAGCGCCAGCTTCCACTTCGCCCCCAACGCCGTCGAGGTGACGTAGACCATGATCGCCGCGGTGATGATGAAGCCGAGCCGGTCGGCCGCCACTACGTAGAACAGCAGCAGCGCCGGCGGCAGCAGCGCGCGCAGGCCGTAGACCTTTCCTTGCGGCGGTGGGGCAGCCGCTGCCTGGCCATCCTCGAGCGGGATCAGCTCTTCCGTCTCCTCGAAGGTGTGACCGATACCGAACACGATTGCGAGCCCGCACAGCGCAAGTCCGATGCCGATCACGAGCGGAAATATGTTGGGGCCGACCGGCTGCCCGGGCACTGGCGGCAGCAGCCAGCCGCCATAGGCGGCTGCTGTGCCGAGCGCGACGAGAAACGATCCCGTGACGGAGTCGGGAAGGCGCATGGGAGAATCCTATGAGATTTCTTCTCCCTCGCCCCATTCTTGCGGGGAGAGGGCTGGGGTGAGGGGCTGCGTCCACGAACGCGGTGAAAGCTGGACTCGCGGAGACTCCCCCTCACCCGAATTTGCGCTGCGCTCAATTCGACCTCTCCCCGCAAGCGGGGAGAGGTGACAAAATCACGCCTTGCTCAAACCCGCCGCCTTCATCGCTTCGCCCATTTGGGCGTCGCCCTTGTCCATGAAGCTTGCGAACTGGCCGGCATCGCCCCACACGGTGCCGAATCCGCGATTGCCCATGAAGTCCTTGAACTCGGCAGAGTCGTAGACCTTCTGCAGCGCCGCGGTGAGCTTCGTTGCGATCTCCGGCGGCAGGTTCTTCGGCCCGGCGATGCCGCGCCAGGCGCCGGTCGCGTAGTCGATGCCCATCGCCTCCTTAAGCGTCGGCACGTCCTTGAAGATCGGATTGCGGGCCGGCGCCATGATGGCAAGGCTCCTGGCCTTGCCGGCCTCGATGATGGCGCGGGCTTCCGGCACCGAGCAGGTGGTGAGGTCGAGGCCGCCGGCGGCGAGATCCTGCATCGCGGGTGCGGCGCCGTTCGACGGCACCCAGGCGACCTGGTTGGCGGGCAGGCCCATTGCCTGCATCCAGCCGACCAGCGCGAGGTGCCAAATGCCCCCTTGGCCGGTGCCGGAAGCCTTGAACTTGCCGGGAGGGGCCGCCTTGATGGCTTCGGCGAGTTCCTTCACCGTCTTGTAAGGCGAGGAGGAGGAGACCTGGATGCCCGGGGGGTCTTCGTTCATTAGCGCCAGCGGGGTGTAGCTCTTGGGCGCCAGTTCGGTCAGCCCCTGCCAGTGCATCATCGAGATTTCGACCGTGAGCATGCCGATGGTGTAGCCATCGGGCTGCGCGGTCGCGATCGCGGTATGGCCGACGACGCCGGAGCCGCCGGTGCGATTGACCACGTTGAAGGGCTGGCCGAGATCCTTCTCCAGCAGCGCTGCGACAATGCGCGCAGTCGCATCAGTGCCGCCACCCGCGCCCCAGGGCACGATGACGGTGACGGGCCGCGCCGGGTAGGCTTGCGCACGCGCGGGTGTGAGGCCGAATGCGGCGGATGCCGCGACTGCGGCAGATGAAGCCGCAAAGGTGCGGCGCGTAATCTTGGACATGAAAGCCTCCCAGCGGCGCCCATGATTTCGGGCGCTCTTGTCAATGGTGACATTCTAGTCGGCTTTGCAGCGCGGCCGCAAGGTAGCGCTACCAGCGGTGAGTGAGCTAGTCGCTGCTCAAAACACGATCACTGCGGTTCGTCCGCGTCGCTCTTCGGCCGCGCGCCGCCGAAGATACGGGTGCCTTCCGCGCTGAGATAAGGCTTCAGCGTTTCCCACGGCACGAACGCGACATATTCGCCCTCGGCGTAGGGACCGACCGCATAGGGCGGGTAGTGGAACGTGAGCCCGGAACTCTTGCCCGCGTCGGTTGACGGCGCGAGCGTCACCGCGCCGATCTTGAGCAGGCTCGGCTCCACGCTCTTGAACCATTCGTCGGTCGCGGTCTCGCCGGCGCCGCGCTTCTTCTTCTCGATTTTCAATGAGGCGATCACCGCCTTCATCATTGCCTTCATGACCGGGCCGTTGTCGGCGGTCTCGGTGAAGAACGGGCGGATGGAGATGCGCTTGTTCTCGGCCTTGTTCCACAGGATCGTGTTCACGTCGGAGTTGGGATGGGCGCCGCGGGTGTCCATGTAGTCGTTGCGGAGAATGCTGACATAGCGGTCAGCGACGACGGACCGGATCGTATATTTGCGCTCAAAGTCCCAGCCGCCGTCCCTGAAGAACTGCGGATCCTCTTTGCGCGAGGCGGCGGCTTCTGCCGCGTTCTTGTCGATCCACTTCTTGCCTTCCGCCAGGCAGTCGGCCGCCAGCGCTGCATCGAACTTGATCTTGTCGTCGAGGAAGACGCGGGCCTCGATGCTCTTGGTCTTGATGACCGCGTCGGGCTTGGGGTCGGCAGCATGGGCGGTCGCCAACAACGCGCTGCAGGCTGCGACCAAAGTTAGCGCGCGCATCAACGCTGGCGCGGAAAATATCACGCACTGTCCTTTCGAGGATCGATGGCGACCTACTCCGCCGCCTCGCTATGCCCGAGCCGGGCGTTCAGCTTGCGGATCAGCTCCTCGGCCGCGTCCGCGATCACCGTGCCCGGCGGGAAGATCGCTTCGGCGCCTGCCGCGTAGAGCGCGTCGTAATCCTGTGGCGGCACTACGCCGCCGACGATGATCATGATGTCATCGCGGCCCTGCTTCTTCAGCGCTGCCTTCAGCTCCGGCACGGCGGTGAGATGGGCGGCGGCGAGCGAGGAGACGCCGAGGATGTGGACGTCGTTCTCGACAGCTTGCCGCGCGGCTTCGTCGGCAGTCGCGAACAGCGGCCCGATATCGACGTCGAAGCCGATATCGGCGAAGGCCGACGCGATCACCTTCTGGCCGCGGTCGTGACCGTCCTGACCGATTTTTGCGACCAGGATGCGCGGACGGCGGCCTTCGGCCTCCTCGAAGGCGTCGATCAGCGCCTGAACCTTCTCGACCCGGTTGCCCATGCTGGACGCCTCCCGCTTGTAGACGCCGGTAATGGATTTGATCTCGGCGCGGTGCCGGCCGAACACCTTCTCCATCGCGTCCGAGATCTCGCCGACGGTTGCCTTCGCGCGCGCAGCGTCGATGGCGAGCGCCAACAGATTGCCGTTGCCTTCGCCGGCCGAGCGCGTCAGCGCGGCGAGCGCGGCCTCGACGTCCTTCTGGTTGCGTTCGGACTTCAGCCGCGTCAGCTTGTCGATCTGGAGCCGGCGGACATTGGTATTGTCGACCTTGAGGATATCGATTGGAGCTTCGTCGGTCGGCTTGTATTTGTTGACGCCGATCACCGCCTGCTTGCCGGCATCGATGCGGGCCTGGGTCTTGGCCGAGGCTTCCTCGATGCGCAGCTTTGGTAGGCCGGCCTCGATCGCCTTGGCCATGCCCCCGAGCTCCTCGACCTCCTGGATGTGGCTCCAGGCCTTTGCGGCGAGGTCGCGGGTGAGACGCTCGACATAATACGAGCCGCCCCAGGGGTCGATGATGCGGGTGGTGCCGCTCTCCTGCTGCAGAAAGAGCTGGGTGTTGCGGGCGATACGCGCGGAGAAATCGGTCGGCAGCGCCAGCGCCTCGTCGAGCGCGTTGGTGTGCAGCGACTGGGTGTGACCCTGCGTCGCCGCCATCGCTTCCACAGTCGTGCGCATCACGTTGTTGAAGACGTCCTGCGCGGTCAGCGACCAGCCGGATGTCTGGCAGTGCGTGCGCAGTGACAGCGAGCGCGGATCCTTCGGATTGAAGGGCTTTAGCAGCTTCGCCCAGAGCAGCCGCGCCGCGCGCATCTTGGCCACTTCCATGAAGAAGTTCATCCCGGTCGCCCAGAAGAACGACAGGCGCGGCGCGAAGCGGTCGACATCGAGGCCCGCCGCAAGTCCGGCGCGAAGATATTCGACGCCATCGGCCAGCGTATAGGCGAGCTCGAGGTCCTGCGTCGCCCCTGCCTCCTGCATGTGATAGCCGGAGATCGAGATCGAATTGTATTTCGGCATTTTTTGCGAGGTATACGCAAAAATGTCCGAGATGATCCGCATCGAAGGCGCGGGCGGATAGATGTAGGTGTTGCGCACCATGAACTCTTTCAGAATGTCGTTCTGAATGGTCCCTGAGAGCTTCTCCGGCGGCACGCCCTGTTCCTCGGCGGCCGCAACGTAGAGCGCGAGGATCGGCAGCACAGCGCCGTTCATGGTCATGGACACGCTCATCTGGTCGAGCGGAATCCCCGCAAACAGCGTGCGCATGTCGTAGATGGAATCGATGGCAACGCCGGCCATGCCGACGTCGCCGCCGACGCGTGGATGGTCGCTGTCATAGCCGCGATGAGTGGCGAGGTCGAAAGCGACCGAAAGGCCCTTCTGTCCCGCCGCGAGATTGCGGCGGTAGAACGCGTTGGAGTCCTCCGCCGTGGAGAAGCCGGCATATTGCCGCACGGTCCAGGGCTGGTTGACATACATGGTCGGGTAGGGGCCGCGCAGATAAGGCGCGATGCCCGGATAGGTCTCGAGGAAGTCGAGTCCGGCCAGATCGGCCTCACTATAAGCGGGCTTCACCAGAATGCCCTCGGGCGTCAGCCACGGCTCGGCGCTGCCGGTCGGGGCGCCGGTGGCGGCTCGCTCGAAGGCGACATCGGCGAAATTGGGAATGCGGGTCATTCCTCGGAATCCTCAAACCTGCGATTGCGCTCAATCAGTTCTTGCACATTTTTCTTGTAGACGGGATCGTCCAAGCGGCTCTGAGTAATTTGGCCGGTCCCGTCCCAAGCAGCCGCGCGAACAGCTTTCCAATTTTCCATTCTGCCAGACCGAGCAACGTTTGTCCGAGCAGCTGAAACATGGCGGCGCCTCAATCATGATCCGGATGCTGATGGCTGACGATGGTCGCCATCTTTTCCGGTCCGTAATTCTGCTGCGTGGTCTGGCTCGGCAGATTGGCGATCCCGACCACCCAGCCGAGACGGGACTCGGAGCCGAACTGTCGCGTCGGCACCACGTGGTCGGGGCGGTCGAACGCGCCGGTCATGATCTCGATGCGGTCGCCGTCGATGCGGCCAAAGCTCAGCGGCGTGCCGCAGGCGGCGCAAAAGCCGCGCTCGGCGATGGAGGAGGAGCGGAAGAACGACGGCTGCCCCTTGGTCCAGGCGAAGTCCGTCTTGTTGATGTCGGCAAACGAGGCGAACGGTGCGCCGCTGGCCTTCTGGCACATCCGGCAGTGGCAGATCGAAACCCTGTTCGGCGCCGTCGTGACTCCAAAGCGCACTGCCCCGCATTGGCAGCCGCCGGTGAAAACTGGTTTGCTGGCTTCGGTCATGCCTGCTCCATCTGTCGATAGGCGTCTTGCAATGTCGCAAGCGCGTCGCCCCCGGCGAAGACAAAACCGGTGACGCCGGCTGCACGCAGCGCCGCCTCGGCATCGGTCGGGCGGCCTGCCAGATAGATAAGTCGGGCCCCGGCGGTTTGCAGGGCCTGTGCCGCCGCTTCGGCGTGTTCCGCATAGACCTTGTCGCTGGAACAAAGACAGGCGAGCCCGGCGCCCGAGGCCTTGAAGGCTGCAACTAACTGGGCCGGATCGGCGAAGCCCTCGCTGTCGACGGCCTGGATGCCGCCGGTCTCGAACAGGCTTTTGGCGAAGGTCGCGCGCGCCGTGAAATCGGCGGGCGTGCCGAGATTGGCCAAGAACACTTTCGGCCGCGCGCCGTGTGCCTTCAAGGCCGCATCGGATTTGTCCCGCAGCGCCTCGAACGGTTCCGCCAGCCGGATCGGCGGCAGCGCGTCGAACTTGTATTTTTGCTCGCCATAAGGCGCCAGCGCGATCGGCGTCGCCTTCAGCACCGCAGTCTCGTTCTCGTGCAGGTTCGGAAACTCGCTGGCGCCGGTCAGCACGTCGCGGCGTTTTGCGATGTTGGCGTCACGGGTTTTTCGCGCGGCCGCCACCTTGCTCTGGAACAGGCCTTGCTGAAGCGCAGCGAAGGCGCCGCCGGCTTTCTCGCTCTCCTGGAATAGCGCCCAGGCTGCGTCGCAGAGCTGGCCCGTCAGCGTTTCGATGCCGCCTGCGCCCGCCGCGGGATCGCTGACCTTGGCGAGGTTGCTCTCTTCCAGCAGCACAAGCTGCGTATTGCGCGCCGCGCGCCGCGCGAACGGATCGGGCAGGCCGAGCGCCAGCGTATGCGGCAGCACGGTGATCGCGTTGGAGCCGGCAAGGCCGGCCGCAAAGGTCGCCATGGTCGCGCGCAGCATGTTCACATAGGGATCGCGCTGCGTCAGCATGCGCCAGGCGGTGTCGGCGGCGATGAACAGCGGTTTTGGCGTGAGCCCGCACGCCGTCTCGATACGCGCCCACAGCAGCCGCAAGGCGCGAAATTTTGCCATGGTGAGAAACTGATCTGCATCCGCGGCAAGCCGCGCATAGACCATACCTTGCGCCTGCTCCAGCGGAACGCCGGCGCCTTCGATCGCGCGCAAATAGGCGGTGCCGCAGGCGAGCACGAAGGCGAGCTCCTGCACCTCCGAGCCACCGGCATCGTGGATCACGCGTCCGTCGGCCGATGCGAACGGCCCCTTGAAGCCGAGCGCGGCGAGGCCCTTGATGCCGTCGGTGATGGCCGGGACGATCTCATCCCAAGTATACGGGCTATGGCCCCACACGGCGCCGGCCGCGAGCGGGTCGAGCCCGAAGCGGATGTCGCAGGCCGCGGGATCGATGCCGTTGCTCTTCACATATTCCGCGACGTGGATCGCCGCCATCCGCGATTGCGGACCGATCTCGAGCTCCAGCCCGATGCCGGCATCGAGATGGATATCCCTCAAGATCTTTGCGACTGCGTCTGCGGTCGGTTCCAGCCCGAAACCGTGAGCGGCATTGCCGCCGGCGAACACCAGCGCAAGCCCTGTCGCGCCATTTTCCAGATCGGTCAGTGCCTGCGCATTCGCCGCACTTGCATCGGGATGGTCGATCCGCTGCATGATCTGCCAGGGCGCTGCCGCCGGCCGCCCCACGACGGGCGCAACGCCTTTGGCGCGCGGATAGAGCGGATCGATCTTGATTCCGTCATAGGTCTTGGCGACCAGCTTCTCGAACGGCGCGCCCTTCAGCACGCCATCGACCAGCTTGCGCCAGTCTTCGACGGTGGCCTTGGGAAAATCCGCCGCCAGCGGCAGGTCGTCAGTCGTGGAGGTCATGCGGCGAGGGGCTCCCGAAAATCTTGTTGTTCGCAGTCGAAATTGCCACGGCCGGCCGTCCCTGCAAACGGTTGTTTTTGATTAACCGGTATCCGGAAGCCGCTCAATGCCTTGCGTCGAGACGCTGGCTAGCCCATCGCGCACACGAATGCCGGCGATCACGCGGTCGGGCGCGATCTCGGCCAGCGGCACCAGCACAAAGGCGCGCTCGAACAGGCGCGGATGCGGCAGGGTCAGATCGGGCTTCTGAAACGACACATCGTCATACGCGATCATGTCGAGATCGAGCGTACGCGGCCCCCAACGCCGCTCCTTGTCGCGCGTGCGGCCGAATTTCTGCTCGACCTTCTGCATCACGAACAGCAGCGCGTGCGGATCGAGATCGGTCTCGATCTCGACGCAGGCGTTGATGAAGGGATCCTGGTCCTCGTCGCCCCAGGGCGGCGTCGCATAGTCCGACGAGCGGGCGATCATCGCGGCTTGCGCCATACCGCAGATATGGGCGATCGCCTTCTGGAACGTCGCGCGGACATCTCCGACATTGCCGCCGAGCGCGATCAGGACGCTTGCCATGTCAGGGGTGCCGCGAGCGCGTCAGCATGACGCCGACGTCGTCGAAGATCGCGGCGATCGGCGCATGCGGCTTGTGCACGGTGATCTTGACCGCACGGATGCGCGGGAAGTGCGACAGGATGGCGTCGGCCACCGCGCCGGCCGCGCGCTCCAGCAGCTTGTAATTGGTGTTCTTGAAGGCTGCCGTAGTAGTCGCCACGACGTCGGCGTAGGACACAGTATCGGAAAGCCGGTCAGAGCGCGAAGGCTCCGACAGGTCGGTATAGAGCTCGAGGTCGATGACGAAGCGCTGGCCGACCTCGGTCTCGTGCTCCATCACGCCGTGGCGGGCATGGATCGACAGGCCGCTCACGAAGATCGTATCGGTCATGGCTTGCTCTCGATTGCGTGCGCCACTCGCAGGGCCTGCAAGGTCTCGGCGACGTCATGGGTCCGGATGATTTTCGCGCCGCGCTGTGCAGCGATCAGATGCGCCGCGATCGAGCCGGCGAGCCGCTCTGTCGGCTCCGACGGCGACACCGAGGCGATGAAGCGTTTTCGCGAGGCACCAACGAGGATCGGCAGGCCGAACATGTCGAGCTCGCGAAGCCGCGCCAGCGCAATCATGCTCTGTTCGGCCGTCTTGCCGAAGCCGATGCCGGGATCGAGCACGATCTTGTCGCGGGCGATGCCGGCTTGTGCCGCGATATTCAGCGAGCGCTGAAAGAACGCCTTCATGTCGGCAATGATGTCGATGGCGGGATCGACGCTGTCGCGGTTGTGCATGACAATGACGGGGACGCTCCTCGCGGCCACTATCGGCGCCATGCCGGCATCGCGCTGCAGGCCCCAGACGTCGTTGGCGATCACTACGCCCTGGGTGAGCGCGAAGGCCACCACCTCCGCCTTCATGCTGTCGATCGAGACGGGCACGCCGAGCGCCACGATGTCCGACAGCACCGGGCTCAGCCGTGCCAGCTCGTCTTCCGCCGTGACCGGCCGGGCGCCCTTGTAGGGCCGGGTGGATTCGGCACCGATATCGATGATGTCGACCCCGGCCTCGATCATCGCCCGTGCCCGCGCGAGTGCCTGCTCGGGCGCGATGAATTCGCCGCCGTCGGAGAATGAATCCGGGGTGACGTTGAGCACGCCCATCACCGCCGGGATCGGCCGCTCCAGTAGCGTCCGCAGCACGTCAGGCCCGACTGAACCGGCCGCCGGGACGGATGGGGAGGGCGAGGCATTCATGCGGCCCGCTTTAGCGGTCGGGGAGGGGGGATTCAAGGCGGGATTGGGGGGCGATCCAGTTGCCCAATGTGCTCCGGGTCCCGTGAGGGCGCGATGCTCTTGCCCACACTCCGTCATTGCGAGCGCAGCGAAGCAATCCAGGCTGCCGCTGCGGAGAGACTCTGGATTGCTTCGCTGCGCTCGCAATGACCGGGAAGGAGCGGTGCTCTATCTGCCCAGACTTGTCCCTAGATCAATACGAAATCTTCGGCGGCAGCTTTTTCGCCTTGGCGATGATGTCGCCGACCGACTTCTCCGAGGGCAGGATGCGGAGCAGCTTTTTCTTTTCGTTGGCGTCCCGCATGCTCTGGGCAAGCCTTGCCGGATTTCGGTAGGCGAGCTCGCGCACGGTGGTGACGCCGGCGGCGCGGACCAGGCCGACCTTGGCCCGGCCCATGCCGGGGATGCGCATGTAGTCGGAGACGTTCGCCCATTCCAGCAGCAACTGCTCGCTGATGCCGGTCTTGGCGGAGAGCGCTTTGCGGCCCTTCACGGTCGAGGCCGCCTCGAGCAGCGCGTCGGTGGTGCGGATACCCTGCGCCTTCAACTTGTTGGCGGCAAAGGCCGACAGGCCCTCAATCTCGGAGATCGGATATGTCATGATACTCGATGTGAAATGCGCAGGCGTCAGGCGAACTGGCTGAGGCCCGGGGTCCCCGCGATGATCTTGCCCATCTGATCCGCTCCGATTTTGTCTCGGCCGAAGCGAAAAAGTTCACGGGCGATGTTCTGAATCTCGGACATGCCAAGTCCGAGGCCCATCAGGCGCGTGCCGACCGCCATCAGGCCGCCGCCCATCAGCCGCGACAGTCCCCCGCCGCTGCGGGACGCCTCGATTGCCGCTTCTGCACCTGGAATCTGGTCGATCAGTACCTGGACGCTGTCGGAAGGACCCTCGTTGCGGAGGAAGCCCAGGATAATGCCGACGGTCTTTTCGGCGACAGCACTATCTATGCTGGCGTTTGTCGCCAGCCGCCCGATTAGCTCGTCCATATGGCCGCCCCTCAGCCGGTTCACATGCCGGAGTATTGCTTTCGAAAATGATCTTGAGCCGGTGTGATGTGAAATACAAGCGATGAACGCCATCAACGTTCCGATTCATTCTCGAACGCGCGAGAAGTGTTGCAGTGATGCAAGAGCGGAGATGAAATCGGCAAAGAAATGCCGCGATGCGAACGCGTCGTTCCTACTTTCGGCGGATGTCACCCGCACATTTCCGGCGATGTCGATGCCCGGAGCGCGTTGAATGGTTTCAATCAGCGCACGACATGCGTTAAACTACGGAACTGGTGCATTCGAGTTTCGATATGCGAAACACGGCAGAGAGATCAGGGAATAATGACCGCACAGGACAGCAAGCTCGGCGATACCGACGACAAGATCTTCGTCGGTAAAGGAAACGAGCAGGCATGGCTGACGCTGGCGTTCGCCAATCGCCACGGCCTCGTCACGGGTGCAACCGGAACCGGCAAGACGGTCTCGCTGCAAGTCATGGCGGAAGGATTTGCGCGCGCCGGTGTTCCGGTGTTCGCGGCCGACATCAAGGGCGACCTCTCCGGCATCTCCGAGGTTGGCGTGCCCGCGGACTTCATCGTCAAGCGCGCCACCGAGATGGGGCTGACGTTCCAGCCCGACCAGTTCTCGACGGTGTTCTGGGACGTCTTCGGCGAGCAGGGCCACCCGGTGCGGGCGACCGTCACGGAAATGGGCCCGCTGCTGCTCGCACGTATGCTCGACCTGAACGACGTGCAGGAAGGCGTGCTCAACGTCGCCTTCCGCGTCGCCGACGACAATGGGCTGACGCTGATCGACATGAAGGATCTGCGCGCGCTGCTCGATGCCATCGTGCCCGATGCCGGCAAGAAGGGGGCGGATGCCGAGGAGAGTCCGCTTGCCGAGATCAAGAAGGCGGCGCAGGGTTTTGGCAACGTCACCAAGGCCACGGTCGGCACCATCCAGCGCCAGCTCCTGGTGCTGGAGAACCAGGGCGCCACCAAATTCTTCGGCGAGCCGGCGCTGACGCTGAAAGACTTCATGAAGACTGACCGTGACGGCCGCGGCATGGTCAACATCCTCGTCGCCGACAAGCTGCTGCAGAGCCCACGGCTTTACGCGACATTCCTGCTGTGGATGCTGTCGGAGCTGTTCGAGGAGCTGCCCGAGGCCGGTGATCTGCCCAAGCCGAAGCTGGTCTTCTTTTTCGACGAGGCGCATCTGTTGTTCAACGACGCGCCCAAGGCGCTGATGGACAAGATCGAGCAGGTGGTGCGCCTGATCCGCTCGAAAGGTGTCGGCGTTTATTTCGTGACGCAAAACCCGGTCGACGTACCCGATCGTGTGCTCGGACAATTGGGCAACCGGGTGCAGCACGCGTTGCGCGCCTTCACCCCGCGCGACCAGAAGGCGGTCGCCGCCGCGGCCCAGACCTTCCGGCCCAACCCGAAGCTCGACACTGCCAAGGTGATCATGGAGCTCGGCAAGGGCGAGGCGCTGGTGTCCTTTCTCGAAGGCAACGGCACGCCGGCGATGGTCGAGCGGGTGATGATCCGGCCGCCGTCGGCCCGGATCGGACCGATCACGCCGGAGGAGCGCAAGGCGATCATGGATGCAAGCCCGGTGAAGGGCAAATACGACACCGCCGTTGATGCAGAGTCCGCCTACGAGATGATCCAGAAGCGCATTGCCGGCACGGCTGCCACTGCGGATGCTTCGGCGGGTGGTGGAGGCGGCGGCATCCTCGGCCAGATCGGCTCTATGGTCGGCACCATCTTCGGCACCAACGTCAAGCGCGGCCGCCTCTCCACGGGCCAGGTCATCGCGCGTGACATGACCCGATCGGTCACCAATCAGGTGATCGGGGGGATGGCCGCCAACATCGGCAAGTCGGTCGCCGGCCAGCTTGGCGGCTCGATCGGCCGCACGCTGGTCCGCGGCGCGCTCGGTGGCTTGCTGCGCAGGTAGGCAGTCAAGCTAGATTTGAGGCACTAAAGCCTCCACAGCGTCGTGGCCGGGCTTGTCCCGGCAATCCACGCCTCACCTGCAGTTCGAAGAACGTGGATGCCAGGGCACAAGCACGGGCATGACGAGATTCCGCGGGTGTTGAGATGCGATTGCCCACACGCTGGGCGAGGCTGAACACCACAAATTCAGGTGATCAGGACTCTCCAAGCGTCCGTCGGTCTGCTAGGTGCTATGGCCCCTGACTGGACCACACCGTGACCTCACCTGAATCTTTCGTCCGACCCGGCGCATTCCGAAGCCTGTCGCTACGTGCGCCGCTCGACCTGCTCTTCCTGCTCTGCTGCTTCATCCTGGCTGCCGACGTCCTTGGTCCCGAGATCTTCGGTCACGGCAAGACCAAGGACTACGGCCTGTGGTACTGGGCCGGGCAGCAAGTCTTGAAGGGTGGGCCGCTCTATCCCGGCGACATCCGTGAGTACTTCGAGTTCATCTACCCACCGCTGCCGGCGATCCTGCTGGCGATCCCGAGCTGGTTCGGCAAGATCGCGCTCTACAGCGTGCTGTCGATCCTGAATATTGCGGCGTGGTGGTACACCGGGATGCTCTCCAATGCCATGACCGGTTCGGGCCGCAGGCCCGGCCCTTGGCTGGAGGCGCTGCCCGCTCTCGTCACCGTGACTTTCGTGTTCGACATGTTCGATCTTGGCCAGCCGAACCTCGTCCTGCTGGCGATGATGCTCTACGGCTTCTGGAGCTTGCAGCATCAGCGCTCCTGGCTCGCAGGCTTCATGTTCGCGCTCGCCACCGCCATCAAGGTGTTTCCAATTGCGGTGCTGCCCTATCTGGTCTGGCGGCGAAACTGGGGAGCCGCCGTCGCGACAGTCGCCTTCACCGGCATACTTCTCTATGTCGTGCCGGGCCCCATTCGCGGCTTCGAGCGCAACGCCGCCGAGGTCAAGACCTGGTATCAGGGCATGGTCGGATCGAGTTCGGAAAAAGGATTTGGCCAGCGCGACGAGCAGAACTGGTCGTGGGTGAACCAGTCACTCATTGCCGTCACGCACCGGCTGGTCCGGCCCATCAACTACAATCAGGAGGACCCCAGCAAGCCGCCGCGCACAATGAATGTCATCGACGTCGATTACAGGACGGCGAACTGGATCGTGCTGGCGCTGTCGGCGTTGCTCGGCCTAGGCTTCGTCGCGGTCATGCCACGGCAAGCGCTGCGTACGGCGCGCTCGGACGCCGAGGAGCTCGGCATCCTGTTCTGCCTGATGACGGTGGCGTCGCCCCTGGCGCGGCAATACTACTTCATGTGGCTGTTCTTCCCGATGACGGTGCTGATGCATCGTGCCGCCTTCGACGAGCGGGCCAACGTGCGCCTGGGAACCTGGCTCGCTCTTGGCGCCGCCGGCATCCTCATGCTGCTGGCGCTGCCGTGGTTTCCCAATGTCTTTCAGGCCTGGGGCAATAACCTCGTCGCCACGGCGATCCTCGCAGCTAGTCTCGCATGGCACATCCGGCATCCGCCGGTTGCGGCTGGCCCCGACGCCGCGGCAGCGCTAAAAGCCGATAGTTCTTGAGAAGACATCTTGAGCCCCGACGTCTTGGGATTCGAACGCAGGGAATACGACCAATGGCAAATGCGCAGCTTCAATCCGTGCTCGACCACATCGACAAGGAGTTCGACAACAGCCTGGAGCGCCTGTTCTCGCTGTTGCAGATCAAGTCGATCTCCGCTGATCCGGCCTTCGCGGCCGATTGCAAGGCAGCGGCCGAGCATCTTGCCAGGGACATCGCGAGCCTCGGCGTTGCGACTGAAGTGAGGTCGACCGCCGGCCATCCCGCGGTCGTCGGCAAGAGCGTCGCGGGCGGCCGGCCGCATGTGCTGTTCTACGGCCACTATGATGTGCAGCCGGTCGATCCGCTCGAGCTCTGGCACCGTCCGCCGTTCGAGCCCGTTGTGACCGACCATGCCGACGGCCGTAAGATCATCGTGGCGCGCGGCGCCGAGGACGACAAGGGCCAGGTCATGACCTTCGTCGAGGCCTGCCGCGCCTGGAAGAAGGTGACGGGATCGCTGCCGATCGACGTCACGTTCCTGATCGAAGGCGAGGAAGAAGTCGGCTCGAAGAACTTCGTGCCCTTCATCGAAGCCAACAAGGACGAGTTTAAGGCGGACTATGTCCTGGTCTGCGACACCGGCATGTGGGACCGCGACACGCCGGCGATCACGACCTCGCTGCGCGGCCTGCTCTACGAGGAGCTCAAGATCACCGCGGCCAATCGCGACCTGCATTCCGGCGTGTTCGGCGGCAGCGCGATGAACCCGATCCGGGTGCTGACCAAGATTCTCGGCGGGCTGTTCGACGATGACAACCGTATCACCATCCCCGGCTTCTATGACGGGGTGAAGGATACGCCGCCGGACATTCTCGCGCAGTGGAAGAAGCTCGACTTCACGCCGGACACGTTCCTCAAGCCTGTTGGGCTATCGATACCGGCCGGCGAGAAGGGCAGGCTCCTCGTCGAGCAGGCTTCCACGCGTCCGACCTGTGATGTCAACGGCATCTGGGGCGGTTATATCGGTGAGGGCTCGAAGACGGTGATCCCGTCGCACGCATCGGCCAAGGTGTCATTCCGATTGGTCGAAGGGCAGGATCCGCAAAAGATCCGCAAGGCGTTCCGTGCGTACGTGACGGCGCGCATTCCGGGAGACTGCAAGGTCGAGTTCGGCGACCACTCTGCCGGGCCTGCGATTGCGCTCGACTGGAACATGAAGCCGCTCGCCGCGGCCAAGACCGCGCTGACCGAGGAATGGGGCAAGGAGACCGTGCTGATGGGATCGGGCGCCTCGATCCCGATCGTTGCGGACTTCAAGCGTACGCTGGGGCTCGACTCGCTGCTCGTCGGTTTCGGCCTCGACGACGACAACATCCACTCGCCGAACGAGAAGTACGACCTCCGCAGCTTCCAGAAAGGCATCCGTTCCTGGGCGCGCATCCTCGCGGCGCTGGCCGAGGTGAAGTGACTGCGTAGGGTGGGTTAGCCCCGCGGCTGCGCGAAGCGCAGTCGCTGGGCGTAACCCACCAACTTCTTCCCGCGATCACGGAAGCATGGTGGGTTACGCTTCGCTAACCCACCCTACGAAGCGCACCAAATAAAAACGCCGCCCGGAATTGGGCGGCGTTTCATTCCAAAAGGCGTAGAGGTTCGTTGACCGCTACCCTACACCAAATCCGGAAAATCTCAAGACCGGTATCCCGGAAGCTCGCGGTCGAGCTTGCGCAACAGCGGCGGCCACACGAGGTTGGTCGCGCGTAATTCGGCACGGTCGCGGTTGGCGAGCAGCTCGGTGTTCTTGTCGATCGCGACATCGTCGACCGGATACACCGGCGTGCCCAGCGCGCGTGTACGCACCTGCATCGAGCAGGCGCGCTCGAGGTGGTACATGCGCTCGAAGGCCGAGGCGACCGAGCGGCCGACCGTCATCGTGCCGTGGTTGCGCAGCAGCATGTGGTTGTGGTCGCCGAGGTCCTTCTGCAGCCGCGGCCGCTCGTCGTGGTCGAGCGCGATGCCTTCATAGTCGTGATAGGCGAGGTCGTGGGTGACGAGCTGGGCGGTCTGGTTCAGCGGCAGCAGGCCTTCGGCGCTGCTCGAGACCGCGGTGCCGTCGAGGGTGTGGAGATGAAGCACGCACATCGCGTCCTCGCGCACCTCGTGGATCGCCGAGTGGATGGTGAAGCCGGCGGGGTTGATGCTGTACTCGCTCTCGGAGAGCTGGTTGCCGTGTAGATCGACCTTGACGAGGCTCGACGCCGTGATCTCGTCGAACATCAGCCCGTAGGGGTTGATGAGGAAATGATGGTCGGGGCCGGGCACGCGCGCGGAGATGTGGGTGTCGACCAAATCGTCCCAGCCGTAGAGTGAAACGAGGCGATAGCAGGCGGCGAGATTGACCCGTTGCTGCCACTCGGCCTCCGTCATGTTCGACGGCACTTCCTTCAGGCGCGCTTCCGCTGGCGACATGGCTGATCTCTCCGAACATCGTTGTTGCGGGGAGGGAGGGTAGTCTCGGTGGTAGCTGGCGGCAAGGCGCTGAAAGCGCGGCAGTCCAGCGTAGCCCGCATGGAGCGAAGCGGAATGCGGGACCGGTCCCTGGATTTCGCTTCGCTCCATCCGGGCTACGGCACTCCGGCTCGGGAGAGAAGAATCTTACGGCGCAGGGATCGAGAGCAGGCTGGAAATGCTGCTGCCGCGGATGTCGTAGACGCGGGCGAACACCACGTCGTCGCGCTTGATCTCGACCAGCACGGGCGCGGTGAGGCCCTTGCAGTAGAATTCACCGAGCGTCATGGCGAAATCGGCGGCATTGGAATCCCAACCGATGGTGAAGTCGGGGCCGAGCGCGACCTGGGCGGGACGCTGCGGACCGCACACGGCGACTTTCCACTTGCGGTTACGCGGCGGCACTTCCTGGCGTTCGACCAGCTGCTCGCGCAATTCGTCCGAGGCCTGCTTCAGCGCGAGACCCCAATAATCCAGCATGAAGCGGTCGTCGGCGCCGCGCACGGTGCCGGCGATGTGGTTGAAGTGGGTGTATTGATAGGGATGCAGCCGGATCATCTCGGCGAGCGAGAGCGCAAGGCCAAAGCAGAAGGTGGCGAGCACGACCGGCTGCCAGGTGCGGTGATTGGCGCGCAGGCGCTCCATGGCCCAGCCAAAGGCGACGCCGCCGAGCACCGCCATCGGCGGGATCACGAAGACGAAATGGCGGATGCCGTTGTACAGCGCCGGCCGCTTCACCATCGCGATCACCAGCGGCAGCGTCGCTGCGAGCGTGAGCATCAGCAGGATGGTTTTGCGGCGGGCGGGAACCTCGCGACGCGGCAGCAGTGCGAAGGTGCCGATGACGGCGCCGAACATCAGCACCAGCATCACCTCGGGCAACTGAAGTGCGAACAGCGTCGGCAGGTAGGACCAGGGCATGTCGGGCACGGATACGATCGCGCCGTCGAACATCTCCTTCCAGGGTTTCTCGAAGAAGTGCGAGAAGTAGGTCAGCGCCTCGAAGGGATTGCCGGGCTCCATGATCGACCACGGCCAGATCAGCCCCATCACGAGGTAGCCGAGCACGAGGCCAGGCAGGAGCACGTAGACGACATAGGCGAAGCGTCGGATCGACTCGCGCAGGCCCTCGCTGCGCAGTTCCTCCAGGAACAGCGGCATGAAGCCGATCACGGCATAGACCAGCGCAAGTCCGCCCAGGATGCGGGTGCCAAGCGAGAGGCCGGCACCAAGGCCGACGATCAAGATCGTGCGCGGCGAAGGCTGCGGATATTCCTCGGCGAGCCGGACGAGGCCCAGCATCAGGATGATCATGGCCACCGCGAAGGGCGCATCCTTCGGGTTCATGAACATGTGGCCGTAGAAGATCGGGCAGAGCGCGAGCAGCAAGAGTGAGGCAAGTCCCGCAAGGGGGCCCCCGATACGGCGGCCGAGCCGCCACGTCACCGCAAGTCCGACCACGCCGACGACGGCGCCGACCAGACGGCGCGTCTCGAACAGCTCGAGCGGAATCACCTTGTGCAGGAGGGCCGCGACCATGTCGAAGCCGCCGCCATACATGTAGAGATTGGCGAACGAGAGTGCCGCGGTGTCCTTGAAGCCGGAACCGAACATGCGCAGCAGCAGGTCGGCATATTCGGCGTGGGTGTAGTCGTCCCAGCCGAGCCCGTAGTCGCGGAAGGTCAAGCCAGCAATGACGGCGACCGCAGCCAGCACCAGCATGGCGAGATCGTCGCAAGTCCGTTCAACCGAGCGCCGCAGAGGCGTGTCGATCGCCGAAGTCGTGATGGATGTCATGGCTATTGGTGACCCGGAATCCCCTCTTGGCCCTGCTGGTGCGCGCGGGCCACTTCCCCGGAATCCCTATAGCGCAGTTCCATTACCAAGTAATTGGGCATTATGGCTAATTCCTGATGCAGCGCAGCAAATCCGACCAACTCCTGAGCAGCTTAAAAGTAGCGAGCCGTAGCTGAAGGGAATGTGAATAAGTCTCTGATTTCCTTTCCTTTAGGAACGCAGGCTATAATTCGACGTTGGCGTGGAACACCGGATGACGGTATCGTGGCGTGACGAGTGTCGCGTGTGGATGCGCGGCCGGGGGTGAGTTCGATGACCTTGGCTTTGTTGATCGCTGGGATTTTCGCCGTTTTGGCGGGCCTCCTTGCGATCCTGTTTGGCTTCACCGTCAGGGAATTCAGTCTCGGCAGTACCCTCATAATCTCCGGAACCATCGGCGTCTGCTCCGGACTGTTACTGGCCGGCCTCTACGTCGTGGTCGTGGAACTGAAGGGCATTGCCCGCCGGCTGGCAGGATCAATCGCACCATCGGACGTTCGGGTCAGGCCCGTGCTGCCGGGTCTCGGGATCCCTGGAACGCCCGGCCTCGCGCCTGACCCGGGCGCAGAGAAGATCGAGCCGGCGCCGCCATTGCCGGCCGCAGGACCGCCGCCCTGGCAGAACGAAGCAGCCGCGCGGGAGCGTCCACGCGTCGAGCCTCCGCCAGCGCCAGAAGCCCCGACGCCACCTGAGGTTCCGGAACCGCCGCGCCGGCGCAACCTGCTGTTCGCCTCGACCTCGCGCAAGGAGCGCGAGCGCGCGGAGGCGAAGACCGGCGAGGGCTTGCCGCCGCTGCCGCACGCTGAGCCCTCAGCGGAGCCTGCCGCCCCGGAGACGCCCCCTGCCAGCTTCGACGACGCCTGGCCGAAGCCGGACCGTGTGAGGTCTCCGGAGCCGCCGCCCGCCGCGCGGCGCCCGCCACCGCGCTCGCCATCGACCTTCGCGGAGGCCGCCCCGCCAGCTGCACCCGAACCGGCGGCAGCCGCCGAGCAGGCGCCCGTGACCGTGCTCAAATCCGGCATCGTCGACGGCATGGCCTATTCGCTCTATTCCGACGGCTCGATCGAAGCCCAGATGCCGGAGGGGATGATGCGCTTTGCCTCGATCGACGAGCTGCGCTCCCACCTCGACCAGCGGGGCGCTTGAGAGCGGGCGCAGACGAATCTGCAGCCAAGTAAAGCGCTGGCGTTCTTGTTGCTTCGTCAGTAAATCGGCCCATACTCCTAGTCGTTCCGTTTCAGCCGAACGTATTGTTGACACGGAATACTTTGGCGTCGTCAATCCCATGCGACGCAAAGTGGAGAAAGGTCGGGCCGATGTCGGATACCGGGGCTAAGAATTTCATTGAGCTGACGGCGAGCATCGTGTCGGCCTATCTCAGCAACAATCCGACGGCTGCGGCCGAGATTCCGAACCTGATCAGCCAGGTGCATGGCGCGCTGGTGCGCGTTTCGTCAGGCCGCACCGAGACGGCGCCGCTTGAGCCGGCGAAGCCGGCGGTCTCGCTGAAGAAGTCGATCGCGCCCGATTATCTGGTCTGTCTGGAAGACGGCAAGCGCTTCAAGTCGCTGAAGCGCCATCTGCGCACCCAGTACAACATGACGCCGGAGCAATATCGCGAGAAATGGGGCCTGCCGGCCGACTATCCCATGGTCGCGCCGAACTATGCGGTGGCCCGCTCGCAGCTTGCGAAGCAGATGGGACTGGGGCAGCAGCAGCGGAAGCGGAAGTAGAATTTCTACGACGCTGCCGCGAGCGCCTCTTTCGCGTCGGTCTTGATGCGCTCGACCATCGAGCGCAGGCCGTTGGAGCGCTGCGGCGTCAAATGATCGCGAAAGCCGAACTCGTCGAAGACGGCAATGGCGTCGGTCGCAAGAATCTCCTGCGGCGTGCGGCCGGAGTAAAGCGACAGTACGATCGCGACCAGCCCGCGCACGATGTGGGCGTCGCTGTCGCCGCGATATGTCAGGATCGGCGCGCCGCCATCGCGACGATCGATCAGCTTCTGAAGCCAGACCTGGCTGACACAGCCATTCACCTTGTTCTCGGCCGAATGCTCGGCCTCGGACATCGGTTCCAGGGTGCGGCCGAGCTCGATGACGTACCGATAGCGGTCGTCCCACTCATCCAGAAGCTCGAAATTATCCCTGATTTCGTCGATCGTCGTCATGCTGGCCCAAAGTTCCCGTTCAGGCCAATATAGGGACGCAAAGCGCCGAAATCGATAGGGTTTGGGCGCTAATTCGCTGTCGCGGGCGCCGGGCCGCGCCATTCCAGCGCGAGGTCGTCCTGGGACAGGGTGTCACGCGGCGCCTCGCTCGCAGCGAGATCGCCTTCGCCGGCCAGCGCGATCGAGCCGGTGTGGTCGGGCGCCTTCTTGTCGGTCTTGTCGAGCTGCTCTTTCTTGTCGTTGATGATCTGGTAGATCTTCTTCGCGCCGTCCTGCGCACGCTGGCCGATGATGGTCGCGGCCTGTCCGCCGACCTCGCAGGCTGCCGGCTGGCGCTTGCAGAACTGGGTCATGTCGGAGACGGCCGCGGTCGCAGCCTGCACCGCGTCGGCAGCGCCGATCTGCGGCAGCTTGTCCGATTCGGGCGTCTTGTCCCGCGGCAGGAGCACCAGCACCAGCCCGAGCCAGAATGTGATGCGAAGCAGAAAGCGCATCTTGCGACCTGTATGTTAGAGCCCGCCGCGGCGATCTCCGCGGATGTCGGACCTAGCAACTCTCGATAAATCGCAAGTGATTGCCTTCCGCTTAATTCGCGGAAAATTGACTCAAGAATCTTAGCAATCGACGGTGTCGTAAATTTTCGATTGACGTCCGCGCCGCGAACTCTGCCGGCCACCCGTCCACCATTTCGAAACCATGCGGATCACGGTGAAACCCTGTGTTCACCATCCCTGCCGATGACGTCGTCAAATCGCCTAAAAAGCCGTGCGATGACGCGGTGTCCGGCGGCGCGCCGCGCTGCCTTAGTGTTCGTTTAAGGTCGCTCTGACACGGTGGCTCAACGATAAGGAGGCGTTCCGGCGCGTCTTCCCGACGAATGAGCCGAAGCGCGAGACCCGTGACAGTTTTGAGTATCATCCGCGATTGTCTCGATGCGCTGCTGCATCCCTCCGCGCGTTACGACGCGCTGACGCGAGCGCGCCATCGTGCCTTCATGGCCCCGCGGCTGCTCGGCAGCCTGGCCGCCTTTGCCGCATTCCCGGTCTATCTCGCCATGCGCGGCGCGCCGAGCGCGATCGAGGTCGCGGCGTTCGCCTGGCTGATTGCGCCGATCCTGCTGTCCTGGTTCCTGTCGCGCACCGGCCGTTACGAAGGCGCGCATGTGCTGTCGTCGCTGGCGCTCTCAAGCCTGATCATGGCGGTTGCGGTGACGACCGGCGGCATCGAATCATTTGCCGCGATCTGGCTGGTCGTGATTCCTCTCGAAGCTGCGCTGTCGGCCTCGCGCCGCGTCGCGGCCTTTGCATCGCTGCTGGCGCTGTCCTGCGCCGGCATCCTGATCCTCGTCAGCCAGCTCGGCTGGCTGCCGATTGGCGACACCAGCGCCGCGGAACGCGGCGTGCTGATGGCGTTCGGCGTCGCCTCGGCGACGCTTTATGCCGCGGGCCTTGCCTTCGGTGCGGAATCGCTCGCGCGCACCAGCGTTGCGCTGCTGTCGCGCGAGGAAGAGCGTTACCGCCTCCTGGCGCGGAATATGAGCGACGTCATCTCGCGGCATCAGCGCAACGGCGCGGTGCAGTTCATTTCACCGGCGGTGGAAGCCATGCTCGGCGTGCCCGTCGCGCAACTGCTCGGCCACGGCCTGTTCGATCGCGTCCATGTCGCCGATCGCCCGGCTTATCTGACGGCGCTGTCCGATGCCGCGCGCGGCGACGTGCGCAGCGTCGAGTTCCGGTTGCGCCGGGAGCGTGCCGGCTCGGAGCGCGGCCAGGTTGATTTCATCTGGGTCGAGATGCGCTGCCGCCCGCTCGATCAGGATATGGGCCGCGATGTAACGCGCGAGGCCGATGTCGTCGCCGTGATGCGCGATGTCACCGACCGCAAGCTCGGGGAACAGGCGTTCGACGAGGCACGCAGCGCTGCAGAGGCGGCCGACGCCGCCAAGACGCGCTTCCTCGCCACCATGAGCCATGAGCTGCGCACGCCGCTCAACGCCATCATCGGCTTCTCCGAGATGATCACGCAGGAGCAGACCTTGATGCTGGGCGCGGCCCAGCGGAGGGAATACGCCCAGCTCATCAACGATTCCGGCCAGCATCTGCTCTCGGTCGTCAACGGCATCTTGGACATGTCCAAGATGGAATCGGGTAATTTCGAGATCGCGTCCGAGCCGTTCGCGCCGCGTGCATCATTGATGCATTGCTGCAATCTGCTGGCGCTGAAGGCGCGGGAGAACGGCGTCGATCTCGTCACCGATGCGCCGCAGGACCTGCCAGTCATGACCGGCGATCCGCGCGCCTTCAAGCAGATCGTGCTCAACCTCGTCGCCAACGCCGTCAAGTTCACCGAGCGCGGCGGTCAGGTCACCGTCACAGCCGCGGTCTCGGGCTCGCAGCTTGCGCTGCGCGTCAGCGACACCGGGATCGGCATCGCGCCTGACGATCTCGAGCGCATCGGCGCGCCGTTCTTCCAGGCCGGCAAGACCTATCAGCGCCGTCACGAAGGCACCGGCCTCGGACTTTCGATCGTGAAGAGCCTTGTGGCGTTGCATCTCGGCGAATTGACAGTACAAAGCAGGCTCGGCGAGGGCACTGCCGTCACCGTCAAGCTGCCGCTCGTGTACACGCCGCAGGCCAAAAGTTCTGAGGCCAAGATGTCCGACAGCAAGGCGAGCGAGAACAAGATCGCGACCTTGACGCCGGTGCTGCGCCAAGAACTTCAAGACCATGCTCACGACCAAGTTCAGGACCAACCCGCTCTGGTGAAGAAAAGTGCCTAAGAAGTCTGCCAAGGACGAAGCCGCTCCGCGCCGCCGTGGCGCCAAGGCTGCGGTCATCGATGTCGAGACCGAGCGCAATCTCGTGCTGCGCGTGCTGCTGCATAGCCCCAAGGATACGCTGGCCGGTCTCGTCGCCGTTGCCGCCATCGGCGCGATCGTTGCCAATGCGCTGTTCCTCCAGACCGGCCGGCATCCGGCGCCGATGTTCGGCACCGTGATCAATCTTCCCGCACCGTCCTCCCTGGCGCTGTCAAATCCCTTGCCCCGTCCGCGTCCCGTCGGCGCCGATACCTCGCCGCTCGAGCCGAGAGCGACGGAGTTTCGTGCCGAGCCCAGAGCTGCGGACAAGCCGCCGGAGAGGCCCGTCGATGCGACCGCATCGACGCCGCGCTCGGGCGACCCCATGACCAATCTGGTCAAGCAAACGATTTCGGCGCCGCCCTCCGTCGCGCGTCCGCCGGCGCCGATCCCCGTGCAGCAGAGCCCGGCCGCGCGGCGCATCGCCGGCGTGCAGCGCGCGCTGTCCGAATATGGCTACGGCAATTTGAAGATCACGGGCGCAATGGGCGCCGAGACCCAGTCCGCGATCCAGAAATTCGAGCGCGAGCACAAGATGCAGGTCACCGGCCAGCTCTCCGAGCGCCTGCTGCGCGAGCTCGGCGCCGCGATCGGCCACCCCGTCGAATAGTCGTTACGCTTCGCCGAGACCGAAGCCTCAAGGCTGGTGCTCATTACAGCACTGGCTTATCGTACGACCATGCGTTTGAAATCAAACATCTGGGTCTCAGCCTATCTGCGCCGGTGCCAGACCGAGGGCGTGTTCGGCGCGGTGCGCCGTCGCGGCGCGGAGGAGGCGGGTGCGGTGTTCGTGAAGGTTTCGCTGCTCGACGGCAATGCGATGCTCTACGTGCCCGCGCCGCAGACCTCTTATGACGACGGCCGGCCGGTCGATCGCTTCTTCGTGCCGTTTGCGCCGCAGCCGATGCCGGAGCCCGCGGTGGAGGAGCGCCTGACCAAGGAGATCCGCTTCGACTCCGACATCTGGATCGTCGAGACCGAAGACCGCGCCGGGCGGCATTTTCTCGAATTAGCGAAGACCTGATCAGGACGCTGTTGCGTCGTCATGGCCGGGCTTGTCCCAGCCATCCACGATCTTGGTTGCGCCACCGATGAACGTAGATGCCCGGGACAAGCCCGGGCATGACGAGCTTGTGGAGCAAGCGACGGTATCAGGTCGCACTCGCCTCTAGCGATCCGATGATCCGCTGGTGCCGATCCGCACCGCGGGCGCGGAGCCGGGCTGCACGCCCGGACGCGTCTGGCTTGCGCCTGCACGCGCGCGCTGGCGCTCGCTGTCGTGCAGCGACGGTTGGTACTTTGCACGGGTGACGGCAAGCGTCGAGCCGCGCCAGGCGGCCAGCATCACCAGCGCCGCGCGGTCGCTGAGGCGATCGTAAAGCCGCGACAGCCGGTACACGTCGGTCACGGAGTTGCCGATCTCCGGCTTGAAGAACAGCAGGATGCGCTGGAACACGGGGCTCGGCATGTCGAGTGCGCGCGCGGCGACCGCGAGCGCTTCGCCGCTTGCATCGTCGACGATCTGGGCTGCGACGCGCGAGGGCAGGATCAGGCTGTCGCCGAGCTCGAAGGTGAAATTCTCGACATCGCCCGCGATCGCCGCCATCTCGAGGATCTGGATCGCGCGCTTGGCGCGGACTGTCGGAATCCGCGGCGCGGCCTTCAGCGGCGTCTGCGCCAGATTGTGCAGGATCAGCGCGCGCTCGGAGGCGCCGGCGCGGAAGAACATGTCGTGGATATCGGCCGCGTCCTTTGGCTGCATCGCCATGTTCGAGGCCATGCGCAGCTCGGCGTCGGTTGGCGTGCGAGCCGGCAAGGGGGCAGGAGGGGGAGCAAGGGCGGGGGCAGGAGCGGGCGCCGGGATTTCGCGCGCGAGCGGAACCCTGCGGCCCTCCTGCGCGGCCGACAGACCGAGCTTCTGCATGATCGGGACGGGCGTCGACGGATAGATCGCAAGCCGCGCCTTGACGGCCGCGCGCGTCGCGTCGTCGACCTGGTCGATCAGCCGTGTGGCGAGCTCGACGAACTGGCGCTGCTCGTCATCGCTATGGGTGCTCGACTGGACATAGAGGTCGGTCAGCACGCGCAGCAGCGTCGGACGGACATCGACGCCTTCGCGACGGGAGAGGGTCATCAGCCCGTCGAATCCTGGAAACAACGACTTGGTCATGGAGAGATACGCGACCTGGAAGAGATACTCGCCGTCAGCCTATCGCGGGCTCCTTTAAAGGCTCGTTAAGGAAAACGAGGCGTGAAGCCGAACGCTTGCTTTGAAGCGTTCTCGTGCCGCAACGGGACGGCGGGTCCTACCCGTGCGGTTACGGTTCCGCCGGCACGTTTACACCCCGTTAACCATGAACTGATCTTAATGATCCCATGTTGCAGAGGCGCGCCGGGTCGCGCGGCAATTGAAGAGAGCTGATATGGGGACCATCATCGAATTTCCGGCCGGTCGCCGGGTGAGCGCGTCGGGGGACGTGGCTCCGCGCGCGGACATGGGCACGATTTTGATCCTTCCCGTGATCCGCATCGAGCGCGAGAGCGACGAAACCAGCGGCGATCACGGGCCGGAGCAGGGCACAGCGCCGGGGCGCCGTCGTCGTCGCCGTTAGCCTTCGGCCTTTGCAATGCCGGAGAACCTCCGCCAGATCCGGCCCGTCGTAACGGCCATCATGCTCGCAGTGCTGGGCGCGACGCTTGCCGCCTGTAGCGGCGGCGATTTCGGCCGGACCCGCGCCGACATGCGCAGCGACGACATGCATCGCTGGCTGGGCGCGGAAGTCACCTCCAGCATCGGCCTGAAGCCATCCCAATTCCAGCTCACCGACGAGGAGCGCCAGCTTCGCGACCTCGCCTATCCGCTGATCGAGCCGCCGCTGTCGCGGCCCGCCTGGAAGAGCGTGTTCGGCGACTACAAGGCGCTGCCCTCGCCCTGGCGGCAAAAGATCGTGTTCGACCGCACCATGTACGGACGCACGCTGATCGACGAGCCGCACCGTTCGCACTCCTCGCGCTATGCGCAGCTGATCGAGGACGTGCGCAACGACATCACCCGCTTCGAGCCGTTCTTCGCCTCCGCGATCCGCGTCATCGACCTCGACAAGAAGCGCAACGCCAGCATGGCGCGTGTCTCCTCCCTCTCGCCGAAGGAGAAGGAGGACGCGGTCGAGCGCATGCAGGAGAATTCGCTGATCATCCAGTGGGTGCAGCAGTGCCTCGAGCAGCGCGTCTCGTCCTATCGCTGGGGTCTGGAGCGGCTGGTGATCCAGGCGCCCGACGGCATGGCCGCCGATGCCGACCGCCTGATCGGCGAACTCGCCGCCCAGACCGCTAACCCGCCGGTCGCGGCCCAGCCGCCCTACGGTCGCGCGGTCGTCTCGAAGGGTTGATCATCTCACGGCTGCGCGCCGGCGCTTGATTGCGTCGGGTTTGGCGCGCTGCTTCTGCGGCTTTCCACAAAATTCTTCAGCACATCCGCGCCTTTCAGCGCTGTCCGTCGTGCACGGAGATCGCGGATGCCGCGAGGCCCCCGATGCGCGCGTGAGGTCGGCCGCCGGTCGCCATCACGAGCCCGAAGGCGATCTCGTCGCGCCGCGGTGAATCCCACAGCGTCATCTCCGCGGTGCCGAAATGGCTGCGGACATAGGCGGCGTGAATGTGCCCGAGCGGAACCATGAGCCGCGTGCCCGGACCGCCGATGGTCTTCGCCGCCGGAACGATCGCCTTGGGCTGACCGAGCACCTCGCGCATGCCCTGGCCGCCGGCCTCGTGCCAGACCGCGCCGTGCTCGAGCTCGCCGTCCCCGCCGACGATGATGCCCTTGCCATAGGCCTCGATCTGCGCGGCACCGCCGAGCTGCGCGATCAGCCGTGTCGCGAGCTCGCGCCCGAGCTCGCGCAAGGACGCCTGAAACGGCATCAGGTCGGGTTCGAAGCGGCCGGCGAACGGATTGCGGATCACCGCGACGGCCGTTCCGACCAGCAGCGGCTTCTCCAGGCGGGGGCCGCGCTCGTGCCAGATGGTCTCGACGCTGAGCGCGCTCTTGCGGATATCATGGGTCGCGTCTTGGGACGACATGCGCTGGCTCTATGCTTCGTCGACGACGGGATTGCGCAGCACGCCGATGTTCTCGATCTCGACCTCGACCACGTCGCCGGGCTTGAGGAAGACCGGCGGCTTGCGGGTGAAGCCGACGCCGGCCGGCGTGCCGGTGGCGATGACGTCGCCGGGGACGAGGTCGAAGATGGTCGAGCTGTACTCGATCAGCCGCGGGATCGAGAAGATCAGCATCGAGGTGTCGGACGACTGCACCACCGCGCCGTTGACGCGCGTCTCGAGCTTCAGCTTGGTGGGATCGCCGATCTCGTCCGGCGTCACTAGCCAAGGACCGAACGGGCCGGTGCCGACGAAGTTCTTGCCGGAGGCGATCTGCTGGGCGTGACGCTGCCAGTCGCGCACGCTGACGTCGTTGTAGATCGAGTAGCCCGCCACGTGATTCCAGGCGTCGGCCTGGTTGATGTGACGGCCACCCTTGCCGATGACGACGGCAAGCTCGCCCTCCCAGTCGAAATTGTCCGAGACCTTCGGCCGGATCACCGGCGCGTTGTGCGCGACCTGGGAGCGCCAGACCCGGAGGAAGATCGGCGGAAATTCCGTGATCTCGCGCTTCATCCCGAACGCCACGGCTTCGTTGTGGTGGTCGAGATAATTCCGCACGGCGCAGACGATCTTCTCCGGACGCGGGATCACCGGCAGATATTTGATGTCGCTCAGCGCCATCGTGGGCTTGTGCCCGGCAACGATGGCCTCGCGCCGCGCATAGTCGTCGCTGCCGAGGAAGTCCGCGAGAACAGGGTATTGGGGCAGGGCGCGACCGAGATCCACGACACCATTTTCGACAACGGCGCCCCAACTTTCCCGAGTTCCGTCCAAGAACGACAGTAGTTTCATGCTTTCGCCCCAAAGGTTGGCATTTTCGATCTTTTGCATTATTTTCGAAAATAGGTGGAGGCGCAAGCCCACCCCAATAAAAAGACGGTGCAGCCTATTCGGTATCGAGCAGGTGCGCGGCGTATGTTGCCACGTTGTCGGCAGTCGAGCGGATGTGCGTCTCGATCAGCTGCACCGCGAGGTCAGGATTGCGCGAGATCGCGGCCTGCATGATCGCCTGGTGCTCGCCGGCCTTGTCGCGCGGACGCGGCCGGAAATTGGCCGACAGATGCCGATAACGCTCGGCGCGGTCGAACAGCTCGGCGCGAATGGCGAGGAGTGTCGCGGAGCCGCAGGCTGACACCAATGCCTGGTGGAATTGGCGGTGGGCGATGTTCCATTCGGGATCACGCAGCGGATGTTCGGGATCGCGCTGCTCGATCCGCTTCAATCTGTGCAGTGTCGAGATGACGGCGATTTCCCAATCGTCGTTGCCCCGCTTGATGGCACGGCGGATCAATTCCACCTCGATCAGGACCCGCGCATCGGTGACCTCCACCAGATCCTGCCGGCTGACGGGGGCCACGCGAAATCCGCGCTGCTCCTGCGCGTCGACCAGGCCCTCGGCGGTAAGCGCCGTCAGTGCCTCGCGCAGCGTGGTGAAACTTACGCCGAATCGTTCGCGCAGGACGTCGAATCGCAGCGGCTCGCCCGGCGCCAGGCCGCAGGCAATGATCTCCTCGCGCAGCCGATGGGTGACGTCGGCGGCGATGGTCTTGCCGAATTCCTTGCGGGGGCGAATGGCGCTGTCGGACATCGTTTCTGTCATTGAATCGATAGCTCAACATGCCGCGCCAAAGACCATCTTGCAATAATTTTCGTAAAGGATATGATTTTCGAAAATACGGCTTGGGAGGCGTGTGACATCATGAGAGCGGTGCTGGTGCGTCAGCCGGGTGGTCCGGATGCACTCGAACTGGTCGAGCTTCCGGTGCCTGTGCCCGGACCCGGCCAGGTGCAAATCCGGGCCGAAGCGTTCGGGGTGGGGCAACCCGATGTGCTGATCCGGCGTGGCGTCTACAAATGGATGCCGCCGCTGCCGGCCAATCCCGGCAACGACGTCGCCGGCCGCATTGCCGCGCTCGGGCCCGGCATCGAGGGCCTTGCGATCGGCCAGAAGGTGCTGCTGAGCGCACGCGACCTGTCGCAGCGCGGCGGCTGCTACGCCGACTATGTGGTCGCTCCCGCGGACGCCATTCATCTGCTGCCCGACAATGTCGATCTGCAAGCGGCCGTGTGTCTGTCGAACTACCAGGTCGCCTACGCGCTGCTGCACGAGTGCCGCCATCCGCGCGCACCCGCGAGCGTGCTGGTGATCGGGGCTGCCGGTGGTGTCGGCACCGCGCTGGTGCAGCTCGCCAAGCTCGCACAGATGAATGTCATCGGTACGGTCTCCACCGACGAGAAGGCCGCATTCGCGCGGAGCAACCGCGCCGATCATGTCATCTACTACCGCCGCGAAGACGTGGTGGCGCGGACCCGCGAGCTGACCAATGGCGAGGGCGTCGGACTCGTGCTCGATCACGTCTGTGGGCCCGAGTTCACCGGCTATCTCGGCGCGCTCGGCAAATGGGGGACGCTGCTGTCGTACAACGCTTTCGCCGGATTGCCGGAAGAAAACCTGATGGCGGCGATGCGCGACCATCTCGACATCTGCCCGGCGATACGCTGCTTCTCCTTCCATATCTACGACCACGATCGCGACGGGCGTCGCGCGCTCATGCGCAACGTGATCGAGGCGCTCAGCCGCAACGCGATCAAGCCGGCGATCTCGGCGGTCCTGAAGCTCGACGAGGTCAGGCAGGCCCACACGCTGCTCGAGCAGGGCTCCGCGCTCGGCAAGATCATCATGACGCCATGAGGGGGTGGATCGCACGATGACGACACAAGCACCCATTGCACGCTTCACCCGGCTCCGGCACGCGAGCTTTGCCTCGCCCGATCCCGAGCGGTTGCTCGACTATTACCGCGCCGTGATCGGTCTTGGCCTCGTCGGCCGCGACGGCAACCGCATCTTTCTCGCCAACGATGCCGAGCAGCTTTCGCTGGTGATCGAACCCGGCGACGCGGCGCTGACGAGCATCGCCTTCGAGATATCGCCTGATGTCCAGATCGAGGCGCTCGGCGCCGCGCTGAAGCAGGCCGATCTGCGGCCCGAACTTCAGAGCGATCCGCTGCCTGGCGTTTCCAGGCTGCTGTTGTTCGCGATCCCGAAGGCACGCGCTTCGAGTTGATCCAGGGCTGGACGCCGACGCCCGCGCAGGAACGGATCGGTGCGCTTGCCGTCACCAAGCTCGGCCATGTCGCCCTTCGCACGCCCGATCCGCGCGCGGCCTCGGAGTTCTACGCCAACGCCATGGGCCTGCGAGTCTCCGACTGGATCGAGGACCGCTTCGTCTTCATGCGCAGCGGCTATGAGCATCACACGCTGAACTTCGCGCGCGCGCCCGGCCGCGGCCTGCATCATGTTGCGTTCGAGCTGCGGGGGCCGACCCACATGCAGCAGGCGTGCGACCATCTCGCCCGGCACAAGCTCCCCGTGCTCTGGGGACCGGTACGTCACGGCCCCGGCCACAACACGGCGATTTACCACCGCAATCCCGACGGACATCTGGTCGAGCTGTTCCACGACCTCGACCGCATGACCGACGAAGAGCTCGGCTATTTCGAGCCGCGTCCCTGGCATCGCGATCGACCGCAGCGGCCAAAAGTCTGGGTCGGCCTGCCGCGCGACGTCTGGGGCATGCCGCCATCGCCTGAATGCACGGAGTTCGCCCGCTAGCGGACTCAAACTCGACTTGAACAACGCCGGCTCGTCGCGGCCAAGACATAACAATCAAAGGGAGGACGCATCCATGCGAAGGATGAAGCGGCTTGCTGCGGCGATTTTTCTGTTTGGCGGTTGTCTCGCAACCACTTCGGCTTCGGCGGACAATTATCCGTCGCGTCCGATCCGGCTGCTGCATGGATTTGCCGCCGGCGGCGCGGCCGACACGCTGTCGCGCATCATCGCCGACGGGCTCTCCAAGAAGCTCGGGCAGCCGATCATCGTTGAGGCCAAGCCTGGCGCCGGCGGCAACATCGCCGCCGATGCCATCGCGAAAGCGGCGCCCGACGGCTACACGATCGGGCTCGTCACCGGCGCTCACGCCATTTCCGCGGCGACCTACAAGAGCCTCGCCTACCAGCCGGCCGAGAGTTTCGAGATGATCTCGACGCTGGTCTATTACGCGCTCGTCATTGCCGTGCGGAGCGATTATCCGGCAAAATCGCTGGGCGAACTCGTCGCCATGGCAAAGCAGAAGCCCGGTGCGCTCAGCTTCGGATCGGTCGGTTTCGGCAGCACGCACCATCTTGCAGGAGAGCTGTTGAATGCAGCCGCCGGTGTCGAGATCGTGCACGTGCCCTATCGCGGCGATTCCCAATCCGTCACCGCGCTGCTCGGCGGAGAGGTTCCGGTGATCGTCGGCACGCCGGTCCTGCTCGCCGCGCAAATTCAAGGCGGTGCGATCCGCGGCCTGGCGGTGACCTCGCCGACGCGCACCGCATTGTTGCCTGACGTGCCGACGGTTCAGGAAGCCGGGATCAAGGGATATGACGTGCGCACCTGGGCCGGCCTGCTGGCCCCGAAGGGAACGCCGCCCGCCATAATGGTCGCACTCAATGCGGCGACGTTGGACGCTCTTAGGGATCCCGACCTCAAGCAACGTCTGGAGACCGCCGTCGGCGGCGAGGTCCGCGGCAGCTCGCCGGAGGAGATGAAGAAGCTGATCGAGACCGAGATCAGCAAATGGACCGGCGTGGTGGAGCGGGCAAAGATCCCGAAGATCTGATCCGAGGCAACACAGGCGCCCCGTAAGCCTATCGCGCCTCGACCACCTCGCCATCCTCCTTCACGAACCGGCCGACGGGCTGGTCCAGGAGATCGATGACCGCTTCCGAGGGCCGGCACAAGCGTGTGCCCTTGGGCGTCACCACGATCGGGCGGTTGATCAGGATGGGGTGCGCGAGCATCTGGTCGATCAGCTCGTCGTCGGACCATTTGGGGTCGTCGAGGCCGAACTCCTTGTAGGGGGTGCCTTTCTCGCGCAGCAGCGCGCGAACGGAGATGCCCAGGGCCTTGACGAGCTCGACCAGCCTTTCGCGGGATGGCGGCGTCTTCAGATACTCGACGACGACGGGCTCGACGCCGCTCTGCCGGATCATCGCCAGCGTGTTGCGCGAGGTGCCGCAGGCAGGGTTGTGATAGATCGTGACGCTCATCGGGTGGTCTCCGCGATTGGGACGGGGCCTCGCGCCTGGGGGCGTCCGAGCAGCCAGTTCATCAACAGCATGGCTGCAAAGGCTCCGCAGAGTTCAGCGAGGATGAAGCCGGGCAGGTCGGCGGGACGAATGCCCGCGAACGTATTCGTCAGCGACCTTGCGATGGCCACCGCCGGATTGGCGAATGAGGTCGAGGCCGTGAACCAGTAGGCCGCGGTAATGTAAAGGCCCACCAGCCAAGGCACCGCAGTCCGCTGGAAACGGATACCAGCCAGGATCGTCGCAACCAGACCGAAGGCGGCGACGGCTTCGGCGAACCATTGCGGTCCTCCGGTTCGCATCTTCGTCGAGAGATCGATCAGCGACAGTCCGAACATCAGATGCGCCGCGATCGTTCCCGCGATGCCGCCGGCGATCTGCGCGACGACGTAAAGTGCGGCGTCGTTCACCGGCAGCTCGCGCTTGCCGGTGAAGACGAGGGTAACCGCCGGATTGAAGTGTGCGCCGGAGATCGGACCGAGCACGGTGATCAGGACGACCAGAATGGCGCCGGTCGGCAACGTGTTGCAGAGAAGCGCAAGCGCGACATCCTTGGTCAGCGTCTCCGCCATGATGCCGGAGCCGACCACCGTGGCGACGAGAATGCCTGTGCCGAGCGCTTCGGCCGCGAGGCGGCGCGGAAGATCGAACTGATCAGGCACGGCTCCGCTCCTTTCGTCTCGGAGAGCAGCAGGCTTGGAGGCTCTCGACGACCGGCGCGCAAACTTCCGGCCGCCCTTCGCAGCAATCCCGCAGCAGGAAAACTGCCACGTCTCGAAACTCGCTGAGATTGGCGCGGTAGACGATCGAACGACTGCGCCGCTCGGAGGTGACGAGCCGCGCGCGCGTCAGGATCGACAAATGCGCCGAGAGCGTATTCTGAGGGACCTCCAACAGCCGTGCGAGATCGCCGGCCGCAAGCCCGTCGGGCTCGTGCCGGACCAGCGTCCGGAAGGCCTCCAGACGGGTCGCCTGGGCCAAGGCGGCGAGTGCCAGAACGGCTTCTTCGGTTTCCATATATCCAGACTTATGGAATTATGGCGACGCCGTCAATCCGGAATTTTTAACAATGGGCGAACATATTTCGAATATTCTAGAAATATGGTGACACTTAGACGTCAGCTGGCGCAGCATGCCCGCCATGAAGATCGATGACGCAGCAGCACGCCTTGAAGCCCTGGGCAACCGGACGCGACTCCAGATCTATCGTGCCCTGGTGCGGGCTGGGCACAAGGGCATGGCCGTCGGCCGCCTGCAGGACAAGCTGAAGATTCCGGCGTCGACGCTGTCGCATCACATCAAGACGCTGGTCTCGGTCGGGCTCGTCAGTCAGGTCCGGGAATCAACGACGCTGATCTGCCACGCGAACTTCGACGCGATGCGCGGCCTGGTCGATTTCCTGGCGGCGGAGTGCTGTGCCGACGAGGTCGGATGCAAGGACACGCAAACGGCGGCCTGATCATTTTTTCGGGTCAAGTTATTCGATGGTCCTAGAATGATGGGAGTAACGGCATGAGCGACGCAAAGACGGTAGCCATCATCGGGGCGGGCCCTGTCGGCCTCGCAGCAGCTGCGCACGTCCTGGAGCGTGGCATGTCGCCCATCGTTTTGGAGGCAGGATCCGAAGCGGGGCACGCGGTGCGCCAGTGGCAGCAGGTCCAGCTCTTCTCGCCGTGGGAATACAACGTTGACAAGGCCGCCGCGCGCCTGCTGGCGCCGACGGGATGGAATTCGCCGGACCCGAGCTCTTATCCGACCGCCGGCGAACTGCTCGATCGATATATGACGCCGCTTGCGACGCGAACGCCGCTGCGCGAGGCGATCCGGGCATCCAGCCGTGTCACGGCCATCAGCCGCGTCGGCTTCGACAAGGCGAAGACGAAAGGGCGCGAGCAGGCGCCTTTCAAAATCCGCTACCAGAACGGCAAAGGTCTTGAAGTGCTGCGCGCCGATGCCGTGATCGATACGTCAGGCACATGGTTCTCTCCCAATCCCGCCGGAGGGAATGGTCTGCCCGCGATCGGTGAACACGAATGCGCCGGCCACATCGCCTACGGCATGTCCGATGTCCGTGGTGCCGGTCGCGCCAGATATGCCGGGAAGACAGTTGCGGTGCTCGGCGCTGGCCACTCCGCGGTGGGCACGCTGATCGATCTCGTGCATCTCGCGGATGAGGCGCCGGGGACGCAAGCGATCTGGCTGTTGCGCGGCGCCGATCCCGCCAAGGCGTTTGGCGGCGGCCGGAATGACAAGCTCGCTGCGCGCGGAGAGCTCGGCAGCGCGTTCGCTGCGCTCGTTGCCACCGGGAAGATCAAGGTCGAAGCCGAATTCGGAGTCACGCGTCTCTCGGACTCCGAAGACCGCCTCGAGATCGCGGCCGGCTCGGGTTGCGGCGGACGAAGCGTGATCGTGGACGAGCTGATCGTCTCGACGGGCTTTCGTCCCGACTTTTCGTTCCTGTCCGAATTGCGCCTGCGGCTCGATCCCGCCATCGAGGCGCCGGTCGCGCTGGCGCCGCTGATCGATCCCAACGAGCATAGCTGCGGCACAGTGCGCCCGCACGGCGCGCGCGAGCTCTCGCACGATGAGCCGGGCTTCTACATGGCGGGCATGAAGTCGTATGGCCGCGCCCCGACCTTTCTCATGATGACAGGGTATGAGCAGGTGCGCTCGATTGCGGCCGATCTCGCCGGCGACAAGAAAGCCGCCGCAAGGGTGGAGCTCGTGCTGCCGGAGACCGGCGTCTGCACGCGCGGTGGCGTCGAGTCCACTGAAGCCGGATCGGGATGTTGCGGTGGGCCGGCAAAGCAGGAACCGACGGCGTGTTGCGCCGCCGACGAAGCGGCGAAGAAGGCCGGCGCTTCGGGGTGCGGTTGTTCATGAAGCTGGTTCTTGCAGGTGAAGGCGGAGAGATGCCCATTGTGGTTGGTGCGCCGTTTCAGCCCGGGGGCGGGAGGACAGCATTCGTAACCTGAGCGGCCGGTCCCTGATCGCGGTGATGTGCATCGGCCAGGTCGGCAATCTGCTGCCGCATGTGACGCTGTCCGCGAATTTGGCGCAGTATCTGATGCCGGCGTGGGGACTGTCGGCGGCCGAAGGCGGCTTGATGGCGAGCGGTTACGCGTTCGGCTACATGCTCGCCGTGCCGTTGCTGACGACGTTGACCGACCGGATCGACGCACGGCTCGTCCTGCTCTGGGGCTCGATCGTCAGCGGACTGGCGACCGCCGCGTTCGGAATCTTCGCGCAAGGGTTTTGGTCCGCGACCGCGATCTGGTCCCTGGCAGGGCTTGGATTTGCCGGCGCCTACATGCCGGGCCTGAAGGCGCTGACGGACCGGCTGCCCGCCGGCGACACCTCCCGCGCCGTCACGCTGTACACGTCGAGCTTCTCGGTCGGCGTCGGCCTCTCGTTCCTGGTCGCGCAAGTGATCGCCGACCGCTGGGGATGGCGGACGGCTTTCCTTGTCACCGGCTTCGGTCCTATCGCAATGGTCGTCGCGTGCCTTCTGATGCAGGCACAGCGGCCCGCTCCGAAGGCGGGACGTCTCCTGAACTTCGCGCCCGTCTTCGCCAATCGCGAGGCGCTCGGATACATCTTCGGCTACGGCGCCCATTGCTTCGAGCTCTACGGCATCCGCACCTGGCTGGTCGGCTTCTGGACCTTCGTCGTCGCCCACCAAGGCGCGCCGTCATGGTTGAGCCCCGTCGTGTTGAGCTTCTGCTTTGCGGTGATCTCGATGCCGGCCAGCATCCTCGGCAACGAGGCCGCGCTGAAATTCGGGCGCCATCGCGCGATCACGGTCGTGATGATCGCGTCGGCCTGCGTCGCGCTGGTCATCGGCCTCAACGCGACGGCACCGGCATGGGTGCTCGCGCTGCTGCTGCTCGTCTATGGCCTGACAGTGCCGGCGGATTCGGGCGCGTTGACCGCCGGCATGTCCGCCGCGGCTGTGTCCGAACATCGCGGCGCGACCCTGGCCCTGCATTCGACGGTCGGCTTCGGCCTGTCGGCTGTCGGTGCCTGGGGCACCGGCGCCGCGCTCGACGCAGCCGGCGGCCCGCAGAGCGCGACCGGCTGGCTGCTGGCGTTCAGCGTTCTTGCGGCCGGAATCGCGCTGGGGCCGTTGGCGCTGCTGTGGGCGCGGGCGCAACCGTCTCCGAGCCGCAGCGCGGGATGACGCTATGCGCCCGCCGGCGGTTCATTTGGCCGAACTCGCTCTTTGCGTCTGCGTAAGCCGCTGCTTCACCGTCCGCGCGATCGCTGCCGGGGCCTCCTCGGGTATCGCGAAGCATGAACTCGCGTTGATCTCGCACAGGACGTAGGTGTCGGCCCCAGTCGTGTCTTTCGGACCATACAGGAAGTCCGCGTCCCAGATGACCGGGAGCGAGCCTTCGTCGATCTCCAGTGTCTTCATCATTCCCGGGGTCCACTCATCTTCCATCAATCGACGCAGCCGCTGGAAGCGCGGGTCTGCGTTCGAGGTGTAGAGGCGCGGTCCCGCCTCGGAACGGGCGGCCGGCGAGTCGACCAGGGCTTTGACTTTGTGATAGCCGAAGCCGGCACAGCGATTGCCCGACATATAGCAGCGCACCACGCCTTCGCTCAAGCGTGGCTGGAATGGCTGATCGACCACGCTGCCATTTTCGAAATATTCGGCGCAGCGACCGAGAAAACTATCCAGCGTCAGTTCCTCGGAGCCATCTTTGGTCGCATCCAGCACCTTTATCATCGGGGAAGTCGGTAGCTTCTCGACCTTCCACACGCCTTGGCCGCCGTTGCCGCGGTTGCGCTTGATCACGCGCGGACCGGTGGCGAGCCATGTCGGCAACTCGGCGCGCATGGCCTCGGCGGTTTGATATAAAGCCGTGTCGCATCCCCACCCCATCGAGCGGGTACGATAGAGTACCTCCTTGGTGCCCATCTTGAGAATGACGTCCGGATGCGCGCTCACCCACGGTCCCCGCGCCGCAACGTCGCGAAGCAGGGGATCGAGCTCGACACGCGTCTTGCCCTGGTGGATCGGATCGACCCAGACGAGCACGCCGTCCGTCGCGAGCAATTGTTCACGGACGTCCTCGGCGAAGTTTTCGTCGTAGATCGCCGGGCGCGCCTCGATACCGACGGCGGCGAGTGCTTCGAAGACGCGGACGAAGCGGCTGTTTTGCGCCGTCGCATCCCGGCGCGCGGCAGCGTCTCCGCGTGAGAGGATAGCGACGGTGTGTTGGTGAGAAGGGTGTCGTTCGGTGTCCATGCGCAAGCTCCACGAATGGCGTGCTGCGCAGAGCTTGGACCGAGGCCTCACGGGGAGTCTGCTTTGTCCCCACGCAAAGGACACTAGCGAGCCCGTTCGCGAGTTTCAAGACGTGGCTGGCGCGGTTCCGCGGAGCGGTGAACTCTTTGTGACGGTCGCCCGCGGCTCCGGTGGGCAGGCCGATGCACGCGCCCGTTGACAGCTCCCACCTTCGGGTTTTTATTTGGGGCTCGGGGATGTGCGATCTCCCCGTGAGGCGACATGCCCAAGCATCGCGTCCTGATCACCAAGGGCGCAGCATGTTATCATACATTCCCTACTTCATCCGGCAGATAGGCTCGATTTTTCGGCTCGGCTCCCGTGCCGATCGCAGCACCGCTGCGCGCATTGATGCCCGCGCTTTGTCGCGCCTCGTGGGCGTGATGTGGGGGAAAGATCGCGAACCGGACTTCACCTGGGGCGGGTCGGTCGTCGACAGCGGCGACCGGGTCAAACAGCGAAACCAAAGCCTGAGGAGTAGCACAATGAAAAGAATCATCTGGGCCGTGGTCGGCATTGGTGTTTGTCTGCTTGCATTTCGCTTCGGCCCCTTCATCCCGGCATATGCCCAGGATGCCGAATGGCAGAAGGTGGACGAGACCCTGGGCCGCAAGCCCGCTGTCTCGGACGACGTCCGCCGCTACGGCTTTCCCCGCAGCGATCTCTCCGTGAAGTTGGACGGGGTTTCGATCAAGCCGGCGCTGGCACTCGGCGGTTGGGTTGCGTTCAAGCCGGCGCATGGCGGCGCAATGATCATGGGCGACCTTGTGCTGCTCGAGACCGAGATCAATCCCGTGATGGCGAAGATGATCGCGAGCGGGCTCGAGATCACAGCCGTGCACAATCATTTGCTGCGTGCGAGCCCGGCAACGTTCTACATGCACGTCGCCGGACAAGGCGACCCCGTCAAACTGGCCTCGGCAATCCATGATGCGCTGGCCGAAAGCAAGACCCCGTTGACGGTCACCGCACCGGCGAGCCCGCCACCCGTCATCGACCTTGACACGGCGAAACTCGACCAGATCATTGGAGTGAACGGGAAAGCGAATGGCGGCGTCTACCAGTTCAACGTGAAGCGGCGCGACCCTATCACGGAAGACGGCATGTTGCTGACCCCCGTCGCCGCGATGGGCGTTGCGATCGCCATCAATTTCCAGCCGACGGGCGCGGGGAAGGCCGCCATCACCGGCGACTTCGTGCTGACCAGCGACGAGGTGAACCCCGTCATCCTGGCGCTACGGACCTACGGCATCGAGGTGACGGCGCTGCACAGCCACATGCTGGACGAACAGCCGCGGCTCTTCTTCATGCATTTCTGGGCTAACGACGATGCCGTCAAGCTCGCTGAAGGCCTCCGTGCGGCGCTCGACAAGACGGCGAGCACGAAGGGCTGATGCATGGACAAGCTCATGGACAAGCTTGCGTTGGCTTCCATGCTGGCCTTGTTAGTGGGAGGGAACGCCGTGGCCGAGACCCTGAATTTCGACATCGCTGCTGCCGGAAGTTCGCCCGACGGGTGGACTTTGACGATGACCGGCAAGGGACAGCCGAAATGGACCGTTGAGGCCGAGGCCACGGCGCCCAGCAAGCCGAACGTTCTCAAGCAATCCGGACGGGCGACGTTTCCCCTCGCCATCAAGCGCGATAGCGCCATCCGCGACGGCTTCGTCGAGGTGAAATTCAAGGCCGTCGCCGGCTCCGAGGATCGCGCGGCGGGAGTTATTTGGCGTGCGAAGGATGCCGATAATTACTACGTGGTGCGGGCCAACGCACTGGAGGACAATGTCGTGCTGTACAAGACAATCAAGGGCGTTCGAATCTCACTTGAGATCGTGGGGCGCAAAGGCGGCTATGGCGTCAGCGCGCCGGTATCGTCCGGGCAATGGCACCTGCTGCGCTGCGACTTCGCGGGACATCGGTTCAAGGTGAGCTATGACGGAAAGCAATTGTTCGAGGTGGAAGACGCCACCATTCCGGACGCCGGGATGATCGGCCTGTGGACCAAGGCAGATAGCGTGACCCTGTTCGACGATCTGACATATGGTGAGACCAAATAGGCGTTTGGTGACCTATGCCGGAGATTGCCATGAACGTTCGATGCCTGTCGGTCGCGACGGCCCTGCTGATTGCGTCCATCTGCCCAGTACGGGCCGAGGAAAGTCTGGTCGCCTATAAATCGCTCGGTCCGGAACTGGCGCTCGATCTTGCGCGCGCTGCGTTGGCGAACTGCCGCACCCGTGGATACCAGGTTGCAGTCGCGGTCGTCGATCGCTTCGGCGTCATGCAAGTGATGTTGCGCGACCGCTTTGCAGGTCCTCACACCGTCCCAACGGCAACCGGCAAGGCGTGGACAGCTGCCTCGTTCAAGACCAGCACGACCGAACTGAATGCGATCAGCCAGCCAGGCATGATGCAGGCGGGCATTCGCAACCTTCCCGGAGCGGTCGTCATCGCCGGAGGACTGATCGTCGAAGCCGGCGGCTCCCTGGTCGGAGCGGTCGGCGTGTCCGGCGCTCCGGGCGGTGACGCGGACGAAGCGTGCGCGAAAGCCGGAATTGATGCCATACGCGACAAGCTGGACTTCTGAGAGCCTTTTCGTGAGCCTGGCGGCCGTCTGATCCACAGGGATGAGCAGACGCGCCGCCTTCGCACGCTCAGGTGTGACCGCTCATCGAGCGGATATGATAATCACCGATCGTCGCGCCAACCTGAGAAGTAACACCGTCGAGCTTCCCCAACGATTGTTCTCGATAAGCCGATGTCCGCGAGAAGCCGGTCGTCCAGTTCGAGAAGCTCGTCGTATTGGCGGCGCCGTGTGATGCCGTCCAGCAGCGCGAGCGTTAACTTCCAGAACCATCGAGGGTTTGGAGAAGGGCCGAAGGCTGCGCTGGATGTGCTGATTGAGCCAGTGGTGCTGTCGCAAGACATGTTTCACCTCCGTAATGGAGCGAAACAACGCTTGGCTCGAAAGCTGGTCGGGCGGTTGTGTTTGACCCGATGGCCGTTGCTATCATGCTCGTCTTTGCCCCACAAGAGATCCTGTTCGTGCTTGATCGTGAGCTGCCTCCGGGTGCTTGCGCTTCGGAACGCTCCGCTTGCGCCCGGGATCTGTCCGCCGACTTTTCACGGGCCGGTGCCGCTGACGCTGGTCGGACCGTCGGTCGTCCGCTGGGGGACGGACCCGGCCGCCGTTCCGGCCTCGGTCACGAACCCTTGACCAAGATCAATGACTGTTTTCGATGCTCGAATATGTTACTGAGGCGGTGTTCCGGCCCGAAAGTGAGATTTAATATTTGATGCAGTTCGTCCGTACCATCCAGGCATTCGCCATCGCCATATCCTTGGCGATGTTGCCGGTTGGCGCGTCCGCGGCGAACCTCGCAATCTCGTCGGACGACATGGCGACGACCATGCACATGAGCGGCGACGCGGATATGTCGATGGACGATTGTTGTCCCGACATGAAGGGAACGGGCTCCCACACTGGTGGCGGCAAGTGCGGAATGGGCTTCTGCTGCGTTGGCGGGATCATCGCGCTCGGTGATGTCAGGCCCGTCGCTTTTGCATATCTCGCCGTGGCTGCCAGCAAGTTGACCATTCCAGCCGATCAGGTTGTCTGCTTCCGCGGCGCCAGTCCTCCTTTCCGACCACCTCGAATCTGATCTCGCAAAGCCAGGGACGCGAGCGGCATGCCGGCTCGCGACGATGACTTGACGTGCGCTCTCCCGCGCCACGGCGATAGATCAATTCATGAGGACAGGACGATGCTTTCCAGATTCAGCACCGCGGCTCTCGCCGCCACCCTTTCGCTTGCCACTTCCGCCGCGCTTGCGGGCGCCGGCGACTACGCCTTCGACCCCGTCAATCCGCAGATGAAGAAGGGTGAAGACGTCACGCTCGCCGTTCGCTTGACGAACAAGCAGACCGGCAAGCCCGTGCCGGATGCGGTCGTCTTCAAGACCCGCGTCGACATGGCCCCGGACGGGATGGCCGAGATGGAGTCGCCGGTCGCACCGCTGCCCTCCAAGGAACCCGGTGTGTACGCCTTCAAGACGGACCTGCCGATGGCCGGCCGCTACCAGATCACGCTATCGGCGAAGGTGCAGGGCGAACCCGAGACCGTCATCGGCAAGGTGATCGTCACCGCGACGAAGTGAGCGTTCGGGCGCTGCCCGGCGGCGCCCGACATTCCCTTTTTTCATTCACATGGAAGCGCGCTCCCGGGCGCGCGGATACACCACATGAAAACGCTGCGTCTCCTGACTGCTCTTGCGCTGGGCGGCGGCCTGGCCCTGGCCGGCTACTGGCATTTGAGCCGTGCGCGCGGGCTCCTCGATGCCGAGATCATATCCGCTGCGGCTGCCGCCGAGCCAACTCCGCTCTATTACCGCCATCCGGGCGGCGCGCCGCTTTGGTCTGCTGGTCCGAAGAAGGACGAGCGCGGCCGGGACTACCTGCCGGTCTATGACGACGATCAGGCGGTCCGGGCCGTACCGAAGCCGCAGCAGGCGTCCTCGCGGAAAATCCTCTACTACCGCAATCCCATGGGGCTGCCCGACACCTCGCCGGTGCCGAAGAAGGATTCGATGGGGATGAATTATGTCCCCGTTTACGAAGGCGACGACACCGACGACGGCACCGTGAAGCTGTCGCCCGGCAAGATCCAGCGCACGGGCGTGAAGTCCGAGCCGGTCGAGCGCCGCTCGATCCGGGTCTCGGTGAAGGCGCCCGGCACGATCCAACTCGATGAACGCCGCGTGTCGGTGATCGCGATGCGCGCCGAAAGCTTCGTGCAGAAGGTCGCCGACGTGACCACCGGCACGCGCGTAAAGGCGGGCCAGCCGTTGATGGAAATCTACAGTTCGGCCGTCGCTTCCGCGGCGGCGGAGTATCTCGCGACGATCACCTCCAAGACGGTCGGCGGCGTTGAGACGTATGGCCGCGGCTCGCGACAGCGGCTGATCAATCTCGATGTTCCCGACGCGGTTATCGCGGAGATGGACAGGACGCACACCTCGCCCGTCACCATACGCTGGTCTGCGCCGCGCGACGGGATCGTGCTCGAGCGCGGCGCGATCGAAGGTATGCGGGCCAATCCCGGCGACGTGCTGTTCCGGATCGCGGACACCTCGGTCGTCTGGGCGCTGGTCGACGTGGCCGAGCGCGATCTCGGCGACGTTGCGGTGGGGCAGTCGGTCGCGGTACGCGCACGCAGTTTCCCGGGCCGAACCTTCACCGGGAAGATCGCCGTCGTCTATCCGCAGGTGAACCGCGACACGCGAACCGTTCGTGTCCGGATCGAGCTTGCCAACGCGGACGCGGTGCTGCTGCCGGACATGTACGTCGATGCCGACATCGACACGGCCGATGCCGCGCCCGTCCTGGCGATACAGGACAGTGCGGTGCTCGACACCGGCAGCCGGCAGAGCGTCCTCGTCGACACAGGGGAAGGGCGTTTCGAGCCGCGGGAGGTTAGGCTGGGCCGTCGCGGCGGCGGTTATGTCGAGGTGCGGGAGGGTCTCTCGGTCGGCGAGGCGGTGGTTACCTCCGCCAATTTTCTGATCGATGCGGAAAGCAACCTGAAAGCGGCGCTGAAGGGTTTTGGTGAGGCGGCGTCGCGAGCCACCGACGCCGGCCCTGGCAACGCAACGGGAGATCGCAAATGATTGCCCGCGTCATCGCCTGGTCGGCGCGCAATCTGTTGCTCGTGCTGTTCGGTACCGGCTTCGCTGCCGCCGCCGGCCTCTATGCCCTGGTTCACCTCCCGCTGGATGCGATCCCGGACCTCTCGGACACGCAGGTCATCGTTTACACCGAGTATGCCGGGCAGGCGCCGCAGGTGATCGAGGATCAGGTCACCTATCCGCTGACGACGGCGATGCTCACCGTGCCGAAATCGAAAGTCGTGCGCGGCTTCTCGTTCTTCGGCGTCTCTTTCGTCTACGTGATCTTCGAGGACGGCACCGACATCTACTGGGCCCGCTCGCGCGTGATGGAATTCCTCAACGGTGCGTCGTCCAGGCTTCCTGCCGGTGTCACCCCGACCATCGGGCCCGACGCGACCGGCGTCGGCTGGGTCTACCAATACGCCGTCATATCGAAGGAATTGAACCTGGCGGACACGCGCACGATCCAGGACTGGAATCTGAAGTTCGCGCTGGCCAAGGCCGATGGCGTCGCCGAGGTCGCCAGCATCGGCGGTTTCGTCAAGCAGTATAACGTGGTCCTCGACCCGCAGCGGATGCGCGACCGCGGCATCAGCATGCAAAAAATACGCGAGGCGATCCGCGCCAGCAACGCCGATGTCGGCGGGCGCACAGTCGAGCTCTCCGAGTTCGAATACGTCATCCGCGGCAGGGGCTACATCAAGAGCATCAACGATCTCGGCAACATCGTCCTGAAGACGAGCAACGGCACGCCGGTGTTGCTGCGGGACGTCGCCAACGTCGAGCTCGGACCGGACGAGCGGCGAGGCATCGCCGAATTGAACGGCGAGGGCGAGGTTGCAAGCGGGATCGTGCTGCAGCGGTTCGGCGTCAACGCACTCGACGTCATCGAAAACGTCAAGAAGCGCTTCGGGGAGATCGCGAGCAGCCTGCCGAAATCGGTCGAGATCGTGCCGGTCTACGACCGGTCGAACCTGATCTACGCGGCCATCGATACCCTCAAGAACACCCTGTTCGAGGAGAGCATCGTCGTTGGGCTCGTCTGCATCGTGTTCCTTCTGCATGTCCGCAGTGCGCTCGTCGCGATCTTGATGTTGCCGGTCGGTGTGCTGATGGCGTTCGGTGCCATGAAGCTGCTCGGGCTGGGATCGAACATCATGAGCCTCGGCGGTATCGCGATCGCGATCGGCGCCATGGTGGACGCCGCCATCGTCATGATCGAGAACGCACATAAGCACCTCGAACGGGCGAGGCCTCATCAGTCTCGCGTGCAGATTCTGATCGACGCAGCATCCGAGGTCGGGCCTGCGCTGTTCTTCAGCCTGCTGATCATCACCGTGTCGTTCATGCCGATCTTCACCCTGGAATCGCAGGAGGGGCGATTATTCAGCCCGCTGGCGTTCACGAAGACCTTCTCCATGGCCGCTGCGGCCCTGCTGTCCGTCACCCTGGTGCCGGCGCTGATGGTGATCTTCGTCCGCGGCAGGATTGTCCCGGAGAGCAGGAACGTCATCAATCGCTTCCTGATCTGGGTCTATCGTCCCGTGATCAAGGGAGTTCTGCGCGCCAAGACTCTGGTCATCCTGGCTTCGCTCGTCGTGCTTGCGGTGACAATCTGGCCGGCGCGCCAGCTCGGCACGGAGTTCATGCCGGCGCTGAACGAGGGAACGCTGCTCTACATGCCGACGACGCTGCCCGGCATTTCGGTCACCAAGGCAGCCGAGCTGATGCAGATGCAGGACCGCATCATCAAATCGTTCCCGGAAGTCGCTTCGGTCTACGGCAAGGCGGGGCGAGCCGCCACTGCGACCGATCCCGCGCCGACGGAGATGTTTGAAACAATCGTCAACCTCAAGCCGAAAGAGGCGTGGCGTTCCGGCCTTACCGTCGACGGCCTTGTTGCCGAGATGGACAAGGCGTTGCAATTTCCGGGCGTCTCCAACGCCTGGACCATGCCGATCAAGGCGCGCATCGATATGCTCTCCACCGGCATCCGCACGCCGGTCGGCGTCAAGGTCATGGGAACGGATCTCGGCGAGATCGACCGGCTCGCGAAGCAGATCGAACGCGTCATCAAAACCGTGCCCGGCACGTCGTCGGCCTACGCCGAACGCGGCATCGGCGGCTATTATCTCGAGATCGTTCCGGATCGCGAGGTGCTCGCCCGTTACGGCATATTGATCCAGGACGTTCAGGACACCATCGCTGCCGCGCTCGGTGGTCAGACAGTCACGACGACCGTGGAAGGCCGGCAGCGGTTCACGGTGAACATGCGCTATCCGCGTGACCTCCGCGACAATCCCAAGGCCATCGCCAGCGACATCCTGGTGCCGATGCCTTCGGGCGGCGCCGTGCCGCTCGGCGAGGTCGCCAAGGTCGAGCCGGCACGCGGGCCGACCTCGATCCGGACGGAGAACGGCCAGCTTGCCACCTACATCTACGTCGATATCCGGGATCGGGACATCGGGAGCTATGTCGCCGATGCGCAGCGCGCCGTCAGCGAAAGCATCAAGTTTCCGGCCGGCTATTACGTGATCTGGAGCGGCCAATACGAATATCTGCAGCGCGCCGCCGCCCGCCTGAAAATCGTCGTTCCGGTGACGCTCACGATCATCTTCCTGCTGCTGTACCTGAACTTCCGGGCGATGACCGAGACGCTCATCGTGATGCTGTCACTGCCGTTCGCGCTGGTCGGCGGCATCTGGATGATGTGGTGGCTCGGCTTCAACCTGTCCGTTGCGGTCGCGGTCGGCTTCATCGCTCTCGCCGGCGTTGCCGCCGAGACGGGCGTGGTGATGCTGATCTATCTCGATCACGCGCTGGTCGAGACAAAAGCCAGGTGTAGCGCTGACGGCAGGGTCTTTACCCGACGAGACCTTCACGATGCCATCATGGTGGGTGCGGTCGAGCGCGTGCGGCCCAAGATGATGACGGTGGTCGCGATCATGGCCGGTCTGCTGCCGATCATGTGGAGCACCGGGGCCGGATCGGAGATCATGCAGCGCATTGCGGTGCCCATGATCGGCGGCATGACGTCATCGACACTGCTGACGCTCGTCGTGATCCCCGCGATTTTCGGCCTGGTGAAGGGGCGGGGGCTTCCACCGGGCGAACGATCGGCTCTTGCCGATGAATGGACCATGCGCGTTCCGCAAGCCGCCGAATAGGTGGGCGGCGAAGGTCGTCGTTCTCGGCAACGTCTCCGCCAACAAAAAACCCGCGGCGGATTGCTCCGCGCGGGTGAACTTTCGATGATGCCATTCTGCCAGTGTTTTGCCCGACGTGTCAAAGGCGGAGGCGCGCTGCGCGGAGGATTCGCATCGCCGTCCGGTTTTCCACAACGCGAGGGGTAGTGGTGTTCGGCCGTTCCGGCCCCCCAACAATCGATAATTTGTCATCGCGAGCCGGGCCGTCTTCATAGGAGGGACGTTCCGCTCCGCCTGTCCACATGATCAAGCTGACCGCAACGCAAAGCATCACCCCGTACAAATGGGTGCATCCGACCGAAAAGCGGTAGGATTGGGCAAATACCGAGCAGCGCACAGCAACGCGCTAGCGATAGATCAGAGCTCCGACGCAAAGAACAAGCATCGTCAAGCTGAGCGCAATGGTAACGAGGGCGCGCTCGGCTCTGCTGGTAAGCTCTTCTTCGCTCATGACAACTTTCCCTGCCGCAAGGTCAACCTGCATGCCCTCACCTTGTTCCCCGCACGATCGGGATGCGTGAAGCTTGGTGGCTCCAACCTGATCATGCACGTTGCCGGAGGAAGTGCCGCCAACGTGAACCGCTCCCTGCCGGCTGTGTGCACTAGTGCGCCGACGGAAGCTTCCACCAATATCTACGTTCCGACGTCACCGCCCGATCAGTGGCTGTTATCGGTGATGAGAACGCTGCTTGCGCTCCCGCCTCCTCCGGAACGGATCGTGCAGTGAGCCAGCGGCGCAAGTTCAATGAATCGCACGAAGAGGGGCTTGCAGAAATGGCCGTTCGTCTTCGCTCAGGCGCGGAACTGCTCCCGCCAGGGCCAGTGAGAGATGCCGCCCTCAGACGCGCACGCTGGGCTGAAACAAGCTTGTCGTTAGATGATTGGCTCAACTCGCCAGGACTACAGCCACCGACCCGACGGTGACACCGCCCTGCAGGGATTCAGGCCATGTTCGGTGAGGCTCCAGCAAGAAAAAACCCGCGGCGGATTGCTCCGCGCGGGTGAACTTTCGATGCTGCCATTCTGCCAGTGTTTTGCCCGACGAGTCAAAGCCGAACAGCGCGACGGGCAGGGATGTATCGGTCCGGCAAACGCCTATTTGGTGCAACCAAAATGGCGAATAATTTCAACACCCTCGCTACTGTGCATGGGGTTGTTTTCGCGCTTTTTGTTTTGCGGCCTGCCGAAGCGACGCGCTTTAGCGCCGTGCGCGCGGCGCTTCCGCCTTGGCCGGCGGGTCGGTCTGCGGACCGCAGCTCGCGGCCGCGAGCGAGCCTTGCGCCTGCGGCATCAGGCCGGGCTCTGGGGCGAGCGCCTTCATCACGATCAGGCCGGTGGTGCTGGGGGAATCGATGATCAGGCGGTCGGCGGCGGTGATCTCTTCGTCCTCGGGCAGCTCGTTGTGCTGCGGCTCGGTCATCAGGTCGAGCTCGATCACCTTCTTGCCGGCCGAGCGGTCGTTGATGGCGTAATAGGCGATCTCGTTGCGGGTGTAGAACGACACCGAGGTGTAGGCCTGACTGACGGGGACCGTCAGCTTGATCGGGCCGTTCGACAGATCGTAGCGGCAGATCGCTAGCGCAAAGGCCGGATCCATGAACGGCATCGGCGAGGTCTGCGGATCAGTGAGCGGAAGCTGCGTGACCGCGTTGAGCTTGGTCATCGGCGTCAGCCGCGAATAAGCGTCCTGGGTCGCGATCCGCGGCAGCGCCAGCACGCTGACGAGATGGACCACGAGGCCCAGCACCACGCCGGCAACGATGGTGAACAACAGCCGGATCATGAGCAGCCCGCCGTCGTGATGGTGGGCATCGGCGCATCGCGCTGGGTGCGCGTGGCAACGCCGACCGGGGTATCGTAGAGCCGCAGCATCAGCGCGTAGCGTTCGATGCCGCCGGTCGGCAGCCAGTTGCCGGCGCGCGAGCGCGAGGCGATGCGGATCTCGAACGAGCCGTCGGACTGCCGCACGATCTCCTGGCTGGTGAAGCCGTAGCGCTGCAGCGAATTGGGAACGAGATGACCCTTGCGGTCGTAGAGCGTCAGCGTCCAGAACCGCGCCGGCGGCGTCACGCCGGAGACCACGACGTCGCAGCGGCCGTCGAGCACCTTCTTCTTGTCGTCGGCGGTCGCGGTGAAGGCGACGCCGTCGCCGGTGCCGATCGGCAGCTCGCCGTTGCGCACGATGGTGGCGCGCGAATAGGGATCGACGTCGGCGGTGCCGGTGCGCGGACGCGCGGTCCAGGGGCCGATGGTCAGCGCGCCGATCTCGGTGCCGCGCGTCGTCGTCATCCAGGTCGCACCGACGCCCACCACGGTTGCGAGCAGAAGGGCCGTCAATGTGATCAGGATCAGCCGCACTTGTTTCGATCAGTTCTTGTTTCGATTAGTTCTTGCGCGGGGCGGATGCGTTCGCATTCTCTTCCGCATAGTTCTGCGGGAAGGCGAGCGCGCTCGTGGACGATGCCGGCTTGGCTTGCTTGGGATCGGTGGCGGCCGATTTGGTCGCGGTCCTGGCCGCGTCATCCAGCAGCTTCTCGACGCGCACCAAAACGTCGGCGCCGCGCTTGGTCAATACCGGCGGCGGACCGGGCTTGGTCTCCAGCACCTTCGGCGCCGCATTGGCCTGCGCGTTGGCGATCCGCTCGGGCGGCAGCTTCTGGCCCATGCCGATGCCGGCGATTTCCCGCACCTCGACGCCCTGATGCGCCGCGAGCATGATGTCGTGCCAGGTCTGCGCCGGCAGCGAGCCGCCGGTCATGCGGTTCGTCGGCGAATAGTCGTCATTGCCGTACCAGACCGCGCAGGTGAAATTGCCGGTGTAGCCGACGAACCAGGCGTCGCGATACGCATTGGTCGTGCCGGTCTTGCCCGCGGTCGGGATGCCGTCGAGGGCTGCGCGACGCGCCGTGCCTTCGCTAACGACGTGGCTCATCATGCCGGCCATGTCGGCGGCCACGGAGGCGGGGATCGCCTGGCGCGGCTTCGGCCCGTCGCGGTCCCAGCGCCAGACTGGATCGCCCGCGCCGGTGCGCACTTCCAGCACGGAATGCGGCGTCACCGCCTTGCCGCGGTTGGGGAAGGTCGCATACGCCACCGCGTGCTCGAGCACGGTGACTTCGTCCGAGCCGATCGGCAGCGACGGCGTGTCGGGCAGCGGCGCCTTGAGGCCGAAGCGGCGCGCGACCTCGACGATCTTGGCGCGGCCGACCTTGGCCGGGTTCTGCGCTTTGGGCTCGTTCTTCTGGCCGATCGCGATCGACAGCTTGACGGGTACCACGTTGATCGAACGCGTGATCGCCTGCGTCAGCGTCACCGAGCCGGAATAGGAATGGCCATAGTTCTGCGGGCACCAATTGCCGATGCAGACCGGGCCGTCGACCACGATCGAATTCGGCGTGAAGCCGTTGAGGAGCGCGGTGGTGTAGACGTAAGGCTTGAACGACGAGCCCGGCTGGCGATAGGCGTCGGTGGCGCGGTTGAACTGGCTGGCGCCGTAGTCGCGGCCTCCGACCATGGCGCGGATGCCGCCGTCGAGATCGGAGACGACGGTCGCGGCCTGGGTCGCATGATAGTCGCGGCCGAACTGGCGCAGCTGGTTCTCGACCGCGTCTTCCGCCGCCTTCTGCACATTGGTATCGATCGCGAGTCGGACCACGAAGACGCGCTCGGTGTAGGATTTCGGGAAGGTGTCGACCAGCTTGCGCATCTCGTCGAAGGCGTAGTCGAGATAATAATTCGGCGACGCCTCGTAGCGGCGGTCGACCGCGAAGGCGGGATTGCGGCGGGCGCCGAACACCTGGCCCTCGGTCATGAAGCCGGCGTCGACGAGATTGTCGAGCACCACGTTGGCGCGCGCGCGGGCAGCGGGCAGGTTGATGTGGGGCGCGTATTTGGTCGGCGCCTTGAACAGGCCGGCGAGCATCGCGGCTTCGGCGAGCGTCACGTCACGTGCCGATTTGTTGAAGTAGAAATGCGCGGCGCCGTCGACGCCGAAGGTGCCGCCGCCCATATAGGCGCGGTCGAGATACAGCTTGAGGATTTCGTTCTTGGTCAGGCGCCATTCCAGCCAGACCGCGAGGAAGGCTTCGTTGACCTTGCGCTCGATGGTGCGCTCGTTGCTCAGGAACAGGTTCTTGGCGAGCTGCTGGGTGATCGAGGAGCCGCCCTGGCGGACGCCGCCGGCCTGGGCGTTGGTGACGAGCGCGCGCGCGGTGCCGGCGATGTCGATGCCGAAATGCTCGTAGAAGCGGCGGTCCTCGGTCGCGAGCGTCGCCTTGATCAGCACGTCCGGAAAATCTTCCAGCGGGATCGAATCGTTGTGCTTGATGCCGCGGCTGCCGATCGGGTTGCCGTAGCGGTCGAGGAAGGTCACCGCGAGATCGGACTTCTTCAGCCAGTCCTCGTCCGCGGTCTCGCGGAACGCGGGGATGGCGAGGGTCAGCATCACGACCAGGCCGCCGAGGCCGAGGGTCGCAGCCTCCGACAGCGGCTCGATGAACACCCAGCGCTTCCACCGCCCGACATAGAAGCGGTCCATGAAGGTCGAGTAGCGCTCGTAGAGCTCGCGGATGCCCTTGGCCGAGGAGAACAGCGAGGAGTCGATGCGCGCATCGAGATCCAGGAAGAAATTCCGGATCCGGGCCTTCCAATGCGGTGGTATGATCTGGCGCACCTAGAACCCTTGCGGCTTGGTTCGAAAGCGTTCAAGCACCCGGCCGGGGCGGCATCGAGACGTCTTGCGGGAGTGTTGCGGCAAACCCAAGGCGCCCGGCCAGCGACGGTGGGGACTTGCTGTTCCTTCTAGCCGAGCAGGGCCTATAAACCAATGGTCACGCTTGCGATTTTGAACAACAGGCCTAATTGACCCCGGTTCACTACGGGCCTCACGCGGGCGTTGCTTGCAGCCCAGCGGCCGCACGCCCTAGATGGCACCAGCCGTAGCTCTTTCGAACTTTTGTTGAGGCGCATGACCGCAGCTCCCAAACGACCTTCAGGCCAGGAAGGATTCTTCTGGAAAACCAAGACGTTGGAAGAGATGTCGGGGCCCGAATGGGAGAGCCTGTGCGACGGCTGCGGCCGCTGCTGCCTGAACAAGCTCGAGGAAGAGGGCACCGGCGACATCTACTTCACCCATGTCGGCTGCAAGCTGCTCGATGGGGTGACCTGCGGCTGCAAGGACTATGCGAATCGTTCCGACAAGGTTCCGGACTGCGTCCGTCTGACCCCGGCCAATGTCCGCACCCTGAACTGGCTGCCGCCAAGCTGCGGCTACAAGCTCGTCGCGGAAGGGCGCGACCTCTATTGGTGGCATCCGCTGGTGTCAGGCGATCCCGACACGGTGCATGAGGCCGGCGTCTCCGTACGCGGACGGGTCGAAGGCAGCGAGGTGGAGATCCCGGACGAGGAGCTCGAGAACCACATCGTGCAATGGCCGGCGCAGCTGCCGAAACGGGCCCGCCTGAAGCGACGTCCGAAGGACTGATCCGCCGCACCAGCTAGATCACTTGTTCGGGATGACCGTCGGGTGGGATGCTCCCATGCGCCGCGGTGCCTGCCCGAGAAGAACTTTGCTGTCTACATTGGCTGCATAGAACGAATCCTTCGCGGCGTTGCGCCGCCTCATGGCCTCCGATCGAGATGAACAAGTTCGAGCGGCAGAACAGTTCTGCCGACACCCAGACATTGCCCGACGACATCGCCGAGGAATTGTCTCGCCTTCCGAGCGAGGTCTTGAGCGTCGATGACGCTCCCTCGCTCGCGCCGCCGGCGCCACTGTCGCAGGACGAGGTCCGCACCATCGTCATCAGCCTGATGCTGACGATGTTCCTGGCCGCACTGGACCAGACCATCGTCGCGACCGCGCTGCCGACCATCGGACGCCAGTTCCACGACGTCTCCAATCTCTCCTGGGTCATCACCGCCTATCTGCTCGCCTCGACCGCGGTCGCGCCGGTGTTCGGCACGCTCAGCGACATCTACGGCCGCCGTATGATGATCATCATCTCGCTCAGCCTGTTCGTCGCGGGTTCGGTGCTGTGCGCGATCGCGCCGAACCTGCCGATGCTGATTCTTGCACGCGGGCTCCAGGGGCTGGGTGGCGGCGGCATCATGCCTGTGGTGCAGACCGTGATCTCCGACGTCGTGAGCCCACGCGAGCGCGGCCAATATCAAGCCTATTTCTCCAGCGTCTGGATGGTCGGCGGCATTCTCGGCCCGGTCATCGGCGGCGTATTCGCAGAGCATCTGCACTGGTCGATGATCTTCTGGATCAATGTGCCGCTTGCAGCTGCTGCGATCGCGCTGCTGTTGCCCAGGATGAAGAAGATCCCGGTGTTCCACCGCAAGCGCAAGGTCGACTGGCTCGGCGGCGTGCTGCTGATGGCCTCCGCCGTCGTCTTCATGCTGGTGCTGACCTGGGGCGGCACGCGCTTCCCGTGGCTCTCGCCGACCGTGCTTGCGATGGTGGGCGGCGCAGTCGCACTCGCGGTCACCTTCGTGTGGCACGCGCGCCGCGCGGACGAGCCGTTCCTGCCGCTGCCGCTGCTCGGCGGATCGGTTGTGCCGTTCGGGCTTATGGCCGGCGGCTGCGCGCTCGGTGCGATCACGGGCCTCACGGTGCAACTGCCGCTCTATTACGAGGCGGTCTATCATCTCAGCGCCAGCGAAGCCGGCCTTGCGCTGATCCCGCTCGCGGCGGTCTCGACCGTCGGCGCAGCCGTCGCCGGTCGCACCATGGCGCGCGCCAAGCACTACAAGCGGGTCGCCATCGTCGGAACGTCCTGGGCTGCGCTGTGCGGCCTCGGCCTCACGTTGACGACGCTGCCGCTATGGGCGCTGCTGACGCTGATGGCTGCGTTTGCGCTTGGCCTCGGCACCACCTTTCCGGTCTGCGTGGTCTCGGTGCAGAATTCGGTCGCCCGTCCGCAGGTCGGCACCATCACCGGCGCGTTGAACTTCTTCCGCTCGCTGATGTCATCGTTCACGGTCGCGGCGTTCGCGGCCATCTTGCTTATTGCACTCGGCGCCGACGTTCCGCTCGCCGGCGAGCATCACGGCGCCGTCAATGCGATTCCCGCCGACGACATGCGGCATGCGTTCCGCTACGTCTTCGGCGCCGCCACCGCGCTGATGACCGGCGCCGCGCTCTGCCTGATCATGATGGAGGAGCGGCCGCTGGCCGGTCCCTCCACGACGCAACCCGTCGAGATGGCGGAGTAGGAACCGCTAGCCGCGGCCTCCATCCGGAAAGCTGCTGTTTCGCGGCAATCGAATCGTGAACTCGGTGAACTTGCCCGGCTCCGTCGCGACGTCGATGGTGCCGCCGTGCTGCTTCACCACGATGTCGTGGCTCATCGACAATCCGAGGCCGGTGCCTTCGCCGGCCGGCTTGGTGGTGAAGAACGGATCGAACATCTTTTCTTTCACTTCGTGCGGAATGCCGGCGCCGTTGTCGCGGATGCGGATCTCGATGCTGTCGCCCCGGTCGCGTGTTGCGGCGATCACCACCGGCTCGTAATCGGCGGCGCCGTCATCCGATTTGCGCTTGGCCACCGCGTGGAAGCCGTTCGAGATCAGGTTCAGCAGCACCCGGGTGATCTCCTGCGGAAACACTTCCGCTTGCCCGGCCGCCGGATCGAGCTCGCGCTTCAGCGTCACGTCGAACTGTGGCTTCTCGGCGCGGGCGCCGTGATAGGCAAGGTTGAGGCTCTCCTCGACCAGCGCGTTGATGTCGCTCAGCCGATGCTCGCCGCCGCCCTCGCGGGAATGCAGCAGCATGTTCTTGACGATGGAGTCGGCGCGCCTGCCGTGCTGCACGATTTTCGCGAGATTGTCCTTCAGGAGCCCGGTCAGCTCGTCGACTTCGCTGCGGACGTCGTCCGCGAGAGGGACAGGCGCGAGCGCCTGGTTCAGCTCGTCCGTGAGCTCGGCGGAGAGCGATGCAAAATTGTTGACGAAGTTGAGCGGGTTCTTGATCTCGTGCGCGATACCGGCCGTGAGCTGGCCGAGAGACGCCAGCTTCTCGGTCTGGACCAGCCGGTCCTGGGCAGCGCGCAAATCGTCGAGCGATTTGGCGAGGTCCCTGGTGCGATCCTGCACCTCGTTGAACAGGCGCGTGTTCTCGATGGCGATCACGGCCTGGTCGGCAAAGGTCTTGAGCAGCGCGATCGCCTTGTCCGGGAAAGGACCGGCCTCCGGCCGCGTCACGCCGATGGTGCCGATCGCGACGCCGTCGCGCAGCATCGGAATCACGAGGATGCTGCGATAGCCTCGCGTCCGCGCCAGCTCTCTCATGGCCTCCGTGAGGTCGGGCTCGTTCTGCATGTCGCTGCGGAATGCGAACTCTCCGCTCGTCGCCACCCGGCTGTGAATGCCGGATGCCGACAGCGGCGCCGGGAACGAGCTGAGCAGCTCTTCGTTGCCGGCTTCGTTGTCGGTGCTGAAGGCGGCCAGGTGCAGCAGACCGTCGACGACGCGCGTGACGGTGGAGGAATGTCCGCCGACCAGGGACTTGGCGCTGTCGGAGATCGCCTGGAACACCGGCGTCACATCCGCGGGCGAGGCCGCGATCACTTTGAGGATGTCGGCGGTCGCGGTCTGCCGTTCCAGCGCTTCCCTCGTGGTGTTGAACAGGCTGACATTCTTGATCGCGATCACCGCCTGGTCGGCGAAGGTCTGCAGCAGCCGCACATGATGCTCGCCGAACGCACCGGTCGCGCGCCGCGTGGCGATAATGACGCCGATGGCCTCGCCGTCGCTCATCAAGGGCGCGAACAGCATGCTGCGGTAGCCGCGGGCGCGCGCGATGTCGCGGGCTGCCGGTTCGACCTCGGTGTCGGGCAATTGCGCCGCCACACCACCGGCCACGAGCTGGTAGGGCGGGAACTGCGCGAATGGCACCGGGAACGAGGACTGCAGCACGCGATCGCCGGCCGGATCGGTCGGCGTGAACGCCGCAAGGTGCGCGGCGCCGCCGATGTAGCGCAACACCGCCGTAGAGAAGCCGCCGATCAGGCGGTTGGCGTTGGCGGCGATGGCATCGAATACCGGCTGCACGTCGGACGGGGAAGCGGCCATCACTTTCAGAATGTCGGCGGTGGCGGTCTGTCGTTCCAGCGTTTCGCGTGTCTCGTTGAACAACCGCGCATTCTCGATCGCGATCACCGCCTGGTCGGCAAAGGTCTGGAGCAGCTGGACGAGGTCGGCTGCGAACGCGCCGGGCTCGGCGCGCGTGACGCTGATCATGCCGACCGGCGCACCCCGATTCATCAGCGGCATGAACAGCACGCTGCGGAAGCCGCGCAGCCGCGCAAGGTTCCGGTTCAGCTCCGGGACCTCCGCGGCTTCGCTATCTGGAAACTGGATCGTCTCGCCGCCACGCACCAGCGCGAAGGTCGGAAAGTCGGCAATCTTGCGCGGGAACGACGCCTTGAGCCCTTCGTTCGCCTCGGGGCTGGTTGGTGTGAACGCCACGAGGTGGAGCTCGTCCTCGATGAACTGAAGCACGGTGGCGGAGAAGCCGCCGAGTAAGCGCCGGGAGCTGGACGCGATCGCCTCGAAGACCGGCCGGGCATCGGACGGAGAGGCCGCGATGGTGCGCAGAATCCCGGCACTGGCGCTCTGACGATCGCGCGCAGTCGCAAGCTCGCTTCGAAGCTGCGCGTTTTCGGCTGCTGCCGACTGCAACAGGCGCTCGAATTCCTCGATGTCGTCGGAAGGGGTGGTCATTCGCAATCCGGCTTGCTGCCGCCACATGCGCGGCACCAACGCGGATTATCACATCTCCTGCGGCCGGAGCCAGCGTCCGCGACAGCGAGTTTTGTGGCCAGAATCCGGCCAGTTTTACGTGCCCGGCCGCGACACCTCGGTCTCCTTGCTGGTGATGAACTCCAGCAGCACGGGAACGCCTTCCTGCGTCTTCTGGATGCCGCGCCTGATCGCGGGGATGATGTCCTCGGGTCTCGTCACCCGCTCGCCATAGCCGCCGAAGGCGCGTGCCATCGCGGCGTAGTCGCCGGAAATGTCGGTCGAGCGATATTTCTCGGTCGAGACCGGCATCACTTTCAATTCGATCGCCATCGAGAAATTGTTCAGCAGGATCGACATGATCGGAATGCGCTCGCGCACCGCGGTCTCGAAATCCATGCCGGTGAAGCCGATCGCCGCGTCGCCCCAGACATTGATGCAGAGCTTGTCGGGCTTTGCGAGTTTCGCGCCCATTGCGAGCCCAAGGCCGTAGCCGAGTTGCGTCGTCTTGCCCCAGCCGAGATAAGTGAGGGGCTCGACCGCCTTCCAGAACGGCGAGAGCTGGTCGCGCGGACTGCCTGCATCGTGGGTGATGATGGTGTTGCCGATGTCCACGGTATGTTGCAGGTCCCACAGCACCCGGTAGGGGCTCAAGGGCGCATCATTGCTGGTGAGCTTCGGCATCCATTTCGCCAGCCATTCCTTGTGCGAGGCCGCGATCTCGGCTGCCACCGCCGATGTGTCGCGATCCGCGGTGACGGTCTTGCCGATCTCCTCCAGCAGCGCGTCGAGCACGAGCCCGGCATCGCCGACGAGGCCGATCCTGGCTTCCACATCCTTGTTGAGATGGTTCGGATCGAGCGTCGAGTGGATGATGGTTTTGTCTTTCGGCATCGCGATGCCGAAATTGGTCTCGGTGAAGGAGCAGCCAATGCCGAAAATGACGTCGGCGTCGGCCAGGAACTTCGGCACCGCGCGCGGCACCGCAAGGCCGCCGGAGCCAAGCGAGAGTGGATGCGTTTCCGGGAAGGACGATTTGCCCCCAAGGCTGGTGGTGACGGGAATGGCGAGCCGTTCGGCCAGCCGTTTCAATTGCGGCCAGGCCTGCGCGTAATGCACGCCCTGGCCGGCATAGATCACCGGGCGCTTGGCGTTGACGAGCAGGTGGGCCGCCTCCTTCACATGAACGGGGTCCGCGCCGTAGCGGGTGCGCAGCACAGGCGTGTAGTTCAGCGGCTCCGGTACATCTTCGTTCCACATGTCGGCGGGGATCTCGACGATGACAGGCCCGCCGCGGCCGTTTTTCAGCTTGGTGAAGGCGCGGCGAAAAATGTTGGCGACTTCCGCGGCGAGGATGATCGGTTCCGACGATTTCGAAAACGCCTTCATCGCCTCGCTGGAATTGAAGTTCGGCTCGATATGCGCAAGCCTGCGCTGATAGCCCATCGGCAGCACCAGCACGGGAACGGATTCGCCGTAGCATTGCGCGACGCCGCCCATCGCATTCTCCGCACCGGGGCCATGCTGCATGCAGAACGCGCCGATCGAGCGTCCCGATGTCACCCGCGAGATCGCATCCGCCATGTGGATGCCGACGCGCTCCTGCCGCACCATCACCGGCCGGATATCGGCCTTCGCCGCATGCTCGATCAGATGGTTGACCGGATAGCCGCAGAGGATCTCGATCCCCTCGCGCTTCATGATTTCCGCAATCGCGGTGCCGAGCTTCATGGCGTCTCTCTCCCTGGGGCAGGCCGGTTGGTCCGGCTGATTAGGGGAGAGAGGATCAGGAAATTGGCGTAGGGTAAAGCACAGCTCGATGCCCGCGGAGGTAGGTCAGCCATGCAGCAGGCTGCCGTAGCCCGGATGGAGCGCAACGCAATCCGGGGCCGTTCCACCGAAAAGACCAATGACGAATTTCGCTGCGCTCTATCCGCTACGACTGCTACTTGCAGCTTTGGCAGATCATCAGCTTGCGTTTCAACGCCTCGTCTTCTTGATCAATCAATTGCTCAGCGGCGCCTTTAGCACCCGAATCGGCTCTGGAGCCCTTCGCAGTGCGAGACCTCACCGGCGGGCCTAGCAGGCTCGAGGTGTCATTGCCGTCGCCGGCGCCTACGCTGAAGCCATCGTAGTCGACGGCCGGGTTCGGCGCCGATGGAAGCCCGCCGATGACCGGCGGCGAAGCCTCTCTGATGGATGCTGCCGGCGGAGGTCTGGAATTTTTAGCGCCCGCATGCGGCGGCGATGCATTGGGCGGAGAAAGCGAAACCGGCGGCGCGGCCGAAGTCTGTCCTCGCGCGCTGTCCTGCGACCAGCCGCCGACAAAGATGAGGCTGAAAGCCAAGAGCATCACGCTTCGCATCCGCATCCTTCAATCAGCTGTGGTTCGTCGTTTGACAGTGTGAAGAGTATCAGGACCCACATGGTCGTCAAAGCGCCGCAGTCCGGATTTTGCCGTCGGGAATATAGTTCATAAAGAGTGACCGGCCCGCCCGTACAGGGCCAGGCGCGGTGCGTGTCAAAGGAGAATTTAACGCTTGCGCCCTAACTTGCGCTCGCGATGAGTGACCAGGCCATCCAGAGCGAGGTTCAACCGTTTTCGGCGCGTGCGGCGCTCCCCTGGCTGGTGAGCCTTGGCGTCTATGTCATGCTGCTGATCCTTGGACCGCGGCTGCTCAATGATCCCGACAGCTATTCGCATATCGAGGTCGGGCGCTGGATCATCGCGCATGGCACGCTGCCGGCGAGCGACCCATTTTCCTTTTCGAGGTACGGCGCCCCCTGGATCACCTTCGAATGGCTCTCGGAGATCATCTACGCCGGCGCCTACGCGCTTGCCGGCTGGCAGGGCGTCCTCGTCGTCGCCGCCGCGGCAATAGCACTCGCCTTCGGCCTGTTCACGTTCTTCCTGCTGCGCGAGCTTTCGCCAATCCACACGCTGCTCATGGTGATCGCGGCCGTCATCCTGTTGGCGCCGCATATGCTGGCGCGGCCACACGTGCTGGTGCTGCCGTTGATGGTGACCTGGGCGGCTGCCCTGGTACGCTGCATGGATCGTGGTGGACCTCCGCCGTATTGGGCTCTTCCGCTGCTGGTCGTGTGGGCCAATCTGCACGGCAGTGTGGTGCTGGCGCTTGGACTGATCGGGCCGGCGGGGCTCGAGGCGCTGCTGCGCGAGAAGCGCAGCGAATGGCCACGCGTATTCCTGCGGTGGCTGCCATTCACCGCGCTTGCGGTCGTAGCGTCTTGCCTGACACCCTACGGGCCGGAACCGCTGCTGATGCCGCTGACCACACTCGGCCTGGGCCCCGCGCTCGGTTGGATTGCGGAATGGCGGCCGCAGGATTTCAGTCACATAGGCTTCTTCGAGTTGCTGCTGCTGGCCGCCATCTTCGCGCTCTCGCGTGGCGTGACGCTGCCGGTCGTGCGGACCCTGGTCGTGATCGGCTTGCTGCATTTCGCGCTGGCCCAGATCCGCAATGCGGATCTGCTGGCCATGCTGGCGCCGCTCTATCTGGCGGCTCCGCTGGGGCGGAAGTTCGGTGGACCGGTTGGGGAAGATGCCGCCGGCTCGTCGCGCGGCCTTAACCTAGTCGCGCTCGGTGTGTTGATCGTGGCGAGCGGGGCGACACTGGCCCGTGATATACGGCCGGCTCCAGCCATTACCCCTCAGGCTGCCATCGCTGAAGCCAAACTCGCCACGGCGGGACACGTGCTCAACGATTATTCCTTCGGCGGCTATTTGATCTTTGCCGGCATTCCCACCTTTATCGACGGTCGCGGTGAACTGTACGGCGGAGCGTTCATCAACCGCTACAATCGCGCCCTGGCGCTGGTCGATCTCGGCGACTTTCTCAAGTTGCTCGACGAATACAGCATCGCCGCGACGCTGCTTGCGCCAGGGACGCCGGCGATAGCGATGCTGGACCGGCTGCCCCAATGGCAGCGCGTCTACAGCGACGACGTGGCGGTCGTGCACAAGCGGCGGGACATGCCGCAAAGATAGATCAAGCGGTCCCGAAGGCGGCGTATTGGCCGCCGAGCGGCACGCCGCTCAGCGTGTGTTCGAGGCGCCGCGCCGGCTTGGTGTCCCAGGGCAGCAGCAGGAAATGGCGCGCACCGATCTCGCGCAGGCCGCCGGAAGCCATCAATTTTCGGGTTGTGCCGGCCCCGAGCAACACGGCGTCCCGGTCGAACTCACACCGCGCGACGGCAAGGCGCGTCAGCGGATTGTACGGATTGTGCTCGATGACGCAGACGAGTCCCCCGGGACGCGTCACGCGCCGCATCTCCGTGATGAATTGCGCCCATTCGGCTGGCACGACGTGGTGCATCACGCAGACGGCCGTGACCAGATCGAAGCTGGCATCGTCGAAAGGAAAGGTGCGGCCGTCAAACTCGCGGTAGTCGCCCCTGCCGTTGTCAGCGCGTGCCTGCGCCAGGCTGGCCGAAGAAACGTCGATACCGCTCAAGCGGCCGACCATGCCGTGCAGCAGGGGATGAAGGCTGCCGACGCCGCAGCCGACGTCCAGCATATCCGGCCTCTCCGTGTCGAGCCGCTGCGCGATCAGATTGCCCAGGAGATCGGCCTTGGCGCGCATGAAGAAATGATGCGGCAAGCCGGAAAAGTCGATCGAGGATTGGACCACGTCACGGTAGTTGTCGTGATAACCGTCGAAGAGTTCGGTCATGCGCTGGGTCACTGGTTGACGGCGTGGATCGCGGGTGCGGCCGCCGTCTCGTTGCGGTCGAAGCCGGCGCGGGTCTGCACGACGTAGAGCGGGCGACGTTTCACCTCGGCGTGGATGCGGCCGACGTAAAGCCCCACGATACCCGTCATCAGCATGTTCATTCCACACAGCAGGGACACGACGACCATCGTCGAGGACCAGCCGGTGACGAGATGACTATCGTTGCTGAGCCACAACAGGATCACCCAACCGCCGTAGAGCAGTGCGAGTCCCGAGACCGTCAATCCGCACCAGATTGCGAGCCGCAAGGGCAGATCGGAAAAGCCGAGCGCGGCGTTCATCGCGAGCCGCACCATCTTGAACAGCGGATACTTGGTCTCGCCCGCTGCACGCTCGAGGCGGTGGAAGGTGACCTCGGCCTGCCGGAAGCCGAGCCAGGCGATCATGCCGCGTACGAAGCGGTCCTGCTCCGGCATCTGCCGAAGCGCGTCGAGCACCTTGCGATCGATCAGGCGGAAGTCGCCGACATCGGCGGGGATGCCGACCGAGGACATTCTGCCGAGAAGTCGGTAGAAGAGATGAGCGGTCGCGCGCTTGAACCGGCTCTCGCCGTCGCGCGACAGTCGGCGGGCGTGGACGATGTCGTTGCCTTCCTTCCATTTTGCGATCAATTGCTCGATGACTTCGGGCGGATCCTGCAAGTCGGCATCCATGACGATGATCGCTTCACCTTCCGCGGCGTCCATGCCGGCGGTAATGGCGATCTGATGGCCGAAATTTCGCGACAGGCCGATATAGCGAAAGCGCGGGTCCCGCGTGGCGAGCGCCTGGAGCACGATCGAGCTGGAATCACTGCTGCCGTCGTCGACGAAGATTGCTTCTGCCGGCCCGTCGAGCCGGGACAAGACCAGGTCGAGCCTGCGCAGCAGCACCGGCAACACCGCTTCCTCGTTGAACACGGGGATGACGAGGCTGTAGCGGATCGACTGGAAATTGGCCGCCATGCGAGAGAGTCCAACTCGTTGCAGGAGCGGAAGTCTATGCCGGCGGTGGTTAAGGTCGCCTTGCCACAACCATTAAGGATATGGGTCACCGTGGCTGGCTTCCAATAAGCGGTGCGGGTGGTGACGCGCGATTAACCACGCTGGGCAGCCGCGGCTTTGGCCCAGGACTTGCGGTCTAGGACTTGCGGCCTAGAACCTGCGGCGGATCTTGTAGAGAACAAATCGCTCCGAGGTGTCCAGCGCTTCCAGCAGATCCGGCAGCGGATTTGCGACCCGCGGCCCGAGGACGTAGAGATAGTCGTAATCCTGGTGCCAGGTGCGGACGAACGGCAGAACGCCAGCCGGCGGCCGGCTTGCCGCAATCGCGGTAAGCACGCCCAGCGGCACCGGCCCCCCGTAGGGAATGGCAAGACGGCGCACGTCTTCGCGGGGCCGCACGGGCTGCTTGCCCGCTTCCGTGAATAGATTGGGCACGAACGCGTTGGCATAGTGCACGGCGAGCGTAGGCGCATAATACATCGGATATGAGGTGAGGTCGGCGAAGGGCGGGTCTCCATTGTCGTCCGTGCTGGCGACGAGGATGCGCGAGCCGCGATCGATCTTGCGGAACGACTCGACGATGGCCGCATAGTCGGTGCGGTAAGGCAACCACACCGCGAGCACGACGGCGAGATTGATCAGTATGACGCCACTGATCGCGGCGAGCGCTGCCATTCTCCATGTCCGGCTGGGCAGCGTCAGCGAGCAGAAGGCCGGCAGGATCAGAGCCGCAGCGGGGATCACGCGAAGGTCGACGAACGAGGTTCCGAACAGCTTCGAGGGAATGACGACGTAGAGCAACGCGAAGCCGATCGCGAGCCAGATCCCGGCTGCTTCGAGCTTGAGGACGCCGCGTCTTGCGGTGAAAAACAGCGCGATCATCAACGCCAGCCCGGTCGCCGCCGCGACCGTCAGATTGTAACCGTTCATGATGCGCAGCGGCCAGATCGGCTTGAATTCGAGGAACCAGCTCGTTCCTTCGCTTCCGATCGATCCCGCGGTCATGCGCATGATCCCAAACAGGGCAAGCGCCGGTATGGCCAACGCGCCGAGCCGCGCGGCGGCGACACCGTACGATATTCGCCCATGGCGGATGCGTGAGAGCTCGTAGACCCCGAGCGTCGCGCCGTAGATGCCGAGGGAGAAGAAATGCGCCGCAAACAGCGCAGCGACGAACACCATGTTGACGACGAAACGCAGCGGCCATGGGCGTTCCGCAAGCATCAGATAGGCGGCGATGCCGCAGAGAGCGAGGCCCAGTCCGAACTCGAAATTCACGAAGCCCCAGCTGAACGGCAGACAGTAAAGGAAAGCGAGCGCCGCAAAGCCGGCGAGATGGACCCGTCCCTTCCGGGCCCATTCGAGCAAAAGCGCGCCCCCGACGATCAGCAATTGGCTCAGGAGCAGAAACAGCCGTGTGGCATTCTCGACGCTGATCAGCCGTGCCATCTGCGGGACCAGCAGATCCATTCCAAGGTTGGGATAGAATGCCCAGGCCACTTCGTAATGCGGATTGGCGTTGGGGGTGCCGTTCTGGCTCAGAATATACATCCGGGCGAGGTGATTGGGATAGTCGACCATCGCGGGGATAGGCGTCAGCAGCACCGGAAGAAACGACACGGCCGCCAGCACAGCAAGAACGGTGATCGCCACCGACCGGTCCGAGCCAAGACGAGCCCGGATTGTCGAGGTCGGCTTGTCGGAAGGAATCATGTCATCGGGCCGATGCAGTTTGAGCTTACGCTCTACGACGGCGCAGCCGCACGACACAACGCCATAATGCGAACTTCGCGAGAATCAAACAGGGGTCGCCGCCGCATCGGAAAGAGGAGCCCGTCACCCGGCGCGTTGCACGCGGACTCGTGCTGATGGGATTGCGGCCCGCCTATGCCGGCTACTTCACCGCCGCGCTGATCGAGTTGAATTTGCCGCTCAGGAGTGCGCTGCCCGTATTGTTCACGGCCGCGATGATCGCAAACGCGATCCCGGTGGCAATCAGACAATACTCGATGGCAGTGGCACCATTTTCATCGGCAAGAAATGACTTGAGCAAAGTCATCGTCAACTCCTGTTCATCCGTCCAACTTAGGCTGGTGCCGTTTTCGGAATGGTAAATTGATTCACTAATTTTCGTGGGCGCGTCAAAACGCAGGTGGATGGTCCTCACCTGCCGTTTGATATGGTGTCATCGATTGACTTAAGGTTTCGTCACCCAATTCGGACGCATTTGGCGATGTCGTCATCGCGTCTCAGGACGAGATCTGGCGTTCCGGCGCGGCCTTGCCGGGGCGTTTCAGCACTGCTGCCAGGCGTCCGACCAGATAGCTCATCGCCCACGGCTGCGCCCGCGCGGAGCGGCCGGCGGGGCTTTCTTCCTCGGCCGCGTCGTTGACGATGCCGATGTAGTTTTTTCTGGCGTCCTGCTGCTGCACGAGGCTGTGAATCCCGAGTCTAATCAGGGGCGAGCATGCTGGGCTGAGCGGGTACCGGCGGTTAATTTTGTCTTCCGTAGGATTACGTGCCGCCGCCGGCCGCAGGTGGACGCTGAAAGCGCGGGCTTGGCTTAACGGATTGTTGAGCCTGTTCTCGAGCGGGGCGCCGGGCTCACTTGCGCCGACCGTCCGCATTCAGCGCCCGTAACACCGCGATGCGGGCGAACATCATCCAGCCGCCGCCGGTCTCGGCTGCGTTGATCAGGGTTTCGATCGCGATCTGCCAGTGGCTCGCGTGCTGCGTATCCTCGGGCAGTCGCATGATGTGATCGGCAGCTTCTTGCAGCGTCCGCAGCTTGCGCCCGCCACTTAACGAAATGGGTTCGTCGAACGCGGTCGACCAGGGCATGTCAGGTCGGCCGATCGGCGAGGGGAGGCATCACGGCGCAGCCGCTGGTGCGATGCTGCTAGCCGGCCTTCTTCGCCCGCGCCTGCGCGCGCACCGGCTTGTCGGCCTTTTTGGGAGCGGCTTTCGCAGCAGCGTCCTTGCCGCCCTTGCCGGCAATCGGCAGCAGCATCTCGCGCTGGCCTTCGACGCGCTTCTTCGGCTTCTTGCCCTTGACCGTGTCCTTGGTCGCATCCCTGGCCACCTTCGCCGCGGGGCCTGCGTCCTTCTCGTTCGCGATGCTCTTCTTCAGCGCGTCCATGAGGTTGATGACGTTGCCGCCGGTCTTGGGCGCGGCTTTCGCGGTGATGGGCGCGCCGCTGCGCTTCTTGTTGATGAGGTCGATCAGCGCGGTCTCGTAATGGTCCTCGAACAGCTCGGGCTCGAACGCGCCGGACTTCTTCTCGACGATGTGCTTTGCAAGGTCGAGCATGTCCTTGGTCAGCTTCACGTCCTGGATGTCGTCAAAATAGTCCTTCTCGCCGCGCACCTCATAGGGGTAGCGCAGCAGCGTCCCCATCAGGCCGCTCCCGAGCGACTCCAGGGCGATGATGTGCTCGCGGTTGGTCAGCACCACGCGGCCGATCGCGACCTTGTCCATGCTCCGGATCGTCTCGCGGATCACCGCAAAGGCGTCGTGGCCGACCTTGCCATCGGGCACGAGATAATAGGGGCGGATCAGATAGCGGCTGTCGATGTCGGTCTTCGGTACGAACTCATCGATCTCGATCGTGTGGGTGGACTCCAGCGCGATGTCGTCGAGCTCGTCCTTGGTGACCTCGATATAGGTGTCGGTGTCGACCTTGTAGCCCTTGACGATGTCCTCCGAGGTCACCTCGTCACCGGTCTCGGCGTCGACCTTGAGGTACTTGATCCGGTGCCCGGTCTTGCGGTTGATCTGGTTGAACGAGACCTTCTCGGTATCCGAAGTGGCCGGATAGAGCGCGACCGGGCAGGTCACGAGCGACAAACGCAGAAAACCCTTCCAATTGGCGCGGGGGGCCATGGGCTACTCCAAACGCAACGGGGACAGAACACGAAGATACCATCGGGGAACAACGAATCATAGCAAGGCGGTTCGCTGAATCTTGCAACTGCGTTAACCGGCCGCCCGGCGCGCGGTTGCAGCCTGATCCGGCCGCAAAGGCCGGAACATCATATCGGATCATGCGTTGCCACGGGACATTCCGCCGCGAGGAGTCGCGGCCATCCGACGCGACGCCCAGAAATTGAGGTCACCATGGCAACCACGCGAGACCAACGTCAGATCGTGGAAACTCCAACCGAGGCGCGCCAGGGCGAGCCCGGGCCGTCGGTGGCGGCGCTGCTCGCCATATCCACCGGGCTCGCGATCCTGATCCTCGCCGTCATCTGGTTCGTGTTCTTCCGGACCTGATCGGCAGATCGACCGGACGGTTCGCACCTTCCGACTCGCCGCGTAACGCGGCACATTGCGCCCGCCATGCCGCCGGTTCGTCCGATGGCCTGGCGGGCGCAGTGCGTTGACCGCGAACAGGTCGGATATGACCAAAAAGTAACGCGGCCGGTTCCCCGTGTTCATATTCAGTTCACGCCGGAATTGCTCAGCTGTGCGGGTGTTCATGCGGCCTAATCCTGGAGAGAAGCGTGCGCCTGCTCGTCGTTGAGGACGACCCCGATCTCAATCGCCAGCTTACCAAGGCGCTGACCGACGCCGGATATGTCGTCGATCGCGCCTTCGACGGGGAGGAGGGGCATTATCTCGGTGACAACGAGCCCTACGACGCCGTGGTGCTCGACATCGGCCTGCCGAAGAAGGACGGCATCTCGGTGCTGGAAGCCTGGCGGCGCAACGGCCGCACCATGCCGGTGCTGATCCTCACCGCGCGCGACCGCTGGAGCGATAAGGTCCAGGGCTTCGATGCCGGCGCCGACGATTATGTCGCAAAGCCGTTCCACCTGGAGGAGGTGCTGGCGCGCATCCGCGCGCTGCTGCGCCGCTCCACCGGCCATGCCCAGAGCGAGCTGAGCTGCGGCCCCGTCACGCTCGACACCAGGACCGGACGGGTCAGCGTATCAGGCAATCCCATCAAGATGACCTCGCACGAATATCGGCTTCTGGCCTACCTGATGCACCATTCGGGCCGCGTCGTGTCCCGCACCGAGCTGGTCGAGCATCTCTACGACCAGGACTTCGATCGCGACTCCAACACCATCGAGGTCTTCGTCGGCCGCATCCGCAAGAAGCTCGACGTCGACATCATCCAGACCGTCCGTGGCCTCGGCTATCTCCTGACCCCGCCGGCCCCTGGCGCTTGAAGCGCGGTGTCTCGAACTTCTTGTCTGGACGTATCTTGGCTTGACGGGCGGCCCGGCAGAGGCCTTGTTCGGGTAATGAGTTCCGACGCCATGTCACCCCGCGCCTCCGGGATCATTCCGATGCCCGCCAGCTCGCTCGCGAACCGCCTGTTCCTGTCGGCGACCGCGTGGCTCGTGGTGATCTTGGCCATCACCGGCGTGGTGCTGTCGTCGGTCTACAAGAACGCCACCGAGCGCGCCTTCGACCGCCGGCTCAATCTCTATCTTCGCACGCTGATCGCCGAGGTCGCCACCCCCGACGAGCCGCCGGATCGCCAGTTCCAGTCGCTCGGCGAGCCTCTGTTCGAGCTGCCGTTGTCCGGCTGGTACTGGCAGATCACGCGGACCGACACCGAAAAGCCGGAGGTGCGGTCCTCGCGCTCGCTTTGGGACAAGAAGCTGCCGAAGCTGGAAGAGCAGGGCACCGAGCTCACCGCCGCCGGCATCCGGATCGCTTATGTCGACGGTCCCGAGGGACAGAACCTGCGGATGGTGGAGCGGCCGGTCGATCTCGGCGCGGACGGCAAATTTCTCGTCAGTGTCGCCGGCGACGACACCGAGATTTTCGACGAGACGCGCAGTTTCGATTACTACCTCGGCGGCACCTTCACCGCACTCGGCATCGTGCTGCTGCTGACCACCGTGTTCCAGGTCCGCTTCGGTCTCGCGCCGCTCAAGCGCATCTCCGAATCCATCGCCGACATCCGGTCCGGGCGCGCGGAGCGACTCGAGGGCGAGTTCCCGGTCGAGATCGCGCCGCTGGCGCGCGAGACCAACGCGCTGATCGACGCCAATCGCGAGATCGTCGAGCGCGCACGCACCCACGTCGGCAATCTCGCCCACGCCATCAAGACGCCGCTCTCGGTCATCGTGAACGAGGCCGGCGCGCATGCCACCGATCCGTTCGCGGCAAAGGTGATGGAGCAGGCCGACGTGATGCGCGACCAGGTCGCCCATCATCTCGAGCGCGCGCGCATCGCGGCGCGGGTCTCGGTCGTCGCGACGGTGACGGAGGTGGCACCGGCCATCGAGGCACTGCGGCGGACCATGGAGAAGATTCACCGCGGCCGCGGCATCGTGGTCGAAGCCGAGGCCGATCCGTCGGCGAAATTTCGCGGCGAGCGGCAGGATCTGGAGGAGATGGTCGGCAATCTCGTCGACAACGCCTGCAAATGGGCGGCCTCGCGGGTCTTCATCGAAGTTCTGGTGGAAGCGCCCCATCAGACGAGCGCCGCTCCGCGGCTGCATATCGTCGTTGACGACGACGGCCGCGGTCTGTCGGAGGCCGAGCGCGCGCAGGTCTCACGGCGCGGCCAGCGGCTCGACGAGTCCAAGCCCGGATCGGGGCTTGGGCTGTCGATCGTGACCGAGCTCGCTGCGCTCTACGGCGGCAGCCTCTCACTTGGCCGCGCGCCGAGCGGGGGGCTGCGGGCGGAGCTGGTCCTCCCCGGAATATAATGCCTTGTTCCGACATGACTATTTGGCCTGCGGCACGTCGATCCCGACGAAACCAGGGGTATTCGGAGCGACTTCCTAAACGGCTTCTTAAGTGGGGCCCATCTATGATCGGGCAGGACGGATCCCACGTCCGCCATTTTACCGTTCATTACCCGGGCGCATGAGCCAGACATCGATCGAGCGGCTGAGGGAATATCTCGCGCAGCTCCCGCCGCAGGCGCAGGCACTGCTGATGCGGGAGTTCGAGCGTGCGCTCGAGCGCGGCCAGGACACGGCCGTGGCAACCCTCGTGCTCGACCAGCTGCGCAAGATCGTCCGCAAGACGGAAGCCGACGCGGCCCCACCGCCGCGTACGGACGATCTGTCGCGGCTACTGTTCCAGGTGCTGGAACCATTCCTGGTCGAAGCGGGCGCCCCGATCCGGGCCGGGCAGATCCGCCGCTCTTCGCTGGCTCCGATCTGGCAATGGCTCGGCCGCGACGGTGCTCCGGCCAAGCTGAGCGACTTCGAGGCGGCGCTAGCGCGCATGCCGGCCGACAGTGCCGGGCAGGTCGAAGCGCTGGCCTCGAAGCTCCAGGCGGTCGCCGCGGATGCCATCTTCGAGCTGACGGGGCCGGGCGGGGGTGACAAATCGCGTGCGCTCGCCCGCGTCGGTCCGCCCAACGTGGTCGAGGATCTCTATTCGACCGGGGCGGTGCTCGCGGTCCGCGACGCCATCGCCACCTTGAACGAGAAGCTGCCGCGCTCTTTGCGCGCCTTCAGCGATGCCCAGATCGCCTCGGTGACTGCCGCGCTCAACATTCCCGTCCTCCAGACGCCGCAGATGCTGCCCTTCGCGCTCTCCATCGTCATGCAGCGGATGACCGCGCCATGGCAGATCATCCGCCTCGCCATCAGGATTGCCGCGTCCGACGACGAGATCCGTGTCGCGGCAACGCCCTATGGCGTCGCCGTCACGATGGCGCTGCATGATCTGTCCTGCGTGGCCGCCATCCTGCGCATGGACATCAAGCGCGGCCATTTCGACAATGTCGCCGGCAATCTCAAGACGCTGCACGACGGCGTCCGTGGCCTGCGTACCGAGCTCGACCTGCGCAACGATTCCGCCTGGGGCAAGCAGTTGACCTCGATCCGGGCCGACATCTCCAACGCGCTGCAATCCGAGATCGACAGTGTGCCCGGCCGCGTCCGCCGCATCCTGCGCCAGCGCGCCGAGAAGGACATTCCGCCGGGCGCGCGGATCGACAGCACCGAGGTCGAGGAAGCCGTGGCGCTGATCGATTTCGTCGCGACCTGTCGCAATTATGCGAGCGAGCTTGCGATTAACGAGGTGACGCTGCGCACTTATTCCGACCTCCAGCAATATGTCGAGCGTTCGACCGAGCAGCTGGTGCAGTCGCTGCGTGGCGCCGATCACAAGGTCCGCACCTATCGGCAGCAGCAGGTGCAGGCCGCGATCCGCTTCTGCCAGGTGCTGTTCGGCGATGATTATGCCTCGCTGATGAGCCGCGCCGCGGAGAACGCGGCCACGGGCGAGCGCAAATCGTCGCGCGCGAGCTGATCCAGGCGCATATTTTTGTGATCACAATTTCAGGTTGACGGTGTCGGTGGCCGGCCCTACGGTCGCCGTGCAAGTTCTTGATATTTCTATCTGTGGGCGCATGAAATCCGTTATCAGTTCCATCGAAATCGAGAATCGCGTCGTCGTTGCCAAATATCAAAGGCTGATGGTCGGCGCGAAGGTGGTGCTGGTCGAGAAGGCAAGCGGTCGGCAGTTTCCTGAGACCGTCACCAGGGTAGCATCGCCCGTTCCCGTCGGGGCGTTGCGCATCAGATTGCCCGATGCAATCGAGCCGGGAACATACTTCCTGAAGGCCTTCAACGGGCATGGCGAGGACGCCGCTCAAAGTGCGGACTTCGAGATCGGCTAAGCCGTTGGATTTTCACCATTTCGGGACTTTGCGCGGTCGCGCCGAATTGACAATTGTCAATTGCCGCATCATCCGGCCGTGGTGTAAAGCCACCTGTGGGCGCGGCTTGCGCGCCGCCGGAAGCTTGCCAGATGACGCTATGGTTCGTGTTCGCGCTGATGACGGTCGCGGCGATCTTCGCCGTGCTTTTGCCGCTCGGCCGTAGCGGACGCGCGCAAAATCAGGGCAGCGAGGTCGCGGTCTACAAGGACCAACTCGCCGAGATCGAGCGTGATCTTGCCGCAGGGCTGATCGCAGCGCCCGAAGCCGAGGCCGCGCGCGTCGAGGTCAGCCGCAGGTTGCTCGCCGCGGCCGGCAGCGAGCAAGCAATGGCACCGAAATCCAGCGTCAAATGGCGCCGCGCGGCGGCCGTGCTGGCGCTTGCCGGCCTGCCGCTGGTTGCGATTGGTGTCTATGTGCCGCTCGGCTCGCCCAGGCTTCAGGACTTTCCGCTGGCGCAGCGGGAGCGCGGATCCGGGTCCGGCATGGCGCAGTCGCTCGAGAATCTGGTCGTGCAGGTCGAGCAACATCTGGAAAAGAATCCAACCGACGGACGCGGCTGGAACGTGATCGCGCCCGTGCTGGAACGGCTTGGTCGCTTCGACGACGCGGTGCGCGCCTATCGCAACTCGCTCGCCTATAATGGCGAGAGCGCGGAGCGCCGGTCCGATCTCGGCGAAGCGATGTCGGCCGCCGCCGGCGGCGTCGTGACCGCCGAAGCCAAGGCCGAGTTCGAGCGCGCGCACGCGCTCAGCGCCGACGACCCCAAGGCGAATTATTTTCTCGGCCTCGCCGCCGAGCAGGACGGCCGCAAGGACGATGCCGCCAATATCTGGCGCGCGCTGCTGGCGAAAGCGCCGGCGGATGCGCCGTGGCGCCCTCTGGTGCAGACCTCGCTCGCGCGGGTCGGCGGCGGTGGCGCTACGATGCCGGCGCTGTCGGATGAGACCCTCGCAGCTTCCAAGGACATGAAAGAGGGCGATCGCAACGCGATGGTTCGCGGCATGGTCGAGCGGCTCGCCACGCGCCTCAAGCAGAACGGCGACGACGTCGAGGGTTGGCTGCGCCTGGTGCGCGCCTATCTCGTGATGGGGGATCGCGACAAGGCGCTGGGGGCATCGACCGATGCCCGCCAGGCGGTTGCCAATGATGCAGCGCGGTTGCGCCAGCTCGATGAAGGCCTCAAGACACTCGGGCTCGACGGATGACGATGTCAGGACGAGACGGGCAGGGAATGGATACGCCATGACGCGCAAGCAGCGACGTATGACCATCATCGGCGGCTCGCTCGCCGTGCTCGCGCTCGCGGCCGCGCTAGTGCTCAACGCGCTGCGCGACTCCATCGTGTTTTTCTCGACGCCGACCATGGTCGCCGAGAAGCACGTCGCGCCCGGCAAGCGGTTTCGCCTCGGCGGCCTGGTGCAGCCCGGCTCGCTCCAGCGCGGCGCCAATCTCGCAGTGACCTTCGAAGTCGCCGACGGCGGCGCAAAGCTTCCGGTCGCCTTCAAGGGCATTTTGCCTGATCTGTTCCGGGAAGGGCAGGGCGTCGTCGCCGAAGGCGCGCTCGACGCGAATGGCGTGTTCAAGGCCGATACCGTGCTCGCCAAGCACGACGAAACCTACATGCCCAAGGACGTCGCGGATGCCCTGAAGAAGCAGGGGCACTGGAAGGATGACTACGGCGCCAAGGCTTCCGATAGCGTCAAGCCCGCGGCTACGACCGCACAGGGCAATCCGCAGGGAGCAGTTCGGTGATCGCGGAATCGGGACATTATGCGCTGGTGCTGGCGCTCGGACTGGCATTGATTCAGTCCATCGTGCCCCTGATCGGGGCGCGGCTGCGCGATGACGCGCTGATGAATGTGGCGCGCTCCACTGCGCTGGCGCAGCTCCTGTTCGTCGGTGCGTCGTTCATCGCGCTAGTGATGCTGCACGTAGCTTCGGATTTCTCGGTTGCCAACGTCTACGAGAATTCCCATTCCACGAAGCCGCTGCTCTACAAGATCACCGGCGTGTGGGGAAACCATGAAGGCTCGATGCTCTTGTGGGTGTCGATCCTCGCGCTGTTCGGCGGATTGGTCGCGGCCTTCGGCAACAATCTGCCGCTGTCGCTGCGCGCGCATGTGCTGGCCGTACAGGCGTGGATCGCCAGCGCCTTCTATCTCTTCATCCTGGTAACCTCCAATCCGTTCCTGCGCATCGCCAACCCGCCGATCGAGGGACGCGATCTCAATCCGGTGCTTCAGGACATCGGTCTCGCCGTGCATCCGCCAATGCTCTATCTCGGCTACGTCGGCTTCTCGATCTCGTTCTCCTTCGCGATCGCGGCGCTGCTGGAGGGGCGGATCGACGCCGCCTGGGCGCGCTGGGTGCGGCCGTGGACGCTGGTCGCGTGGATCTTCCTGACCCTCGGCATCGCCATGGGCTCGTACTGGGCCTATTACGAACTGGGTTGGGGCGGCTGGTGGTTCTGGGACCCGGTCGAGAACGCCTCGCTGATGCCGTGGCTTGCCGGCACCGCGCTGCTGCATTCGGCTCTGGTGATGGAGAAGCGCAACGCGCTGAAGGTCTGGACCATCCTCTTGTCGATCCTGACCTTCTCGCTATCACTGCTCGGCACCTTCCTGGTGCGCTCGGGGGTCATCACCTCGGTGCATGCCTTCGCGACCGATCCAACCCGCGGCGTGTTCATTCTCCTGATTCTCTGCCTGTTCATCGGCGGCAGCCTGTCGCTGTTCGCGGGGCGCGCGACGTCGTTGAAGCAGGGCGGCCTGTTTGCGCCGATCTCGCGCGAGGGTGCGCTGGTGCTGAACAATTTGCTGCTCACGGTCGCCTGCGCGGTGGTGCTGTTCGGCACGCTCTATCCGCTGGCGATGGAGATGCTCGCCGATTTCAAGATGTCGGTCGGCGCGCCGTTCTACAATCTCACCTTTGCTCCGCTGTTCACGCTGTTGCTGCTCGCCGTGCCGTTCGGGCCGATGCTGGCATGGAAACGCGGCGATCTGCTCGGCGTCACGCAGCGTCTGCTCGCGGCAGGCGTTGCCGGGCTTGTCGCCGCCGCCATGGTCTGGGGCTGGGTGCTCGGTGGGAGTGCGCTGGCGCCGCTCGCGATCGGGCTTGGCGTCTTCGTCATCGCCGGTGCCGTCACTGATATCGTCGAGCGGACCGGCCTCGTGCGGCTACCTTTCGCAACGGCACTGCACCGGGCCCGCGGCCTGCCGCGCTCGGCCTGGGGCTCAGCTTTTGCGCATGCCGGCCTCGGCGTCGCGCTGATCGGGATCGTCTGCGAGACCACCTGGAACAGCGAATATATCGCGACCATGAAACAGAGCGACGTCGCCCATGTCGCCGGCTACGAGGTGAAGCTCGACGGCTTGTTTCAGCGTCAAGGGCCAAACTTCCACGAGATGATCGCCGAATTCAACGTCAGCAGTGACGGCGAGAAGCTCAGCGTGATGACGCCGTCCAAGCGCAGCTTCACCACCCGCGGCTCGTCGACGACGGAGGCCGCCCTGCTGACGCGCGGCGCCAGCCAGCTCTACATCTCGCTCGGCGACGCCACTGCCGAGGGCGCCATTGCCGTGCGCATCTATCACAAGCCGCTGGTGCTGCTGATCTGGTGGGGACCTGTGCTGATGGCGTTCGGCGGCGTGCTGTCGCTGTCGGATCGGCGCCTGCGGGTGGGTGCACCGAAACCGGCGCGGGCCAAGCAGCGCCTGCAGCCGGCGGAGTGAACCGATGCGCCGGATGATGGCCGCGTTCGTCGCGCTGATGCTGCTGGCCTTGCCTGCGGCGCATGCCGTGCAGCCTGACGAGATCATGTCGGACCCTGCGAAGGAGTCGCGTGCACGCGACTTGTCGCGCGAGCTGCGCTGCATGGTCTGCCAGAACCAGTCGATCGACGATTCCGATGCGCCGCTGGCGCGCGATTTGCGGCTTCTGGTGCGCGAGCGTATCGCGGCCGGCGACAGCAATTCGCAAGTGCTCGATTTCCTGGTCGCGCGCTACGGCGAGTTCGTGCTGCTCAAGCCGCGCTTCGAGCGCCAGAATATGCTGCTGTGGCTGCTCGCGCCGCTGCTGCTGATTGGCGGCGGCTTGGCGCTATGGCTGCAAATCCGCCGGCGCTCGCGAAATGGTGCAGATGTCCCAGCTCCGCCGCTCACGCCCGAGGAAGAGGCGCGTCTCGCCGCATTGATGTCGGACGAGGCCACATCGCGTTAGCTACGTCGCTGCATCAAAGCAGGCACTGCGCGGGCATTCCTGGAACTTCGTTAAGTTCCTGCAGGTTCGCGATTTTCGGCCGCGATAAACTGCCGCATCCGCACACGCGTTCATTACAAAAGTTTAACCCCGCCGCCAGCGCACGGTAAGGCGGCAGCCCCCATCTTCAGGTCCGTAAGGTGCCGCCGTCAGGTACCAAATGGATTTCAAGGCCCTGGAGATCTCTGCATGACCGACCGTTCCGACCTCTCGAACCTTCCGTCCTACCGGCAGCCCCGCCGATCCGTTTTCTCGGCCCGCAAGATCGCGCTGATGGCCTCGGTCGTCGCCGGCCTCGGCGCCGCCGTCTACGGCTTCGGCACGTCGACCTCGCCGGCCGACCTGTTCTCAAGCCCGGCGCATGCACAGGTCAACAACGAGGTCCGCAAGGTCGAACGTCCCGTCGGTTTCGCCGATGTGGTCGAGCGCGTGAAGCCCTCGGTGATTTCGGTGAAGGTCAACATGAAGGAGAAGACCGCGAGCAACGATGACGGCGATGACGCGCAGTCGCCGTTCCAGCCGGGCTCGCCGATGGAGCGGTTCTTCCGCCGTTTCGGCGGTCCGGATGGCATGCCGGGCCTGAAGGGTGGTGGCGGTCGTGGCCGCGTCGTGCAGGGCCAGGGCTCCGGCTTCTTCATCTCGGCTGATGGCTTTGCCGTGACCAACAACCACGTGGTCGACGGCGCCGACAAGGTCGAAGTCACGACCGACGACGGCAAGACCTACACCGCCAAGGTGATCGGCACCGACCAGCGCACCGACCTCGCCCTGATCAAGGTCGAGGGCAGCTCGAACTTCCCGTTCGCGAAGCTTGCCGACGGCAAGCCGCGGATCGGCGACTGGGTGCTCGCGGTCGGCAACCCGTTCGGCCTCGGCGGCACCGTGACTGCCGGCATCGTTTCGGCCAGCGGCCGCGACATCGGCAACGGCCCCTATGACGATTTCATCCAGATCGACGCGCCCGTGAACAAGGGCAATTCCGGCGGTCCCGCTTTCGACACCAACGGTGAGGTGATGGGCGTCAACACCGCGATCTACTCGCCTTCCGGCGGCAGCGTCGGCATCGCGTTCTCGATTCCCGCGAGCACTGTGAAGAGCGTGGTGGCGCAGCTCAAGGACAAGGGCTCGGTCAGCCGCGGCTGGATCGGCGTGCAGATTCAGCCGGTGACATCCGACATCGCCGACAGCCTTGGCATGAAGAAGGCCGAAGGTGCGCTGGTTGCAGAGCCGCAGGCGAATGGTCCGGCGGCCAAGGCCGGCATCGAGTCCGGTGACGTGATCACGTCGGTCAACGGCGAACCGGTCAAGGACGCACGCGAGCTCGCCCGTACCATTGGCGGCCTGGCGCCCGGCGCGACCGTGAAGCTCAACGTGCTGCACAAGGGCCAGGACAAGGTGGTGAACCTTACTCTCGGCCAGCTGCCGAACACGATCGAGGCCAAGGCCGACATCGACAAGGACAGCGGCAAGGGTGCGAGCCGCGGCACCGACGTGCCTAAGCTCGGCATGACCGTCGCGCCCGCCGATTCCGTGGCCGGTGCCGGCAAGGAAGGCGTCGTGATCACCGAAGTCGATCCGAAGAGCGCGGCTGCCGAACGCGGCTTCAAGGAAGGTGACGTGATTCTCGAAGTCGGCGGCAAGAGCGTGAGCACCGCCGGTGAAGTCCGCGACGCCATCAACATGGCGCGGACCGACAACAAGAACAGCGTCCTGATGCGGGTGAAGAGCGGCGGCCAGTCGCGCTTCGTCGCCGTGCCCATCGCCAAGGGTTAACCAAGGGCTGACCCAAGGGCTCGGCCTCAGGAGGCCTCCGAGATGAAGGGTGTCGCCGGCATCAGTCGCCCCCGCCGACGGCGCCCTTCGGGGGAGCAGCGCAACGTTTGCTTCCCCTGTCTACCTTCCGGTGGAATACGCCCCCCTCCGTCGGAAGGCCTAGGGCGGTGAAGTCCCCCCAGCTTCACCGCCCGCCTTTTTCTCGATGCCAGAGTCTCTCACTCGGCTTGCATGCGATTGCCGCTCGCGCCATGTTTAGAGAAGGTTCACTCCCTTGACCGTTGCCGAACGCACGATGCGCCTCCTCATCATCGAAGACGACCGCGAATCCGCCGACTACCTCGTGAAGGCGTTTCGCGAGGTCGGGCACATTGCCGACCACGCCGCCGACGGCGAGGAAGGCCTCGCCATGGCGGAGAACGGCGATTACGACGTGCTGGTGGTCGACCGCATGCTGCCCAAGCGCGACGGCCTGTCGGTGATCGGCGCGCTCCGCGACAAGGACGATTCGACGCCGGTGCTGATTCTCTCCGCGCTCGGCCAGGTCGACGACCGCATCAAGGGCTTGCGCGCCGGCGGCGACGACTATCTGCCGAAACCCTATTCCTTCGCCGAGCTGTTGGCCCGGGTCGAGGTGCTGTCGCGCCGCCGCGGCGGTCCGGCCGAGGACACGCTGTACCGCGTCGGCGATCTCGAGCTCGACCGGCTCTCCCATCGCGTCGCGCGCGGCAAGGACGAACTGACGCTGCAGCCGCGCGAATTTCGCCTGCTCGAATATTTGATGAAGCATGCGGGCCAGGTGGTGACCCGGACCATGCTGCTGGAGAACGTCTGGGACTATCATTTCGATCCGCAGACCAACGTGATCGACGTGCACATTTCGCGGCTGCGCTCCAAGATCGACAAGGGTTTTGAGCGGCCGCTGCTGCACACCATTCGCGGCGCGGGATATATGATCCGTGACGGCATTCGGTAAACTCGTCCGCACCACGGCATTCCGGCTGACGCTGGTCTATCTGCTGTTGTTCGCGATGTTCGCAGCTTCGCTGCTGGCTTATTTCGCCTGGAATACGCGGCGGCTGATCACCGAGGAAATCACGCAGACGGTCAATGCCGAGACGTCGGAGATCAACGAGATCTACGGCCGCCGCGGCTTGCGTGCTCTCGTGCTCGCGATCGAGTACCGGGCGTTGCGGCCGGGCGCCAACCTCTATCTGGTGACGACGCCGACGGGCCAGTCGATCGCCGGCAATGTCGGCTCGCTGGCGCCCGGCGTGATGGCGACGCGCGGCTGGTCCGAGACCGCCTACCGGCGGATCGAGGATGCCGATGATCGGGACCATCTTGCGCTCGTTCGCGTCACCGAATTGGAAAACGGCTTCCGGCTTCTGATCGGACGCGATCTGGCCGAGCGGCGACGGCTGTTCGGCATCGTGGCGAAGGCCGCGCAATGGTCGATCCTGATCGTCGTGGTGCTCGGCCTGGGCGGCGGCATCTTCGTGGCGCGCAGGGTGCTCAGGCGCATCGATGCGATGAGTGGCACGGCCCATCGCATCATGACCGGCGATCTCAGCGAACGCCTGCCGGTGGGGCGTAGCGGTGACGAGCTTGACCGCCTCGCCGAAAATCTCAACGCCATGCTGGAGCGTATCGAAGCGTTGATGGCGGGGCTGAAGGAGGTCTCCGACAACATCGCTCATGACCTCAAGACGCCGCTGACGCGCCTGCGCAACCGCGCTGAGGAGGCGCTGGCGAAATCGGGCGGCGAGGCCGATTACCGCGCCGCGCTTGAGCGGACCATCGAGGAATCCGACGGCCTGATCCGCACCTTCAACGCGCTTCTGATGATCGCGCGCGCCGAGTCAGGGCAGGCGCGCGGGAACATGGATGATTTCGACGCCGCCGACGTCGCCAACGGTATTCACGAGCTCTACGAGCCGCTGGCTGAAGACGACGGCATGACCTTGAAGGTCAGGTGCGAGCCGACGCCGGTTCACGCCAACCGCGAATTGATCAGCCAGGCTCTCGCGAATCTTGTCGAGAATGCGATCAAATACGGCAAGCCGGCCGCGCAGCCGGCGGGAACTGTGGTCAGCATGGAGGGCAGGCAGATCACGATCGAATCGAGGCGCGAGGGCGATCAGGTGCTTCTCAGCGTCACCGATCGCGGTCCCGGCATCCCCGAAGCCGACCGCAAGCATGTGGTGGAACGATTCGTGCGGCTGGAAGCGAGCCGCACGCTGCCTGGATCCGGCCTCGGCCTCAGTCTCGCCTCCGCGGTCGCGACATTGCATGGTGGTGAGTTGAGGTTGGGTGACGCCCAGCCCGGGCTTGTCGCCACGCTGGTGCTGCCGGCGCGAGCGGGGGTCGGCGACAGGGTTGCTCCGCCAATGCAGGATGTGCCACAGAAGGTGGCATGAACCATTCCGCGCCGGGAAACGCGGACAAGCATGGTGAGAGACTTGCCGCACGCTTCGCGGAGGCTCCCCATATTGCCGCTTCCGTCACCGACCAAGGACGTTTTGAAAGCTGGCTGGCCGAGCTCGAGCCCGCGCAATTCACCCGTCTTGAAGCGCTGTTGGCTCATCCCTTCGCGCGGGACATCCTGGCCGGCATCGCGGAATTCTCGCCTTATCTGTTCGAGCTGGTGCGCGCCGATCCACAGCGCCTGATCCGGCTGCTGGATTGCGATCCGGATGCGCATCTCGCCGCGCTGGTCGCGGAGGCGAACGGCGCCGTGCTCGCGGCATCCGATGAAGCCGAGGTGATGCGGCTGCTTCGCCGCATGAAGGCGGAGGCCGCGCTCCTGATCGCACTGTGCGACATCGGCGGGGTCTGGCCGGTGATGCGGGTGACCGCAGCGCTCACCGCTGTCGCGGTGTCCTCAGTGCGGGCGGCGCTTCAATACCTCCTGCGGCAGGAAGCCGCACGTGGCAAGCTCTCGCCGTCCAATCCCGAGGCGCCGGAGGAGGGCTGCGGGCTGATCGTGCTTGCGATGGGCAAGATGGGCGCAGGCGAGCTGAACTATTCCAGCGACATCGATCTCATCGTGTTCTTCGATCCCGACCATACGACGCTGGCCGCGGATATCGAACCCCAGCCATTCTTCGTGAGGGTGACGCAGGGGATGGCACGCATTCTCCAGCAGCGCACCTATGACGGCTACGTCTTCCGCGTCGATCTGCGCCTGCGTCCCGATCCGTCCTCGACGCAGGTGGCGATTTCGCGCGACGCCGCGCTGAACTATTATGAGCGGGAAGGGCGTACCTGGGAGCGCGCCGCGATGATCAAGGCGCGAGCCTGCGCCGGCGATCCCAAGGCGGGTAAGGCGCTGCTCGCGGAAATCGCGCCCTTCGTCTGGCGCAAGCATCTCGACTTCGCCGCGCTTGCCGACGTTCACGACATGAAGCGACAGATGCAGACCTATCGCGGCCAGAGCGAGGTTGCGGTCGAAGGGCATAACGTGAAGGTCGGGCGCGGCGGAATCCGCGAGATCGAGTTCTTCGCCCAGACCCAGCAATTGATCGCCGGGGGGCGACATCCCGAGTTGCGCGTGCGGCCGACGCTCGCCGCGCTTGGCGTGCTCGCTTCCAGCAACTGGATCACATTTGCGGCGCGTGACGAGCTGACCACGGCGTACCAATTCCTGCGCCGGGTCGAGCATCGCCTCCAGATGATCGCCGACGAGCAGACCCACACGCTGCCCGAGGATAAGGAGGCGGTCGAGCGTTTCGCCTGGTTCTTCGGCTATCCGGATCGCGAGGCCTTTGCCCGCGACCTTTTACGCCAGCTCGAGATCGTCCAGGGCCACTACGAAAAACTTTTCGAGGGCGACGATCCGACCGGCACGGCCAAGCTTCCGGCGCTCGACTACAGTGCGGGTCCCGACGATCCGCGGCTGCTTCAGCATCTGGCGACGCTCGGCTTCAAGAAGCCTGCCGCCGTCGCGCAGACCGTGCGCGACTGGATCACCGGCGAGTACCGCGTCTTCCGCGTCGAGGCGACGCGCAACGCATTCGTCGAATTCGTGCCGGCCCTGATCGACGGTCTCGCTCATGCCGAGGAGCCGGATCGGGCCGTCGTGGCGTTCGACCATTTCCTTGGGGCGCTCCAGCGCGGCGGCCGGCTGATCACGCTGCTCGGTCAGAACCGCGATCTCGTCGCGCTCGTGGCCCTGGTGCTGGGCGCGGCGCCCCGGCTCGGCGAGATGCTGGCGCGGCAGCCGCAGCTCATGGACGGCCTGATCGATCCGCGCTTCTTCGGCGCCATGCCCGACCGGCAGGAATTGTCGGGGCGGCTCGCGAGTACAGTGCAGGACGCCGGCTCTTACGAAGAGTTTCTCGACCGCCTGCGCCTGTTCGGGCAGGAGAGCCTGTTCCTGATCGGTACGCGCATTCTCTCGGGCACGGTCTCGGCGCAGCAGGCGAGCACCGCATTTGTCGACGTCGCCGAGGGCATCGTCCATACCGTACATGGTCTCGTCGCCGACCGCTTCGCCGCCCATCACGGCCGGATCAGGGACCAGGAGACCGCGATCATCGCGATGGGCCGGCTCGGTAGCCGCGAGATGACCGCGTCGTCCGATCTCGACCTGATCCTGCTTTACGATTTCGACAGCGACAATCCGGACTCCGACGGTGCGAAGTCATTGCACGGTGCTCACTATTTCGCGCGCTTCACCCAGCGCCTGATCAGCGCGTTCACGACGCGCACCAATTACGGGGTGCTCTACGAGATCGACATGCGGCTGCGCCCCTCGGGACGTGCCGGCCCCGTGGCCTCGAGCCTCGTCTCGTTCGCGGACTACCAGGCCAACGAGGCCTGGACCTGGGAGCACATGGCGCTGACGCGCGCGCGCGTCGTATCGGCTTCGCCCGAATTCCGGCAACGGATCGAGCGCGTCATCCGCGATGTCCTGACCCGCCGCCGCGATCCCGGGATCACCGCCAACGATGTTGCCGACATGCGGCGTGCGATTGCCCAGGAGAAGGGCGAAGCTGATTGCTGGGACCTCAAATATGCGGCCGGCGGCATGGTCGACATCGACTTCATCGCGCAATATCTCCAGCTCGTACATGCGCACGAGAAGCCGGAGATTCTCGACGTCGCCACGACGCAGGTGCTGGAAAATGCATGCGGGCTCGGCGTGCTCGCACAATCTGAGACCGAGATATTGCGTGCCGCAGCGCGGCTCTATCACGATTTGACGCAGATCCTGCGGCTATGCGTCAACGATCGGTTCAAGCCGGAGACCGCCGGCACCGACCTCCTGCGCGTGATGGCACGCGCGGGCGATGCGCCGCACTTCTCCTCGCTGGAGGCGCGCGTGAAGGAGACGCAGAGCGAGGTGCGCCGCGTCTTCAGGGCGCTGCTGGAAGGGACGTCGTCGGCTTCAGCGAAGTGAGCGCCTCGAGCACGTTAGGCTCAAGGCCCGCGCCGCCGGCGTCGAGATGGGCGAAGATCGCGCGCTTCATCCGCGGATCCCAGAACTTCTTGATGTGGTCGGCGATCCCCGGCACGGCCTTGTCGTGACCCTGACTCCGGAAGAACGTGCCGATCTGGTTGGCCATGTAGATCAGGCGGTCAGGCGACATCGGCAACCTCCGTGGCATGACGGGCGACAACCCGGCCGCCATGCGAAAACACTTCGAACCCGTCCTGGCGGGCAATGGCAATCAGCGTGATGCCGGCGGCCTCCGCGGTGCGCACCGCGAGTGCGGTCGGCGCGGAGACGGCGACCATCACCTGCGCGCCGATGGCGGCGGTCTTCTGCACCATCTCGATAGAGACGCGGCTCGTCAGCAACACGATGCCGCCGCTTGCAACCGTGCGGCTGCGCGCCAGCGAACCGGCGAGCTTGTCGAGCGCGTTGTGGCGGCCGACATCCTCGCGCAGCGCGACGATACCGCCGGCAGGCGACCAGAATGCGGCGGCGTGAACGGCGCGGGTTTGCAAATTGATCGATTGCAGTGGTGCGATGGTCTGCATCGCCGCCATCACCTGCCCGGGCGTAAACGTCTGCCCCTGCGGCACGACCGCCGCTGGCCGCACGGCCTCCGAGATCGAGTCGATGCCGCAAATGCCGCAGCCAGTCGGGCCGGCGATGTGGCGGCGACGCTCGCTGATGCGCGCGGCATCTTCCGACGCAAGCCACATGCGCAGCTCGATGCCCTCGTCTAGGCGGACCACCTCGAGTGACTTGATGTCATCGACCGATTTAATGATGCCTTCATCCAGGCTGAAGCCAACCGCAAAATCCTCGAGGTTCTGCGGCGTTCCCATCATGACGGCGTAGGTGCCGCCATTGTAGGTCAGCGCCAGCGGCGTCTCCTCCGGGATCAGCCGCGCTCCTTCGGACGCGACACCGTCGCGCCAGATCTCACGGTCGATAGCCTGGACCGGCACGTGCATGCCGCTACTCCGCGGCCTCGGCCGGCGCGATGCGGCGGGAATGCCGCGCCTGCGCGTCGTAGGCCTTCTGCCAGTCAGACGGGCCGTTCGACGGCGAAATCTGCACCGCCGTGACCTTGTATTCGGGGCAGTTGGTCGCCCAGTCCGAATAGTCGGTCGTGATGACGTTGGCCTGCGTGTCCGGATGGTGGAACGTGGTGTAGACGACGCCCGGCGCGACGCGATCGGTGATCTCCGCACGCAGCGTGGTCTCGCCGGCGCGGCTCTTCAGCCGCACCCAGTCCCCGTCGCGCACGCCACGCTGTTCGGCATCGTGCGGATGGATCTCCAGCCGATCCTCGGCATGCCAGACCACGTTTTCGGTGCGCCGGGTCTGCGCGCCGACATTGTACTGGCTGAGAATGCGGCCCGTGGTGAGCAGCAGCGGATAGCGCGGGCCGGTGCGTTCGTCGGTCGCGACATATTCGGTGACGACGAACTTGCCCTTGCCACGGACGAAGCCGTCGATATGCATCACCGGCGTGCCCTCGGGCGCCTTTTCGTTGCAGGGCCACTGCACCGAGCCGAGCTCGTCGAGCTTGGCATAGGAGACGCCGGCGAAGGTCGGGGTCAGCGCCGCGATCTCGTCCATGATCTCGGAAGGATGGCTGTAGGTCATCTCGAAGCCCATGGCCTTGGCAAGGCCGATGGTGACCTCCCAGTCGGCGAGGCCGTTCTTCGGCGTCATCACCTTGCGGACGCGCTGGATGCGGCGCTCGGCGTTGGTAAAGGTGCCGTCCTTCTCGAGGAAGCTGGAGCCCGGCAGGAACACATGGGCGTAGTTCGCGGTCTCGTTCAGGAAGAGGTCGTGGACGATGACGCATTCCATCGCCGACAGTGCCGCCACCACATGCTTGGTGTTGGGATCGGATTGCAGGATGTCTTCGCCCTGCACGTAGATCCCCATGAACGTGCCTTCGACCGCGGCGTCGAACATGTTGGGAATGCGCAGGCCGGGCTCGGGGTTGAGCTTGACGTTCCACAGCGCCTCGAACTGGTCACGCACGGCATCGCCCGAGATGTGGCGATAGCCGGGGAGCTCGTGCGGGAACGAGCCCATGTCGCAGGAGCCCTGCACGTTGTTCTGGCCGCGCAGCGGGTTCACGCCGACGCCGGGGCGACCAATATTGCCTGTGGCCATCGCGAGGTTCGCGATCGCAATCACGGTGGTCGAGCCCTGGCTGTGCTCGGTGACGCCGAGACCGTAATAGATCGCGCCGTTGCCGCCGGTGGCGTAGACGCGCGCTGCTTGGCGCAGATCGTTCGGATCGACGCCGGTGAGGATGGCGGTGGCTTCCGGGCTGTTGTTCGGCTGGGCGACGAACGCCGCCCATTCCTCGAACTCGCTCCAGTCGCAGCGTTCGCGCACGAAGGCTTCGTCGACGAGACCTTCGGTGACGATCACATGCGCCAGTGCCGTCATCACCGCAACGTTGGTGCCGGGCATCAGCGGCAGGTGCAGCGCCTTCACATGCGGCGATTCCACCATCTCGGTACGGCGCGGATCGATCACGATCAGCTTGGCGCCCTGGCGCAGCCGCTTCTTCAGGCGGGAGGCGAACACCGGATGGGCCGAAGCGGGGTTGGCACCGATGACGACGACGACGTCGGTGTCCTCGACCGAGTCGAAATCCTGCGTGCCGGCAGAGGTACCGAACGTGGTCGAGAGGCCATAGCCGGTGGGAGAGTGGCAGACGCGGGCGCAGGTGTCGACATTGTTGTTGCCGAATCCGGCCCGGATCAGCTTCTGCACCAGATAGGTCTCTTCATTGGTGCAGCGGGACGAGGTGATGCCACCGATGGCGTCGCGGCCGTATTTCTTCTGGATGCCGCGCATCCTGTCGGCGGCAAACGAGAATGCCTCGTCCCATGACACTTCGCGCCAGGGATCCTCGATCCGCTCGCGGATCATCGGGTGGAGGATGCGCTCCTTGTGGTTGGTGTACCCCCAGGCGAAGCGGCCCTTGACGCAGGAATGGCCGCGATTGGCCTTGCCGTCCTTGTACGGCACCATGCGGACGACTTCCTCGCCGCGCATCTCGGCCTTGAAGGCGCAGCCGACGCCGCAATAGGCGCAGGTGGTGACGACCGAGTGTTCGGGCTGGCCGATCTCGATCACGGATTTCTCGGTCAGCGTCGCGGTCGGGCAGGCCTGCACGCAGGCGCCGCAGGAGACGCATTCGGAGCCGAGGAAGCTCTCGCTCATGCCGGGCGAGACGCGGCTATCGAAGCCGCGGCCGGAGATCGTCAGCGCGAAGGTGCCTTGCACCTCCTCGCAGGCGCGGACGCAGCGCGAGCAGACGATGCACTTGGAGGGATCGTAGGTGAAGTACGGGTTGGACTCGTCCTTCGGCATCCAGGCGGCGTTGATCTCGCCATTGGACTTGCCGGGTGTCTTGGCGAAGACGTGGTTCTCGCCCTCATAGCCGTAACGCACGTCGCGCAGGCCTACGGCGCCCGCCATGTCCTGCAACTCGCAATCACCGTTGGCACCGCAGGTGAGGCAGTCGAGCGGATGGTCGGAGATGTAGAGCTCCATCACGCCCTTGCGCAGCTTCTTGAGCCGCTCGCTCTGGGTGTGCACGATCAGGCCGGACATGACAGGCGTGGTACAGGAGGCCGGCGTTCCGGCGCGGCCCTCGATCTCGACGACGCAAAGGCGACACGAGCCGAACGCATCAACCATGTCGGTCGCGCAGAGTTTCGGGATCTGATGGCCAGCGTCCATCGCCGCTCGCATGATCGAGGTGCCCTCGGGCACCGTGACCTGGTTGCCGTCGATTGTTAGCGTGACCATTGTTTCCGATTTCGAGCGCGGTGTACCGAAGTCGATTTCTTCGATCAGAGACATTGTCGTTCTCCTATTCCGCGGCCTGAAGCGTGGTCGGGGCCGGGACGAAATCCTCCCGGAAGTGCTTCAATGCGCTGAGCACGGGGTAGGGCGTGAAGCCGCCGAACGCGCAGAGCGAGCCGAATCTCATGGTGTTGCAGAGATCTTCGACGAGTGCGAGGTTCTCGCTCACGCGCTCGCCGTTGATGATCTTCTCGATCGTCTCGACGCCGCGGGTCGAACCGATCCGGCATGGCGTGCACTTGCCGCAGGATTCGATGGCGCAGAATTCCATGGCGAAACGCGCCTGCTTGCGCATGTCGACACGATCGTCGAACACGACGATACGGCCATGGCCGATCAGGCCGTCGCGCGCGGCGAAGGCCTCGTAGTCGAACGGTGTGTCGAACAGCGCGCGCGGGAAGTAGGCGCCCAAGGGACCACCGACCTGCACCGCGCGGACCGGACGGCCCGTGAACGTGCCGCCGCCGATGTCGTCGACGAGCTCGCCGAGCGTCACGCCGAACGCCGTCTCGAACAGCCCGCCGTGGCGAATGTTGCCGGCGAGCTGGATCGGCATCGTGCCGCGCGAGCGGCCCATACCGAAATCGGCATAGGCCTTGGCGCCCTCGGCCAGGATGAAGGGGATGGCGGCGAACGACAGCACGTTGTTGATGACGGTGGGCTTGCCGAACAGGCCGCGATGCGCGGGCAGTGGCGGCTTTGCGCGCACGAGGCCACGGCGGCCTTCGAGGCTTTCCAGCAGCGAGGTCTCTTCGCCGCAAACGTAAGCCCCGGCGCCGACCCGCACTTCGAGATCGAAGCTGTGCGTGGAGCCACCGATGTTCGCGCCGAGATAGCCGTCGCGCTTCGCAGCCTGGATGGCCGCATTCATCGCCTCGACCGCGTGCGGATACTCGCTGCGGATGTAGATGTAACCCTTGGTCGCGCCGACCGTGAGTCCGGCGGTCGTCATCCCCTCAATGACGAGAAAGGGATCGCCTTCCATGATCATGCGGTCGGCGAAGGTGCCGCTGTCGCCTTCGTCGGCGTTGCAGACGATGAACTTGCGATCCGCTTTCGCCTGCGCGACAGTCTTCCACTTGATGCCGGTCGGGAAGCCCGCGCCGCCGCGACCGCGCAGGCCGGACGCGGTCACTTCATTGAGGATCGCTTCCGAGCCGAGCGACAGCGCGCGCTCCAGGCCCTTGTAGCCGCCATGGGCGCGGTAGTCGTCGAGCGAGCGCGGGTCGATCACGCCGCAGCGCGCGAAGGTCAGGCGGGTCTGGCGTTTGAGCCAGGGAATCTCGTCGGTGGCTCCGAGCCGCAGCAGATGCGGCGTGTTGCTCGCGAGCGCGTCGAGCAGGGAGGGCACATCGGTCTCGGTCACAGGGCCGAACGCGATCCGGCCCTGCGGCGTCGCGACCTCGACCAGCGGCTCGAGCCAGTACAGGCCGCGCGAGCCGGTCCTGACGATCTCGACGGCAATGCCACGCTTGGCTGCAGTCTGCTCCAGCGCCAGCGCGACCTCGTCCGCGCCGACCGCAAGCGCACCCGCATCGCGAGAGACATATAGACGGATGCTCATCGCTGCGCCTCCGCAACGAGAGCATCGATGCGCTTTTCATCGAGTCGGCCGATCAGCCGGCCGTCGAGCATCGCGGACGGCGCGGTTGCGCACAGTCCGAGGCAGTAGATCGGCTCCAGCGTGACGCGGTCATCGGCCGTGGTGTGGCCGAGCGAGACGCCAAGCTTCGCCTCCGCACGCGCAGCCAGCGCGTCACCGCCCGCCGCCTGACAGGCCTCCGCGCGGCAGAGCTTCAGCACATGGCGGCCGGCCGGCCTGTGGCGGAAATCATGGTAGAATGTGAACACGCCGTGCACTTCGGCGCGGGACAGATTGAGCGCCTGCGCCACCATGGGAATGGCTGCCGCTGGCACGTAGCCGAACGCCTCCTGGAGCGAGTGCAGGATCACCAGCGTCGCGCCTTCCTGCTCGCTGTGTTCGGCAATGATCTCGGCGCCGCGCGTTTCGTCCCAAGGCTCAAAAACCGCTGTCATTCTTCGTTCTCAACCGGAGCGTCTGCTCAGGGCAAACTATTTGGAATCATTCGAAGATCAATAAAGCTGTCTCATGCTGCGATTGCGGATTCCGATCGATCTGCCATGGCAATCATTCGATTTGAAATTGCAATTGAAGCCGTCCGCGGGGCGGTTTTTACGTGTTGGGAGGGGGAGGGCATGCTAGCTTGCATGCCGCCACACGATCCGGGGGACGAACGGTTGCTCGACAAGCTTGAACTGCTGCTGGCGCTGGCGAAGGAACGGCATTTCGGCCGGGCTGCCGAAATGTGCGGCGTGACGCAACCGACGATGTCGACCGGGCTGAAGCAGCTCGAGGAGATCCTCGGCGTGATGCTGGTCCAGCGCGGCTCCCGTTTCCAGGGTTTTACGCCGGAAGGCGAGCGGGCGCTGGATTGGGCGCGGCGGATCGTCGGCGATGCCCGCGCGATGCGTGATGAGATCAACGGGCTGAAGCATCAGCTCTCCGGCGAGATCCGTATCGCCGCAATCCCTACCGTGCTGGGCATGGTCGCCGCGCTGACGACGCCGTTCCGTGCCAGGCATCCCGAGGTGCGTTTCCGCATCCAGTCCACCACCTCATCGGAGGTGCTGGGGTTGCTCGAGAATCTCGAGGTGGATGCGGGGCTGACCTATATCGAGAACGAGCCGATCGGCAAGGTGCGCACCATCCCGCTCTACAGCGAGAGCTATCGTCTGCTCACCGCGCCGGATGGAATGTTCGGCGATCGCGAGACGGTGACGTGGAAGGAGGTCGGGCAGGTGCCGCTATGCCTGCTGACGCCCGACATGCAGAACCGCCGCATCATCGACCGCGCGTTACGTTCGGTCGGCGCCGAGGCGACGCCGACCTTGACCTCGAATTCGCTGCTGGTGCTGTTCACGCATGTGAAGACGGGGCGCTGGGCCAGCGTGATGCCGGCCAAGCTCGCCGAGACGCTCGGCCTTTCCGATACGGTGCGCTCGATCCCGATCACCGATCCCGATGTCAATTACAGCATCGGCATGGTGATCCCGCAGCGTGATCCGATGACGCCGCTGATTGCGGCGCTGGTCAACGTCGCGCGGGAAGTCGCGCCGTCGCTGCAATCGTAGCAATCAGGCCGCGGCCGATATTCCGGACGCCGACTTGATCGCGTCGCGGGGCAGGGTGACGCGCACGACCGTGCCGACCTCGAGTTTGGAGCGCAGCCGCATCGAGCCGCCATGGAGCTGCGCCAGCGAGCGAGCAATCGCCAGCCCCAGTCCCGAGCCGTGATAGGTCTTGGTGAGCTGGCTCTCGACCTGCTCGAACGGGCGGCCGAGCCGCGCCAGTGAATGCGGCGCGATGCCGATGCCGGTGTCGGCGATCATCAGCACGATCCTGTCGTCGAGCTGTCGGCTGCGCACCACGATGCGTCCGCCGTCGGGCGTGAACTTCACGGCGTTGGAGAGCAAATTGACGATGATCTGCTTGGTGGCGCGGCGGTCGGCGACGACCGAGATGGACTTTGCGATGTCGGCGTCGAGCGTCAGGTGCTTGTCCTGCGCGCGGCCAGTGACGACTCGCAGGGATTCCGCCAGCGTCTGCGCCAGGTCGAGCTCTTCCATGTCGAGCTTCATGCGGCCGGCTTCGATCTTGGACATGTCGAGGATGTCGTTGATGACTTCGAGCAGATAATGCCCGCTGGTCAGGATGTCGTGGCAGTATTCCTGGTACTTCTCCGAGCCGAGCTCGCCGAACATGCCCGAGCCCATGATCTCGGAGAAGCCGATGATCGCGTTCAGCGGCGTGCGCAACTCGTGGCTCATATTGGCGAGGAATTTCGACTTGGTCTGGTTGGCTTCCTCGGCGCGGGTCTTCTCACGCTGGTATTTCTCGGCGAGATCGGCGAGTTCGCCGGCCTGGCGTTCCAGGGCTGCCTGCGAGCGCTTGAGGTCGATGACGGTGGCGCGCAGGCGCAGATCGTTGTCGACCAGCTTCTGCTCGTGCTCCTTGATGCGGGTGATGTCGGTGCCGACCGAGACGTAGCCGCCGTCCTTGGTGCGGCGCTCGCTGATGTGCAGCCAGCTGCCGTCGTCAAGCTGCGCCTCGAAGGTGCGCGCGCCGGGACCCTGGCTCGCGGTCTCGTTGTGCCGGGTGCGGACCTCGGGCATGCGGCCGACCTCGAGCACGGTCTCGTAGGAGGTGCCTGGGATGACGGCGCTGTCGGGCAGCTTGTGCAGCCGCTGGAAGTGCGAATTGCAGAGCACCAGGCGGTCGCTCGCATCCCACAGCACGAAGGCTTCGGGAATGGTCTCGATCGCGTCGCGCAGGCGCAGATCGGCTTCCACGGTCCGCTCGGCGAGGCTCTTCTGCTCGGTGATGTCGACGGCGATCCCGATCAGGTGAACGCTGGAGTCGGTGGCGCCGCTGGTTTTTTCGCAGCGGACGCGGAGCCAGATCCAGTGGCCGTCGACATGCTGCATGCGGAAGGTCTGGTCGATGTGGTCGATCTTCTCGGAGATGAGCTGGTCGGCGATCTCGAACAGGTCGATGTCGTCGGACTTCACCAGCGCGTTGACCTCGCCGAAGGTGAGGAGTTCGTTGCGGCCGTCGAGGCCGAGCATGGAAAACATCGACTGCGACCAGAAGATGCGGCCGCGTGACAGGTCCCAGTCCCACAGTCCGCAGCGGCCGCGGTTGAGCGCGGTGTCGATCCGGCCGCGCACGGCGTCGTTGATCAGGTCGCCCTCGCGGGCACGGGTGGACTGCCAGTGGAAGGCGAAGCCGAGGATCAGGACCACGAAGCCGGTGGTGGCCGACAGCGTCACCGACAGCGCGGCGTCCGAGCCCCAGATCGGCTCGTTGCGTTCCTGGATCACGGTCACGAAGCCGGGCAGCGACTTGATCTGCCGCGAGGTCGCCATCGCGGCATTGCCGTTCGGCAGCGTCATGTCGGAGATGTTGCCGTCGCGCGGCGGCGCCGCCAGCAGTTGCGCCGTCGTGATTGCGTCGAGCAGGCGGTCGTTGCCCGAGGGATCGCTGTCGACCGGGATACGGGCGAGGATACGACGGTCGAGTCCGGCCGAGGTGACGATGACGTGGCGGCCCGAGGCGGTGCCCCAGGATGGAATGAGATCGGGCAGCAGCGCCGGCAGGCTCTCGATATTTTTCAGCCGCTCCTGTCGCGCAGAGGTGAGGCGGTCGATACGCTCGGCGAGCAGGTCGGCGAGCGCCGAGATGTCGTGGCGGATCACCAGTCGCTTCTGGCGCGTCTGGTCGACGACCTGCACGAACGCGCCGAGGCAGATCGTGATCAGGAACGCGATGATGAGCGTCGGCACGGCACGGCGCAGTGCAGGCTCCGCGATCAGGAGCCGATGATAGGCAGGTTTCGCGATCGATTGCGCCAATCCTTTGATCGAATCGGATTGGACGCACGCGTTCGCGGCGTCTGCACGCGACATGCCTAAAGCCCCCTGGAAACCTGCTTGCAACTGGACTTCGGAAGCAGCCCCACATCGCTTCCGAATCATGGTCGATTTGAATCCAGATTTCGCGAGCTGTCGAGAGTCAACGAATCGTTAACGCGAATTTATTCTTATCCAACGCGCAGTTTGCGTGATGCGCGTCCGCAAACTTACGTGCGCGGCGAGTCCGAAACGAGAACATGTGACTCCTCGCACATTCTCCGTCACGCGCGCGGCGGTTCGGCGTGACTGATGACGCGCTTCACGCTCGGGAACGCGCGCCGCAACGCGCGCTCGATCGCGTCGACATGCTCGTGCACCCTGATCACGCTCATCGACGGCTCGGCGCGGCAGTGGAAGTTGACGATCTCGCCGGCATCGGTGTTGCGGACGCGGACATTGTGGATGTCGTGGATCTCGCCGCCGGCGGTATATTCCGTCAGAGCGGCGGCGATGGCCCGCACCCGTTCCGGTTCGGCGTCGACCCCGAACGGCAGTTCCGGTTCCAGCGGTTCGATGTGGACGTCGACTTCGACGTCCGCGCCGAACTCTTCCTGGATGTTGCGTTCCAGCGTATTGGCGACGTCATGGGCGGCGTCGAGCTGCATCCCGGCGTCGACCTCGAGGTCGATGCTGACGATCAGCTTGGCGCCGAGGTCGTGCACGGTGACGTGGTGGATGGCGAGGCCCGAATTGTGGGCGATGACCATGATGCGGTCGCGCACGGTCTCGTTGTCGCGCGCCACGGGGACTGCGGTGAAGGTGAGGTCGGTATCGCCGAAGGCCTTCTCGACGGCTGCTTGCGCGTTGCGCTTGATGTCCTCGACCCGGTCGATGGGATAAGTCCGCGGCACCTTTGCGATCGTGTCGATAAACGTGGTTGCACCGACCATGCGCACGCGGAGCCGCTCGACGTCGATCACGCCCGGCACGCTGCGGATCGCAGCCGTGGCCGTCTCATGCGCGCCTTCCGGGGCGCGGTCGACCAGCGTCTGCACGGTCGAGCCGGCCATGCGCAGGCCGAGCAGGGCGATCATCACGGCCACCGCGGCGGCGGCAGCCGCGTCGCCCCACCAGAAGCCGAGGCCGGCGAGGATCAGGCCCACGATCACGGCGAACGAGCCCATCACGTCGGAGGCGAAATGCAGCGCATCCGCGGCGAGCGCCTGGCTCCTGGTCTCCCGCGCGGCACGGTGCAGGGCACGGGCGCGCCAGAGATTGACGACGATGTCGATCACCAGCACCACGAACGGCACGGCCGAAATGGTCGGCGGCGCGGTTCCCTCGCGCAGCCGGCTGTAGGCTTCGACCAGGATGCCGCCGGCGAGCACATAGAGCAGGGCGGTGACGCCCAGCGCCGAGACGCTTTCGAGCTTGCCGTGGCCGTAATGATGCTCCTCGTCCGCCGGCTTGTCGGACACCCGCACCACCGCCCAGGTGATGATGGTCGCGACCAGGTCGATCGAGGAATGCAGCGCCTCAGAAATCAGCGCCAGCGAGCCGATCGCGATGCCGACCGCGAACTTGGCCGCCGCCATGCCGCCGCTGGCGAAGATCGAGATCGCTGCGACTGAGGTTTTGTTGTGTTGGCCTGTCATGGCGGGGATTTAGCAGCCCAGGGGTGAACATCAAGCGACGATCCACAGGCGTACACGCTAGTGAGTTGCAGGAGCGGGCGCCTCCACCTCCGTCATGCCCGGGCTTGTCCCGGGCATCCACGATCTTTCTAAATCGCGGGAAAGACGTGGATGGCCGGGACAAGCCCGGCCACGACGAGCTGAGAGAGCGCGCCATATGGCCTCTCGCCGCTGCCCGCGGTCACTAGAGCGTCACCACAATCTTCCCCAGGTGCTTGTTCGCCTCCATGTGCTCGAACGCCTTGTCGATGTCGTCGAAGGCAAACACCTTGTCGATCGGCAGCTGGAGCTTGCGCGACTCGACCGCGCCCCAGATGTCCTTCTTGACCTCGTCGAAGATCTCACGGACTTCCGCGATGGTGCGGGTGCGAAAGGTGACGCCGATGTAGCTGATGCGGCGCGCTGCATGCAGGTCGAAGTTGAAATCGGCGTGGGTGCCGCCGAGCCGGCCGACATTGACGATGCGACCCTTGACCCTGGTCGCTGCAAGGTTCTGATTGGCGACTTGGCCCGAGACCTGGTCCACGATGAGGTCGACACCTTCGCCGTTCGTCGCCTTCAGCACCTCGTCGACCCATGTGGGGTCGGAGGAATCGACCGCGAGGTCGGCGCCATACTCCTTCAGCCGGTCGCGACGAGTGGCATCGGTCGAGGAGCCGATCACGAGCCTGGCGCCCTTCAGCTTCGCAATCTGCATCGCCATCAGGCCGACGCCGGAGCTTGCGCCCTGGATCAGCACGGCCTGCCCGGGCTGCACGCCGCCGATGGTGACGACGGCGTTGTGCATGGTCGCCAGCGCGACGGGCAGGGTGGCGGCTTCCTCGAAGTTCATGTTCGAGGGCGCGCGGAACAGCCGGCCGTGATCGGCCAGCGTGTATTCGGCAAACGCCGCGCCGCCCGAGCCCATGATGCGGTCACCGACCTTGACGCCCTTGGCATCCGGTCCGAGCGCGGCGACCTCGCCGGCCCATTCCATGCCGAGCACGGTGCCGGCGCCGCCGGCCGCGCCATGAGCGTGGCCCTTGCGCATGCCGGTATCGGCGCGATTGAGGCCACAGGCGCGGACCCGGACCAGCACCTGCGTGCCTTCAGGCTTTGGTTGAACGACGTCGGAAATCGTAGCGCCACCAGGGCCGTAGACATAAGCCTTCATGTATTGCTCTCGCTTCTTGCAGTGATTATTCCGCAGCCTGCGCTGTCGGATGAACGATCATGCCTTCGAGCCGGCTGCGGATGATGGCCTCCGCTTCGCGCACGATGCGGGAGATCAGCTCGGCGCAGGTCGGGATGTCCTGGATCAGACCCTGGACCTGGCCCGCCGACCAGATGCCTTCGTCCGAGTTGCCGGTCGCGTAGACCATCTTGCCGCGGGCGCCCGCGACGAGCTCGCGGATGTCCTCGAACTTGGCGCCTTCCTTCTCCATCGCGACAACCTTGGTCGAGATCTCGTTCCTGGCGACGCGGGAGGTGTTGCGCATGGTGCGGAAGATCAGCTCGGTCTCGCGCTCGTCATTGGCGACGATCTTCTCCTTGATGAGCTGATGAATGGGGCTCTCTTTGGTCGCCATGAAGCGGGTGCCCATGTTGATGCCTTCGGCGCCCAGCGCCAGTGCGGCGACCAGGCCGCGGGCGTCGGCAAAGCCGCCGGAGGCGATCATCGGGATCTTGATCTTGTTGGCGGCGGCCGGGATCAAAATCAGGCCGGGGGTGTCGTCCTCACCGGGGTGGCCTGCGCATTCGAACCCGTCGATCGAGATGGCGTCGACGCCCATGCGCTCGGCGGAGAGCCCGTGACGGACGCTGGTGCATTTGTGCACGACCTTGACGCCGTGCTTCCTGAACTCGTCGACATGTTCCTGCGGCTTGTTGCCGGCGGTTTCGACCACCTTGATACCGCTCTCGATGATGGCGGCGCGGTATTCGGCATAAAGCGGCGGCTTGATCGCGGGCAGGATGGTGAGGTTGACGCCAAACGGCTTGTCGGTGAGATCGCGGCAGCGGGCGATCTCCTTCCTGAGGTCCTCCGGCGTCGGCTGGGTCAACGCCGTGATGAAACCGAGCGCGCCGGCATTGGCGACGGCAGCGACCAGCTCGGCGCGCCCGACCCATTGCATGCCGCCCTGGACGATCGGGTGCTCGACACCGACGAGCTTGGTGAACCGTGTCTGCAGCATGATCTGTTTCCTCCGCCCGTGTGGCGTTCTGTTATCGTTTGATGGCGGCAGGATGCCGCCCGGGTCGGGAAAAGTCTATTGGGAGAGCGTGCCGTGGAGGCGGGTCGATCATGCGGGGAGCGGGGGGATTCCGCAGGGCGGATAATTGAGGTGGGTAGCACCGGTGGCGCGAGGGTCTTGTGCGCCGCTGCTTCAACATCGTCATTGCGAGCGCAGCGAAGCAATCCCGGCTGTCCCCGTGGAGGGATTCTGGATTGCTTCGCTGCGCTCGCAATTGACGGAGGATGAGGAGCTTTCGGAGACCATCAACTTGCATTTCCGTCGCAAGACACGCCTTCGCATCCTCGCGGCGTATCCGCCCGAGCTTTGCCTGGTCGCATCACCCTCGCGGTAACAAGGGCGCAGGGAAGGCCGGGCGCCGGCTGGCACCCGCAAGTCCGTGCGCCAAAGGAATGCACACGGGGTGGACCACAGGTCAGCCAATCGCCCGGCCTTCCCTGCGCGATGGTTTACGGTGTACTTCGTGCTCTCCCCGGGGAGCGATGCACTATTGCCCCCGTCGCCCCGCAGATCGCTGATGCGCGCGCCCGGTCGGGCAGCACGCATCACCACAGGACTTGACGCACAGACCCCGGGCGTCAGGACCACACGACTTGACCGTCCGCGCACGTCCTCGCTGGGCCTTCGGGAGCTGGCGTGTGCTCGCACCCGAAGCCATGCGAAGACGCTGTCGGCGCCGTGTCGTAGGCACGAAAGCCTGTGCTCACGGTTTCCCGCCCTGCAAGGCTCGCCGCGCCCGACGCCGTCGCGTCCATCGCTGCCCAACCCGCGGTTCGTGACGATCGCGATCCGCCCCTTGTTCCGGGTCAGGGTATCGCGTACGTACGACAAATCCGAATTTCGGTAAAGCGGAATATTTTTGCGGGCGGGGATTGACAGGCGGGGTGGGAAATTTGCGCGGGTGTTTTGCCCGACGGGCACTCCGCCGATCCATCGTGCGCCAATTGCTTCGGCATCGTCATTGCGAGCGCAGCGAAGCAATCCAGACTTTACCCGGGGAGGGACTCTGGATTGCTTCGCTGCACTCGCAATGACGGCGTCGCGTGGTACGTCCTGGCAGGCTCTATTCCGTCGACAGCCGCACCATCTGGCGGCCGCCGTTCATTTCCTTGAGGCTGTTGACGAAGTTTTCCGGGCGCTGCCAGCGGTTGGGGACGTTCAATCCCATGTACTCGGCGATGTCGCCGATGAACCCGGTGCAATTGGTGGTCTCGGCGTTCCAGACCGGCGAGTTCGCTTGCAATTTCTTGATATAGGCAAACACGCGCTTGGCGTCGGCTTCGTTCAAATAGACGCGGTAGTTCGCGGTCAGGTAATCCGGGTCGAGATCGCCGTAACTCGCGCCGGTCTCCGCCGGCACCCAGGTGAGGTGACCGAGCACATAGGCCCAAGTGTCGCCGGCGGGCGTGAGCCCTGCCACCTCGACGGCGCGCTCGCTGGTCTTGCCGTACCAGACGAAGGCGTGGCCCCAGCTCGCGGCCGTGCGGGCGCGGAAATCGACGTAATACGGACCTTTCTCCGCGCGCGCGACCGCGCGCCGCGTCGTTTGCGGCGCCGGACGTGATGCGGTGTCGGTCGTGGCAAGCGCGTTTGCATCGGCAACGCGCTTGTTCGCTTCGTGGGCCGAAGCCGAGGGTGTCGTACACGCGAGCATGGCCGCGAGCGCGACTCCCGCAAGGATGCAGGGTCCCGATCGATCAGGTTTGTTCGTCACGCTATGCCCCTCGACTGTCGGCCACTCACGCAGAGTGCCTCTTCTGCGCGTATTCGCTAAGGCGTCAGTAGCGCGCCGCGACCGGGCCGGGCGCCTTGCCGATCGGGGCCTTTCCAACCGGGCTCTTGCCAATCGGCATCTTGCCGATCGGCGCCTGCTCTGAATAGACGGGAACGGGCTGGCGGCGCGGCAGATCCGCAGCGTTCGCAGCCGTCACCAGAGCAAACGTAGCACCCACGACAAATACAATCTTCTTCACAGTCATACCCCTAGAAGGTTTGGTCCAAACACGGCACCGCCGTGCCCGCAGACACGCTCACAGAAGGGCGGCCGAATGCGTCCACAGTGCGGCGCGCTGGCGACATGTTGGCGGCATATGCCGGGCGCGCGGAGATGTGATGTGTCTGAAAGTTTCGGAGCCCGCGGCTGGTAGGATGGGTAGAGCGGAAGCGAAACCCATCGAACGCTTAGCCGAGGTGAGATGATGGGTTTCCGCTGCGCTCTACCCATCCTACGAGGCTCACCCGATCCGGTTCAGGCTATTCCGGATCGTCGAGAAGATGCCGCCGATGTCTTTTCGCAAGCCGTCGAGCGCGTTGAAATTGTCGAAGATGCGGGCGAGGCGGTCTTCGACCTCGCGCTTGCTCCTGGTCAGTGCCTCGACGCGAGAGGCGAGGGTGACGTCGCCGCTCGCCTCGATCTCGCCGACGGTTTTGGCAAGGAGATCGCGCGTGGTGCCGACGTCCGCGATCAGGGCCTCGATGCCGAACACGGGCGCCTTCAGCGGGAGGAGGTCGGCCTGCGACTTCGACAGCTCCGTCTGGAAGGCGTTCAGTGTCGCCAGCGTCTCCTGTAACGCACCGAGGCGCTGGCGCGACTGGAGCACAAAATCGTTCAGCGCATTCTGGCGGTCGGCAAGCGTCTTGCCGTCGGCGTCGGTCTCGACACCCGCGAGCGAGCGTTCGAGCTGGGCCTGGCGCTGGCCGAGCTCTTCGAAGTCGAGTCCGATGCCTTTCAGGATGTGGAAGCTGTCGTCGATGCGGGCCAGGCGCTGCTCGATCTCGATCTTGTTCTTCGACAGCGTCGCGACGCGGGCGCCGAGCGGGGCTTCGCCGCCGGTTTCGAGCTCGTCGACGCTCTTGGCGAGGCGCTCATGACCGAGGCCCAGCTCGCCGATCAAGGCATTGAGGCCGGCGTCCGACGCGCGCAGCGGCACCAGCTCGGCGTGGGACTTCGCCAGATCTTCCTTGTACTGGTTCAGGGTCGCAAAGGTGTTCTGGACCGTGCCGACCCGCGACAGCAGCATCGATACGTCGCGCGCGATGTCCTGGAGCCGGTCGGCGAGGTTGTTCTTGCGATCGTCGGTCTCGAGGTCGTGCAGCGAGCGTTCGAGCTGGTTCTGGCGGTCGCGGATCTCGGTGAAAACCGGCTCCACCGCGCGGCGCTGCTCGGCGACCTTGCCGACCATGTCGCGCAGCTCCTGCTGGCGGCGGCGGATTGCGGCGAGCTGGTCGTGCATGTCGGTGGATTCGTTGCGGCCGCGCTGGAGCAGTGCGCGCTGCTCGGTCTCGCCCAGCTTGTCGTCGAGGGCGGAGACGGCCTCCCGGGGATCGCTCTCGATCAGGTGTTGGACGGTGGCGTCGAGATGGTTCTGCAGGGCGTGGGCGACGACGACGTCCTCGCGGGTCTTCTTGAGGCGGTCGCGCAATGTGTCGAGGCGCCGGTCCTGGCGCGAGAGCCGCCAGGCGGAGGCGCCAATCAACGCCAGCGCCAGGGCCAGGATCGCGCCGGTCGCAATACGCTGCGGGACGGGCAGGCCTCCGAACCAGGCAGGCAGGTGGCCGAAATCGTAACCGAGCGCCTGCTGGGCGAAGATCGCGATGGCGGTGAGCAGAACAAACCAGGCAACCAGGAAAAACAGCCACATCGTGACTTCCTCACGCCGGCACATTATCGCCATAGTTGCTATTGGAGAGCGGAACCGAGATCAAGGGCCGCGGGGCTTGCCGGAGGTTTCCCGGTAGCGCGATCCACGGCCGGCCGCGTCAGCCGATCGGTGGAGGGGCGGCGCGGGTTGCGGGGGTTTCCCGACGCGGGGTGGGGCGCTTCCTCCGCGTCATTCCGGGGCGCGCGCGGCGCGAGCCCGGAATCCATTGATCTGCAGTCTCTGACGCCCGATGGACTCCGGGTTCGGCGCTGCGCACCGCCCCGGAATGACAGAGTGCGCTACAGCCGAAACTCGTTGGTCAACTCGCCGATGCCGTCGATCGCGACGGTTACCGTGTTCACGGGCTCTTTCATCACGCCGACGCCGACCGAGGTGCCGACGGCAATGAGGTCGCCGGGAAGCAGGGTCATGTCGTGGGAGATCCGGCTGACCAGCTCCTGCGCGGTGAAGATCATGTCCGATATCGGATAGTTCTGCCGCTCCGCGCCGTTGAGGATGGTACGGACCACCAGCTTGGCCGGATCGAGACCGGTGGCGATGACCGGGCCGAACGGGCCGTAATCGTCGATGCCCTTGGCCCGCGCCCATTGCGGGAAGGTCGGGTCGCTGGTCAGGATGTCGTTGGCGGTGATGTCGTTGACGCAGGTGTAGCCGAAGATGAAGCTGTCCGCTTCCGCCGGCGACACCCGGGCACAGGCCTTGCCGATGACGATGCCGAGCTCGCCTTCATAGGTAGTCTTGCCGTCGTAATGAGAGGGGCGGCGGATCACGGCGCCGGGCGTCGTGATGCTGGTGGTGGCCTTCAGGAGGTAGAGCGGCTCCGGCGGCTCGGGCTGGTTGAGCTTGGCCGCGAGCGCGTGAAAATTATTCCAGAGCGCGACGATCTTGCTGGGCGCGCAGGGCGCGAGCAGTTCGACCTCCGACAGCGCCAGCGTCTTGCCCGTGGCGGCATGGCGGCCAAACATCTCGCCCTCATGAACGCTGATGCTTGACGAATTCAGCGTGCCGAAGCCGGTCGCGCCGCTCTTGCGGAAGCGGAGCCATTGTTTGACCTCGCCAGCCATCACGCCACCGCCAGTGCGCGCGGATCTGATGGCGTCGAGATGCCGTCGTAGAGACCGGCGATGCGGGCGCGCTGGGTCACCATCGCCAGCACGGAATCGAGCGCGGGGGTGGCGACGCCGGTGAGGCGGCCCATCTCTTGCACGACGGTGACGAGCGGGTCGATCTCCATCGGGCGGCCGCGCTCGAGATCCTGGAGCATCGAGGTCTTGTGCGCGCCGACCTTGCGGGCGCCTTCGATGCGGCGCTCGACGTCGACGCGGAATTTGACGCCGAACGTCTCGGCGATGCCTTGCGTCTCCATCATGATCGCGCGCGACAGCGCGCGGGTGGCCGGATCGGTGCAGATCACGTCGAGCGTTGCATGGGTGAGTGCGCTGATCGGGTTGAAGCAGACATTGCCCCACAGCTTGAGCCAGATCTCGTCGCGGATGCGGTCGAGCACCGGTGCTTTCAGCCCGGCTGCGACGAAGAGATCGGCGAGGCGCTGCACGTCCGGGGTGATCTCGCCGGAGGGCTCGCCGAGCGGAAAGTTGTTGCCGTAGACGTGACGGATCACGCCGGGCGCCTCGATCTCGGTGGCGGGATAGACGATGCAGCCGATGGCGCGCGCGGCGCCGATTTCGCGCCACTGCCGTCCGCCGGGGTCGATGCTCTCCAGCGTCGCGTTCTCGTATTGGCCGCCATGCTTGTAGAAGTACCAGTAGGGAATGCCGTTGACGGCGGTGACGATGCGGGTGTGGGGCCCGAGCAGCGGCTGCATCGTCTCGATCACGCCGGTGATCGAGTGCGCCTTCAACGTGATGATGATGTAGTCCTGCACGCCGAGCTCGGCGGGATCGTCGGTGCAGCGCGGATGCACGGTGTGCTTCTCCTCGCCCGCGAGCAGCGTCAGGCCGCGCTCGCGCATCGCGGCAAGGTGTGCGCCGCGTGCGACTAGGCTGACGTCGGCGCCCGCGCGCGCGAGCTGAACCCCGAGATATCCGCCGATTGCGCCGGCGCCGTAGATGCAGATCTTCATGGAATCCTCGCGAAGCAGCGGAAGCCGGATTTCGGGACGAAAGATCCGGTCCGGCTCGGAAGGGTCCGAGCCGGGTCCGGTAGTCGCAGGGGAAGTGAGGCGCTTTAAGCTGCTTGCGGCGTGCCGTTGATCGCTTCGTCGATGAAGGATGCGATGTCGCGCATGCTGATGACGGAGACGAGGCTGTAGTCGTCGATGACGGGGAGGTGCCGGATGTGATTCCGGTTCATCAGATGGCGGACGTGCTCGATCGTGTCGCTCGACGTGCAGGACACGAGCTGTTGCACCGAGACGAGCTGCGAGACCTTGACGTTGACGGCATTGGCGCCGTGCTCGGCAACGGCGCGCACGACGTCGCGCTCGGTGAACATGCCGACCGCGGTATTACCCTCGGAGCGGACCACGTCCTTCACGACCAGCGCGCTGATATTGTTGGCGCGCATCAGCTTGGCGGCGATACCCACCGTTTCGTTCATTCGCACCGTGACAACGCGCGGTGTCTTCTTGCGCAGAATGTCTCCGACCAGCATTGCAACCTCCCTGGGTGAATGATGAACCAAGTGTGGTATACATAATGCCAATCGTCAAGCATTCGATTTGGCTGATCCGAAAAATCTTGCGGCAGTCATGCTGACGTTTGCCGTGAGCCAAAAAGAAAGGGGGCGCATCGCTGCGCCCCTGTCTCACCCGTGCAAGGTGCGTGTTCGTTATGCCGTCTCGGTCTTGGCGTTCCCGGTCGCGGCGTTGGCGCCCTCGGCTTCCTTGCCGAGGATGAAGGAGCGGCGCATCGGCTTGATCACGAACAGCGCCGTCAGCGCCGCCGTCGCGTTCAGCGCCACCGCGACCACGAATACGGCCTTCCAGCCATAGGTGGCCGAGATCACGCTTGCGAGCGGAACGAGCAGGGATGCCGTCCCCTTCGCGGTGTAGAGCATGCCGTTGTTGGTGGTTGCGAACTTCGAGCCGAAGGTGTCGCCGCAGGTCGCCGGGAACAGCGAGTAGATCTCGCCGAACACGCCGAAATAGACCGCGGTGGCGAGCACGAAGACGATAGGCACGTGGCCATAGGCCGACAGCGTCAGCAGCATCAGCGCGGCGGTGCCGAAGGCGATGAACATGGTGTGCTCGCGGCCGATCGTGTCGGAGACGAAGCCGAAGAAGGGACGTCCGAAACCGTCGAAGATGCGGTCGAGCGAGATCGCGAACGTCAGTGCCGCCATTTGGAAGCCGGCGAGCGTGACCGGCGTGTCGGCGATCTTGAAGTCGTGCGCGATCGGGGCGATCTGCGCCGCGGTCATCAGGCCCCCGGAGGCGACCATGACGAAAACGAGATACATCACCCAGAAAATAGGGGCCCGCAGCACCTGGGGCGGGGTGAAGTCGATCTTGGTCTGCGGCAGATTGAGCTGCTTCTTCTTCGGCGGGATCGAGATCCGCGGCGGCTGGATGAAGAAGGCGAGCACGAAAACGATCACGCCCTGGCCGATGCCGAAGGTGAGGAACGCGTGCTGATAGCCGCTCGTTGCGATCATGGTCGCGATCGGCACGACGGTGAGCGCAGCGCCTGCGCCGAAGCCGGCGGCAGTCGCACCGGCGGCAAGGCCCCGACGATCGGGAAACCATTTCAGCGCGTTGCCGACGCAGGTGCCGTACACCGCGCCCGCGCCCATGCCGCCGATGATCGCGGCCGCGTAGAGCAAAGTGAGGCTATCGGCATAGGAGTTGAGAATCCACGACAGCGCGATCATGACGCCGCCGAACATGATGACGATGCGCGGGCCGTACTTGTCGACGAACCAGGCCTCGATCGGCACCAGCCAGGTTTCGGTGACGACGAAGATGGTGAAAGCGAGCTGGATCGCGGCGCGCCCCCAGTGGTGCGCGTGATCGATCGGATCGACGAACAGCGTCCAGCCATATTGCAGGTTGGCGATCATCGCCATGCAGACGATGCCCATAACCAGCTGGAGCCAACGGAAACCTGTGCGGAGAGGCGCGGCCGTGACAGCGCCATCGGTGCTGGAAATCATCAAGAACCTCCCAAGCGCCTGTCTGCTTCGACACCGGTTGCAAGATGACCTGATGTCGCAATATTGTGGCTTATCGTCGCAAGCGCTGCTGCGACCTTGGTATACCATATTCCAGATTGCAAGCCCTATCTTGGCGGGCCGCAGATAAAATATGCGGAGTTCCGTCTGGGAATGGCGGGTTCATGAAAACGTCGCGCACAACGAAAACGCCCGGCCGCGAGGCCGGGCGTTTTGCGCGAGAAGGCGCTTTTGCAGCGCGTCAGACGGTCGATTGCGCGACCACGACCTTGCGCCAGGGCTTGAGCACCGCGATCGCCAGCGCCGAGGCCAGGATGTTGGCGCCGGCCGCGATGATGAACACGTTGTCCCAACTGCCCGACGACTGCTGCATGTAGTTGCCGATCGGGACCAGCAGCGCGGCCGTACCCTTCGCGGTGTAGAGCAGGCCGGCATTGGTGGTCGCGAACTTGGCGCCGAACGTGTCGGTGCAGGTCGAGGGGAACAGCGAGTAAATCTCACCCCAGGCGAAGAACACGAAGCCCGAGAGCAGCACGAACCAGAGCGGATCGTGGCCCCAGAGGTAGAGCATCCAGATGCCGATACCTTCCATGCCGAAGGCGATGAACATCGTGTTCTCGCGGCCGATCATGTCGGAGATCCAGCCGAAGAACGGACGCGTCAAGCCGTTGAGCACGCGGTCGATCGTGGCCGCGAAGGTCACCGCGGTCATCGTCACCGCCATCAGCGTGACGGGCACGTTGTCGATCTTCCAGTCGGCCGCGATCGGCTTCAAATTGGCCGTCACCATCAGGCCGCCGGCGCCGACGATCACGAACATGAAGTACATCAGCCAGAAGATCGGCTGACGCAGCACCTCCGTCGGCTGATAGTTGCGGCGGGTCTGCTGCAGATTGGCGTTCGCCACCACGCTGGGCACCTGGCCTGCCTTCGGCGCCAACAGGAAGAAGGCGAGAATGCAGATAATGATGCCTTGTCCGAGGCCGAAATAGAGGAAGGTGGTCTGGAAACCGCTGTCCTTGATCATGGCCTGGATCGGCGCGACGGTCAGCGCAGAGCCTGCACCGAAGCCCGCAGCCGTGATGCCCGCGGCAAGACCGCGCTTGTCCGGAAACCACTTCAGCGCGTTGCCGACACAGGTGCCGTAGACGCCGCCGGCGCCGATGCCCGCGACGATCATGCCGAGATAGTAGCCGTTGAGCGTGGTCGCCTGCGCGTTGATGGCCCAGCCGATGGCGCAGAGCACGCCGCCGACCAGTACGACGAGGCGCGGGCCGTATTTGTCGACGAACCATCCTTCGATCGGCACGAGCCAGGTCTCGAACAGCACGAACAGCGTAAAGGCCCATTGGATCGACGCGCGATCCCAGCCGAACTTCTTCTGGATGTCGGGGACGAAGAACGTCCAGCCGTATTGATAGTTGGCGATCATCACCATCGCCGCGACACCGACCGCCAATTGCGCCCAGCGATACGTGTCGCTAACGCGCGCGGCGGTTGGGGCCGTTGCCTGCACCATGTCCGTCATAAAGCCTCCCGTGGCGCCTCTAATTTTTCTGCGAGCGCTGGAGGGGCATTCTTGTATGCATTATGCCAAGCTTCAAGCGCTGGTCCGGCCACCGTGCGCAAATGTCGCAGGACCGCACCCGGCTGCGGCTGCGACTCAGGACAGCACAAGTAGAAATGGCCCCGTCATCCGGGGCCATTCATCAAAAGTCGTATGCAAACCGATATAAAACCGTCCCGCAGCGCGGCGGCGGGGGAGGCTGCCCGGCTTACAGGCCGAAGCGCGGCAGGTCGCCGTTGTGGTTCGAGATCTTGGCGCTCGCCATCAGGAGGCGGTCGATCGTGGCCATCAGGCGGGCGAACAGCGAGGAGGAGGGGGCGAGAGCGACGGAAGCGGTCTTGGACATCGGAATCCCTTTCTTGAGACGGTCAGCAGTGCTGTCTCATTTCGAAGGGCAATCTATGTATACCAGATGCCAAAGTCTATGCATGCCATTGCATAGCAGCATTTAGCTCTTCGCATTGCAGCATAACAATCCGTTAAATCGGCCGATTTGAGCGCGATATGCCCCAACCCCGCCGAAACTCTATCATTTGACCGCCGATGTCCAAAAAACGGAGCCTTGGCAGCGGTGCGCGAAGCCGCTAGTGGTCTGCCCCCTTCCAATCATCTGTCAGAGTGGTTCATGTCGAGCGCCTCGCCCGCCGTCTCGATCGGCATCGATTTTGGGACCAGCAACACGGTCGTGGCCCTTGCGGCGGACGACCGCCGGGTGGAGGCCATCCGCTTCGATCATGGCGGACAGCGCCACAGTGTCTTCGTATCGGCGCTGTGCTTCTGGGAGGACCGGCCGGGAGCCGGCGCCCAGGCCGAAGGCGGTCCGTGGGCGATCGAGACGTTCCTCGAGGGACGGCATGTCTACCGCTTCCTCCAGTCGTTCAAGACCTTCGCCGCGAGCTCCAGCTTCAACACCACCCAGGTGTTCCGGCAGCGCTACAAGTTCGAGGATATTCTGGCGGCGTTCCTGCGGACCCTGGCGCGCCATGGCGGCGATAAATTCGGCTTCGAGACGTCCACCATCACGGTCGGCCGCCCCGTCCGCTTCGCCGGCGGCAATCCCGACGAGGCGCTGGCGATGCAACGTTACCGGGCCGCGTTCGAGCGCCTTGGCGCCGGCCACGCGCGCTATGTCTACGAACCCGTGGGTGCAGCGTTCTCCTTCGCCCGCCGTCTGGAGCGCGATGCGACCGTGCTGGTTGCGGATTTCGGCGGCGGCACTAGCGATTTCTCGGTGATGCGGTTCTCGCGTGCCGGCGGCGCCTTGCGCGCCGAGCCGCTCGGCCATGCCGGCATCGGGATTGCGGGCGACACGTTCGATTACCGCATCGTCGATCACGTCGTCTCGCCGCGGCTGGGCAAGGGCTCCAGCTTCCGGTCGTTCGACAAGGTGCTGCCGATCCCCACCGGCCACTACACCAATCTCGCGCGCTGGCATCAGCTCGCGATGATGAAGAGCAATGGCGACCTGCGCGAGCTCCGGGAGCTTGCGCGCACCGCGGTGAAGCCGGCTCTGCTCGAGGATTTCATCACCATCGTCGATCTCGACCTCGGCTTTTCGTTGTACCGCGCGGTGTCCGACGCCAAGGTCGCGCTGTCGGCGCAGGATCAGGTGGAGTTCCGCTTCAAGGGCGGCGGGGTCGACATTGGCTCGACCATCACACGGAAGAACTTCGAAGCCTGGATTGCCGACGATATCGCGAGGCTCGGGGCCACCGTCGACAAGGTGCTGGGCGAAGCGGGCATCACCGCGCGCGAGGTCGAGAAGGTGTTTTTGACCGGCGGCACGTCCTTCGTGCCCGCTGTCCGAAAACTGTTCGCCGAGCGGTTCGGCAACGAGCGGCTGATGTCGGGCGATCAGTTCGAGTCGATCGCCTACGGTCTTGCTTTGATCGGACACAGCCCGGACCCCGACCGCTGGACCGCAAGCGGCGGGATTGCGCCGCGGGCAGGGGCGTAGGGCATTCGCGCGATTGTGTGCGCGCCTCGTCCTTCCAGATGCTATTGCTTGATCTCAGGCTCGACGAGCCTCGCCAGATTGCGCAGCGATTCCTGCCAGCCGAGATAACATGCCTCCGGCGGGATGACGTCGGGAATGCCGGCCTGCGTGATATCCACCTCGGTGCCGACGGATACTTTCTTCAGGATCACGGTGACCTGGATCTCGCCCGGCAGATTGGGGTCGTCGAACCTGTCGGTGTAGCGCAGACGTTCGCCGGGGACGAGTTCGAGATATTCGCCGCCGAAAGCGTGGCTGTTGTCCGTCGTGAAGTTGCGGAACGACATCTTGAACGTACCCCCGACCTTCGGCTCGAAATGATGGACGGTGCAGGTGAAGCCGTTCGGCGGAAGCCATTTCGCCAGCGCATCCGCCTCCAGGAAGGCGCGATAGACTTTCTCCGGGCTGGTGGTCAAAACGCGGTGCAGGCGAACAGTGCTGGGCATGATCATCTTCCTCATGAATCGCCGGGCTCGACGTCAGCGTCTATTGCCCTTTCTGTCTAGATGACGGACGAGATACCCCCGATCCGACAGGGCGTTTCGAATTTTTTGATTGATGGCCGGCAAACTGCCGCCACGTCCTGCGGCGTCATGGTGAATACGAGATTGTAGCCGGGAATCGTCGGAATGTTCCGCCCGCCTGCGGCGCGAGGCGCCGACGGCGAAAGCTGGCCGGCGATCACGCGCTCGACTGCATCGGTTGCAGTTATTGATCGAGTCGAATCTGCGCGGTTTTGACAATGTCCTGCCAGCGCGCGATCTCTTCGGTCATCCGCCGCTTGAGCGGTTCGGGGCCTCGCTGGTCCGGCGGGGGCAGGATCAAGCCTACCAGTTCGAGCCGTTTGCGCACGCCGTCATCGTCGAGCGCTGAGCGAAGCGCATCCGAGAACCGGTCGCGAATGGCGTCGGGAGCGCCTTTCGGCAGGTAGAACGCGAACCAGCTCGATGCGACAAACTGTGGAAGCCCTGCTTCCCGGGACGTCGGTGTGTCCGGCAATTGCGGAACACGTGCGGCGGCCGAAACGGTCAGAAAGCGCAGATTGTTGTCACCCAGGAAGGGAAGAACGTCGCCCAACAGTCCACAACTGAAGTCGCTGCGGCCCGCGACCAGGTCGGTCATCGCCAGCGCTGATCCGCGATACGGCACCTCCACCGGCTTGAATCCGATCACGGAGGTGAACAGCAGACAGCTGATATGGCTGATCGAGCCGACACCCGCATGGCCCAAGGTGAGGTCCGGGCCACGCGCCTTGGCGATCGCGATGAACGACGCCATGCTATCTGCGGCGAGGTCGCGGCGAACGACGACGAGGATCGGCGTTTCCGCAACCAGGCCAATCGGCGTGAAATCAACCAGCGGGTCATAACGGAGGTTCGGATACAGCGCGACCGATGCCGCATGCGTCCCGACGTGACCGCTGACGAGGGTATAACCGTCGGGCGCGCTTTTCGCGACGCGCGTTGAGCCGGTCGTGCCGCCCGCCCCAGCGACGTTCTCGACAATGATCGGCTGTCCGAGTTTTCGCGCCATGTGTTCGGACACGATCCGGCTCATCACGTCATTCGGGCCGCCAGCCGCGAACGGGACGACCAACGTGATCGGTCGTGACGGGAACGGCGACTCGGCGTGTGCCGCATTCAATAGTGTCAGCACCGCAGCTGCGACGAGGGCCGTGTGCTTGCGTTTCAGAATCATATGGCCTCACTCCGCATCAATGGCGTCGCCTTGCACCGCCGCGAGGACACGATCGACCTCACGGCCGGACAGGCCGATGTATCGGGCCGGGTCCGCGGCCGCCTCGATCTCATGCACGGCGATGTGGGCCGTCACGGCCGGATCTCGCGAAAGGCTCTCGGCTAGTGTCAGGCCTGAAGCGATGGCGTGCGTGCATGCCGCACTCACCATCTCGTGCGCATGATGGCGCCCGACGTGCGGAGCCAGCACCATCATGACGGCCTCGGCGGCGATGAGCCCCTGTGTCCGCCCAAGATTGGCCTGCATCGCATCGGGTCTGACGACCAGTCCGCTGCAGAGGCGAACAGCGTTGTCCATGGCCCGAGAGACCAGCACGAACGCTTTCGGCAGCAACAACCATTCGGCTTGCCACGGTCCCGTCGCCCGTTCATGGTCGTGGACCGAAGCGTCGAGCATGGCGCTTGCCAGCCGGCGCAGCGACGGTCCGGTGCTGAGAATTTGCTCGCAGATGATCGGGTTGCGCTTGTGCGGCATGGTGCTGGAGGCGCCATGGCCTTGGCCGCCTGGCTCCAGCACTTCGCCGACCTCGGTCTGCGCCATCAACACGACATCGGTCGCGATCTTGCTCAGGGTCGCCGAGATCAGGCCAAGCAGGCAAACCGTCTCGGCCAACCCATCGCGCGCGGCGTGCCATGCCACCAGGGGCTCGCCGAGTCCGAGTTCGCTGGCCAGCGCAGCGCGGACGCTGTCGCCATCATCCCCGAGCGATGCGAACGTGCCGACCGCACCGCCGAACTGGACCTGCAGGACCCTTGGTTTGAGTTCGGCGAGCCGTCGCCTGTGGCGCAGCAGGCCCGACAGCCAGACGGAAACCTTGAACCCGAAGGTGATCGGGATCGCGTGTTGAAGCTTGGTCCTGCCGACCATGGGCGTATCGCGATGGGTACGCGCCAGATCCGCAAGCGTCGATATCAGGCGCTCCAGATCGCGGTGGATGAGCTCGAGCGCGTCGCGTATCTGCATCACGAGCGCGGTGTCCATGATGTCCTGGCTCGTGGCGCCCCAATGGACGAATTCGCCATGGGGTTCGCCGGTGAGCCGGATCAACTGCTCGACCAGGTTCACGACCGGCAAGCCGGCGCGCAAAGTGCCCGCGGCCAATTCATTGAGATCGAGTAGTTCAGTACGTGCAGCGGAGGCGATCGCAGCAGCAGCCTCGGCAGGAATCACGCCGAGCTGCCCTTGAACCTTCGCCAGCGCGACCTCGACCAGAAGCATGGACTCAAGTGAATTGCGCTCACTGAAAATAGTGCGCATCGGGGCGGTGCTGAAAATATCGGCGAGGTGGCGGCTGCTGAAGACCGTTCCGGGCTCGAAACTCAGCATGGCCGTGTCGCGATCATGGATGACCGAACGCGCGCGCGTTCAAACCAGCCGGCAAGCCTTGGTCTCTCGGAACGCCATGACAGATGCCCCGCGCGAAAATCGATGTAGTCAAGTGCACAGGCGAGCCCGATGTCGCCGAGGTCGAAGCGCCGGTCATCGAGGTCGAATCGAGCTTCAATCGATGACAGCGTCCGCGCAATCGCTCGCTCCTGACGCGCAACCCAATCCGCCCAGCGCATCTCCGATGGCCTGCGCCCTTCGATAGCGCAGATGAAGGTTGCATCGATCAGGCCCTGATACAGCGCAGCGCGTCCAAGACAGAGGTGTCGTGCAGGCTGCTCGTTCGGGATCAGTCGCGAGTCGATGGTCAGATCGTGCAGGGCCTGTCCGATCGTGTCGCTCTCGGTCACAAGCGTTCCGTCGGCGAGAACGAGTGCCGGCACTTTGGAGAGCGGGTTGATGTCGGTGAAATGATGCAGCTCGAGCCAGGGGTCGACTTCGATAAACTGAATCGCGTCGTTCAATCCGAGCTCATGAATGGCGACTCTTACCTTGCGGGCGTAGGGCGACGTCTGATTAAAAAATAGCCGCATCGGTCGGTATCGATCCCTCCGTCGTCGCGCCTCATTGCGCAGCCGTACGGCTTGACTTCGATCAAGCCTAGGTCACCCCCTCGTTTTGTAAAAATGCATTATTGCGATGCATGCGTTCTGAATTGGAGAACGCCGTCGAGCGCATGTGGCGCTCGGCAGCCCTCCCAGAGCAGCTGGCGGCGAATGATGAGTGTGCTCGGTAGCGGCGTCCTGGACCTACCGCCGGGCTCCCGAGGCGTTAAATTCGGTCAAGCCTTGCAAATGGCGAGGATGAGGTATACGTTGAGGCTGTTCGTTCAGCCGCTGTGCCTTGTTGAATGCGCCCGCGGGCTCCTTTTCCATAGACATCGACGAATAGAATTTGTTCTGCGTGACGATCACGCGGAACCTGCGCGTATGCGCTTTGGAGAAGAAAATGACGACAGGTACTGTGAAGTGGTTTAACGGCCAGAAGGGCTTTGGATTCATTCAGCCGAACGACGGCGGCAACGATGTGTTCGTTCACATCAGCGCGGTCGAGCGGGCTGGTCTTGCAGGTCTCGCTGAAGGCCAAAAGGTCAACTTCGAGCTCAAGACCGACAAGATGCGGGGCAAGGTCAGCGCTGAGAATCTCTCGCTGGCCTAAAGCCTTGGTGCCGTTTCACGGATGTACTGAAACGGCCATGCCACCCGCTCGATCCCAGGATTGAGCGGGTTTTTGTCCGTTGCAAAGCAGGGTGAATAATGAGCGCCAAGAGACCGGCCGAACCGTCACCCGAAAGCATCGCGCGTTCTAACCGTCAGCGTTTGGCCGCTGAGGAAGGCGCCCGGGCGATGGTTGATGTTGGCAAGCAAGCCGTCGATGTTCGCAAGAACATGGCGCGGCTTCGAGAGCTGCGCGAAGCCAAGGAAGCGGCAGACGCCGCCCTTCAGGCATCGTTGCCAGCGGTCACGCCAACGAAGCGCAAGAAGAAGGTGACGCCATAGCTGCCTTCCATTGCGCCGACGACAACTCGGAGAGGACCGACCACATGCCCAAGAGTGCGGGTCGTGCCTAGAATCAAGTCGGATGGCGGTGGTACCATCACCTTCTTTCTCGCGCTTGGCGCGGGCCGACAGATGTGCCGTCTTGCGACGACGTTCCTGACGCAGAAACAGGCTTTCAGCTATCTTCGCAAGAACCGGACGGAGCTCGAGCGGGTGGCGCGGGCGCAGCTCGCTTCTGGTGCCGTCGAAGACGGAATCGTCGTGCTATCGATGCTGTAGATCAGGCGGATTTCGGCGCCCCGCCTTCAGCGGAATCCGCGGTCGGAGCCTGGGACCGACGCTCTTATTCAGAGCCGCTTCCCGGCTTCGCCTCCCGGGCCAATCGCTCCGCTTTCAGCCGTTCGCGATTCTCGTTGAAGGAATTCTGGTCCTTCGCATAGTCGTTCATCGGCTTCTGCGTTGTCGCCGGCTTGAACGCCTTGTTGGCTTCACGCTTGGCGCGATCAGAGGATTGATCTTTCGACATTTAAGCCCTCAATTTAATCAACGAGCGTGGTCCTGGCGAGTGCCGGACGCGCCGCCGCCGTGCCTGAACTGAAAGGCCGACTTGCCACCCTCGCAAACGAAGGAGACCAGTTCTTCAGCGTGAGGCAGATCTTTGCGAGGCGTGCTGCACTCGCTGTGGAGATGACATGCTGGCATTTCCGGGCGTGCTCGCATTCCCGGGAGCACGGCGGACGAGGGAGTAACGGCCGGCCACCGCATCAGTTCCTCGCGGACCAATCTTTAATCCAGCCTTCGCGGCGCGGCAAGCGTGCCGATCGTGCGATGCAGCTCTTCCGCATCAACAAAAAGGCCGCCGAAGCCGGCGGCCTTTCGCGTCGTGAGATAAGCCCGCTTACTCCGCGGCCTGCTTCTGCGGCGGATCAAGCGCGCCGGACTTGTGGATATCGGCGACCTGATGGTCCGAGAAGCCGAGCACGGTGCGCAGGATCTCGTCGGTGTGCTCGCCGAGCAGCGGGGAGCGCTCCACATCGCTCGGGGAGTCCGACAGCTTGATCGGGTTGCCGACCGAGATGTACTTGCCCCGGGTGGGGTGGTCGACCTCGACCACGGTGCCGGTCGCGCGCAGCGACTGGTCCTCGGCGATCTCCTTCATCGACAGGATCGGTCCGCAGGGGATGTCGTCCTTGTTGAGGATTTCCATCGCCTCGAACTTCGTCTTCGTCATCGTCCACTGTTCGATGCGGCCGAAGATCTCGTTGAGGCGCGGCAGGCGGACGGCCGGCTTGGCGTAGTTCGGATCGGTCTTCCAGGAGGGCTCACCGATCACGTCGCAGATCTTCTCCCAGACCGGGGCCTGGGTGATGAAGTAGATGTAGGCGTTCGGATCGGTCTCCCAACCCTTGCACTTCAGGATGCGGCCGGGCTGGCCGCCGCCGGAATCGTTGCCGGCACGCGGCACGGCATCGCCGAACGGAATGCCTTCGCCGAACTGGCTGTATTCCTTGAGTGGACCATGGGCGAGGCGCTGCTGGTCGCGCAGCTTGACGCGCGCGAGGTTGAGCACGCCGTCCTGCATCGCAGCCGTCACCTTCTGGCCCTTGCCGGAATGGGTGCGCTGATAGAGTGCGGTGACGATGCCGAGCGCCAGATGCAGGCCGGTGCCGCTGTCGCCGATCTGCGCGCCGGTCACCAGCGGCAGGCCGTCGCGGAAGCCGGTGGTGGAGGCGGCGCCGCCGGTGCACTGCGCGACGTTCTCATAGACCTTGCAGTCTTCGTACGGTCCGGGACCAAAGCCCTTGATCGAGGCGACGATCATCTTCGGGTTGATGGCCTGGATCTTCTCCCAAGGGAAGCCCATGCGGTCGAGCACGCCGGGGCCGAAGTTCTCGACCAGCACGTCGCACTTCTTGATGAGCTCGGTGAGAACTTCCTTGCCCTTGGGGTTCTTGGTGTCGAGCGTGATCGAGCGCTTGTTGTGGTTGAGCATGGTGAAATACAGGCTGTCCACGTTCGGGATGTCCTGCAGCTGGCCGCGGGTGATGTCACCCACACCCGGACGTTCCACCTTGATCACGTCGGCGCCGAACCATGCGAGCAACTGCGTGCAGGTCGGCCCGGACTGGACGTGGGTGAAGTCGAGAATGCGAACGCCCTCGAGCGCTTTTGTCATCGTGTTGCTCCTGTTACTCTTCTGTTTCCGTCATGCCCGCGAAGGCGGGCATCCAGTATTCGCTGAAGGTTCAGTTGGGCCTCAGTGCTCGCCTCAGGGATGATCTGGCGATCACTGGATCCCCGCTTGCGCGGGGAATGACCCGGCGGCTGGTTACTTCTTCTTCTGCAGAACGCTCTGCGGATTGAGGTTGCCGATGCGGCCGCTCTCGGAACCGGCGGCCGGATCGATCACGGCGTTGATGAGCGTCGGCTTGCCCGAAGCCATCGCTTCGTTGACCGCGCGCTTGAGCTCGTCCGGCGAGGTCGCGTTCACGCCGACGCCGCCGAAGGCTTCCATCATCTTGTCGTAGCGGGCGCCCTTGACGAACACCGTCGTCGCAGGATCGGCGTTGGCGCCGTTGACGTCGGTGCCGCGATAGATCCCGTCATTGTTGAAGATGACGACGCAGATCGGCAAATTGTAGCGGCAGATGGTTTCGACCTCCATGCCGGAGAAGCCGAAGGCCGAGTCGCCTTCCACTGCGAGCACGGGATGGCCGGTCTCGAGAGCCGCCGCGATCGCCTGGCCCATGCCGATGCCCATCACGCCCCAGGTGCCGACGTCGAGACGCTTGCGCGGCTTGTACATGTCGATGACGCCGCGGGCGAGGTCGAGCGTGTTGGCGCCCTCGTTGACGAGGATCGCCTCGGGATGATCCTTGATGACGTTCTTCAGCACGCCGAGCGCGCCGTGATAGTCCATCGGCGACTTGTTGTTCATGAGCTTCGGCGCCATCTTGGCGACGTTCTCTTCGCGCTTGGTCGAAATCGCCTTGGTCCATTCGGCCGGCGGGGCGGTCCAGCCCGAAGCCATTGCCTGGTTGAAGGCGGAGACGACCGAGCCGATGTCGCCGACGACCGGCGCGACGATCTCGACGTTGGAGTCCATTTCCCTGGGCTCGATGTCCACCTGGATGAATTTCTTGGGCGCTTCGCCCCAGTTCTTGCCCTTGCCGTGCGAGAGCAGCCAGTTCAGCCGGGCGCCGATCAGCAGCACGACGTCGGATTCCTTCAGCACCGTCGAGCGGGCAGCGCCAGCGCACTGCGGATGCGTGTCGGAGAGGAGGCCCTTGGCCATGCTCATCGGCAGGAAGGGGATGCCGCTCTGCTCGACGAAGGTTTTGATCTCTTCGTCGGCCTGCGCGTAGGCCGCGCCCTTGCCGAGGATGATGAGGGGACGTTTTGCGCTCTTCAAAACATCAAGCGCGCGCTTGATCGAAGCGGGCGAGGGGATCTGCGCGGGAGCCGCGTCGATCACCTTGACCAGCGACTTCCGGCCGGCATCGGCGTTCATCACCTGGCCGAACAGTTTTGCCGGCAGGTCGAGATAGACGCCGCCCGGACGGCCGGAGACGGCGGCACGGATGGCGCGGGCAAGACCGATGCCGATGTCCTGGGCGTGCAGCACGCGATAGGCTGCCTTGCACAGCGGCTTGGCGATCGCGAGCTGGTCCATCTCTTCGTAGTCGCCCTGCTGGAGGTCGACGATCTCGCGCTCGGAGGAGCCCGAGATCAGGATCATCGGGTAGCAGTTGGTGGTGGCGTGCGCGAGCGCGGTGAGACCGTTGAGGAAGCCGGGCGCGGAAACGGTGAGGCAGATGCCGGGCTTCTTGGTGAGATAGCCGGCGATGCCCGCCGCATAACCGGCGTTCTGCTCGTGGCGGAACGAAATCATGCGAATACCGGCCGCCTGCGCCATGCGGCCCAAATCCGTGATCGGGATGCCCGGCACATTATAGATGGTGTTGATGCCGTTCAGCTTGAGCGCGTCGATGACGAGATGGAAACCATCCGTCAATTCCTGCTCGGTGCCCGGTGCTTCGGACTTGGTCGCGGTATTCAGCATGGGCCTTGTCTCCCTGGTCTCAAGATGCCGTTTCGGGCTTTTGGGGGCGATGCCTTCGCCCTTATGGTGAACGTTGCTGGCTAGAAGAGTTCCTGACCATGCGCTTCGACGTAAGCGGCAAGGCCAAGGGTGTGATCGCGGGCGCGCTTCTCGGCGAGCTCGGTATCGCGCGCCTCCAGGGCTTCGATCATGCCGAGATGCTCGGGTAGCGACGTCGCGGTGCGGTCCTTGCGTCCGATAGTCAATTGCCGATAGCCACGCACGTGCAGCAGCAGGTCGTTGGTGAGATCGACCAGCACCGGTGATTCCGACAGCGAGATCAGCGCCTGGTGGAAGGCGATGTTGGCGCGCGAATATTCCTCGACGTGATCCTGGGGGAGGCGGTCCTTACCAAAATCCTTGAAGTAGTCGCGCAGCGCCGTGATGTCTTTCTTGCGCGCCGTGGCGGTGATGAGGCGCGCGGCCATGCTCTCCAGCGCCGCCCAGGCGCGGATCATGTCCACGATCTCGCTCTTGGTCCTTCGCACCACCATGATGCCGCGGCGCGGAACCGTCTTCACGAAACCGTCTTGCTCGAGCATCGCGATGGCTTCGCGGATCGGCGTGCGGCTCACACCCAGGCGCTCGGACAACGCGCGCTCGTCGAGCATCACCGGCTCGGGCGTCGAGTAGATGTCCATCTTGAGGATGGCTTCTTTCAAGGCGTCGTACGCCTTGTTCTTGAAGCTCGACTCCGGGGCAATACGAACGATTGCGATATCTGCCTCGGCCATGTTCGGCAACGCCTTGGTTGGTTTCCGCAGTGACACGACGAATCTCCTCCAGTGGGAGTCGTCTTTTACAGGATTATTAACGGGAAAGTTTTTGGCATACCAAATACCAAGATGTCAAGCTGCCTATTTTTTGCAGCGTTCTAAGGTGCGCGGCAGCTTGACAAGTTGGCTTCTGGCATACCAAATGCCATCGCCAGCCATTTTTGATCCATGCCGGCGGAGTAACCTTGGCTTTATGCCACTCCGTTCCGCGACATGGAACAGAGCGCGGCGAATGGAAAGCATCACGGGCAGCCGCAACACGCGCGCGCTTTGAGAACGCAAGAACCAAGGTCAAGGGAGAGCCACATGTCCAATTCCAAAGATGCCGTCCGCAAGGTGCTTGACCAGGTCAAGGCGGACAAGCGCACCAGCCTGACCGCGCCGGAAGGCAAACTGGTCTGCGATGCCTACGGCATTGCGGTGCCGAAGGAGGGTGTGGCGAAATCGGCCGGCGAAGCCGGCAAGATGGCCGCCTCGATGGGCTTCCCGGTGGTGATGAAGATCGTCTCGCCGGACATTCTCCACAAGACCGAAGCCGGCGGCGTCATCGTCGGCCTCAAGACGGCCGAAGACGCCGAGAAGGCCTACGAGACGATCCTCTCGAACGCCAGGAAGTACAAGTCCGATGCCAAGATCGAGGGTGTCCAGGTGCAGCAGATGCTGGCCGGCGGCACCGAAGTGATCGTCGGGTCGATCACCGACGCCTCGTTCGGCAAGCTGGTTGCCTTCGGCCTCGGCGGCGTGCTGGTCGAGGTCCTGAAGGACATTACCTTCCGCCTCGCGCCCGCGACCAAGCAAGACGCGCTATCGATGCTCGACGGCATCCAGGCGCATGAGATTTTGAAGGGCGTTCGCGGCGGCGAGCCGGTGAACCGCACGGCGCTTGCGGATGTCATCGTCAAGGTCTCGCAGCTCGTCACCGATTTCCCCGAGATCATCGAGCTCGATCTCAACCCGGTGTTCGCGACGGCCAAGGACGCGATCGCGGCCGACGTCCGCATTGTCGTCGACTTCGCTTACGTGCCCAAGCCGAAGCCGCGCCCGACCGAAGAGATCGTCGCGGCCATGAGCCGCATCATGCAGCCGAAGGCGGTTGCCGTGGTCGGCGCTTCGGCCGAAGACGGCAAGATCGGCAATTCCGTGATGAAGAACCTCATCAACGGCGGCTACAAAGGCGACATTTACCCGATCCATCCCAAGGCCGCCGAGATCCTCGGCTACAAGGCATACAAGAGTGTCAAGGACGTGCCCGGCGTAATCGACACCGCGGTGTTCGCAATTCCCGCGAAGTTCGTGGCAGCGGCGCTCACCGAATGTGGCGAGAAGAAAATTCCCGGCGCGGTTCTGATCCCCTCGGGCTTCGCGGAAGCCGGCGCGCCGGAGCTCCAGGCCGAGATCGTCGAAGTCGGCAAGAAGTACGACATCCGCCTGATGGGACCGAACATCTACGGCTTCTATTATACGCCTGCCAATCTCTGCGCGACTTTCTGCACCGCCTATGACGTCAAGGGCCACGCGGCGCTGTCCTCGCAGTCGGGCGGCATCGGTATGGCCATCATCGGCTTCTCCCGTTCGGCCAAGATGGGCGTGTCGGCGATCGTCGGCCTCGGCAACAAGTCCGATATCGACGAGGACGATCTGCTCGCCTTCTTCGAGCAGGATCCGAACACGAATCTGATCGCGCAGCATTGCGAAGACCTCAAGGACGGCCGCGCCTTTGCGGAAGCGGCAAAGCGCGTCTCCAAGAAGAAGCCGGTCATCGTGCTCAAGGCCGGCCGCACCTCGGCCGGTGCGAAGGCGGCCTCGTCGCACACCGGCGCGCTCGCCGGCAACGACAAGATCTACGAGGACGTCCTGGCGCAGTCCGGCGTGATCCGCGCCCGTAGCTTGCGGCAGCTGCTCGAGTTCGCGCGCGGCGTGCCGGTGCTGCCGACGCCGAAGGGCGAGAACGTGCTGATCATCACCGGTGCCGGCGGCTCGGGCGTGCTGCTGTCGGACTCCTGCGTCGACAACGGCCTGTCGCTGATGTCGATGCCGGCGGATCTGGATGCGGCTTTCCGCAAGTTCATCCCGCCGTTTGGCGCGGCCGGAAATCCCGTGGACATCACCGGCGGCGAACCGCCGATCACGTACGTCAACACGGTGAAGCTCGGCCTGACGGACGAGCGCATCCATTCGCTGATCCTCGGCTACTGGCACACCATCGTCACGCCGCCGATGGTGTTCGCCCGCAACATGGTCGAGGTGAAGAAGGAGATGGAGGCCAAGGGCTTCGTGAAGCCGATCGTCGCCTCGCTCGCCGGCGACGTCGAAGTCGAGGAAGCCGCCGAATATCTCTACCAGAACGGCATCCCGGCCTATGCCTATTCGACCGAACTGCCGGTCGAGGTTCTCGGCGCCAAGTACAAATGGGCGCGCGGGGCAGGGCTGCTCTGAGTCGACGATGCCGCTTCGCCTCTCCTCGCCTGCGGGGAGAGGTGAGAACAGTCAGGTCGCGATGGGCAGGAACGTGATCCGGCGCAAATCGATCGAGCCTCGATCGTCATCGGAGGCCGACCACGACGCGCGAGACGGCGGCGTGCAATCCGTTGACCGCGCGCTGTCGATCCTCGAAACATTGTCCGAGGATGACGAGGGCTATCGCCTCAGCGATCTCGCTGTCCGCACCGGGCTCTCCGCCTCGACCGTGCACCGCCTGCTGGCGACGCTGGAAAGCCGCCGCTTCGTGCAATTCGACCGCGCCGAATCCAAATGGCATGTCGGCGTGCGCAGCTTCACCGTCGGCGCGAGCTTTGCCCGGCGGCGCAATTTCAGCGCCCAGGCTATTCCCTATCTGCGCAAGCTGCGTGATCTCACCCGCGAGACCGCCAATCTCGCCATGGTCGACGACGAGTTCATCATCGTGCTGACCCGCATGGAGAGCCGCGAAATCATGCGCTCGCTGACCCAGGTCGGCGGCCGCGTTCCCATGGTGACGTCGGGCGTCGGCAAGGCGGTGCTCGCAACCTATTCCGACGAGGACGTCGGCGCCGTCATCCGCCATCACGGCATGCCACGCCTGACCGAGAAGTCGATCGTGCGGCCGAGCGACCTGTTCAAGGAACTCGAAAAGATCCGCAAGCAAGGCTACGCGCTGGATGATGAAGAGGCCTGCATGGGCCTGCGCTGCGTTGCCGCGGTGGTCTACAACGACTGCGCCGAGCCGCTCGCGGCGATTTCGGTCTCCGGCATGACCAGCCGGCTGACCGATCAGAGGTTACCGGACATCGGGCAAGTCGTCCGGGATGTTGCAGCCGAACTGACGGCCGCGCTCGGCGGGGTAGTTCCGACGCCCCGCTAATCAGAAACCAGGGGTATGTCACTGGACAGTGTCGGCCGTTTTGGCTGATATGCGACCAAACGACACGATGCGGCAAATGTCCGCATGAGCCCGGAGACGTCCCATGTTTCAACTTCCCGCGCGCCTCGTCGGCGCAGCCGTCGCGCTGACCCTTGCGGCAGCCACGCCGGCCCTTGCCCAGCAGCTCGAGCTCAAGCTGATGGCACCGGCGGCGCCGGGCGGTGGCTGGGACCAGACCGCGCGCTCGATGCAGCAGGCGCTGGTCGCCGCCGGCGTCGCACGCAGCGTGCAGGTCACGAACGTTCCCGGCGCCGGCGGTAGCGTCGGCATCGCGCAGTTCGTCAACGGCGCCAAGGGTGACGGCAACCAGCTGATGGTCAACGGCTTCGTCATGGTGGGCGCGCTCGCCATGAACAAATCACCCGTCACGCTCGAACAGGTGACGCCGATCGCGCGCCTCACCGAGGAAATCCAGGTGATCGTGGTGCCGGCGAATTCGCCGATCAAGAACGCGCAGGATCTGGCCGCAGCGGTGAAGGCCGACATCGCCAAGGTGACCTTCGCCGGCGGCTCGGCCGGCGGCGTCGATCATGTGATGGCGGCATTGTTCGCCGGCGCCGTTGGCGCCGACGCGAAGAAGATCAATTACATCCCGTTCTCGGGTGGCGGCGAGTCGCTCGCCGCCATTCTCGGCGCGAAGGTCACCGCCGGCATTTCGGGCCTCAGCGAATATGATGGGCAGATCAAGTCCGGCAAGCTGCGCGCGATCGGCGTGACCTCGGAGAAGCGCATCCTAGGGAGCGACATCCCGACGTTCAAGGAGCAGGGCATCGACCTCGTGATCGCCAACTGGCGCTCGGTGGTCGCGCCTCCCGGAATCACGCCGGAGCAGCGCAAGAGGCTGAGCGACGCGGTCGAGAAGATGGTGAAGTCGGACGCCTGGAAGGACATCCTCAAGCAGAAGGGCTGGGAAGATGCCTATCTCGGCGGCGACGCCTTCGCCGAGTTCCTGAAGAAGGAAACGGTACGTGTGACGGACGTGCTGAGATCAGTCGGCCTGATCAAGTCATGACCACAGGCGATCCCGTCCAGCCGCCGCGGCGCGTCGATCGCGCCGGCATCGTGATTGCGGCGTTGCTCGCAGGTCTTGCCGGGGTGCTGGTCTGGGACGCGCGCGGGCTGCAATCGACCGCGATGTACGGGATGGGGCCGGAAGCCATGCCGATCGTGATCGCCTCCGGCCTCGCGCTGCTTGCGATCGGCAATCTCGTTGACGCGTTGCGCGGCAGTCTGCCGGCACGCGAGAGCGCCGATCCCGTGCCTGTGGTCTTGATCCTCGCCGGCCTTGCGCTGCTGATCGCCATCATCGGCTTCGGCGGCGGGTTCATCCTGGCGACATCGGCGCTGTTCGTCACGACCTCGGCAGCATTTGGGCGCCGCGCCGTGCTCGTCGATTCCGCCATCGCCCTCGTGATGTCGACCCTCATTTACCTCGCGTTCGACCGGCTGTTGACGTTGAGCCTTCCGGCCGGCCCCCTGGAGCGACTGCTGTGATGGACACCTTTGCCGCGCTGGCCCACGGCATGGCGGTCGCCGTCCAGCCGATGAATCTCCTCTACGCCCTGATCGGCGTGTTCCTCGGCACCGCCGTGGGCGTGCTGCCCGGCATCGGCCCAGCGTTGACGGTCGCGCTGCTGCTGCCGGTGACGTACAAGCTCGATCCCGGCGGTTCGCTGATCATGTTTGCCGGCATTTATTACGGCGGCATGTATGGCGGATCGACCACGGCCATCTTGATCAACACGCCCGGCGAGAGCGCCTCAATGGCGACGGCGCTCGAAGGCAACAAGATGGCCAAGGCCGGCCGCGGCGGGCCGGCGCTCGCGACCTCCGCGATCGGCTCCTTCGTCGCCGGCACCATCGCCACCATCGGGCTTGCATTTCTCGCGCCGTGGTTGGTCGATTTCGCGGTGCGCTTTGGCCCGGAGGACTATTTCGCGCTGATGTGCGTCGCTTTCGTCACGGTGTCGGCGACCTTCGGCGATTCCCCGATCCGCGGCCTGACCAGCCTGTTCATTGGTCTGACGTTGGGCCTCGTCGGCATCGACAAGCTGACCGGCCAGGCGCGGCTTGCGTTCGGCGTGCCCGAGCTGCTCGACGGCGTCGAGGTGACGACGCTCGCGGTCGGCCTGTTCGCGGTGGGCGAGGCGCTCTACGTCGCATCGCGCCGCCACCACACCGAGGAGAAGCTCGAGCCGGTGCGCGGCTCGCTGTGGATGACCAAGGAAGACTGGAAGCGATCGTGGAAGCCGTGGCTGCGCGGCACCATGTTCGGCTTCCCGATCGGTGCGCTGCCTGCCGGCGGAGCGGAGATCCCGACCTTCCTGTCCTATTCTTGCGAGAAGCGGCTGACCAAATACCCCGAAGAATTCGGCAAGGGCGCGATCGAAGGTGTCGCAGGACCGGAGGCCGCCAACAACGCTTCGGCTGCGGGCACGCTGGTGCCACTCCTGACGCTGGGATTGCCGACCTCGGCGACCGCCGCGATGATGCTGGCGGGCTTCCAGCAATACGGCCTCAACCCGGGGCCGCTGCTGTTCGCCGAGCGGCCCGACCTCGTGTGGGGCCTGATCGCGAGCCTGTTCATCGCCAATTGCATGCTGCTGGTACTCAATCTGCCGCTGGTAGGCCTGTGGGTGCGGCTGCTGGCGATCCCGCAGCCGTGGCTCTATGCCGGCATCCTCGTGTTCGCGACCATGGGCACCATCGCCGCAAAGCCGTCGGTGGTTGAACTGTCGATGCTGGCCGGCTTCGGCGTGCTCGGCTTTCTGATGCGGCGGTTCGACTTTCCGATCGCGCCCGTCGTGGTCGGCCTGATCCTCGGCCCGATCGCCGAGAGCCAGCTGCGTCGCGCGCTCGCGATCAGTCTGGGCGATCCCATGACGCTGCTCCAGAGCCCGATCTCGGCGACGCTGCTTGCGCTGGCGTTGATCGCGCTGCTGGCACCCTTCGTGCTGAAAGGGATGGGACGCTTCAAGGCGAACGAGGACTAGCCATCCCGACGCGAGCGTCTTCTCGTGCTAAGTCCATCTCGTGAGGGAAAGTCATGCCGTCAGAGCTCCGTTCGCCCCGTCTCGCCGTCCTGATCGATGCCGACAATGCTTCGGCGAAGATCGCGGATGGACTGTTCGAGGAGATTGCCAAGATCGGGGAGGCCAGCGTCCGGCGCATCTACGGCGACTTCTCCAATGCCAGGTCGAGGGGCTGGGCCGACATCCTGTCGAAGCACGCCATCATCCCGCAGCAGCAGTTCGCCTACACGACGGGAAAGAACGCCTCGGACATCACCCTGGTCATCGACGCGATGGACCTGCTTCACAGCGGCCGGTTCGACGGCTTTTGCCTGGTTTCGTCGGACAGCGATTTCACCCGTCTCGCCGCCCGGATCCGGGAGCAGGGCATCGATGTCTTTGGGTTCGGCGAACAGAAGACGCCGGAGAGCTTCCGGCAGGCCTGCCGAAGGTTCGTCTACACGGAGAACCTGCTTCCCGCCCCGGCGAACACCCAGGACGCCGCCTCGCGATCGACCTCGCTTCAGCCACCTGATGCCGCAACGCCCATCATCAAGAAGGTCATCACCCAGATGGAGAGCGAGGACGGCTGGGTGACGCTTGGGGAAGTCGGCCGTCAGCTCGCCAATCTCGCGTCCGATTTCGATCCGAGAACGTTCGGCTTCCGCAAACTGAGTGACCTCGTGCGCAAGACGAATGCGTTCGAGATCGACGAGCAGAACGGGAGGTCGATGCGGATTCGGGTCAAGCCCGCTGCCGCAGCGGCCCCGAGACGACGGAACTCGCGCAGACCCGCGAGGTCAGGGACGGCAGGCACTTCGCCGCCTAAGGCGTAAGCAGGGCGTGCCGTTATATTTGCGCTTGCCCGGTCCGGCGCAGGGCGTAACCATCCCAGGGTCATAACGCCACGCGAGGGTCCTGATGACCAGACTTACCCGCTTCGCCGTCGCACCGCTGCATTCGATGACCCGCCGTCTTGCCGATGTGGCCTCGGCGCGTGTCGCGCCGGATCTCGTCGTCACCGGCGCGCGGGTGCTCTCGACCTATTCGGAGCGCATCCACGCGAGCCGCGAAATCTGGATCACCGGCGGCCGCGTTGCTGCGGTGAAGCCGACGGGTGCCGCGAAGAAAGTCTTCGGCAACGTGCCGGTTTACGACGCGGCCGGCGGCATCGTCGCGCCGGGGCTGGTCGACCCGCACATCCACATCGAATCCTCGATGGTGACGGCCTGCGCCTATGCCGAAGCGGCTCTGCTCAACGGCACCACCACGATCTTCTGCGACAGCCACGAGATCGGCAACGTGATGGACGTCGCCGGCGTCGAAGCGATGCTGGAGGACGCGCGCGAGGCGCCGCTGTCGATCTTCCTGACGGTGCCCTCCACGGTTCCTGCGACTTCGGCCGCACTGGAGACTGCGGGCGGCGACCTCACGCCGGACAAGATCGCCGGCCTGTTCGACCGCTGGCCGGAAGCCGTCGGGCTCGGCGAGAAGATGGATTTTGTGCCCGTGACCATGGGAGACGAGCGCAGCCATGCGATCCTCGCCGCTGCCTTGAAACGCGGACGGCCGGTGTCCGGTCACGTCTACGGCCGCGAATTCGTTGCGGCCTATGCGGCGAGCGGCGTCACCGACACCCATGAGGCGATCGACCGCGACATCGCCGACGATTTGCTCGATGCCAGCGTCTGGGTGTTCCTGCGCGGGGGACCGCCGACCACGCCCTGGCACTCGCTGCCGCAGGCGATCCGGACCATCACCGAGCTCGGGGCCTCGCACAAGCGCACCGCCGTGTGCACCGACGATCGCGATGCCGACGATCTCCTGCTGTTTGGGCTCGATTGGGTGGTGCGCGAAGCCGTGAAGGCAGGGATGTCGCCGGAGCAGGCCTGGTCGATGGGCTCGCTGCATGGCGCGACGCGCTTCGGCATGGACAGCGATATCGGCGGGCTCGGCGGCGGCCGCCGCGCCGATCTCGTGCTGATGGACGATAATCTGAAGCCGCAATGCACCTGGTATGGCGGCGAGCTCGTGGTCGAGAACCGCAAGATCACGCCGAAGCTCGATCAGGCGCTGTCGCAGCGCTATCAATACCCGAAGGCGGCCTATGCGACCGTGAAACTGCCCGAGAAGGTCAAGCTGACGCCGGAGCTTCCGGCGAAAGCCTGTACCGTCAACGCGATCAAGACGGCGTTGCCCGGCATCACGCTGATTCATGAGAAGATCGCGACCGAGCCCGCAAAGGACTGGCCCTCACTGTTCGCCCGCTACGGCCTGTGCTTCGTCACGGTGGTCGAGCGTCACGGCAAATCGGCCGGCAATGTCGCTTATGGCCTGTTGAAGGACTTCGGCCTGAAGCGCGGCGCGGTCGCCTCCAGCGTCGGGCACGACAGCCACAACATCATCGTTGCCGGCACCAACGAGGCCGACATGCAGGTCGCGGTCGCCGCCATCAAGGAGCAACAGGGCGCCGTCTGCCTCGTCGCTGAGGGCAAGGTGAGGGCGCTAGTGCCGCTGCCGATCGCCGGCCTCCTGTCCGACAAGCGCGTCACAGAGGTGGCCGAAGAGGTCAAGGTGCTGAAGAAGGAATGGGCGGAAGCCGGCTGCACCATTCCCTACATGGGCTTCAATCTGATTCCGCTATCGGTCATTCCGGAAATTCGTATCACCGACAAGGGACTCGTGCTGGTGCCGCAGATGCAGCTGGCGCCGCTGTTCGAGTGACCGCTTTCACGCGTGTCTCGACTTAACTGACTGAAGCTGCCGCGATTTTTCCGCGGTTGCCGCATCGTGGAAAATAAAATCGATCTCGTTGAGTGCAGCACCCGCGCGCCCGATGATCTCGCTCGAGCCAACATAACCGAGCGAGGTCCGATATGGCGAAGATGCGAGCCATCGATGCTGCCGTGCGAATTCTGGAGAAGGAAGGCATCTCGACCGCCTTCGGCGTTCCCGGGGCCGCGATCAATCCGCTCTACTCGGCGCTGAAGAAGCGCGGCTCAATCCGCCACATCCTGGCGCGCCATGTCGAGGGCGCCTCGCACATGGCCGAGGGCTACACGCGGGCCAAGGCGGGCAATATCGGCGTCTGCATCGGAACTTCGGGGCCGGCGGGCACCGACATGATCACCGGGCTTTATTCGGCGATCGCCGACTCGATCCCGATCCTGTGCATCACCGGCCAGGCGCCGCGGGCGCGGCTCTACAAGGAAGATTTCCAAGCCGTCGACATCGAATCGATCGCAAAGCCCGTGACCAAATGGGCGGTGACGGTGCGCGAGCCGGCGCTTGTGCCACGCGTGTTCAGCCAGGCTTTTCACGTGATGCGCTCGGGAAGGCCCGGCCCCGTGCTGATCGATATGCCGCTCGACGTGCAGCTCGCCGAGATCGAGTTCGACGACGAGACCTATGAGCCGCTGCCGGTCTACAAGCCAACCGCGACCCGCAAGCAGGTCGAGAAGGCGCTGGAGATGCTCAATGCGGCCGAACGGCCGCTGATCGTCGCGGGCGGCGGCGTGATCAATGCTGACGCCTCGGAATTGCTGGTGGAGTTCGCCGAGATCGCCAACGTGCCGGTCGTGCCGACGCTGATGGGGTGGGGAGCCATCCCGGACGACCACGTGCTGATGGCCGGCATGGTCGGTCTTCAAACCAGCCATCGTTACGGCAATGCCACCATGCTCGAATCCGATTTCGTGCTCGGCATCGGCAATCGCTGGGCAAACCGCCACACCGGCTCGGTCGAGACCTACACCAAGGGTCGCACCTTCGTGCATGTCGACATCGAGCCGACCCAGATCGGGCGCGTGTTCAATCCCGATCTCGGCATCGTCTCGGACGCGAAGGCGGCACTCGAACTGTTCGTCGTCGTCTCCAGGGAGTGGCGCCGGTCAGGCAGGCTGCGCGAGCGCCAGGCGTGGCCTGCTTCCTGCCGCGACCGGAAGAAGACGATGCTGCGCAAGAGCCATTTCGACAACGTCCCGATCAAGCCGCAGCGCGTCTACGAGGAGATGACCAAGGCCTTTGGCCGTGACACCTGCTACGTCTCCGTGATCGGCCTGTCGCAGATCGCCGGCGCGCAGTTTCTGGGTGTTTACAAGCCGCGCAACTGGATCAATGCCGGGCAGGCGGGACCGCTCGGCTGGACGCTACCCGCGGCGCTCGGCGTGCGCGCGGCGTGTCCGGATCGGGACATCGTCGCGCTCTCCGGTGACTACGACTTCCAGTTCCTGATTGAAGAGCTCGCGGTCGGGGCGCAATTCAATCTGCCCTACATCCACGTCGTCGTGAACAATTCCTATCTCGGCTTGATCCGCCAGGCCCAGCGCGGCTTCGACATGGACTATCACGTCCAGCTCTCGTTCGAGAACATCAACGCGCCCGAACTCGGCGGCTACGGCGTCGATCACGTCGCCGTCGCCGAAGGGCTCGGCTGCAAGGCGATCCGCGTCACCGATCCCAAGGACGCGCAGGCCGCGTTCGCCACTGCGCGCGAATGGATGGCGAAGCACCGCGTGCCCGTGATGGTCGAGTTCATTCTCGAACGCGTCACCAACATCGCGATGGGCACGGAAATCGACAACATCGTCGAATTCGAGGAGGTGCTGGATTTGCCGCTCGACGAGGTCACGACCGCGCAGTCCGGCGTGCTGCAGCCGGCCGAATAGGGACCAGCATCATGCCGAAATTCGCTGCCAATCTCACCATGCTCTTCAACGAAATGCCGTTCGTGGACCGCTTCGCCGCGGCCAAAGCGGCGGGCTTTTCCGGGGTCGAGTACCTCTTCCCGTATGATTTCGACAAAGCGCAGCTGCGCGAGCAACTCGACAGTCATGGGCTGACGCAGGTGCTGCACAATCTGCCGGCCGGCAATTGGGCGGCAGGCGAGCGCGGCATAGCGATCCTGCCGGATCGTGTCAGCGAGTTCAGGGACGGCGTGTTTCGCGCCATCGACTATGCCAAGGCGCTCGATTGCGAGCAGCTCAACTGTCTCGTCGGCATCGCGCCTGTCGATGCCGATCCGCGCGAACTCAACGAAACCCTGGTCGCAAATCTGCGCTTCGCAGCTTCGACGCTGGCGCGGGAGAACATCAAGCTTCTGGTCGAGCCGATCAACACGCTCGACATTCCTGGCTTCTTCCTCAACGGCACCGAGCAGGCGGTGCAGCTGATCTCCGAAGTCCGCTCGAACAATCTGTTTATCCAGTACGATATCTATCACATGCAGATCATGGAGGGCGATCTCGCCCGTACCATGCAAGAATATCTCCCGCAGATCGCGCACATCCAGCTCGCCGACAATCCCGGCCGTCACGAGCCCGGCACCGGCGAGATCAACTATCCCTTCCTGTTCCGCCATCTCGACGCGATCGGCTATCGCGGCTGGATCGGTTGCGAATACAAGCCGCGCACCACGACGCTGGAAGGCCTGTCCTGGCACGCCGCGCAAACGTTTGAGACCTGAGGAAACTTTGACATGATCGACATCGGCTTTATCGGACTTGGCACCATGGGACGGCCGATGGCCGGCCATCTTCTGGCCGCAGGCCATCGCGTTCTCCTGCACGATGTCGGGCCGGTCGCACCCGAGTTGATTGCTGCCGGCGGCGTTGCCTGCAAGTCAAGCAAGGAGGTCGCGGAGGACGCGGATGCGATCATCATCATGGTGCCGGATACGCCGCATGTGGAGGCCGTGCTGTTCGGCAAGGACGGTGTCGCGGGCGGCATTTCCAAGGGCAAGATCGTGGTCGACATGAGCTCGATCTCGCCGCTGGCGACCAAGGAGTTTGCGAAGAAGATCGAGGCGCTCGGCGCGGATTATCTCGACGCACCGGTGTCAGGCGGGGAGGTCGGTGCCAAGGCGGCAAGCCTCACCATCATGGTCGGTGGCCCCGAGCGCGCCTTCAACACCATGAAGCCGATCTTCGACCGGATGGGAAGGAATGTCACCCGGGTCGGCGCCAATGGCGACGGCCAGACGACGAAGGTCGCCAACCAGATCATCGTCGCGTTGACGATCGAGGCGGTCAGCGAAGCGCTGCTGTTCGCGTCGAAAGCCGGTGCGGATCCGGCGCTGGTGCGGCAGGCCCTGATGGGCGGCTTTGCGTCGTCGCGGATTCTCGAAGTGCATGGCGAGCGCATGGTGAAGCGCAATTTCGATCCCGGCTTCCGCATCGAGCTGCACCAGAAGGATCTCAACCTCGCGCTTGAAGGCGCCCGCGTCCTCGGCCTGTCGCTGCCGAGCACGGCAGTGGCGCAGCAATTGTTCTCGTCTTGCGCCGCGCATGGCGGCAAGGGTTGGGATCACTCGGCAATGGTGCGCGCGCTGGAACTGATGGCGGGGCACGAGATCGCCGCGACCTGAACTGTTACCGGGTAACAGTCTCCACTTGTAGTTCTGCCTAGATCGGGCGGGGAACCGGAACAATGATCCGGCCCCGCGGTTGAAGGCGCACAACAATCACTGGAGACATAAGCACATGAAAACCCGTCTTGCGATTTCGTTGGCTGCCGCGTCGCTGCTGGCGTCGAGTGCGGCCTTTGCTCAGTCGACGACCGAAGAAGGCGCCAGGAACGGCGCACGCGCGGGCGGCGACATTGGCGGCCCGGTCGGAGCGATGGTCGGTGGTACCGTCGGCGCCGCTGTCGGCGCCGGTCTGGAAATTCCGAATGCCATTCTGGGCGGTATCCCGCGTAGTGAATCCGTAGTCGTTGAGGATCGCGTCGTGGTCGGCGAGCCACTGCCGCCGACCGTGGTGCTGCGGCCCGTGCCGAACTACACCGAATACCGCTATGCGGTCGTAAACGACCGCCGCGTGATCGTGGAGCCGCGCACGCGCCGCGTCGTCAAGATCATCGACTGATCGATCGAGCGTGAGCTTTGAAGAGACGGGCCCTGCGGAGCATCACTCCGCGGGGCCTTGGCTCGTCAGGGCCGGATTCGCGCGAAACCGCGTCATGCCCCAATCGGCGATGGCCGCGAGCGCGAAGCCGATGCAGGTGGTGCCGGCATCGACCAGAAAGTCCTCCAGCCGCGCATGCCGTCCCGGTGCCCAGAATTGCATCAGTTCGAGCAGGCCGATCAGCACCACCGCGATGGCCGTGGTCGACAGGCGGCGGCGCGGATAGGCGAGGCCGAAGGCTAGTCCCACCAGGACGAAGGCAAGGGCATGTTCGCCGTCCTGGCCAAGGTCGGAATGGGGCCGCAGGCCGGGCGGGCCGAGGGTTGCAAAGGCGACGGCGGCGGCAAGCAGCCAGGCAGAGGAGCGAACCAAAATGGACATTCGCACCGCTTAGCATGGATTGCAGCAGCTTGCCGAGGCGCCGGGATCAGATCGCCGTGTAGTTAATGACGAAACGTTAAAGCGGCTCGCGCACGCCAAGGCCGTGCATGAAGCGTTCCCGGATCTGTACGGGATCGCGTCGGGTGGCGCCGACGCCGGGCTTGTCATCGATACGGACGGCGATCAGGCTGGGCTCCGACGCCGACATGGCTTCCTCGACCAGGCGCTCGAAATCCTCCTCGTCCGCGGCCCAGGCGCTGTTGGCCAGCCCGGAGCCGGTCGCGATGGCGACGATGTCAGCCACGTTCGCGGCCGGTGTCGGCTGCGCGCCGGTGATCTGGTAGATGCCGTTGTCCATCACGATCATGGTGAGGTTCTTCGGCTTCAACGCCGCGATCGTCGAGAGCGCGCCGAGCTGCATCAGCAGCGAGCCGTCGCCTTCGAGCGCAAAGACGCGCCGCTCCGGCTGCGCCAGCGCCACGCCCAGCGCGATCGGGAAGGCGAGCCCCATGCTGCCGAGCATGTAGAAATTCTGCGGACGGTGGCCGGCGGCCCAGAGGTCGAAATTGGTGTTGCCGATGCCGCCGATCACGGCTTCCTGGTGCTCGAGTTTCGCGATCAGGCGCGAGGTGACGTCGAAGCGGTTCATCACTTTGGTGTTGCGCGCGTCTGTATTCATTCGGGCCGGCCTCACTTGTTGAACACCTTGCCGCCGGTGAGCAGCGGGTTGAGGATCAGTGCCACCGGCGACTGCGTCGTCACGGCCTGCTTGATCGAACGGTCGGCAATGAATTCGAGCTCGTCGAGCCGGGTGATGGTGTGATGCTCCAGTGCCAACGAATCCAGCACCGGACGCATGGTGCGGCAGACCAGTGACTGGCCGTAGTTGAACTCGCCGAGGGTGCCGCGCTCGGACACGAACATGATGAGCGGAATCTGGTAGGGCACCGCGAGCGAGGCCAGCACGTTGGCGAGCGTCGCAAAGCCCGAGGTCTGCATCAACACCGCGCCTCGTCGTCCGCCCATCCAGGCGCCCGAGACGATGCCGACGGCCTCCTCCTCGCGGGCGGTGGCAAAGGTGGTGAAGAACGGATCGGCGTGCAGGTTCTTGATCAGCGGCGTCAGCACGCGGTCAGGCACGTAAGGGACGAGGCTGATCTCGTTCCGCTTCAGGGTTTGCAGGACGATGCCGTGCCAGCTCGTGTCACTGGAGGTCTGCGCCGCCTCGGACGAGGTTTGTTGCTCCGCAATCGGCATTGCGTTCTCCCTTCGGCCGCGCATGCTTCTTGGTCTTTGCCATGGCCTTAGGCTCGTGTCGGCCGTCGCGGCGGTCTGCCGAACTTGACGCAGGCAGCGGGATTGTCAACATGTCCGGGCTGCACCGTGATCTGCGCCAGACGGCCTGCCGCGGCCGCTTGCGCCGTGTCATAAGCGGCAATAACAAGAGAACGGAGGAACGCATGAAAGGAGCGCGCGCCGCGCTGGCCCTGCGGATCTCCAGGAGAGAGCCGGAAAGGTCCTTATGTCCGTCAACAGCAAGCGCGTCTTCTACGTCAAATATCTGGCCAATCCAATCTATATCGACATTCTGAAGGCGCGGCCCGACGTCCGGCTCGATCGCATCGAGAACGAGAGTCCTAGGGAATATTTCGCGCCGATCATCGAAGCGGCTCATGTCTACCAGATCGGCGCCGCCCGCGACGAATTGGCCCCGCACTTCCATGTCGGTGCTGCCTTCCTGAAGCGCGCGCCGAACCTGCTGCTCGTCTCCAGCAACGGCGCGGGATTCGATCCTGTCGACGTCGAGGCCTGCACCGATGCCGGCGTGCTGGTCGTCAACCAGTCCGGCGGTAACGCCCACTCGGTCGCCGAGCATGCGCTGGCGATGATGCTGACGCTGTCCAAGCGTATCATCCAGTCCGACCGCAAGCTGCGCAGGGAGGCCAACGTCAACCGCAACGAACTCGTCGGCAACGAGATCGAGCACAAGACCGTCGGCATCATCGGCCTCGGCAATGTCGGTCGCCGCATCGCCGCACTGTGCAAGGGCCTGTTCGGCATGAAGGTACTGGCCTACGATCCGTACCTGACGGCCGAGGTGATGGCCGAACGGGGTGGCGAGAAGGTCGAGCTCGACGAGCTCTTGCGCCGCGCCGACTTCGTCTCGATCTCCTGTCCGCTCGACAAGGGCAGCCGCAACATGATCAGCGTGCGCGAGTTTGGGTTGATGCAGCCGCATGCGTACTTTATCACCACGGCGCGCGGCTTCATCCACGATGAGGATGCGCTGCTCCGGGCCCTGCGCGACAAGCACATTGCGGGCGCCGGTCTCGACGTCTGGTCCAAGGAGCCGCCGCCGCCGGAGCATCCGCTGCTCCAACTCGACAACGTGCTGGCGAGCCCGCATACCGCGGGCGTCACGATCGAGGCGCGGCAGAACATGGGCCGCATCGCGGCCGAGCAGGTGCTGGATACGCTCGACGGCAAGCGCCCGCCGCGCATCATCAATCCGGAGGTCTGGCCACGCTATGCCGAGCGATTCAAGCATGCGTTTGGTGTGACGCCGGCGTAGTCGGCAGTCGCTTTGTCCTTCCGGGGTGCTACGCTCCTGCTGTCCATTTCCCGGTTAGCGCTACGCGCCACGGAATGATCGACGGGCGGGAACCGCGCCGCCTTTGATCCGCGTCAAAATCTCCCTCCCGCAATCCGGCTAAATGGGATTAGAGTGAGCGCGGCCGGGGCAGGCAGGAGGTCCCATGTCAACTTATGTGGTCAGGTTCATGAAGGACGTGCTCGGCCAGTACGGCCGGCAGATCGAGGTGTGCCAGGGCACGCTTGAGATCGACGCCTCCGACGAGGACGAAGCCAGAGAGCGGGCGAAGGCGAGGTTTTGCGAGGATCAGGCGCTGCACCACTGGTCGTTGCATGCCGACCGCATCCAGGTCAGACCGGCTGACTTTCCGTCGTGAGGCCTGGCGGCCGGGCCCCGTGAGGTGACGCTGGCGCCGAGCGGACCGCTGCACCGTCTCAGTCCAACAACTTGTCCAGTGTGATCGGGAAGCGGCGGATGCGTTTGCCGGTGGCGTGATAGACGGCGTTTGCGATCGCCGCCGGGACGCCGACGATGCCGATCTCGCCCAGTCCCTTGATGCCGAGCTTGTTGATACGATTGTCCGGCTCGTCGACGAAGATCACGTCGATATCGTGAACATCCGCATTCACCGGGATGTGGTACTCGGCGATGTTCGCGTTCATGATCCGGCCGAAGCGATGATCCATCACCGTCTCCTCGTGCAGGGCCATCCCGATCCCCCAGACCACGCTGCCCATGATTTGGCTGCGGCCGGTCTTGGTGTTGAGAATCCGCCCGGCCGCGACGGCGCTGACCACGCGCGTGACGCGAATGACGCCCAGCTCTTCGTCGACTTTGACCTCGGCAAAGACGGCTGAATGGGTATTGCGCGCGTGCTTCTTGTCCTCGTCGAACTGGTTGAGCTTTTCCTTCTCGATGCGTTCGACGCCGCCATGGCGCATCGCGTCGGCGATCGAGACCGCGCGTCTGGTGTCGCTGGCCCCGGCAATGCTGCCGTCGATCAGGACCGTATCGGCCAACTCGGCGCCGGCGAGCGGCGAGCCAGGGATTTTTCCGGCCAGACCTAACAGCTCCTTGCGCACCTCCTCGGCGGCTGCGAGCACCGCATGTGCGCTCGAGGCAGCCATCCAGGAGCCGCCCTCGACGGGCGCCTGGGGCAGACTGGAATCTGCGAGCCTGACGCTGATGTTCTCGATCGGCAGGCCGAGTGCGTCGGCTGCGACCTGAGCCACAATGGTGTAGGTGCCGGTGCCGATGTCGGATGCGGCGCATGACACCTCGGCATGTCCGTTCGACGTCAGCACGATACGGACGGCGACCGGCATCTGCAGTGCTTCCCACACGCCCGTCGCCATGCCCCAGCCGACCAGATCCTTGCCGTCGCGCATCGAGCGAGGCGCAGGATTGCGTCTGCTCCAGCCGAAGGCGTCCGCGCCGCGCGCGTAGCATTCGCGCAACTGCTTGCTGGTGTAGGGCAGGTTTTCGCTCTGGTCCCGGTCCGAGTAGCACTTCAACCGCAGTTCGACCGGGTCGAGCTTGAGCGCGACGGCGAGCTCGTCCATGGCGCATTCGAGCGCGCAGACGCCCGACGCCGCGCCCGGTGCGCGCATGTCGCACGGCGTGGAGACGTCAAGGTGGACGAGCTTATGGGAGAAGCGGCTGCTCGGGCTCTTGTAGAGCTGTTCGGCCCAGCCGGTATCGTTGCGTGCAAAATCCTCATAGCGCGAGGTGACGGCAATGGCCTCGTGCGTGATCGCGTCGAGCGTACCATCGGATTTTGCGCCCAGCCCGACGCGCTCGATGGTCATCGGCCGATAGCCGAGCCCGTACATCTGCTGCCGCGTCAGCACGACGCGCACGGACCGCTTCAGCGCGAGCGCGCCGAGCGTTGCCAACACCACCTGATATTGCGGCCGCAAGCCGGAGCCGAAGGCGCCGCCGACGTATGGCGAGGCCACCCGAATGTCATCCGGCTTCTTGTCGAACACGCCGCATAGAAACTTGTGGACGTTCTGGACGCCTTGGGTCTTGTCGTAGATCGTGAGCTTGCCATTGTCGTCCCAGACCGCCGTGGTCGCATAGAGCTCCATCGGGTTGTGATGCTCGGTCGGTATCACGTAGTCCGCCTCGTGGCGCACATCAGCTCCCGCAAGGGCGGCTGCGGCGTCGCCCCGCGGCTTGTGCGGCTTGTCCTTTTCGGCAGCGTTGCTGCGCTCGCCTTCGAGGTCGGTCGCAAAACTATGTTGCTCATATTCGACCCGCACCAGCGTCGCGGCGAATTTCGCGGTTTCCCAGTCCTCCGCCACGACCAGCGCGATCGGTTGGCCATTGAACCTGATCGTGTCATCATAAAGCGGACGGAAGGGCGACCCATCCGGTGCAACCTCGTCCTTCCACGCCTCGTCCTTGTCGACCAGCGGCGGACGGTTCGCATGCGTGAGCACGTCGAGCACGCCCTTGACCTGCTGTGCCGTATTGGTGTCGAGGCGGACAATGCGCCCGCATGAAATGGTGGCCTCGACAACGAAGCCATGGAGGAGCCTGTCGGCCGGGAATTCGCCGGCGTATTTGGCGGCCCCCGTGACCTTGGCCCGTCCGTCGACACGCGACGTTGGCGTTCCGACATAAGCGTTCATAGGGTCCTCACGCGATCTTCTTGTGAGCCTGGGATTGCGGCGTGGCATTTGCCGCCTGTGTCAGTGTGCGCACGATGGCGCGGCGTGCGAGCTCGACCTTGAAGCCGTTATGCGAGCGGGTCGTTGCTCCCTGAAGCAAGAGATCCGCGGCGTGTGAGAAGTGATCGGGCGTCGCGGCCTGGCCGCGCAACGCAGCTTCCGCCTCGAGGCTGCGCCAGGGCTTGTGAGCCACGCCGCCGAGCGCCACGCGTGCCCCGCCGATCGCGTTGCCCTCCAATTCGAGTGCGGCGGCAACCGAGACCAGAGCAAAAGCATAGGACATCCGGTCGCGAATTTTCAGGTAGCTGTAGTTTTGAGCAAAGCCGCGCGGCGGCAGCTCGATCGCCGTGATGATCTCACCGGTGCCGAGATTGGTATCGACATGAGGCTTGTCGCCGGGCAGCCGATGGAAATCGGTCAGCGCGATGGTGCGTTCGCCGGATGGGCCGGCGATGTGCACTAGCGCATCGAGCGCGGCAAGCGCCACGCTCATATCGGATGGATTGGTCGCGATGCAGGCGGCGCTCGTACCCAGGATCGCATGGTTGCGGTTGAGGCCGTCCATCGCCGAGCAGCCGCTGCCGGGATGTCGCTTGTTGCAGGGCGTGGCCGTGTCATAGAAATAGGCGCAGCGCGTTCGCTGCATCAGATTGCCGCCGACCGACGCCATGTTGCGCAGTTGCGCCGAGGCGCCGGCCAGAATGGCGCTGGCGAGCAGGGGATAGCGCTGCTCGATCAATGGATGGTAGGCGAGGTCCGAGTTCGGCACCAGGGCGCCGATGCGCAAGGACCCGTCGGGGGTCTCCTCGACCTTGCGGAGCGGCAGGCGGGAAATGTCGATCAGCCGGGTGGGGCGCTCGACATTCTCCTTCATCAGGTCGATCAGATTGGTGCCCCCGGCAATCAGTTTGGCGCCGGGATCGGCGGCGAGCAGGCGGATCGCGTCGGCGACATCAGTGGCTCGGGCGTACTGAAAGTTGTTCATGGCTGGCCCATTGCCTGCTGGATGGCGGCGACGATGTTCGGATAGGCGCCGCAGCGGCAGAGGTTTCCGCTCATCAGCTCCCGGATCTCGTCGGCATCGTGGACATGGCCTTCGACGAGCAGTCCGGCCGCCGAGCATATTTGTCCCGGCGTGCAATAGCCGCACTGGAAGGCGTCATGGTCGATGAAAGCCTGTTGGAGGGGATGCAGCGCGCCGTCTTTGGCAAGACCTTCGACGGTCGTGATCTCGGCGCCGTCCTTCATGACGGCGAGCGTGAGGCAGGAATTGACGCGCCGGCCATCCACCAGCACCGTGCAGGCGCCGCACTGACCATGGTCGCAGCCCTTCTTGGTGCCGCTCAGCGCAAGATGGTCCCGCAAGGCGTCGAGCAGCGTGGTCCATGGCACGAGATCGAGCGTGTGACTGACGCCGTTGACGACAAGATGGATCGGGATTCGTTCGGAAATCTGATGCGTGACATCGCCCATGTCCTGCTCCCTGCGACGGCGACCGTGCCGGACATCAGCCGTGTTGACGCGGGGGCACGCCTCCGCCGGCCAATAGCGCCCAACGGACCACCGACCGGTTGGTTCCTTTTGCTTCCTTGCCGATAGTTCGCCTGTCCGAGAGGTTGCGATCAGCGCTTTGCTTCGCCGAACACCACATTCGGCACGGCGCGGTCGACAACCTCGCGGAGCGCGAAGCTCGATTGTACCCGCGCAACGCGCGGCAGGCGCGACAGCTCCATGCGGTGGATGCGCTCGAAATCCTGGATGTCGCGGGCGAGCACGATCAGGATGTAGTCGTCGGTCCCCGACATCAGGAAGCAGCGCACGACGGACGGGCATTTCACCACCTCCGCCTCGAACGCCTTTAGCGCCTCGTCGCTTTGGCTTTCCAGCGCGATACGGACCAGCACCGTGGTAGTGAGGCCGAATTGTGCGAGGTCGAGCGTAGCCTGATAGCCCTGGATGTAGCCGTCGTCTTCCAGCGCCTTCTGCCGCCGCCCGAGCGCGGTGCTGGACAGGCCAACCTTGTTGGCGAGCTCGGTGTGGCTGGCCCGCGCATTGGTCGTGAGTTCCGCGAGGATGGCGAGATCTTTCCGGTCGAGGGCCAAAGTTTCGTTTCCAGCGTGAAAGGGCGTTTGCGCGCCGGAAGCCGGCGCAGGGAGGCCAAAGCTAGCGGATATTTGCACGAAACCAAACCGGGCACGCCGCTACAATCATGAGGTGAATCAAAAGGAGCCCAGGATGCGCGTCGGTGTGCCCAAGGAGATCAAAGTGCAGGAATATCGCGTCGGGCTCACCCCCGGTGCGGTCCGCGAATATGTCGCGGCGGGGCACGAGGTGACGGTCGAAGCCGGTGCGGGCGGCGGCATCGGCGCCTCCGACGAAGTCTACCGGCGGGCAGGGGCCATCATAGCCGAAAGCGCTCGCGACATCTTCGCGAAGTCCGACATGATCGTGAAGGTGAAGGAGCCCCAGAAAAGCGAGTGGGCCCAGCTCCGCGAAAACCAGATCCTGTTCACTTATCTCCATCTTGCGCCGGATCCCGAACAGGCCCGGGGTTTGCTTGCCTCCGGCTGCACTGCGATCGCCTATGAAACCGTCACCGACGCGGCCGGTCACCTCCCCCTGCTTGCGCCGATGAGCGAAGTCGCCGGCCGCCTTGCCATCGAGGCTGCCGGCGCCGCGCTCAAGCGCTCGGTTGGCGGCCGCGGGCTGCTGCTGGGCGGCGTTCCCGGCGTGCAGTCGGCGCGGGTCGTCGTGCTCGGCGGCGGCGTGGTGGGAACGCAAGCCGCCCGCATGGCCGCGGGCCTTGGCGCCGAAGTCACCGTGATCGACCGTTCGATTCCTCGATTGCGGGAGCTTGACGATCTCTTTGCCGGGCGCGTGCGCACCCGCTTCTCCACCATCGAGTCGGTCGAGGAGGAGGTGTTCGCTGCCGACGTCGTGATCGGCGCTGTGCTGGTGCCGGGCGCGAGTGCGCCCAAGCTCGTCACGCGCGCGATGTTGACATCGATGCGACCGGGCGCCGTGCTGGTCGACGTCGCGATCGATCAGGGCGGTTGCTTCGAGACCTCGCACCCGACCACGCATGCCGATCCGACCTATCTGGTTGACGGCATCGTGCATTATTGCGTGGCTAACATGCCCGGCGCGGTGCCGGTGACGTCGAGTCAGGCGCTGAACAACGCGACGCTGCCGTTCGGCTTGATGCTCGCGAACAAGGGTTTTGCCGCGGTGTTGGAAAATCCACATCTGCGCAACGGGCTGAATGTGTATCGCGGCCGCATCGCCAACAAGGCGGTGGCCGAAAGCCTCGGGCTGGAGTTTGCTCCGGTCGAGAGTGGGCTGGCGGCGTAGCGTTGCTGCTCATACCGGCTTGCGATGGCGGCTGCCGAGCGCGGCCTCGATCGTCTCGGGATGTTTGATGCGTTCGATCAGCATGTCAATGCGGTCGCCACCCCAGAACAGCTCGCCGTTGAACACCATGGTCGGGACGCCGAACACGCCGAGCGCTTCGGCCTCGTCGATGATGCGGTCGTGTTCGGCGCGGGCAGGGCCGTGGACGTAGGCTTCGAACTCACCGGCTGAGCCACCGCAGGACATGATGACGTCGGTGATTGCGGCGAGATCGTCGATCTCGAGCTCATGGCTCCAGAACCGACGAAACACCGTGTCGTGATACGGACGGAAGAAGCCGTGCTGTTGGGCGAACAGCATGCCGACGCTGGAATAGAACGCGTCGTAGATCCGCCGAGGCCCTTTCATGACGAGCCCTTGCGCATTGGCATAGCGCCGGGCGTCCATATAGGCGTAGCGGACCTTGCGCCAGAAATGCGGCGTGCGCTCTTCCACGGTCCCCATGAATTCGGCAACGCGCAGCGTATAGGGCAGCCATTCGAGCTCGACGCCGTGCGTCTCCTGCAGTTCGAACAGGCGCTTGTTGGCTACGAACGCGTAGGGGCTCTTGTAGTCAGTGTAGATACGCACGTGGGGCTTCGGCATGACAGCTCCCTCCCTAGCTCACGCCTTCGTCAGCTTGTAGTGCCGCAGATCCGGATCATGCGTCATGCGCCAGTAATCCACGAATCGCCAGGGCATCGCGGAAAACACGCGGCCGCTCGAATTGCGATAGTACGTGCTCATGCCGGGATGAGTCCAGATCATTGCCTCGTGCTCGGCATCGACCTTCTGGACGTAGTCGTCCAGTACTTCCTTGCGGAGATCGATCGCGGCGACGTCGTGCTCGATCATGGCGGCGAGGCAGGCGGAGATGTAGCGGCTTTGGCATTCCGACTGGAAGATGACGCTGCCCCCATGCGCGGGACCGGAATTGGGGCCGAGCATGCAGAAGAAATTGGGAAAACCGGGGACGGTAAGGCCGAGAAACGCGGTCGGATTGTCGTTGCCCCAGGCCTCGCGCAAATCCTTGCCGTCGCGGCCGCTGATGTTGAGGCGCGCGGCCATCTCCGTGACCTTGAAGCCGGTGGCGACCACGATCGTGTCGGCGGGGCGATGCTTGCCGTCCGCGGTGACGATGCCGCTCTGTTCAAAATGATCGATCGCGTCGGTGACGAGCTCGACGTTCGGGCGCGTCAGGGTTTTGAACCAGTTGTTGTCGAGCAAAATGCGCTTGCCATAGGGCGGATAGGTCGGGACGCATTTTTCGATCAGGTCCCGTCGGTCCTTCAATTCCGATCGAATGAAATCGGTCAGTTCCTGACGATGCCGGTCGTTGCCCTTGTTGACGGCGCGTTCCGGATGCGGCCAGGCCGGGTCCTTGCGCAGGAAGGGCAATAGCCCGTCGCCATAGCGCCAGAACATGTTGAAGCGATACCATTGCAGATAGAAGGGCAGATGTGCGAGCAGCCAGCGCGCGCCTTCGCTGATGGGGTCGGCATACCCTTTCACCGGCCGCGCCCATTGCGCGCTGCGCTGATAGATCGTGACCGAGGCGACACGGTCGGCAATCGCCGGCACGAGCTGCATCGATGTCGCGCCGGTGCCGATCACGGCGACATGCTTGCCGTCGAGTTTGATGTCATCGGACCACAGCGCGGAATGCAGGATCGTTCCCTCGAAGTCTTCCTCGCCCCTGAAGCTGGCGCGAGAGGGATCGTTGAGCTGGCCGATCGCCGAGACCAGCGCGGTGGATTCGAACGTTTCCTCGCCATTCTCGGTCCTGAGCGTCGAGATCCAGCGCCGCTTGCCTTCGTCCCAATGCGACGAGGTCAGCTCGGTGTTGACGCGCAGATGCTTGCGGAGGCCGTACTCGTCGGCGACCTTGACCAAATATCCATGCAACTCCTCGCGCTGGCAGAAGTAGCGGGTCCAGGCATTGCCCGAGCCGAACGAGTAGGAATAGGAGTGGTTCGGCGTGTCGACGCCGCAGCCGGGATAGCGGTTGATCCACCAAGTGCCGCCGAGCTCCTCATTCTTCTCGACGATGGTGTAGGGAATGCCGAGATGGCCGAGTGCGACGGCGAGCGCGATGGCACAGACGCCGGCACCCACGATCAGCACATGCTGCTCGGCGAGTTGTTGGTCTGAAGGGCGCTTGGTCCAGCGCGTTTCGCGCGGCACGAAACCCATCTCCTCGCGCATCAGGGGCGCATATTCCGGCGAGACATTCTCGCCGAGACAGGCGCGCATCATCTTTAGCAATAGCTCCTCGCCGGGATCGGTGATCACGGGCTTAGGCGTGCCGCCGGCAAAGAGCTTGACGACCGCGGCGCGGATCTCATCCTGGATCTCCCGGGGCACGCCGGCTTCGGGATCGGGAATGAGGCGGATGTCGCGCTTTGGCAGATAAGGCGGTTCCAGCCATCGTTCGTCGCCGGTCATGTGCACCAGCACCATCAGCAGGCAGCGGATGTCCCCTTCTGCAATCGCCGAGGTGAGGTCGATCGCCTTGTGCGGAGATTCGATGTTCATGGCGTGTCCTGATCTCCGGATGCAGTGAAGAGGCCGCGCGTCATCAGCTTGCGATAGGCGGAGATGACGTGGTCGGGAACAGCGGTGACACCATCGGCGGAATAGGAGTAGCGGCGGCTGAGATAGCCGCGCGAGCCCATCAGCATGTGGACGATCGCCTCGAACTCCTCGTCGCTGTAATTCTCGATCGCGCCTGAACGTCGCGCGCGACGCAAAATGCGGACATAGGCGACCGAGATGTTGTCGAGATGCTTCTGGTAGCCGTGGGGTGCGAAGAATTCGGCCTCGTTGAGGATCCGCAGAAATTCCGGGACCTCGCGGATGAAGTCGAAGAAGGCGGAGAAGCGCGCGATCTCCTGCCGTGCTGCATCCGCCGTGCCGGTGCGGGCGCGGATGAACTCGACCATGTCGAGGCCGATCTTCGGCAGCAGCTGATCGAGCAGCTCCTGACGGTTCTCGAAATGATTGTAGAAGGTACCTTGCGCGACGCCAGCCTCCTCGGTGATGCGCGCAACGGAGGCCTCGGCATAGCCGTGCTTGCCGACGATTTTCGTGGCGGCCTCGAAGATCTTCTGCTTGGTCCAGGCGTTGCGCTCGACGCGGTTGAGCTTTGTGACTTTCTCGGTGGCGGGGCCTCGCGTCATGCCACGGTCTCCAGTTCAGCGCGCAGCACGCGCTTGAGAATTTTTCCGGACGGATTGCGCGGCAGGCTGGCGCGGATGATGAGCTGTTTCGGTACCTTGAAGCTCGCCAGCCGTAACTGGCAATGCTCGATGAGGGCCGCGAGCTCGAGGCTCGCGCCTTCGGCCAGCACGACGATCGCGATCGGCCGCTCACCCCAGCGCGGATCGCGCAGGCCGATCACCGCGACCTCGCGCACCTCGGGCAAATCGTAGATGACACGCTCGACCTCGGAGGATGCGATGTTCTCGCCGCCGGAGATGATCATGTCCTTCTTGCGGTCGGTCAAATACAGGAAGCCGTCGTCGTCGAGATAGCCGACGTCGCCGCTGCGAAACCACTCGCCGAAGAAGGCTGACGCAGTCTTCTCCGGATCCTTCCAATAGCCGCGCATGATCTTCGGTCCGCGCAGGCAGATCTCGCCATTGACGTTTGGCGGCAGCTTGTTGCCGTCCTCATCGCGGATCTCGATCTCGACGTGAGCAATGGCGCGCCCGGTGGACCCGATCTTCTCGATTTCGCGGCCGGCGTCCATGAAGGTGTCGCCGCCGACGGTCTCGGTTAGGCCGTAGGCGTCGATGTAGCGCGCATTTCGAAAATAATCGGAGAAGGCGCTGATACGCAGTTCAGGCGTCTTCTCGCCGCCGCCGATCGCCCATTTCAGGCTCGACACGTCGTAGCGGTTACGCATCGTGCAGGTGAGCATCGCCGTGGTCATGACAGGCGCGAACCATGCGGCATTGAGCTTGTCTTCCGCGATTGCCGCAAGCGCGCTCTCCGGTTCGAAAGAGCGCTCGATATGGATGAAGCCGCCATGCCAGAGCACGGCGATGCCGGGCAAATCGAGCGCGCCGACGTGATAGAGCGGGCCGACGACGAGAAGGCGCGTCTCCGCGCTCAAGCCCAGTGCGATCGTCTGGTCCGCCGACTTCCAGTAGAAATTATCGTAACTGAGCATCACCCCCTTAGGGCGGTCGGTAGTGCCCGAGGTGTACATCAGACGCATCAGGTCGGACGGCTGGCGGACGTTCATCGGCGCGGCCGCAGAGTCGCCGGCGAGGCACGTCACGCTCTGCTGTGCTGCCTCGTCGAGTATGACAACTCGCGCTCCAGCGGCATCCACAGCCAATTCTTCATCGGCAATCAACAGGCGAGCACCGGCATCGCCAGTGATGTAGCCGACCTCATCGCGCGAGAGGCGGAAGTTGATCGGTAAAAACACCGCGCCGAGATGGCTTGTGGCAAAGACGAGTTCCAGGAAGGCTGCACTGTTCTTCATCAGCACGGCTACGACGTCGCCGGCGCCGATGCCTTGTGCCGCGAGCCAGCCGGCCACCTTCCGCACGCGCGCGTCGAAGACCGCATAGGAGATCTCCTCGCCGCGATATTTCAGCGCAGGCCGGTCGGGCGTGCGCCGGGCATGAAAGGCAACGAAGCTCGACAGGTTGATCATTTGCGGGGTTTGGGCCGATGGCCGGCGCCGTTTCCTGTATAATGAATTCTGACTCATAATTCATGTTCGGCTTGACGTCACCCCCTGCCTCTGAAATCCTTGGGAACACGGAGACGAGAGATCTCCGGCTGGGATCAGGACACGCCGACCCGACAGAGGGAGGGAAAAATGACGAGAACCCGCACGCCGGGCATCAGCCGCCGTTCAACATTGGCGCTGATGGGCGCCGGTGCGATGAGTGTTGCCGCGCCGTGGGTGGCGCGCGCGCAAGCCAAGACCATCAAGATCGGCATGCCGACGATCTTGTCGGGCCGGGTCGCGCAGCTCGGCACGTCGTCCCGCAACGCGGTGATGCTCGAGGTCGACAAGGTCAACGCAGCCGGCGGGCTCGCTGGGCGGCAGATCGAAATGGTGATCCGCGACTCCAAGGGCCAGCCGCAGGAAGCTGCCCGCGTCGCGCGCGAACTCGTCAACACTGACGGCTGCGAGTGGCTGATCGACGGCGAGGCTTCGTCCGGATCGTTCGCGGTGCACGAGGTGGCGCGCGATCTCGGCGTGCTCTGTGTCCACACCTGCTCGGAAGCGTCGTCGCTGACGGCCGATCCGAAGCAGCACGTTCCAAACGCGTTCCGCTGCGTGCGCCAGGGCATTCACGATTCCATCGTCGGCGGCAGCTATGCGGCTGCGATCTCGAAAGCCAAGGGCCTGAAAAAATGGGCGACCTGCTCGCCCGATTATGCCTATGGCCGCGACACCACCGGCGAGTTCACGCTGTATCTGAAGCGCTTCGCGCCGGATGTCGAGATCATCAGCGAGTCCTGGCCCAAACTGTTTCAGCCCGACTATACCGAAGTGGTGACCAAGATTTTGCAGGCCAAGCCGCAGGCGCTGTACTCCTGCTTATGGGGCGGCGATCTGACCTCCTATATCGACCAGGCTAACATCTACGCGATGTTCGGCCAGATGGAGGTGTTTGCCGTCAATATGGCCGACTACACCGCGCTCACCGTGGTGAAGAACCTACCCAAGGGCATCCATTCCGGCAATCGCTACATCAAGTCGTTCCCGACCACGCCGGAAAATGCGGCCTGGGGCGATGCCTACAAGGCCAAGTACAACGAATATCCGACCAACTGGTCGTGGCAGAACGCGACCGCGGTGATGTTCCTCGCCGAAGCCGCGAAGAAGGCCAATTCAACCGATGGCAAGAAGATCGCCGAGGTCTTGAAGGGCCTCACCATCAAGTGCCCGTTCGGCGCCGACGGCACCGTGACCATGCGCGGCGACGACCACACCCTTGTTGGCTACGCCATCGGCTGGGGCACCACGATCCCGCAGGAGCCCTATGTCCCCGAGGTCAAGGCCGGCGACTGGAAGACCATCTTCGAGCTCGAGGCCGAGTGGAAGAAGAGCAAGGGCTACACCTGATCGCCCGCGCGACGGAGGCGAGCGATCGCCTCCGTCTTCGTTTAGCTCTCCGCGCCGGGATCGGCGCACGACAATGAAAGTGCCCCCGTGGATCTCGACGCGCTTGCCGGCTGCCTCTCCAGCTCCGCTTGCCTGGTGACGCAAACCACCAGCGGCCTCATCATCGGCATGCTGCTGTTCCTGGTCGCGGTTGGGCTGACACTAATTTTTGGCGTGCTCAAGATCGTCAATTTCAGCCACGGCGCCTTCTACATGTTCGGCGCTTATTTCGCGATGACGGCCTATCAGCTCACGGGCAGCTTTGCACTCGCGATGCTTGCCGGTGCAGCTGGTACCGCGGTCCTTGGGTTGATCTTCGAGCGCGTCTTCATGAGCCGCGTCTATGGTGCCGATGTGCTGATGCAGCTGCTCGTCTGCTACGCCTTCGTGCTGATCTTCGATGATGTGGTGCGGCTGATCTGGGGGCCGGAATTCAGGTCGATGGGCATGCCCGCGGCGTTCCAGGTGATGCCGTTGTTCATCGCGGGTGGCGTCGTGCCGCCTTATTATCTGCTGCTGATCGGCGTGGCGCTGGTCGCGGCGATCGTGCTCGGTATTGGGCTCTCACGCAGCCGCATCGGCAAGGTGATCCGTGCCGCCGCGCACAATCCCGGCATGGTATCCGCGCTCGGAATCAACACCGGTCTGATCTACGGCGGCGTGTTCGCGCTCGGCGGGATGCTGGCCGGCCTCGCCGGCGCGCTCGCCGCACCAGTGCGTTCGCTGACCCCGGGCATGGGATTCTCGGTGCTGATCGAATCCTTCATCGTCACCGTGATCGGCGGCATGGGCTCGATTGTGGGCGCGCTGGTTGGCGCGTTGCTGCTCGGCCTGATCCGTTCGTTCGGCTCGCTCGGCTTTCCCCTGTTCACGGAAGGCCTGATGTATCTGTTCATGGTGATCGTGCTGGTCTCAAAGCCCACCGGCCTGTTCGGCAAGGAGGCGGCATGACCGAGCTGGAGGCCGGGCGCGCCGACAGGCTGGCGCCGGTGCGCAGCGTCGCCGCGCTTCAACGCTATCGCGATGCCCTCATCGCGCTGATCGCCTTCGCCGTGCTGGCCAGTTTGCCGCTGTTGACTGACAGCAAGGCGCTGCTCGATTTCGTCATTCGCTGCTCCGCCTATGGCCTGTTCGCGACCTCGCTCAACCTGCTGGTCGGCTACACCGGGCTGACCTCGTTCGGCCACGGCATGTTCTTCGGCCTCGGGGCCTACAGTTTCGGCCTGATCATGCAGAAGCTCGGCGTGCCCATTCCGGTCGCGTTCGTCGCGACGCTGGCGATCACTGCGTTCGTCGCAGCTGTTATCGGCGCCATCTGCGTGCGGCTGAAGGAGATCTACTTCGCCTTCGTCACGCTGGCGTTCCAGATGCTGATCCACTCGACCATCCTGTCCTGGGCCTCCTTCACCGGCGGCGACCAGGGCCTGCGCGGCGGCATTCCGCGGCCCACATTTCTCGGCGTCAATCTCGCCAATCATGTCCATCTCTACATCGCGAGCTGCGCGCTTCTCATCCTCGGCCTGCTGGCAATGCGCCAGATCGCGCAATCGCCCTTCGGCTACACGCTGCGCATGATCCGGGACAACGCTGCGCGCGCGAGCTTCCTCGGCATCGACGTCTGGCGCGCAAAGCTCACCGTGTTCGTGCTGGCGGCGCTGTTTGCCTCGATGGGCGGCATGGTGATGGCGCTGTTCGTCTCCGGCGCCTATCCCGAATTCGCCTATTGGACCATCTCGGGCGAGGGCATTTTCATCAACATGCTCGGCGGCGTCTCGACCTTCCTCGGGCCGATGGTCGGGACCGTACTGCTGCTGCTGCTCAACGACACAGTCACGCGATTCACCGAATACCACGGCATCGTGCTCGGCGTCGTCATCCTGTTCTTCGCGCTGGGCCTGCGCAAAGGCCTGCTGGATTTCGTCGCCGAATGGTACACGCACCGGCGCGATGCGGGCGAGGGGCGCTAGCCATGCTTGAAATCCGCAACCTCGCAAAATCCTTTGGCGGTGTGAAAGCGACCAACGACGTCTCTCTCGACTTCCCCGACGGCTCGCTCACGGCCGTGATCGGCCCGAACGGCGCGGGCAAGAGCACGTTCTTCAACTTGATCACCGGGGCGCTGAAGCCGGATTCCGGAGAGGTGCTGCTCGATGGCGTTGATCTCGCCGGCCGCTCGCCGCCGGAGATCGTCCGCCATGGCATCGGCCGGGCGTTTCAGGTCGCCAGCATCTTTAAATCGCTGACGGTGCAGGAGACCATGCTCGCCGCGGTCAGCGCCGACCAGCGCACCTCCGCGGTGCTGCACAAGCGCTTTCCGTTGCCCGAGACGCGCGATCGCGCCGAGCACGTGATGGAGCTGCTGGGTCTCGCCGGCAAACGCAATCGCACCGCCGCGACCTTGTCGCATGGCGACCAGAAGCTGCTCGACATCGCGCTGGCGCTGGTGCTCGAACCGAAAGTGCTGCTGCTGGACGAGCCGACCGCCGGCATGGGCCCGGAAGAGCGCTGGCGCATGATTGACAAGGTGCGTGAGCTCTGGGAGACGCAAAAGATCACCGTGGTCTTCATCGAGCACGACATGGACATCGTGTTCAAGATCGCACCGAAAATCGTGGTGCTCTGCTACGGCCGCATTCTCGCGAACGGTACGCCCGACGAGATCCGCAATGACAGTGCCGTGATCGAGGCCTATCTCGGCACCGACCATGCGGGAGCCGCCGCATGAGCGCTGTGATCGAAGTCGCCGATCTCGATGTCTACTACGGCACGAGCCAGATCCTGTTCGGCGTCACGCTCGCGGTGCGGCAGGGCGAGACCATGGCACTGCTCGGCCGCAACGGCGCAGGCAAGTCGACGACCATGAAGGCGATCATGGGCTTGGCGCCACCGCGACGGGGTCAAATCAGCCTGCGCGGCGCGGTGATCTCCGGCCGCAAGCCGCACCATATCGCGCGCGCCGGCCTCGGCTTCGTGCCGGAGGACCGCCAGATCTTTCCGGAGCATACGGTTGAGGACAACCTCGTCATCGGCCGGAAGCGCGGACCGGAGGGCCAGGACGAATGGCCCATCAAGCGCATCTACGAAGTCTTCCCGCTGCTGGAGCCGCTACGCCACCGCATCGCCGGGCGCCTGTCAGGCGGCGAGCAGCAGATGCTCGCGATCGCGCGTACGCTGATGGGCAATCCTGCGCTGCTGCTGCTGGACGAGCCGAGCGAGGGTCTCGCGCCGATCATCGTGCAGCGGATCGGCGAGTTGTTGCGGCAGCTCCGTCAGCTCGGATCGACCGTGCTGATCGCCGAGCAGAACATGCATCTCTGCCTGGGGCTGGCGAGCCATGCCACTGTCATCGACAAGGGCCAGATCGTCTATGCCGCCGCGATCGACGAGCTGAAGGCCAACGAGACGATCCGGCGACGTTATCTGGCCCTCTAGGCGGAGCCGCCAGTGTCCAAATAGGCCAAAAGAAGAAAACTGTTGCCCCAGGTCTAATGGACGGAAGGAGTTTCCCCGTCGAGGGGCAAATACGCCAATCGCTTCCATTGCCGTTTCGGGCTGAAACGACGACATTCCATTCACAATTTGATGGATTGACTGCTATGGAACGCACCAGGTTTGAGCCTTTCGGCGAGCAATTGGTGTCCGCAACGGACACGCAGCCGCGCTCGCGCGGGTCGAAGCTGCTGCTGCGGGTCGGCACCGGCCTGTTCTGGTCGCTGGTCGCCGGTATCGTGCTGGCGCGCGCGGCCTTCTTCGAGCCCGGCGTCTATGACGGCTTTAGCCGCGTCGCGTCACTGGCCAAGAGCTTGATCTTCTAAGGCGCGCCTGATCTTCTAAAGGGCGTCTGACCTTCCGAGCCGGATTATTCCGGGCTGAGGATAGAACTTCCCTCGGCCCTGATATGTCGAAAACTTATTTCCCAATCGGCTGGCGCTGCGTATAAATCCTTCTCCTCTGGGAGAGATTTGTGTCGCAGAATCAAGTATCCAGCCCCGCCGACGCTAAGCCGACCACGGCCACCAGCCGCATCGTCGCGCTGATTCCCGGCATCCTCCTCTGCATCGCCGTGGCCGGCGTTTCGGCCCTGCTCGAACGGGCGGAATTGGGCGTCTTCGAACATCCCTATGTCGAGGCGCTGGTGATGGCTATCTTGCTTGGCATGGCCGTGCGCAGCTTCTGGAAACCCGCGCCGCGCTGGCAGTCCGGCATCGCCTTCAGCGCCAAGCAGCTGCTCGAAGTCGCCGTCATGCTGCTGGGGGCCTCGATCAGCTTTGCCGCGATCGCGGCGTCCGGCGTCGCGCTGTTGGCCTCGATCGCAGCGGTCGTCGTGATCGCGCTCAGCGTCTCCTTCGGCATCAGCCGCCTGCTTGGTCTTTCGACGCGGCTTTCGATCCTGATCGCCTGCGGCAACTCGATCTGCGGTAATTCGGCGATTGCGGCGGTGGCGCCGATCATCGGCGCCAACAATGACGAGATCGCATCCTCGATCTCCTTCACCGCGATCCTCGGCGTGATGATGGTGCTCGGCCTGCCGCTGCTGATTCCGTTGCTGCAGCTATCGGCTACGCAGTACGGCATCCTCGCAGGCCTCACCGTCTATGCCGTGCCTCAGGTGCTGGCCGCGACGGTGCCGGCTGGGCTCGTCTCGACGCAGATCGGCACGCTGGTCAAGCTGATGCGCGTGCTGATGCTCGGGCCGGTGGTCGTCGGCCTCTCGCTGACGGCCTCGCGCTGGCACAGCGAAGCCAAGAAGACCAATGTCGGCTTCTTTCGCCTGGTCCCGTGGTTTATCCTCGGCTTCCTTGCGCTGGCGACTCTGCGCTCGCTCGAGATCGTGCCGTCCACGGTGGTTGCCCCGATCACGCGGATCACGGGTTTTCTCACAGTGGTGTCGATGGCCGCGCTTGGCCTCGGCGTCGATGTGAAGGTGCTTGCCAATGTCGGCGGACGGGTGACGGCGGCCGTGACGCTGTCGCTGCTGCTGCTGCTCGGCATCAGCATCGCACTGGTGCACTGGTTCAAGTGATCGAAGCTAGGTGCCGTAGGGTGGGCAAAGGCGAGAAGCGCCGTGCCCACCATCTCGTCGCGCGTACAAAAGTGGTGGGCACGCTTCGCTTTGCCCACCCTACGAGACCGTCATCCCGTAAGCGGGAGCGATGAAATCAAATCACATCCGCGAGCGAATGCCCGTGCAGCTCGATGTTCAGCCCCTGCATACCCATGTCGTTGAGCTCGCCGCCCATCGCCTTGATGCTTTCCTCGCGGATCAGCGACATCAGTCCCCGGCGCAACCCCAGGAACTCCGACGACATCATCATCGACTGCTGCCGCGGCCGCTCCAGCGGGATCGGAATCTCCGCCTTGATCGAGCCGGGGCGTGCGGTCATGCAGTAGACGCGGTCGGAGAGGAAGATCGCCTCGTCGATGTCGTGGGTGACGAACAGCACCGAGATCTTCAGCCGCTGCCACATGTTGGTGAGGATCTGCTGCATGATGACCCGGGTCTGCGCATCGAGCGCGCCGAAGGGCTCGTCCAGCAACAACACTTTGGGTCCCGTCGCGAGCGCACGCACGATGCCCACGCGCTGCTTCATGCCACCTGAGAGTTTCTCGGGATAATGCTTTTCGAAGGCTTCGAGGCCCGCGAGTCCCAGCAGCGTGCGCGCGGCGCGCTCGCGCTGCGAGCGCGGCATGCCGCGCATCTTCAGGCCGAACTCGACGTTCTCTCGCACCGTCTTCCAGGGAAACAGCGAATATTGCTGGAACACCATGCCGCGCTCGGCGCTGGGGCCGTTCACCTTCTCGCCGTCGACGGTGACGATGCCCGTCGTCGGCTTGAGGAAGCCGGCGACCGCGTTGAGCAGCGTCGACTTTCCGCACCCGGAGGGACCGACGATCGAGACGAACTCGCCAGGCTTCACATGTATCTGCGTATCGGTGACGGCTTCGACCGGCCCCTCGATGCTGTCGTAGCTGAGGGAGAAGTTTTTGACCTCGATATGGCCCTGCGGTGCCTTGACAACGACCTCGCTCATTTCAGCCTCCACGGCATCACCAATTGTCCGGCCCCCCGGATCAGCATGCTGGATCCGAGGCCGAGCACGCCGATCGCGATCATGCCGAGCGCGATGTCGGCATACTGAACCAGCGAATAGGCCTCCCAGGTGAAATAGCCAATGCCGTACTGCCCCGAGATCATCTCGGCGGCGATCAGCGACACCCAGGCCACGCCCATGCCGACGGTGAGGCCGGTGAAGATGTGCGGGAGCGAGGCCGGAAAATACACATCGCGGAAAATCGAGCGCTCCCGCGCGCCGAGACATTGCGCGGCGCGCACCAGCACGGGATCGACCAGCGACATGCCGTGCAGCGTGTTGACCAGGATCGGGAAGAACGAGCCGAGGAACGTGATGTAGACGATGCTCTGCTCGTTGGTCGGCCACAGCATGATGGCCATTGGCACCCAGGCGATCGCCGGGATCGGCCGCAGCACCTCCGCCACGGGGAAGATGATCTCGTGGACGAGCTTGAAGCGGCCCATGATCAGGCCGAGCGGCACGGCGACGATCGCCGCGAGCGAGAAGCCGAAGAAGATGCGCCGGCAGCTCAGGAGGACGTGCAGCAGGAATTTCGGATCGTGGATCGCCTTGGTGAAGCTCGCATAGACCGCGAGCGGCGAGGGCACGTTGGTGAAGCGCACGAAGAACACGACGCGATAGGTCGTTAGCAGGTGCCAGACCAGCAGGAAGGCGAGCAGCGAGATAATGCCGATCGCGGTCGCACGCAGTCCGCCCCGGTTGAGCCGGTACCAGCGCAGTGCCAGCGTGCCGAAGGAGGGCGGTGATGCGGGTGAAGTGGAGGCGGGCATGGCGCTGGCCTCCGCGATTGCGCTTGCCGGCATGCTGTCCTCGGAATGTCTGAGGAGGGCGGGACTGCTCACGTCTTGCCCCCGCCGACCGCCGCCTTCACCGCGTCGTCGAAGCCGAGCACCTTGCCGCTGATCTTGGCGGCATAGGCTTCAGCGTCCTTCTTCAACAGGAACGGCGCAACCTCGCCATTGCCGACCGCGAAGGAGGCCTGGTCGGCGAACAGCTTGATGCCGCGCGTGGTATCGAACACGTAGGTGACGTTGATCTTCTTGCCCTTGGCCTTGTAGTCGGCATAGGCGCCGAGCGTGCAACTCGCCGACGAGAAGGGCATGATGCCTGCCTGGTCGACCCAGACCTCGCCGGCCTTGCGCGGATCTGCGATCGGCTTCTTGCAGAATGAATCTTCGCCGGAGATCTCGTAGTTGCTGGCGCTAGCGAGCCGCGCGTCATAGTCGAGCTTCATCTCGGCATAGGCCTTGCGGATGTAGCTGTCGTCGACCCATTTCGTGGGATCGAACTCCTTCATCCGGCCGAGGTTCTGCAGCACCTTGACGTCGGCCGTGGCGGCGTCGATCAATGCCGGCTTGATCGAGGGATCGGTGGTCATGTTGCCGCTGGGGCCAAGGAAGATGTAGACGACCTCCTTGTTGATGCCGGTCCATTCCTGGATCTTCTCGGCGGCGAGCTTGGGATCGTCGCGCAGCCACTGATTGGCGGCGATCAGCGCCTTGAAGTAGGCGACGACGACTTCGGGGTATTTCTCGGCGAAATCGGTGCGCACGACGATGCCGTGGAAAGTCGGGAGATTGGTCTCGACACCGTCAAAGATCTTTCGTGCAAAGCCGCGAAACGGCAGCAGCTCGGCGAACGGGACGAAGTCGGCATGCGCGTCGATCTTCTTCTCCTGGAGATTGGTCGACCCGACCTCCGGGCTCTGGCTGACCAGCTGGAAGAAATCCGACGCGTAGCCGCGGTCCTGCATCGCCTTCAGCACCATGCCGTGCGCGGCAGAGCCGAACGGCACGCTCACGAGCTTGCCCTTGAGATCGGCGAGATCGTAGTAGGGCGAATCCTTGTGCACGACGATGCCGTTGCCGGAGCCCGACAGGCTGTAGGCGGCGATGCCGATCAGCCGGCTCTTGCTCTCCGGATTGCTGTCGAAAGTGAAGCCGTTCACGATCAGCGGATAGTCGCCCATCATGCCGATCTGCAGCTTGTTCGCCATCATCGCATTGGTGACGGGCGGACCGGATGTGAAGTTCTGCCACTCCAGCTCGAACTTGATGTTGGCGTATTTGCCCTCCTTCGGCAGATATTTTTCGAGGAGATGGAGCTGGCGGATGACGACGCCGGCGGTCACCGTGTTGGTCGTGGTGTCCTGCGTTCCGATGCCGAGCGTAACGGTTTCCGCCGCGGCCGGCTGGGCGAGGAGAAGCGCCAGCGACGTCACCGACATCGCGATCGAGAGCGTGGGAAGATGGCGGACCATTCTCATCCTCATTCGGTTGGATGTGCTGTGGTTGCCATGATTGGGTGAGGGCGTGGGCAGGGCAAATCCGGAATGAGCGCCACAGTCGATTAGTTGCCGGGAAAAGTTGATTGCATAGTCCTTGGGCAGTCCTGCAATATAAAGCCGCTTGCGTGGGCACCAGCCCTAGTCAGACGCTTGCCCTCGCATTTCTTCCAGCACGTCGGGCCGGCAGACCACGATCTGGGAGCGCTTGGTCAGCACGATTCCCTTCTCCTGCATGCGCTTCAGGCTGATCGTGACCCATTGCCTGGTGGCGCCGACCATGTGGGCAATATCGGCATGGGTGAAGGCGGCCGCGATCACCCGGCCGTCGGCGTCATCGACGCCATAGAGGTCGACGAGATGCAGCAACAGATGCGCAAGGCGCTGCGTGATCGAGCGCGTCCCCAACATCTGGGCCAGCGCCGAATAGCACTTGCCCTTAAAGGTCAGGCCTTCGATCAGGCCGATCGCGAGGTTCGGAATCTCGACGGCAAGGGATCGCAGTTCCTTTCCGGGCAGATGCACCACGCTGCAATTGCTGGATGCAACGCCGGACCATTGATGCACGGTGCCTTCGAACACTTCCGGCCCGCCGACGAAATTGCCGACATGCCAATAGGCCAGCGTGATCTCGCGGCCGAGCGGGGAGGTGTAGAACACCCGGATACGGCCGCTCTCGATCAGCCAGATACCGTCATGCTTGCCGCCCTGGCTGAACAGCGTCTGGCCACGGTTGAGCACTTTTCGGCGGCCCTGCTTCAGCACCAGCTCCCGCTCGCGCTGGCTGAGCTTGTCCATCAACGCCGGCGGTCCGCCGATCCATTGCTGGTTCTCGGTCAGCAGCAGCGAGGAACCGCCAGCAGGCCGGACCGTTGCGGGGCCGGTCCCGCGAACCACATTGGCCGCCTGCAACATCATCTGCCTCCGGAACGTTCAAACCGTTCTAAAGAGGAGCAATGTCCGTGCCAATCACTCACCTGTTGTCGCCCTGCGAAGACCGGGCGATCCAGTATTCCAGGGAAAGCAATGGGATACGGAGGGGCCGCGGCGTACTGGATTTCCCGCCTGCGCGGGGAATGACAGCGGAACGCGGGAAGGAATCCTGTCCCTAGCGCCCGGCCAGGCTCAGCAAATACGGCTTCGGGTAAATCCCCCGGTTGTGCCCATCCGAAAACGAGATGTTCAGCCCGTAACCGAGATCGCCGATCTCGGTGATCGCGATGCCTGGAAACCGCTCGGGGAAGCGGCCGTCGAAGCGGGCACGGGTGCAGTGGGCGCATTTGCAGGAGAGGCGAAGCGTTTCCGCCGGCAAGTCCAGCGTGTCATCCTGAGCGGTGCGGACGCGGAGCGTCGCGAGGTCGGCGCTTGCTTCGTAATCTGCCACGGTCGGGGCCACCAAGGTCATGACGTGTCTCCGACCCTTCTCTACGTTGCCGCAGCGCTGCCGCGATAGCAACTAATTGCCAGGCGCAGGTGCGAGGCGCTGATCTTTGCTGCCTGCTCCTCGATCATCGCCCACGAAATGTGAAACTAATCGACCGGGAATTTCAGTTCGGCGTTGCCGGATTCCTGTCTCTCCGAAACCTTGTGCGCAATCGAGATCAGGAGAGACGATGAGCGCATTTCAAAAGGAAACAGTCCTGTCGGTCAGGCACTGGACCGATAGCCTGTTCAGCTTCACCGCGACGCGCGATCCGGGCTTCCGCTTCCAGAACGGCCAGTTCGCGATGATCGGGCTGGAAGTCGAGGGCAAGCCGTTGCTGCGGGCCTACAGCATGGCGAGCGCCAATCACGAGGAGGCGCTCGAGTTCTTCTCGATCAAGGTGCAGGACGGTCCGCTGACCTCACGCCTTCAGAAAATCAGGGAGGGGGACGTCATCCTGGTCGGCCGCAAGGCCACGGGCACGCTGATCACGGGCAATCTCATTCCCGGTAAACGCCTGTTGCTGCTCTCGACCGGAACGGGGCTCGCGCCGTTCGCCAGCCTGATCAAGGACCCCGACGTCTACGAGAATTACGAGACCATCGTGCTCGCCCACGGTTGCCGCCAGGTCTCCGAGCTCTCCTATGGCGAGCACCTCGTCGAAGGCCTGCGCGATCACGAGTTCTTCGGGCCGCCGATCCGCGACAAGCTCGTCTACTACCCGACCGTTACCCGCGAGCCGTTCAGGAATCGCGGCCGCATCTCCGACCTGATCGCGTCGAACCAGCTGTTCGACGATATCGGGCAGTCGGGACTCGATATCGAGACCGACCGCATCATGCTGTGCGGCAGCCCTGCGATGCTGGAGGAACTTCCCGCGATGCTTTCCGCGCGTGGCTTTGTCGAGGGCAATCACAGCCGCCCCGGCCATTTCGTGATCGAAAAAGCCTTTGTCGAGCGCTGAGGCGCAAATCGCACCTCGGCGACAACTAATTGCTATCGCCGGGACGCCTGCTGAACAAATCTGATGCAAAGGCGCCGGACCTGCCGGCGAACCAGGAGCAAGCGATGTCACTAGATCAGATCGTCGACGGACTTTCGGAGGTTTCCTGCGACGTGCTCGTCATCGGCGGCGGCACGGCCGGCCCGATGGCGGCGTTGAAGGCGAAGCTGAAGAATCCGAAGGCCAATGTCGTCCTGCTCGAGAAGGCCAACGTCAAGCGCTCCGGAGCGATCTCGATGGGCATGGACGGCTTGAACAACGCCGTCATTCCCGGCTACGCGACGCCGGAGCAGTACACCAAGGAAATCACCATCGCCAATGACGGCATCGTCGATCAGAAGGCGGTCTACAAATACGCGCAGAACTGCTACTCGATCATCGAGGAGCTCGACAGTTTCGGCATCCGCTTCCTGAAGAACGAGAACGGCGACTACGCCGTCAAGAAGGTGCATCACATCGGCACCTACGTGCTGCCGATGCCGAACGGCGAGACCGTGAAGAAGGCCCTGTATCGCCAGCTCCGCCGCGCCCGCATCCTGATCTCCAACCGCTACATGGCGACGCGGCTGCTCAAATCCGCCGACGGCCGCGTTGCCGGCGCGATCAGCGTTAATACCCGTACCGCCGAGATGCTGGTGATCAAGGCCAAGGCCGTCATCCTGTGCATGGGCGCCGCCGGCCGTCTCGGCCTGCCGACCTCCGGCTACATGTTCGGCACCTACGAGAATGCGGCCAATTCCGGTGACGGCTATTCCATGGCCTATCACGCCGGAGCGGCTCTGGCGAACCTCGAATGTTACCAGATCAATCCGCTGATCAAGGACTATAATGGGCCGGCCTGCGCCTATGTCGCCGGTCCCTTCGGCGCCTTCACCGCCAACAACGAGGGATCGCGCTTCATCGAATGCGATTACTGGTCCGGCCAGATGATGCTGGAGTTTTACAATGAGCTGTTGTCCGGCAAGGGCCCGGTGTTCCTCCAGCTCAAGCATCTCCATCCCGACACGATTTCCGAGATCGAATCGACGCTGCACAAGGTCGAGCGTCCCACACGCGGCCTGTTCCAGCAGGGGCGCGGCGTCGACTATCGCAGCGAGTCGATCGAGATGCATATTTCCGAGATCGGCTTCTGCTCCGGTCACAGTGCGTCAGGCGTGTTCGTCGACGACAATGCGCGCACCACCGTGCCGGGCCTCTATGCCGCCGGCGACATGGCGAGCGTGCCGCACAATTACATGCTCGGCGCCTTCACCAACGGTTCGGTCGCCGGCATCGACGCGATGGAGTTCGCGGACAATCACGACTTCGCGGAATTCGATGCGGCCGATGTCGCCAGCGAACGTGACCGCGTGATGGCGCCGACCAAACGCGAGGACGGCATTCCGCCGAACCAGATCGAGTACAAAACCCGGCGTCTCGTTAATGACTATCTCCAGCCGCCGAAAGTCACGCGCAAATACGAGCTCGGCATGCGTCGGCTCGCCGAAGCGAGGGAAGACATGCAGGAGCGGATGATCGCGCGCAATGCGCACGAACTGCTCCGCGCGCTCGAAGTACAGTCGATCATGGACTGCGCGGACATGGCGGTGCATGCCTCGCTCTACCGCGAGGAAAGCCGCTGGGGCCTCTATCACTGGCGGACGGATTTCCCGGAGAAGGACAACGAGAATTGGTTCTGCCACACGCTGCTCAGCAAGCAGGACGGCAAGATGACCAGCGAGAAGCGTGCCGTGGAGCCCTATATCGTGCCGATCGCCGACGACGAGAAGGATCTCTACGACAAGCAGCGCATCCGCGCGACAGCCTGACCCGCCGCACAAATAACAGGAGACATACGATGCCTCTCGCTTCCTATCAGACATCGGTTCCGGTGGTCGTCGACGACGCCAAATGCATCGCGGACAAGGGCTGCACCGTATGCGTCGACGTCTGCCCGCTCGACGTACTGCGTATCAGCGATATGACCAACAAGGCCTACATGGCCTATGACGAATGCTGGTACTGCATGCCCTGCGAGGCGGATTGCCCGACCGGCGCCGTCACCGTCAACATTCCCTATCTGCTGAGGTAGCCATGTCGAGCCCGTTCGAATCCTACGACGATCTCGAAGATGCCGACGAGCGGCTCCAGGCCGCCGATCCAGGGGAGCGCCGCGTCGCGATCATCGCGCTCGGCCATTCCGGCGATCCCGCAGCGGTCGGCCATCTCGCCAAAATGGTCGCCGATCCCGATGCCGGCGTGCGCCAGCAGGTCGCGATGGCGCTCGGCGAGTTTGACGGGCCGGACGCCGCCAGCGCGCTGGTGAAGCTGCTCGTCGATCCCGAGAGAATCGTTGCGTCCGCCGCGGCCGACAGCATGGCGGAGTTCAAGGATCCGGCTTGCGCCGAAATCATCCTGCCGCTGGTCAAGCATGCCCACGCCTTCGTCCGCATGGGCGCGTTGCGTGCGCTTAAGGAACTGCGTTGCAAGGACACCTTGAAACCCGCACTGGAAGCGCTCCAGGATTCCGATGCCGCCGTGCGGGTGCAGGCGATCGGCGTGATCGGGTTCCTCAAGCTGGAGGAATCAATTCCGGCGCTGACCGCGCTGATCAACGATCCGGACGCGCATGTGCGCCGTGCCGCCGTCAGCGCGCTCGCCTTCTCGCAGATGAAGCCCGCGGCCGAGATGATCACGCGCGCGTTGAAGGATTCGGACTGGATGGTGCGGGAGATGGCCGCGGAAACGCTGGGCCTCAACGTCAACGGCTCGATCGCCGCCGACCAGCTCATCGCTTCGCTCAGTGACGAGTTCTGGCAGGTGCGGCTGAAGGCAATCCGCAGCCTTGGCCGGATGAAGATCGAGCGCGCGGTGCGCCCGATCGGCAATTGCGTCAACCATGAGCAGGCGAATTTGCGGAAGGAAGCCGCTGCTGCGCTCGGCGAGATCGCCCACCATGACGGCGAAGCGTTCCTTGCCGTCATCGCCGACGATCCCGATCCCGAGGTGCGCAAGAACGCGCGCTGGGCGCTTCAGCAGATCGCAGCCCGAAAAGCGCGGGCGGGGGCATAGAAGCGCAGCCGCCTGCCGCGCTGGACTTCCCGTCCCAGACGTTTATTGGTCTTCGCCAATGTGATAGGCCTCCGCGAGCGAGGTCGATCCGAAAAGAGCGAGGATGCGCCCATGACGACATTGACGGTTAAGGACCTTCTCCCCGAGGACGGCACGCGCGGAACGCTCGTTGGCCGCGTCTGGCTGCCGCAGGCGAATGGCCCGGCCGTGGTCGCCGTGCGCGGCGATGGTGTGTTCGACGTCACCGCAAAATTCCCGACCGTCAGCACGCTCTGCGAGGAAGACAATCCGGCGAAGGCGCTTGCCGCGACCGAGGGCGAGCGCATCGGCGATCTCGAAGCCATCGTCGCCAACACGCCGCCCGATCAGCGCGATGCGAAAAAGCCGTGGCTGCTCGCGCCGGTCGATCTCCAGACGCTGAAGGCCGCCGGGGTGACCTTCGCCATCTCGATGCTGGAGCGCGTGATCGAGGAGCGGGCGAAAGGCAATCCGGCCTCGGCCGAAGCGATCCGGAAAGAGGTGACGCGGCTGATCGGCGACGATCTGTCGAAGCTCAAGCCCGGTTCGGACCAGGCGATGCACCTGAAGCAGGTGCTGATCGACCAGAACGCCTGGAGCCAGTATCTGGAGGTCGGCATTGGCCCCGATGCCGAGGTCTTCACCAAGGCGCCGACCTTGTCGTCGGTCGGCACCGGCATGGATGCGGGGCTGCATCCGAAGTCGACCTGGAACAACCCCGAGCCGGAGCTGGTGCTGTTCGTCTCGAGCCGCGGCAAGATCGTCGGCGGCGCGCTCGGCAACGACGTCAATCTGCGCGACTTCGAGGGCCGTTCGGCACTGCTGTTGTCGAAGGCCAAGGACAACAACGCCTCGTGCTCGATCGGTCCGCTGCTGCGTTTGTTCGACGACAGCTTTACCCTCGACGACGCCCGCAAGCTCGACATCAGCCTGAACGTGAGGGGGCAGGACGGTTTCGTCCTCGACGGCCATTCCTCGATCAGCATGATCAGCCGCGATCCGACCGATCTGGTCGAGCAGACCATCGGCAAGGTGCATCAATATCCCGACGGCTTCGTGCTGTTCCTTGGCACGATGTTCGCGCCGGTCAAGGATCGCGACGCGCCGGGGCAGGGGTTCACCCACAAGCGCGACGACATCGTCACCATTGCGGCGCCCCAGCTCGGTAAACTCGTCAACCGCATGCGGACCAGCGACGAGTGCGAGCCCTGGACGTTCGGCATCGGTGCGCTGATGAAGAATCTGGCGCAGCGGAAGCTGATCTAGCGGCCAGCATGTTGCCCCGCCGACAGCGGGCGATTGCACATCGAAATCAGGAGAAGGTCGTCATGCCCGGGCTTGTCCCGGGCATCGACGTTCTTGGTCCTGCATGGCAAAGCCGTGGATGGCCGGGACAAGCCCGGCCATGACGATGTGGCGCTGGCGAAGCCACATCATTTCGTTCATCTTCCCGTTGCATCTGCGGAACAAAATCGCGCTTGGCGTGTCATACGATTACCGCCCTGCCAACTGCGATGTCCCAAGCGAATAGTCAGATAATATGACTAGTCGGAACCAAACTTCCGTGAAATAGTCCCTCCCGCCGCTCAAAGGTCGGCCTGCGGGTGCGATGCTACCAACTGGCGCCCCGGATAACATTTTGGGAGATACGCCTGATGATCCTCAAAGCCCTCTTTGCGGCCAGCGCCACGGCCGCGTTGCTGCTCGCGCTGCCGGCGAACGCCGCCGAGCTCACCATCGGCTTCTCGCAGATCGGATCGGAATCCGGCTGGCGCGCGGCCGAGACCTCGGTCTCCAAGCAGGAGGCCACCAAGCGCAAGGTCAATCTCAAGATCGCCGACGCGCAGCAGAAGCAGGAGAACCAGATCAAGGCGATCCGCTCCTTCATTGCGCAGAATGTCGATGCGATCTTCCTCGCGCCCGTCGTCTCGACCGGCTGGGACTCGGTGCTGAAGGAAGCCAAGGAGGCCAAGATCCCGGTCGTGCTGCTCGACCGCGACATCGATCCCTCCGGCAAGGAGCTCTATCTCACCGCCGTGACCTCCGACAGCGTCCACGAAGGCGAGGTCGCCGGCGACTGGCTGGCGAAGACCGTCGGAGCCAAGGCCTGCAACATCGTCGAATTGCAGGGCACGGTCGGCGCGAGCGTCGCCGCCAACCGCAAGAAGGGTTTTGACACTGCCATCGCCAAGCATGCGAACCTGAAGGTGGTGCGCAGCCAGACCGGCGACTTCACCCGCGCCAAGGGCAAGGAAGTGATGGAAAGCTTCATCAAGGCCGAAGGCGGCGGCAAGTCGATCTGCGCGGTCTATGCGCACAATGACGACATGATGGTCGGCGCGATCCAGGCGATGAAGGAAGCCGGCCTTAAGCCCGGCAAGGAGATCCTCACCGTCTCGATCGATGCGGTCCCCGACATCTTCAAGGCGATGGTGGCCGGCGAAGCCAATGCCACCGTCGAGCTGACGCCGAACATGGCGGGTCCCGCGCTCGATGCCATCGCGGCCTTCAAGGACAAGGGCACCGTTCCGCCGAAATGGATCCAGACGGAATCCAAGCTCTACACCGCCACCGATGATCCGCAGACGATCTACGACAGCAAGAAGGGCCTCGGTTACTGAGGCGAGGACGTCGCCGGGCGGCCGGGTTTCGGCAGTCCGGCGATCCCCTTCGAAACCGCTACAAACGAACAGGCTCCGTGTCCGCATCGTCAGCGGGCGCCGCTGGGAGTGAATTTGTCATGGAGAACAGCCCGGATTCCGCTGCTTCCCTGCTGGAGGTGCGCGGGATCAGCAAGAGCTTTGGTGCTGTGCGTGCGTTGCAGGAGGTCGACTTCACGCTTCGCGCCGGCGAGATCCATGCGCTGCTCGGTGAGAACGGCGCCGGCAAGTCCACGCTGATCAAGGTGATCACCGGCGTGTTCCAGCGCGATGCCGGCATCGTCAGGATCGGCGGCGAAGAGGTCGCGCCGCGCTCGGCCAAGGCGGCGCTTCAGGCCGGCATCGCCACGGTCTACCAGGAGGTCAATCTGCTGCCGAATCTCTCGGTGGCCCAGAACCTGTTCCTTGACCGGCAACCGATGCGCCTCGGCGTCGTGCGGGAGGGCGAGATGCGCCGCCGCGCCAAAGCGCTGCTCGCGGATTTCGGCCTCGACATCGACGTATCAGCGCCGCTTGGCAATTATTCGGTGGCGATCCAGCACGTCACCGCCATTGCGCGCGCCGTCGATCTCTCGGCGCGCGTGCTGATCCTGGACGAGCCGACCGCGAGCCTCGATCGCCATGAGGTCGAGATCCTCTTCGGTATCATGCGCCAGCTCGCCAAGCGCGGCATTGGCATCGTCTTCGTCAGCCATTTCCTCGACCAGGTCTACGAGATATCCGATCGCATCACCGTTTTGCGAAATGGTCGCCTGGTCGGCGAGCGCGAGACCGCGTCGCTGTCGCGGCTCGAGCTGATCCGGATGATGCTCGGCCGCGAGTTGGCCGAGACCACCAGCGCGCGGGCATCGGCAGGTGCACAGATGGCGCGTGAAGTCTGTGCGAGCTTCGAGGGTTACGGCAAGGCCGGCTATGTCGCGCCGTTCAATCTCGAGCTGCGCCATGGCGAGGTCGTCGGTCTCGCCGGCTTGCTCGGCTCGGGCCGGACCGAGACGGCGCGGCTGGTGTTCGGCGCCGAGCGCGCCGATCGCGGACAGGCGAGGGTGGAAGGCGCGCCTGTCCGGCTTCAGTCGCCGCGCGACGGCGTGCGCCACGGCTTTGGCTATTGCCCGGAGGAGCGCAAGACCGACGGCATCGTCGCCGAGCTCACCGTGCGCGAAAACATCGTGCTGGCGCTCCAGGCCAAGCGCGGTCTGCATCGGCCGCTGTCGCGACGCGAGCAGGACGAGATCGCAAGCCGTTACGTCAAGATGCTCGACATTCGCCCGCCCGATCCGGAGCGTCCTGTCGGCCTGCTGTCCGGCGGCAATCAGCAGAAGGTGCTGCTGGCACGGTGGCTTGCGACCTCGCCGCGGCTCCTCGTGCTGGACGAGCCGACCCGTGGCATCGACGTCGGCGCGCACGCCGAGATCATCCGCCTGATACGCGAGCTCTGCGACGACGGACTTGCGCTGCTCGTGATCTCCTCCGAACTCGACGAGATCGTGACGTATTCCGATCGTGTGGTGGTGCTGCGTGATCGCGCTCATGTCGAGGAGCTCGCCGGCGAGGCCATCGACGTCGGCAGCATTCTCGCCGCCATCGCCGCCGATAGCGCCAGTGTCGCGCATGAGGGCCGTGCATGACCGCGCTGTTGCCGCGCCGCGGCCTTGCCCAGATCCTCGCGTTGATCGTCATCCTGGCGGTCGATCGCGTGGTGTCGCCGCAATTCTTCGATCTGCGCCTCCAGGACGGCCGGCTGTTCGGCAGCCTGATCGACGTGCTCAACCGCGGCACGCCGGTGGCGCTGCTCTCGCTCGGCATGGTGCTGGTGATCGCGACGCGTGGCATCGATCTGTCGGTCGGTGCGGTCATGGCGATCTCAGGCGCGATCGCGGCGAGCCTCGCCGACAGCCACAGTCTGGCCGTGGTGCTGGCGGCTGCGCTCGGCGCGGGCCTGATCTGCGGATTATGGAATGGATTTCTGGTCGCGGTGCTCGGCATGCAGCCGATCGTGGCGACCCTGATCCTGATGGTGGCGGGGCGCGGCATCGCCCAGCTCATTACCGAAGGCCGCATCGTGACCTTCTCCTCGCCCGATCTGGTCTGGTTCGGCAATGGCTCTATTCTCGGCCTGCCGGTGCCGGTCGCGATTGCGCTGGGCATGTTGATCCTCACCGGCGCGGTGGTGCGCGGCTCGGCACTCGGATTGCTGATCGAGGCAACCGGCGGCAATGCGCGGGCGAGCGAACTTGCCGGCGTCGGTACGCGCGCGATGATCTTGGCGGTCTATGTCTGGTGCGGCGTTTGCGCTGCGCTCGCCGGCGTGATCGCGGCGGCCGACATCATGGGCGCGGATGCCAACAATGCCGGCCTCTGGCTCGAGCTCGACGCCATCCTCGCGGTGGTGATCGGCGGCACCTCGCTGTTCGGCGGCCGCTTCAGCCTCGTGCTGGCCGTACTCGGCGCGCTGATTATCCAGACCATGAACACCGGCATTCTGCTGTCGGGCTATCCGCCGGAGTTCAATTTGCTGGTCAAGGCGGTGGTGGTGCTCGCCGTGCTGCTGCTGCAATCGCCGAAGCTGTCCGGCTTTGCCAACGTGGTGACGCGGCTGCGGAGGACCAAGGCATGAAAGGTCTGCCGCCCGTCCTCATCACGGCGATCGTGCTCGTCGCGGGGTTCGCGCTCTGCGCGATGCAGTTTCCCAACATCGCGTCCACCCGCGTGGTCGGCAATCTCCTCACCGACAACGCCTTCCTCGGCATCGTCGCGACCGGCATGACCTTCGTCATCATTTCCGGCGGCATCGATCTCTCGGTCGGCTCGGTGATCGGCTTCACCACGGTGTTCGTCGCGCTGGCGATCGAGCGCTGGGGAATGCCGCCCCCGGTCGCCTTCGTCGCCATTCTCGCGCTCTCGGCAGCCTTCGGCACGGCGATGGGCGCGGTGATCCATGTCTTCGATCTGCCGCCTTTCATCGTGACGCTCGCCGGCATGTTCCTGGCCCGGGGTGCAAGCTTCCTGCTCTCGACGGAATCGGTGCCGATCACGGCACCGGTCTATTCCACCGTATCGGACTTCGCACTGCGATTGCCCGGCGGTGGACGGCTGACGGCGGTCGCGATCATCATGCTTGCGATCGTGATCGGCGGTGCATTGCTGCTGCAGCTCACCCGGTTCGGCGCCAATGTCTATGCGCTCGGCGGCAGCCGGGCGACCGCGAGCCTGATGGGCGTAGCCGTCGGCAGGATGACGGTGAAAATCTACATGCTGTCGAGCCTGCTCGCTGGCATCGCCGGCATCGTCTTCTCCTTCTACACCAGCGCCGGCTACTCGCTCTCCGCCGTCGGCGTCGAGCTCGACACCATCGCGGCCGTCGTGATCGGCGGCACGCTGCTCACGGGCGGGCAGGGCTCGGTGATCGGCACCTTCCTCGGCGTGCTGATCCAGGGCATGATTCAGACCTACATCAATTTCGACGGGACGCTGTCGAGCTGGTGGACCAAGATCGCGACCGGCGTGCTGCTGTTCGCCTTCATCGCCTTGCAACAGGGGTTGGTCGCGCTCGCGCGCCGGCCCGTGGCAAAGCGCGCGGGAGCAGTCTCATGACCACCTCGCGCATCCTCGTCATCCCGACGCGCCGGGCGCACTCCAATCACGCGGAGGTGGCCCGATCGATCGGCGTCGACATCATCGCCGGCCGTTACGCGGAGGGGACGCGGCTGCCCGGCGATGCCGAGATGATCGCGATGTTCGGCGTGTCGCGGCCGGTGCTGCGCGAGAGCGTGAAGACACTGGTGGCCAAGGGCTTGCTCACCACCAAGGCGCGGGTCGGCACCGTGGTGCGCGAGCGCGCTGCCTGGAACATGTTCGACGCCGACGTGCTGGCCTGGCACCTGGACGCCGGTATCGACAAGCGCTTCCTCAACGACCTCGCCGAGATCCGCCTTGCGGTCGAACCGCGCGCGGCGATGCTGGCGGCCGCGCAGCGGTCGGAGCAGGACGTCGCCGAGTTGCACCGCTGCATGGAGCGGATGCGACTTGAAGCTTCCGACTCCGTCGGCTTTGCCGATGCCGACCTAGCGCTTCATGTCGGTGTAGCGCGGGCGTCCGGCAATCTGTTCATGCGCTCGATCGGGCACGTCATCGAGGCTGCGTTGCGTGCCTCATTCCTGCTCAGCGCACCGGTCGAACCGGAGGACCGCGATACCGTGCTGCTCTGGCATCAGAAGATCGTCGATGCCATCGCGGCCGGCGATGCCGCGACCGCGTCGGAGGCAATGGTCTACGTCATTCACAACGGCATGCGCCGCCACGAGGGGACAGTGATCGAGACTGTACCGGCCGAAGCGCTACCGTCCGCGGAAGCTGGAGAAAGATCGTGACTGAACTTCGCATCGCCATCGTCGGCTTCGGCAAGATCGCACGGGACCAGCATGTGGGCGCCATCGCAGCGGTTCCCGGCGCGACGCTGGCGGCCGTCGCCAGCCGCAATGCCTCGCTGCCGGATCCGCCGCATTTCGCGACCATCGAAGAGCTGCTGGAAAAAGGTCCGCCGATCGACGCGGTGTCGCTCTGCACGCCGCCTCAAGTGCGCCGCGCCCAGGCCGTCGCAGCGCTTAGGGCCGGCAAGCATGTGATGCTGGAGAAGCCGCCCGGCGCCGGCGTTGCCGAGCTCGATCCGTTGATCGCGATGGCGGGTGAGGCCAAGCGAACGTTGTTCGCGACCTGGCATTCGCGCCATGCGCCGGCAGTCGAGCCGGCGCGCGAGTGGCTTGCGGCGCGGCGGATCACCTCCGTCCACATCAATTGGAAAGAGGACGTGCGCGTCTGGCATCCCGGGCAGGCGTGGATCTGGGAGCCCGGCGGGCTCGGGGTGTTCGATCCCGGTATCAATGCGCTGTCGATTTTGACCAGGATCCTGCCGAAGCCCGTGTTCGTCACCGCGGCCGAGCTCGCCTTCCCCGCCAATTGCCAGGCGCCGATCGCCGCGAAGCTGACGCTGACCGACCTTGGCGGCCTGCCTGTGACCGCCGAGTTCGATTTCCGCCAGACCGGGCCGCAGAGCTGGGATATCCTCGTCGAAACCGACCAGGGCCGGATGACGCTATCCCGCGGCGGCCGGATCATGGCGATCGACGGCAAGACCGTTGCCGAGGCGCCCGATGAGGAATATCGGGAGCTCTACCGGCGCTTCGTCACGCTCGCCGCGACAGGCGCGAGCGACGTCGATCTGGCGCCGCTTCGTCTCGTTGCGGACGCCTTCCTGCTCGGCAGGCGCACGATCGTCGAACCGTTTGTGGATTGATCATGGCTGGAACGAAAACAGAAAAAGACATCTTCGGAACGCTGCCGGACGGCCGCAAGGTGGAGCGCATAGTGCTGCGCGGAGAGGGCGGGTTCGAGGCGCGCATCATCACCCATGGCGCGGTGATCCAGGCGCTGATCGCGCCGGATGCCAAGGGGAGCTACGACGACATCGTGCTCGGCCATGACACATTCGCCGGCTATCTCGCCGAGCGAAAGTTCTTCGGTGCCACCGTCGGCCGCTACGCCAATCGCATCGCCAACGGACAATTTTCGCTCGATGGCGAGACAGTGCAGCTTCCCGTCAACAACGGTCCGAATGCGCTGCATGGCGGCCTCGACGGATTCGACCGCAAGCTCTGGGACATTGCGGAGATCGACGATGGCGCCGAGCCCGCGGTTACGCTGACCTACACGAGCCCGCATGGCGAGGAGAACTATCCCGGCCGGCTCGATGTGCGCCTGACTTATCGCGTTACCGGCCCGGCCGAGCTATCCCTGACCATGGAGGCACGGACCGACCGGCCGACCATCGTCAACCTGACCAACCACAGCTTCTTCAATCTGGAAGGCGCGACATCAGGGACCCCCATTCTCGATCACAAGCTGACGGTCGCCGCCGGACATTTCCTCGCGATCGATCCCACGGCCATTCCGTTGCCCGAGCCGCCGCGCAGCGTTGCCGGCACGCCGTTCGACTTCCGCGAGCCGCGGGCGATCGGCGAGCGCATCCGAGAGAGCGACCGGCAATTGCGCAACGGCAGGGGCTACGATCACACCTATTGTCTCGCGCGTGACGGCAAGCTTGCGCTCGCGGCGCGGCTGGAGGCGCCGCGCTCGGGGCGCATCATGGAGCTGTTCACCGATCAGCCCGGTCTGCAGGTCTATTCGGGTAATTATCTCGACGGCACGATTTCGGGCAAGGGCGGCAAGCTCTACCGGCAGTCGGACGCCATGTGCCTGGAGCCGCATATCTGGCCGGATGCACCGAACCGGCCGGATTTCCCGAGCCCGCGCCTAGCGCCCGGCGAGGTCTACCGCCATCACACGGTCTATCGCTTTGCGGTGAGGAGGTGATGATGGAACAGGTGCCGACCTCGGTTCTTTCGGACGATTCTTGCCATCTCGGCGAGGGGCCGACTTATGACGTGAGCACGGATACCGCCTGGTGGTTCGATATCCGCGAGGGGCGACTGTTCGAGGCGCAGCTCGGCAGCGGCAGCATCCGCGTTCATGCGCTCGGCCGGATGGCGAGCGCACTTGGGCGGATCGACGCCGAGCGGCAGTTGATCGTCGCGGAAGACGGCCTCTATATCCGCAAAATCGCCGACGGCGCGATGACGCTGTTCTGTCCGCTCGAAGCCGACAATTACGCGACCCGCTCCAACGATGCCCGCGTGCATCCCTCCGGCACGTTCTGGATCGGCACCATGGGCCGGAAGGCCGAAGCAGGGGCAGGCGCGATCTACGCGTTCCATCGCGGCGAGATATCGATGCTGTTTCCGCGCATCAGCATTCCCAATTCGATCTGTTTCTCGCCCGATGGCGGCACCGGCTACTTCGCCGACACCGCGCGCGCGGTGCTCTACGCGGTGCCGCTCAATCCCACGACCGGCCTGCCGCGCGGCGAGCCGGAAGTGCTGCTGCGCCACACCGGTAGCGGCGGCCTCGATGGTTCGGTGTGCGACGCCGACGGAAACATCTGGAACGCCTGCTGGGGCGCGAGCCGTATCGACGTCTACTCTCCGCAAGGCGAGCGCCTGCGCTCGATGAGCGTGCCGGCAAAGCAGGCGAGCTGCCCCGCTTTTGTCGGCCCCGATCTGTCGCGTCTTCTCGTCACCTCGGCCTGGCAGGACATGGATGCGGCGGCACGTGCCGCCGATCCGCAAGCAGGCCACACCTTCCTGTTGGAGGCCTCCGCGCGCGGTCGCGCGGAGCCTGACGTCAAGCTCGCATAGGAGGCTCGAAGCCACACACCCCCAAATTTCTCGACGACACGAAAAAACAGTCTGACATCCAAGGGAGCGAAACATGTTGAAACTGAAGACGACATTCCTCGCGCTGGCGCTGGCCGGCGCTGCGACGATGGCCGCGGGCGTCACCGCCTCAGCCCAGGATAAAGCAACAGTCGGCATCGCCATGCCGACCAAATCGTCGGCGCGCTGGATCGACGACGGCAACAACATGGTTAAGGTGCTGAAGGAGCGCGGCTACAATACCGACCTGCAATATGCCGAGGACGACATTCCGAACCAGCTCTCGCAGGTCGAGAACATGGTGACCAAGGGCGCGAAAGCGCTGGTGATCGCCGCGATCGACGGCACCACGCTCTCCGACGTGCTCAAGCAGGCGAAAGCAAAGGGCATCACCGTGATCGCCTATGACCGCCTGATCCGCGGCACGCCCAACGTGGACTATTACGCGACCTTCGACAATTTCCAGGTCGGCGTGCTCCAGGCCGAGTCGATCGTGCAGGGCCTCGGCCTCAAGGATGGCAAGGGTCCGTTCAACATCGAGCTGTTCGGCGGCTCGCCCGACGACAACAATGCCTACTTCTTCTACAACGGCGCGATGAGCGTGCTGAAGCCGTACATCGACAGCGGCAAGCTCGTCGTCGTCTCCGGCCAGATGGGCATGGACAAGGTCGCGACCTTGCGCTGGGACGGCGCCACCGCGCAGGCCCGCATGGACAATCTGCTCAGCGCCTACTACGGCAACAAGAAGGTCAACGCAGTCCTGTCGCCCTATGACGGCCTGTCGATCGGCATCATCTCCTCGCTGAAAGGCGTCGGTTATGGCAGCGCCGGCCAGCCGATGCCTGTCATCTCGGGCCAGGATGCCGAGGTGCCCTCGATCAAGGCGATGCTGCGCGGCGATCAGTATTCGACCATCTTCAAGGACACCCGCGATCTCGCCAAGGTGACCGCCGACATGGTCGACGCTGCGCTTGCCGGCAAGCAGGTCACCGTCAACGACACCAAGACCTACGAGAACGGCGCCAAGACCGTGCCGTCCTATCTGCTCAAGCCGGTCGTGGTCTACAAGGACAATTGGGAGAAGGTCCTGGTCGAGAGCGGCTACTACAAGAAGTCGCAGTTCCAGTAAGAGGTCTACTCCCTCTCCCAACCTGCGGAGAGGGAGTTCTTTAGGGTTAGGGCGAAGCGCATGTTTATGAACTCGTCATGCCCGGGCTTGTCCCGGGCATCCACGTCCCTCTTCGCAAGCGGCTGCACGTGGATGGCCGGGACAAGCCCGGCCATGACGATTGTGGAGGCACCCGGGAGAATGATCCGATGACCGCAATGCTGGAGATGCGCAACGTCAGCAAGAGCTTTTCCGGCGTGCAGGCGCTGCGCGACGTCAACTTCTCGGTTGAAGCCGGGCAGATCCACGCCCTCGTCGGCGAGAACGGTGCCGGCAAGTCCACGTTGATGAAGGTGCTCAGCGGCGTCTATCCCGCCGGTAGCTATGAGGGCACCATCATCTTCGATGGCGAGGAGCGCCGCTTCCGCGATATCAACGATTCCGAGGCGCTCGGTATCATCATCATCCATCAGGAGCTGGCGCTGATCCCGCTGATGTCGATTGCCGAGAACATCTTCCTGTCGCATCCGCCGTCCAGGCTCGGCGTGATCGATCGCGACGAGGTTTATCGGCGCACGCGGGAACTCCTGGCGCAGGTCGGCCTCAAGGAATCGCCGGATACGCTGATCACCGATCTCGGCGTCGGCAAGCAACAGCTGGTCGAGATCGCCAAGGCGCTGTCCAAGCGGGTGCGGATGCTGATCCTGGACGAGCCGACCGCCAGCCTCAACGAGGCCGACAGTGCCGCGCTGCTCGAGCGCCTCATGGCCTTCCGCGCGCAGGGCATCGGCTCGATCCTGATCTCGCACAAGCTCAACGAGGTCGCCAAGGTCGCCGACCACATCACCGTGCTGCGCGACGGCCGCACCGTGGACAGCATTGATTGCCACGCCGAGCCGATCCAGGAAGACCGCATCATCCGCAGCATGGTCAACCGCGATCTCGCCCATCGCTTTCCGGAGCGCAGCGCAAAGATCGGCGAGCCCGTCCTCACCGTCGAGAACTGGTCGGTCTACCATCCCATCCATCCCGAGCGGCAGGTGATCAAGAACGTTGATTTCAGCGTGAAACGCGGCGAGGTCGTCGGCATTGCCGGATTGATGGGCGCTGGCCGCACCGAATTCGCCATGAGCCTGTTCGGCCGTTCCTGGGGCACCACGATCAGCGGCCGTATCCGGCTCGAGGGCCATGAGGTCGTGCTGCCGAACGTCGCGGCCGCGATCGACGCCGGCCTTGCCTATGTCACCGAGGACCGCAAGCAGCTCGGACTTATCCTCGCCGACGACGTCCGCAAGAACATCACGCTCGCAAGCCTCGACCAGGTCGCGCCGAACCGCGTCATCGACGACATCGCCGAGCTGAAGGTCGCCAGCGACTACCGCAACCGGATGCGCATCCGCTGCTCCGACGTCTATCAGGAGACCGGCCAGCTCTCCGGCGGCAACCAGCAAAAGGTCGTGCTGTCGAAATGGCTGATGACCGACCCCAAGGTCTTGATCCTGGACGAGCCGACCCGGGGCATCGACGTCGGTGCCAAATACGAGATCTACTGTATCATCAACGAGCTTGCGGAAGCCGGCCGCGGCGTGGTGGTGATCTCCTCGGAGATGCCCGAGCTGCTCGGCATCTGCGACCGCATCTGTGTCATGAACGACGGCGCCTTCGTCGGCGAGTTCCCCGGCACCGAAGCGACGCAGGAAAAGATCATGCGCGCCATCATGCGCAACGACAGAAATTATGGAAGCCGCGCCCTGGCGGGTGCCGAGATGGGAGGATCGCAGCCATGACCGACAAGACGGTTTCGCTGCCCGAGGAGCGCCGGAACGGCAGCTTCATCAAGAACAATCTCCGCAACTACGGCATGCTAATGTCGCTGATCGCGATCATGCTGTTCTTCCAGGTCATGACCGGTGGCACACTGCTGCAGCCGCTCAACCTGACCAATCTGGTGCTCCAGAACAGCTATATCGTCATCATGGCGCTTGGCATGCTGCTTGTCATCGTCACCGGCCATATCGACCTCTCGGTCGGCTCGGTCGCGGGCTTCGTCGGCGCGGTGGCCGCCGTGCTGATGGTGACATACAAGGTCGACTACACGCTCGCCTTCATCGCCTGTCTGCTGCTGGGCGCGGCGATCGGAGCCGCGCAGGGCTATTGGGTGGCCTATTTCAAGATTCCGTCCTTCATCGTGACGCTGGCCGGCATGCTGGTGTTCAAGGGCCTCGCACTCGCGGTATTGCAGGGCCAGTCGCTCGGGCCGTTCCCGGTGACCTTCCAGAAACTGTCCTCCGGCTTCATTCCCGAGCTCTTGCCGGAGGCCGGCACCCTGCATCCGACATCCATGCTGATCGGTGCGGTGCTCGCGCTTGGCCTCGTATACGCCAGCGCCAGGGGAAGGTCGCGCGAGCAGTTGCACGGCATCGAGGTCGAACCCTACGCGTTCTTCCTCGGCAAGTGCATCCTGCTCGCCTGCGCCGTGCTCTATTTCACCTATCTGATCGCCTCGCATCGCGGCCTGCCGAACGTGCTGGTGATCATGGGTGCGTTGATCGCACTCTACGGCTTCGTCACCCGCCGCACCGTGATCGGCCGGCAAATCTATGCGGTCGGCGGCAACGCCAAAGCCGCAAGCCTGTCGGGCATCAAGACGGAACGGTTGACCTTCCTCACCTTCGTGAATATGGGCGTGCTCGCTGCGCTCGCCGGCCTCGTCTTCGCTGCGCGCCTCAACACCGCAACGCCGAAGGCGGGTCTCGGCTTCGAGCTCGACGTCATCGCCGCCTGCTTCATCGGCGGCGCCTCAGCCTATGGCGGTGTCGGCCGCGTCGGCGGCGCCGTGGTCGGCGCCATGATCATGGGTGTGATGAACAACGGCATGTCCATCCTCGGCATCGGCATCGACTATCAGCAGGTCATCAAGGGCCTGGTCCTGCTCGGGGCGGTGTGCATCGACGTGTATAATCAGCGGAGATGAGGCTGCGTAGCGAAGCGCAATCCGGGGCCACTTACCCGCATTCCGCTCCGCTCCATGCGGCTACGGCAGCCGTTACTGCGTCGTGAAGAGCACCGCCGCTATCGCGACGGAGAGGCTCACCGCCGAGACGGTTGCCACGGTCGATAGCACGCCCATTCGCCGGAGTGCGACGGCGAAGACAATGATGATGGGCGTCGCGGTCATCAGCCCGATTTGTGCATCGCTCATGTCAGCGCTCGCAGCTCCATGGAACCTTGGAGTGCTCGTACCGCGACCCGGCCGATCGGACGTTGCGACGGCGCAAACAAATAGATCGGCATTCCCCAAGTTTGTCCGGCAACAAACTCGGATCGGCGCGGCTGAGCTAAGTCTGGCCGGTGTCCTGATCCGGAAGAGCAGATGTCGGCAGCCGATTGCGAACCACAGGGAAACGGCTGGGGAATTCTGGACGATCTTCCCGGCGATCCCATGATCTGGGTGCTGATCTTCAGCGAGCTCGCCGCCTTCGGTCTGTTTCTCGGTACGTTTACGGTCGCCCGCGCGATCCACCCGGCCGTGTTTGCGGCGGGGCAGGCGGCGCTCGATCCGGGTCTGGCAGGACTGAACACTATCGTGCTGGTGACGAGCGGTTGGGCCGCGGCCCGGGCGACGAAGGCCGCGCGGGCCAGCGAGAGGCGGGCGGCACGATACTGGCTCCTCACAGCCATGGCGCTTGGCGGCCTGTTCGTGGCGATCAAGCTCGGCGAATATGCCGAAGAGATCGGACGCGGCATTGGACTTGAGACCAGCCCGTTCTTTACACTCTACTTCCTCTTGACCGGCTTCCATCTCCTGCATGTCTGCCTTGGTATCATCATCCTAGCCGTGGTCTGCCGCCGCGCCGAGGCGTTCGGTGTCGAGACGGGAACGGCCTTCTGGCACATGGTCGATCTGGTCTGGATCGTCATGTTCCCGATTCTTTATCTGGTGCGGTGACGATGCCGGATCGCCTGGACTTCACCTGGCTCGCGCTGATCGGCCTCGCACTCGCGACCGTCCTGGTGCCGCCGCTGGTGCCGCGGCCGCTGCTCGGCAACGCCCTGCTGCTGGCCCTCGCCGCCGTCAAGGGGCGCCGGATAGCGCTCGATTTCCTCGATCTTCGCGCAGTGCCCGCGCTCTGGCGCGGCCTCGTCAGCGCCTGGATCCTCGTCGTGGTGCTGTTTGCCTGGCTCACATCCGCAGTCATCGCCCTGATCTGACTCGTTCCTTGCGCCCTGACAAAGAACGGGCCGGGCCAATCGGCAATAAATCGCATCACCGATTTACGCGACAGGACTCAATTGAAAGGATTGGCAATGGCTGAACGCCTGACCAAGTCGGCCGCTCGAAATATCTTCTACGGCGGCTCGGCCTTTTTCTTCGCCATCTTCATCGGGCTGACGGCGCACAGCCACTACTACATGGCCACAACCTCGACGGACGCGGCGACGCTGACGTCGTCGGTCGCCCGCGGCAAGCATGTCTGGGAGAAGAACTCCTGCATCAACTGCCACACGTTGCTCGGCGAAGGCGCCTATTTCGCGCCCGAAGTCGGCAACGTCTGGGATCGATGGGGCGGCAAGGATGATCCGGCCGGCGCGCGAGAGACACTGAAGGCCTGGATGCAGTCGCAGCCCTCGGGCGCGGAGGGCCGGCGGCAGATGCCGCAGTTCAACCTCACCGACCAAGAGCTCAATGATCTCGCCGATTTCCTGCAATGGGTGAGCACGATCAAGCGCCAGGATTGGCCGCCAAACAAGGCCGGCTGAGCCCGCCGCTTTCCTCTTTCCAGACAGAGAGAATCCGAGATGAAATATCAAACCCAGAAAGTCGCGATGCTATATTTCTACGGCGCGCTGACCCTGTTCCTGGCTCAGGTCCTGTTCGGTCTCCTCGCCGGGACAATCTACGTTCTGCCCAACACGCTGTCGGTGCTGCTGCCGTTCAATATCGTCAGGATGATCCACACCAATGCGCTGATCGTGTGGTCGTTGATCGGCTTCATGGGCGCGACCTACTTCCTGCTGCCTGAGGAAACCGAGACCGAGCTGTACAGCCCGCTGCTCGCAAAGATCCAGTTCTGGATGTTCTTCGGCGCAGCTGGCGTAGCGGTGGTCGGCTATCTCTTCCACTACCACGAGGGTCGCGAGTTCCTCGAGCAGCCCTTCATCATCAAGGTCGGCATCGTCGTCGTCTGCCTGATGTTCCTGTTCAACGTGACCATGACCGCGCTCAAAGGGCGCAAGACCACGGTCACCAACATCCTGCTGTTTGGCCTGTGGGGCGTTGCGATCTTCTTCCTGTTCGCTTTCTACAATCCGGCAAACCTCGCCGTCGACAAGATGTACTGGTGGTACGTCGTCCATCTCTGGGTCGAGGGCGTCTGGGAGCTGATTATGGCCTCCGTGCTCGCCTATCTCATGATCAAGCTCAATGGGATCGATCGCGAGGTGGTCGAGAAGTGGCTCTACGTCATCATCGGCCTTGCGCTATTCTCGGGAATTCTCGGCACCGGCCATCATTTCTACTGGATCGGCGCGCCCGGCTACTGGCAGTGGATCGGCTCGCTGTTCTCGACGCTCGAGGTCGCGCCGTTCTTCACGATGGTGATCTTCACGGTGCAGATGACCTGGAAGGCCGGCCGCAAGCATCCGAACCGCGCCGCGCTGCTGTGGTCGGTCGGCTGTTCGGTGATGGCGTTCCTGGGCGCCGGCGTCTGGGGTTTCCTGCACACGCTTTCCTCGGTGAACTACTACACCCACGGCACCCAGGTCACCGCTGCGCACGGCCATCTCGCCTTCTTCGGCGCCTATGTGATGCTCAATCTTGCCGTGATGGCTTACGCCATCCCGCAGATCAAGGGACGCGCGCCCTATAACCAGTGGCTCAGTATGACGAGCTTCTGGATCATGTGCACGGCCATGATGACCATGACGTTCGCGCTAACCTTTGCCGGCGTGGTCCAGGTCCATCTCCAGCGCGTGCTCGGCCAGAGCTACATGGACGTGCAGGACCAGCTCGCCTTCTTCTACTGGGTGCGGCTCGGCTCCGGCGTGTTCGTCGCCATCTCGGCGCTGATGTTCGTCTGGGCGGTGCTGGTGCCCGGCCGCGAAAAGCAGGCGACCATTCCCGCCGCGCTGCAGCCGGCCGAGTAAGCGTGACGGCGGCCGCGTTTCATCGCGGCCGCCGCTTCAGACATTTTCGGAGAGAGATCATGAAAGTAGCTCTTCACGCCTTGGCCGCGCCGGCACCCGCGCTACCAGCCTATGTCGCAAGCGGCAACGAATGCGCGCTGTTCGAGCATGCCTGTCGGCACCGGCTTCCGGTCCTGCTGAAAGGACCGACCGGTTGCGGCAAGACGCGTTTCGTCGCGCATATGGCGGCACGGCTGGGCTTGCCGCTCCACACCGTCGCCTGCCACGACGATCTCACCGCCGCCGATCTCACGGGGCGCCATCTGCTGAGAGGCGGCGACACCGTGTGGACCGACGGTCCGTTGACGCGCGCGGTCCGCGAGGGCGGCATCTGCTATCTCGACGAGGTGGTGGAAGCCCGCAAGGACGTCACCGTCGTGCTGCATCCGCTCACTGACGACCGCCGTATCCTGCCGCTGGAGCGAACCGGCGAGGAGCTCGTTGCTCCCGCGAGCTTCATGCTCGTTGTCTCCTACAATCCCGGTTACCAGACCCTGCTCAAGGCGCTGAAGCCGTCGACGCGGCAGCGCTTCGTCGCCATCGAGTTCGGCTTCCTGCCGGCCGAGCAGGAGATTGCGGTGGTGTCGGCCGAGAGTGGGCTGCCGCCGGATCGCGTACGGCCGCTGGTCGCGCTTGCCGGACGTCTGCGGGCGCTGAAGGGGCATGATCTGGAGGAGGGCGTCTCGACCCGGCTCGTGGTGTATTGCGCGACCTTGATTGCGGCGGGAGTCTCGATCGCCGATGCGGTGCTCGCCGGCATGATCGAGCCGCTGACCGACGATTCCGAGGTCAAGGCGGCGCTGCTGGACGTCGCGCGCGCCGTGATTGCCTGAGCCAGATCCCATGCTTGACTTCCTCGAACTGGAGGAGACGGTCGGCCGCGCCTGGCACCGGATGGTCGGCGGCACCGCGAGCTATCCGGTTCACGATGATCACGCGGTCGCGCTTGCGGAGGTGAGAGGCCGGCTCGCGGTGATGTTCCGTGCGCTTGGCGGTGAGACGGGCGTTCAGATCGCGAGCGCAGGCGCACGCAGGGCGGGCCATCGGCTCGGCTGGCGGCAACGCATCGGCCTTGGAGACGAACGTCTCGAACAGCCGGGCCGCGGCGCTACGACCATCTTCCTCCCCGACCGCATTGCGATATTTTCCGACCGCGATCTCAACGCATGCCTCTATCGCTGGCTTGCGGCGTGGTTCGCGGTCGCGCCGATCGAGACGATCACGGAGCATGATCCGCTGCGGCGGGACCTTCTGGTCTTGCGCCGGGCGAGCGAGACGGCGGTCTTCGTGCTCACGCAGTTTCCCGGGCTCGCTGCTGATTACGCGCGGCTCGCCGCCGCAACTGCCGAAGCCCGGCCGCGACGTCCGTTGCCGCGTCTTGAGCAGGAGATCGAGCGGATCGTGCTGGCCTTGCTCGGGACCGGAAAGGCGCCCGCAGGTCAGCTGTGGCCGGCGATGATGGGGACAGGTCCGCTGCCGGACAAGGCGCCGCCGGGCTATCGCTCGGTCCTGCCGTGTCCGCTCTGGGGCGATTGCTGGACGCGCGAACTCTCGCCGGTGCATGCGGGCGACGACGCGTGCGCACCGGGCGCGGGGGCCGCCGCCGAGGACAGTCGCAAGCGCTTTGCCGTGCGCGAGCGCGAGGACAACGCCAACCGCCGCGATCCCTTCGTGCTCAACCGCTTCGAAAAGATTCTCGCAATGGCCGAGATGGTCAATGTCGACCGTCCGGCTGACGACAGCGAGGACGAGGATGCGCAGAAGGCCGCCGACGATCTCGAGGAGATGACGCTGAGCCGGCGCAGCGGCAAGCCGGCGAGCCGGCTCAAATTCGATCTCGACCTGCCGCCGGAAGCCCTCGATGCGTCGCCGCTGAACGCAGACCTCACCTATCCCGAATGGGACTACCGCAGCAGCTCCTACCTGCCCGATCACTGCCGCGTGCTCGCGGGCGCCGCATCCGAGACCGGCGAGACCTGGTCGCCCGACGAGTCCATGCGCCGGCATATCCGTCAGGTGCGGCGGCGCTTCGAGATCTTGCGGCCGCGCCACGAATTGATGCGCGCCCAGGCCGACGGGCACGACCTCGACCTCGACGCGCTCGTGCGCGCCCGCTGCGATCTTCGCGCCGGCAGCGGCGGCGGTCTCGATCGCATCCATGTCGCGATGCGCCCGCAGGGGCACGATCTCGCCGTCACGTTGCTTGTCGACGTCTCGCTCTCGACGGACGCCTGGGTCGACGGCCATCGCGTGCTCGACGTCGAGAAGGAGGCGCTGCTGGTACTCGCGCATGGCCTGTCGGCCTGCGGCGACCATCACAGCATCCTGACCTTCACCTCGCGCCGGCGGTCCTGGGTGCGGCTCGAAACCGTCAAGGCCTTCGGCGAGCCGATGAGCGGGGCAGTGGAGCGTCGTATCGGAGCGCTGAGGCCCGGCTATTACACGCGGATCGGCGCGGCGGTGCGCCACGCCTCGGCCGCACTCGCCCGTCAGCCGCAGCGCAAGAAGCTGCTTCTCGTCCTCACCGACGGCAAGCCGAACGATGTCGATCATTACGAAGGCCGCTTTGCGGTCGAGGACACCCGCAAATCGGTGCAGGAGGCGCGCCGGCTCGGCATTGCCGCCTTCGGCGTGACGGTGGACGCAACCGCGCAATCCTATTTCCCGACGCTGTTCGGGCGTGGCGGCTACGCCATCGTCGGCAATATCCGCCGACTGCCTGCGGCGCTGCCGGCGATTTACCGGCAGGTGGCGCATTGAATCAGGAAAAGGTGCGGCGTCCCGTTCTCGGGTGAGCTATTGCCCATGGGGTGGGTATATGATCGAATGGCGGGATGGACCAGGGCCGGCTGAAACCCGATCTGATCATCTTCGACTGCGACGGCGTGCTGGTGGACAGTGAGCTGTTGAGCTGTCGGTGCCTGTCCGACGCGCTGGCCGAATGTGGCATCTCGCTGAGCCCGGAGCAGGCGCTCGAACTCTTTCTCGGACGCAGCACCAAAGCGGTCGAGCAGCATTATCGGGATCTCGGACAGGTCGTGCCGGACGGCTTTCTGCCGCGCTTGAAGTCGCATGTGTTGAGCACGTTCGCAGGCACGCTTCAGCCAATTTCCGGCGTCGCCGATGTGATCTCCGAATTACGCGTGCCGTTTTGCGTGGCTTCGTCCAGCGACATCGACCGTGTCGCGCTCTCCCTTGACGTCACCGGCCTCGCGCCACATTTCGGGGACCGGATCTACACCGCGCAGATGGTCAGGCACGGCAAGCCGGCGCCGGATCTCTTTCTCCATGCGGCCGAGCAGATGGGCGCGCAACCCGCGCGCACGCTGGTGATCGAGGACAGTGCGAGCGGCGTGCAGGCGGGCAAGGCGGCCGGCATGACGGTCTGGGGATTTGCCGGCGGCAGCCATTATCGCGGACGCGACGGGCAAGCTATACTGTCGGGTGCAGGGGCCGACCGGGTCTTCGCGCGCATGATCGATTTCTGGAAGGACGCCTGACGCCTGCCATGGCCGCCGAAAACGAAAAGTCCAGGCTCGATGACGCCGCGCGTGCTGGCTGGCTCTATTTCATTGCCGGTCACACCCAGGATGAGATAGCGAAGATGCTCCAGGTCTCGCGCGCCTCGGCGCAGCGGCTGGTGTCGCTGTGTCTCGCGGAACGGCTCATCACCTTCCGGCTCGAACATCCCATCGCCGCATGCATGGAATTGGCGGCGCGTCTGAAGGAGCGTTTCGACCTTGCCCATTGCGAGGTGGTGCCGGCAGATTCCGCCGCGCCGCAGGCCACAGCGGGCATAGCCGAACGCTGCGCCAATCTGCTCGATTCCACGCTGCGTTCGGAGACCCCCGTCATTGTCGCGCTGGGGACGGGACGCGCCGTGCGCGCCGCGGTCGAGCGCGTCACGCCGATCGACCGGCCCAACCACCAGATCGTGTCGCTGGTCGGCAATATCTCCGCCGACGGTTCCGCGAGCTTCTACGACACCGTCGGCCGGCTCGCCGACCGCACCGGCGCGCGGCACTATCCGATGCCGCTGCCGTTCCTGATGTCGTCCGAGGACGAGCGCAACAAGATGGTCCGGATCGAGCCGATCGCGAAGGTGAAGGCGGTCGCGGCCAAGGCGGATTTACGTCTCGTCGGCATCGGCCAGATGGACCAGAAGGCGCAGGTCCATGTCGACGGCTTCGTCACCCGCGACGAATTGTTCGAGATGATGCGGCAAGGGGCGATCGGCGAGATCACCGGATGGGCCTATGATTCCAAGGGCCGGCTGCTGAAGGCCGGAACCAACAGGCGCCTGACCAGCATCCCGCCGGAGGTCCCGGCGAAGACCACCACGATCGGCGCCGCGGTCGGTGCGGCCAAGGTGCCGGCGATCGCGGCCGCGTTGAATGGACGGTTGATCAACGGGCTGATTACGGACGAGGCGACCGCGAGGGCGATTCTGGAGCGGTAGGGCGGCGATCTCGCCCCTCGCACTGCTGTCATCATCCACGAAGGCGGATGATCCAGTACGCCGCGGCGCCGCTTGAGGCAAACCAACAGACGGCACGGAGTACTGGATGCCCCGCCTGCGCGGGGGCATGACGGGGAGGGCGACGCACCAGCTCCCTGCATCGCAGCACTCATAAGTTGCCGAAACGCCCGCGCGCCTGCTTGACAACGGCCCGCCCTCGGTCGAACATACGCCCAACGCGTGGGCATATGCTCAAAAGCGCGATCCTAGGGAGGTCACCGTGAAACACGTCCTCGGCGCCGTCTGCGGCGCGTCTTGCCTGTTGCTGGCCGTCCCCGCGATGGCCGAAACGACCCTGACGATCGCCACCGTGAACAACGGCGACATGATCCGCATGCAGGGGCTGACGGCCGAATTCACAAAGAAGAACCCCGATATATCGGTCAAATGGGTGACGCTTGAGGAGAATGTGCTGCGCCAGCGCGTCACCACCGACATCGCCACCAAGGGCGGCCAGTTTGACGTCCTCACCATCGGCACCTACGAGGTGCCGATCTGGGCCAAGAAGGGCTGGCTGGTGCCGCTCGCCAATCTCGGCGCCGACTACGACGTCGCCGACCTCCTGCCCAAGATCAAGGATGCGGTCTCCGTCGACGGCAAGCTCTACGCCGCGCCGTTCTACGGCGAGAGCTCCATGGTGATGTACCGCACCGACCTGTTCGACAAGGCCGGCCTCAAGATGCCGGAAAAGCCGACCTGGGATTTCGTCGTCGACGCCGCCAAGAAGCTCACCGACAAGAGCGCCGGCGTCTACGGCATCTGCCTGCGCGGCAAGGCCGGCTGGGGCGAGAACATGGCGTTCCTCTCGGCCATGGCCAACTCCTATGGCGCACGCTGGTTCGACGAGAAGTGGCAGCCGCAGTTCAACACGCCGGAATGGAAGGCGACGCTCACGACGTATGTCGACCTGATGAAGCAGGCCGGACCTCCCGGTGCGAGCTCGAACGGCTTCAACGAAAACCTCGCACTGTTCAATGCCGGCAAGTGCGCGATGTGGATCGATGCTACCGTCGCGGCGTCCTTCGTCACCAATCCGAAGGACTCCAAGGTCGCCGACAAGGTCGGCTTCGCGCTGGCGCCCAACACCGGGCTCGGCAAAAACGCCAACTGGCTGTGGGCCTGGAATCTCGCGATCCCCGCCGGCTCCAAGAAGACGGAGGCGGCCGAGAAGTTCATCGCATGGGCAACGAGCAAGGACTACACCAAGACCGTCGCCGCGAAGGAGGGTTGGGCCAACGTGCCGCCGGGCACCCGAACCTCGCTCTACCAGAACCCTGAATATCTGAAGGTCGCCCCGTTTGCGAAGCTGACGCTGGCCTCGATCGATGCCGCCGATCCGAACAAGCCGACGGTGAAGCCGGTGCCCTACGTCGGCGTGCAATATGCGGCGATCCCCGAATTCCAGGGCATCGGCACGCAGGTGGGCCAGCAGTTCTCGGCCGCGCTTGCGGGATCGATGACGGTCGATGCCGCGCTCACCGCGGCGCAATCTTCAACCGAGCGCGAGATGAAGCGCGCGGGTTACATCAAGTGAACGCGAGCTCCCCCTCCTGAGTTCGGACTTGCGGCCATCCACCGCTCCAGATGGATGGCCGCCTTCTTCCCGCAAGCGGACAAGTCAAGAATGGCAACCCGGCAGACGCAGCTTCTCGCACGGACGCTCCTGACGCCGGCCGTCGGACTGCTGTTCATCTGGATGATCGTCCCGCTCGCGCTGACGCTCTATTTCTCGACGCTGCATTACAGTCTGCTGGATCCCGGCTCGGAAGCGTTCGTTGGGCTGGAAAATTTCCGCTACTTCCTCACCGATCCCGCGTTCCTCGCGTCGCTCCAGAATACGCTGGTGCTGGTCGGCTCGGTGCTGGCGCTGACCGTCCTGCTCGGAATTCCGCTGGCGCTGTTGCTCGACCAGCCCGTGATCGGCCTCAACATCGTGCGGCTGATGGTGATCGCGCCGTTCTTCGTCATGCCGACAGTGAGCGCGCTGGTCTGGAAGAACCTGTTGATGCATCCGGTGTCCGGGCTGTTTGCCTGGATCGCGTCGGTGTTCGGGTTGACGCCGATCGACTGGTTCACCGACGCGCCGCTGCTCGCCGTGATCCTGATCGTGTCCTGGCAATGGCTGCCGTTTGCGACGTTGATTTTGCTCACTGCGATGCAGTCGCTCGATGAGGAGCAGAAGGAAGCCGCCGAAATGGACGGCGCCAGCGCGGTCTCGACCTTCATCTACATTACGCTCCCGCACCTCGCGCGCCCCATCACGGTGGTGATCCTGATCGAGACGATCTTTCTGCTCACCGTCTTCGCCGAAATCTACGTTACCACGGGCGGCGGCCCGGGACTGTCGACCACCAACATCGCCTTCCTGATCTATTCGCAGGCACTGATCCAATACGACGTCGGCACCGCCTCGGCGGGCGGCCTCGTCGCCGTCGTGATCGCCAACATTGTTGCGTTTTTCCTCGTCCGTATCGTCGGCCGCAACCTGGAGGCATGAGACATGGCGCGTATGGCGACGAGGCAGCGGGTGGTGGTCTCGACCATCGGGGCATGGATCTTCGGCTTCCTGATCTTCTTCCCGATCCTCTGGATGGTATTGGCGAGCTTCAAGACCGAACTCGAGGCCTTCGCGATTCCTCCGTCCTTCCTGTTCTTCCACTGGACCACCGAGAACTACGCAACGGTGCAGGAGCGTAGCGACTATTTCCACCACGCGCTGAACTCGATCATCATCGCCGGCGGTTCGACGCTCATCGCGCTGCTGATCGCGATCCCCGCCGCCTGGTCGATGGCGTTCTCGCCGACCAAACGCACCAAGGACATCCTGCTCTGGATGCTCTCGACCAAGATGATGCCACCGGTCGGCGTGCTGGTGCCGATCTACCTGATCTACAAGTCCTTCGGCCTGCTCGATTCCCGCATCGGGCTCGTCTTCATCCTTTGCCTGGGAAACTTGCCGATCGTGATCTGGATGCTCTTCACCTATTTCAAGGAGATCCCGCGGGACATCCTCGAAGCCGCGCGCATGGACGGCGCCACCATTGGTCGCGAGCTGGTCTATGTGCTGACGCCGATGGCGATCCCGGGGCTCGCATCGACCATGCTGCTGAACCTGATCCTGGCCTGGAACGAGGCGTTCTGGACGCTCAATCTGTCGACCTCGAACGCTGCGCCGCTCACCACCTTCATCGCGTCCTATTCGAGCCCGGAAGGGCTGTTCTGGGCAAAGTTGTCGGCGGCTTCCACGTTGGCGATCGCGCCCATTCTCGTCCTTGGTTGGTTCAGCCAGAAGCAGCTCGTGCGCGGGCTCACCTTTGGCGCGGTAAAGTAGGAAGGGCTGCCGGATCATGGGACAGATCACACTTCAGGACGTGCAGAAATCCTTCGGCCCCGTGCACATCATCAAGGGCGCGGACCTGGAGATTTCCGACGGGTCGTTCGTGGTGTTCGTGGGGCCATCGGGCTGCGGCAAGACCACGCTCTTGCGGCTGATCGCGGGGCTCGAGGACGTCTCCGGGGGCAAGATCCTGATCGACGGCAAGAACGTGGTCGACACGCCGCCGGCCAAGCGCGGGCTCTCGATGGTGTTCCAGTCCTACGCGCTCTATCCGCATATGAGCGTGCGCGGCAACATCGGCTTCGGCCTGAAGATGGCGGGGCTGGCCAAGGACGAGATCAACCGCAAGGTCGAGGCCGCCGCCGCAACGCTGAACCTCACGCCCTATCTCGATCGCAAGCCGCGCGAGCTCTCCGGCGGCCAGCGCCAGCGCGTCGCGATCGGCCGTGCCATCGTCCGCGAGCCCAAGGCATTTTTGTTCGACGAGCCGCTCTCCAACCTCGATGCGGCGCTGCGTGTGCAGATGCGGATCGAAGTGACGCGGCTCCAGAAGCAGCTCGGCACCACCGCGATCTATGTCACCCACGACCAGGTCGAGGCCATGACCATGGCCGACAAGATCGTCGTGCTCAACGGCGGCAAGATCGAGCAATACGGCTCGCCGCTGGATCTCTACGAGAAGCCGGCCAACCTGTTCGTCGCCGGCTTCATCGGTTCGCCCAAGATGAACTTCGTGACCGGTGAGCACGCCTTGCAGAAGGGCGCGGCCACGATCGGCGTACGGCCGGAGCATCTCAAGATCGAACGCGACGGCTCCGGCGGTTGGCAGGGAACGATCGCAGTGGCCGAGCATCTCGGCAGCGACACCTTCCTCTATGTCGATGCCGGTCCGCTCGGCATGCTGACGGCGCGCTACATCGGTGAATTGAGCCTGCACGCCGGCGACCATGTGTCGCTGGTGCCGGAGCCCGCGCGCATCCATCGCTTCGACGCAAGCGGCAACGCCATCAGGGCCTGACAAGAAACGGCAAGAAACGGCAAGAATCGGAAACAGCAACATGTACCTGGAAAAATTCAAACTGAACGGCAAGACCGCGTTCATCACCGGCGGCGGGCAAGGCATCGGGCTCGCCTGCGCCGAAGCGCTTGCTGAAGCCGGCGCCAGGGTCGTCATCGGCGATCGTGACAGCAAGGTCGCCGACAGTGCGAAAGCCAGCCTGAAGGGCAAGGGCTTCGACGCCGAGACGGCGATCATGGACGTCACCGACACCAAGCGCGTGGCGGAGGTCGCGAACGACCTCGTCGCGCGCCACGGCAAGGTCGACATCCTCGTCAACAACGCCGGCATTGCGCGCAGCGAGACGCCGGCGGAGACCGTGACCGACGAGCACTGGCTCAACGTCATCGACGTCAATCTCAACGGCACCTTCTGGTGCTGCCGCGAATTCGGCAAGCACATGCTGAAAGCGAAGAGCGGCGCCATCGTCAATGTCGGATCGATGTCCGGCTTCATCGTCAACAAGCCGCAGGAGCAGTGCTTCTACAATGCCTCCAAGGCCGGCGTGCACCATCTCACGAAATCGCTCGCCGCCGAATGGGGCGCGCGCGGCATCCGCGTCAACGCGGTGGCGCCGACCTATATCGAGACGCCGCTCAACGCCTTCGTGAAGAGCAATCCGAGAATGTACGACGCCTGGATCGGTGGAACCCCGATGGCGCGGATGGGGCAGGTCGAGGAGATCGCCTCCGTGGTGTTGTTCCTCTCGTCCGAGGCCGCGAGCCTGATGACCGGCAGTGTCGTGGTGGTGGATGGCGGCTACACTTGCTGGTAGGCTTGCGTCAAAACTGACGAGAGCTTCCGGGGGCGACAATGCCGCGAGCGTATATCGGCGTCGATGTAGGGACCACGAGCACGCGAGCAGGGGTGTTCGACGAGGCGGGCACCTTGCTGGCGATCGCACGGCATCCGATCAGGATATGGCACGAGGCCGGTGACATCGTCGAACAGTCGTCCCAGGATATCTGGGACGCTTGCACGGCGTCGGTGCGGGCCGCGATGGCGGAAGCTGCAATCGCGCCCGATAGCGTCGGCGGTATCGGTTTCGACGCCACTTGCTCTCTCGTGGTGCTCGACCGGCAAGGCGAGCCGCTCACCGTCAGCGCTTCCGGTGACAGGCAGCGCAACGTCATCGTCTGGATGGATCACCGCGCCACGGCCGAGGCGCGGCTGATCAACGAGACCGGTGACCCCGTGCTGCGTTATGTCGGCGGCTCGATCTCGCCGGAGATGGAGATGCCGAAACTGCTATGGTTGAAGCGGCATCTGCGCGCGAGCTTCGACGCTGCAGGGCACTTCTTCGATCTGGCGGATTACCTGACCTGGCGCGCCACCGGCTCGTTGCAGCGCTCGACCTGCACCGTCACCTGCAAATGGAACTACCTCGCGCATGACGGCGGTGGCTGGAGCGCGCCATTCTTCAAGCGCATCGGCCTGTCGGACTTCGTCAACGAGAAATACGCACGCATCGGCACCGAAATCGTCGCGCCCGGCACGCGGCTCGGCGCCGGTCTAACCGGTACGGCAGCTGCCGATCTTGGCTTGCCACCGGGCACGCCGGTCGGAGCGTCCCTGATCGATGCCCATGCCGGCGGCATCGGCGCGATCGGCGGGCGCGACGGGTCGGGCGGGATGAGCGATGTTGGCGATCGTCTCGCCTACATCATGGGAACGTCGGCCTGCATCATGGCGACGACGAAAGAACCGTGCTTCGTGCCGGGCGTGTGGGGTCCTTATTACTCCGGCATGGTGCCGAATTTCTGGCTCAACGAGGGCGGGCAGTCGGCTGCGGGCGCTGCGATCGACCATCTTCTCAAGTCGCATCCCGGCCACGCCGAGGCGAGCGCGGCGGCGCGCAGCGAGGGCCTCGACCTTATCGAGTTTCTCGAGCGCCGCATCATCGCACGCACAGGCGGCGCCAGCCGTGTCGCGCTGCTGGCCCGCGACGTCCATGTGCTGCCCGAGTTCATTGGCAACCGCTCGCCCTACGCCGATCCTGACACGCGCGCGGTGATCGCGGGCCTCGATCTCGACACCGACATCGCCTCGATGGAACGGCTGTTCGTCGCCGGTCTGTGCGGGCTCGCCTATGGACTTGCCGAGGTGATCGAGGCTTTTGCCGCGCATGGCGTCCACTCCAGCATCATGATTATGGGCGGCGGCGCCAGCCGCAGTCCGCTGGTGCGGCAGATCATGGCCGACACGACTGGCCTCACCGTGGCGCTGCCGCAGACCAGGGAGCCGGTGCTGCTCGGGGCTGCCATGCTCGGCGCGGTTGCCGGCGGCGCCTATGGCTCGATCGGGGAGACCATGGCAAAGATGTCGGCGCTGGGACGGAAGAGCGAGGCGACCACGCCCGACATCGCCGCCTTTCACGCCCGCAAGCGCGAGGTCTACAAGTTGCTGCGCGAGGTCGATCGCGGCAGCCGCGCCGCGATGCGTGGAATGGCCGGGGGTTGAAACGGATGTTGATTTCCTGCGGCGATGCGCTGATCGATTTCGTCCCGACGCGAAACACCGACGGGCGCGAAGCGGTGATGCCGGCGGTCGGCGGCTCCTGCCTCAACGTCGCAATCGGCATGGCGCGGCTCGGCGCGCCGACCGGCTTTGTCGGCGGCATCTCGACGGACATGTTCGGGCGCATGATCGCCGACCACGCCGCTGCATCCAATGTCGAGCTCGCCCTCGCCACAAACAGCGATCACCAGACCACGCTTGCCTTCGTTCGCATCGTCGCCGGCGAGTCGCATTATGCTTTCTACGATGCCGAGACCGCCACGCGGAACTGGACCTACCGGCGCGGCTCCATTGCGTTCTATACGGTTGAAGCCCTCCATGTCGGCTCGACCACACTCGTTAACGACCAAGGCGCGACCGAGACCAAGGCCCTGATCGCGGACGCACGGGCGTCCTCGACAATCTCCTTTGATCCGAACTGCCGGCCCAACCTCGTGAAGGACAAGCCGGCTTATCTCGCGCGCATGGCCGAGTTTGCGACCAGCGCCGATCTCATCAAGATGTCGGACGTCGATTTTACCTATCTGTTCGCCGACGAGCCGTATCACCAGCGTGCGAGCACGCTGCTCGCACGCGGCGCGAGCCTCGTCGTCATCACCCGTGGTGACAACGGTGCGATCGCGTGGCATGCGGGGGCAGGGCAGATCGAGGTCGCCGCCCCCAAGGTCGTGGTCGCCGACACCATCGGCGCGGGTGACAGTTTTCAGGCGGCGTTGTTGTTCGCCCTGCACAAGCAGGGACGGCTCGCCCGACAGCAACTGAAGGATATCGGCGCGGACGAGCTTCGCCGTGCACTGTCCTTTGCCGCCAATTGCGCCGGGCTAACCTGCACCCGTCCGGGCGCCGATCCGCCCTGGAGTCACGAGATCAGTTGGAGCTCGTAGGCCGCCTCACAGCCGCGCGACCGCCTTCTCGGCGCATTTCAGGAAGGTGCGGATCAGCGGACTCTGGGAGTCCCGCCGCCAACAGACCGCGATATCGATGGAGTCGGTGGCGTCCCGCAGCGGCCGGAACACGACCCCGCGCGGCGCCCCGAGCTGCGCGCAGGCGGGCAGGATGGCGAGGCCTTCACCGGCGAGAACCAGGCTCATCGCCGAATGCACCGTCTCCACCCGGCTCGCAATCGGCATTACGATCTGGTGCCGCCGCAGCAGGGCCGCGACCGCGGAGGAGGAGGGGTCCCGCTCCGGCGGCGGCAGCGCGATCAGCGGACGGCCCTGGAGTCGTATCATTGGCACCGCGCTCAGGCGCGCAAGCGGCGAACGGTTTGGCACCGCCAGCATGAACGGCTGCGCGCCGATCCGGGTCACCTGGATCTCGGGATGGTGGATCACCGGCATGCACAACGCGACCGTGACGCTGCGATCGAGCAGCCGGGCCTCGCGCGTCGAGGCACTGAGCTCGGCGAAATCAAGATCGACGCCGGGAATGGATCGCCGCAGTTCGGGGATGAGGCGCGGCAGCATCGCGTTCGCCAGCACGAACATGTAACCGACGGACAGCCGACCACGGCTGCCGGCCGCGACCGCGCGTGCGGCTTCGATGCCGTCCGCCGCCAGCGCCAGCGCCTCGCCGGCGCGCGCCAGCAGTGCCTGGCCCGCGTCGGTCAAATCCATGCCGCGCGTGCCGCGGCGGAACAGCGGTGCACCGACCTCGGCCTCCAGCTTGCGGATCTGGACCGAGAGCGGCGGCTGCGCCATCCGCAGCCGCTCGGCAGCCTTGCCGACACTGCGCGCCTCGGCGACGGCGACGAAATAGCGGAGCCGGCGAAGATCCATTGGCATACCGAAAATGTATGGGTTGGTGTTCAAAATCGTATTGGCGGCGAGTTAACAAAACTGTCATCCTGGCTGTCAATGCTATCGGCCACCGGCGGCCGGCTTCGGAGCGATGTGACGATGAACGGCGATCCTTGCCAGCTATCCGCAACCGTGCTGCGCGGCCTCATCGCGACAAAGCAGATATCGCCCGTCGAGCTCACCCGCGCGGTGCTCGCCCGTGCCGAGGCGCTCCAGCCCGAGCTGAACTGCTTCATCACGATCTGCGGCGACGAGGCGCTTGCGGCTGCGCGCGAGGCCGAGCGCAAGGTGATGGCCGGCGAGCCGCTCGGCCTGCTGCACGGCATTCCCGTCACCGTCAAGGACATCGTCAACACCAAGGGCGTCAAGACCACCTTCGGTGCCGTTCCCTACAAGGACAACGTGCCGGCCGAGGACGCCGTCGCGGTCGCGCGGCTCCGCGCGCAAGGCGCGATCCTGATCGGCAAGACCACGACGCCCGAATTCGGCAGCAAGTGCCTGACCGATTCGCCGCTGTTCGGCCGCACCCTCAATGCGTGGAGCGCCGAGCGCTCCTCCGGCGGCTCCAGCGGCGGCGCAGCGGTGGCGGTGGCGAGCGGCATCGCGCCACTTGCGATCGCGACCGATGGCGGCGGCTCGACGCGGATTCCCGCCGCCTGCAACGGCGTGGTCGGGCTGAAGCAGAGCAACGGCGTCATCCCACACAGCCAGGCGCTGGACGCGTTCGGCAACCAGACCTATGTCACGCCGATGACTCGGACCGTCGCCGACACCGCACTGATGATGCAGGCGATGGCCGGCGAGGATTCCTGCGATCCCTGGTCGATCGGCATTCCCGTGACCGACTTCGTCGGCACGGCCACCCCGCGCGGCGATCTGCGTGGGCAGAAAATCCTGTACTGCCTCTCGCCGCCCGGACGCCCCGTCTCTGCCGATGTCGAGGCCGGCTTCAAGGCGAGCCTCGATCGGCTCGCGGGCCTGGGTGCCGAGCTCGAGGAGTTTTCGGGCGAGGGGTTCGACATCGAGCCGATCTGGCGCGCCATCAATCACACGGTCTGGCGGACGCGCTTTGCAAAACTCGCAGCCGAGTATGGGCACGCGCTGAGCGAGGCCTTCCTCAAGCAGCTTGCGCTTGCCACCGACGTCAGCGGCGTCGCCTATCAAGAGGCGATGTTCGCGCGCGCGGCGCTGTTCCGCCGGGTGCAATCCCTGCTTGCGCGCGGGCATCTGCTGGCGATGCCGACCATCACCCGCACCGCGCTGCACATCGATCAGGACCTGTTCGGCACCATCGAGATCGACGGCAAGCACTTTGACAGCGTCCGGCCGCACTGGTTCCCCTGGACCATGCCGTTCAACATGACCGGACACCCCGCGATCAGTCTGCCCTGCGGCTTCGGCCGCGATGGCCTGCCGATCGGATTGCAACTCGTGGGCCGCTTCCGCGCCGATGCGGACTTGCTGCGCGTAAGCGCGCTGTTCGAGGCCTCGCATGACCTCCTGTCCCGCTGGCCGGCTTGAGCAGATGGGCATGCAGCAAAGCACTTGCCTCCGGCCCTCGGACATGTTGATCGTGCCGCGGATGCCCCCTGAATCCGAACGCCCATGAGCCTATTTGTCCCCGTGCGGCATGACGCCCGCATCCGCCTCGGTGTCGTCCTGGCGAAAGCCAGGACCCATACCGCGGAATTGATCGGTGACGGGCAGTGCCAGTACCGAACGACGAGTCTTAGCCAAACTGCTCCCTGGGGGTATGGGTCCTGGCCTTCGCCAGGACGACGTCGGAGCTCGTGAGCGCATGAGTGTATTTGTCCTCCGACGTGTGCTGACCTTGCTGGCGACGCTGGTCGGCGCTTCCGTGATCATTTTCCTGGTGCTGGATGCTCTTCCGGGCAACGCCGCGCAGATGCTGATGGGCGCCGATGCCTCGCCAGATGCGGTCCGCGCGCTCACCGTCAAGCTCGGGCTCGATCAGCCGCTGGCGGTTCGCTATTTGCGATGGATCAAGGGGCTGCTCGTCGGCGATCTCGGCAACTCCTATGTCTACGGCACCCCGGTTGCTGCCTTGATCGCGGAGCGGCTGGTGCTGACCATTCCGCTCGCGATGATGTCCATGCTGATCACGGTGACGCTGGCGCTCTCGGCCGGCATCTACACCGCCGCCAACCACAACAAGCTCGGCGATGTCGGGGTGATGTCGCTGACGCAGGTGGGCATCGCGCTGCCGAATTTCTGGTTCGCGATCCTGCTGGTGCTGTTGTTCTCGGTGCGGCTGCAATGGCTGTCCGCGGGCGGCTTTCCCGGTTGGGAGGACGGCATCTGGCCCGGCATCAAGTCGCTGCTGCTGCCGGCGATCTCGCTCGCGGTGGTGCAGGCCGCGATCCTCGCGCGCGTCACGCGTTCTGCGGTGCTGGAAGTGCTGCGTGAAGACTTCGTCCGCACGGCGCGCGCAAAAGGCCTCGGCAAGCGCGAGGTGCTGTGGAGCCACGTGCTGCGCAACGCCATGATCCCCGTGATGACCGTGATGGGGCTGCAATTCGCCAATCTGCTCGCCGGCACCATCGTGATCGAGAACGTGTTCTATCTGCCGGGCCTCGGCCGCCTGATCTTCCAGTCGATCGCCAACCGCGACCTCATCGTGGTGCGCAACTGCGTGATGCTGCTCGCGACCATGGTGGTCATCGTCAATTTCGTGGTCGACGTGCTCTATGCCTTCGTCGATCCCCGCATCAAGGTGCACGATCTGTGAGTGATCCGCTCGTCACCCTCGTCGATGCGCCGGCCTTAGCGCGCCCTCTGCCGGCCCGGACCTTCTGGCGCCGCGCGCTGCGTCATCGCAGCTTCGTGCTCGGCGGCGCGCTGAGCCTGCTGGTGCTCGCCTCGGCGCTGCTGTCGCTGCTGTGGACGCCCTGGTCGCCTTATGAGATCGACATTGCCTCAAAGCTCCGGCCGCCCTCGGCCGCGCACTGGCTCGGCACCGACGTCTTCGGCCGCGACATCGTCTCGCTGCTGCTCGCCGGCGCCCGCTCCACCATCATGGTCGGCATCATCGCGGTCAGCATCGGCCTCACCTTCGGCGTCTGTCTCGGCCTGATCGCGTCGGCCAAGCGCGGCTGGACCGAAGAGATCATCATGCGCTTCTCCGATTTCACCTTCGCCTTTCCGGCCGTGCTCTCCGCCATCATGCTCGCTGCGGTCGTCGGGCCCGGCATGGTGACCTCGATCGTCGCCATCGGCATCTTCCAGATTCCCACGCTGATCCGGCTGACGCGCGGCTCGGCCAACGCGATCTGGGCGCGTGAATTCGTGCTGGCCGCGCGCGCGGCGGGGAAGGGCAAGTTTCGCATCACCATCGAGCACGTGCTGCCCAACATCCTCTCGATCCTGATCGTGCAGGCGACCATCCAGTTCGCGCTTGCGATTCTAGCCGAAGCCGCCTTGTCCTATCTCGGGCTCGGCACGCAGCCGCCGCAACCGTCCTGGGGCCGCATGCTGAACGACGCACAGACGCTGCTGTTCCAGTCGCCGATGCTCGCCGTCTATCCGGGCGCTGCGATTGCAATCGCGGTGCTCGGCCTCAATCTGCTCGGCGACGGGCTGCGCGATCTGCTCGATCCCCGACTGGCGCGGGAGCGATGAGGATGGGCGAGCGCTCGACCATGCCGCTGATCGAGGTCGAAAATCTCGGCGTGCGCCTCAATACCAGCCGCGGGCCTGCACAGGCCGTGCGCGGCGTCAGCTTTGCCCTGAAGCGCGGCGAGACGCTCGGGCTCGTCGGCGAATCCGGCTGCGGCAAGTCGGTGACGGCGTTGTCGCTGATGGGACTGCTGCCGGACAGCGCGGTCGTCACCGGCAGCATCAAGCTGGATGGCGGCGAACTCGCTGGTTTGTCGGACGCGGAGTATTGTCGGCTGCGCGGCAATCGCATCAGCATGATCTTCCAGGAGCCGATGACCGCGCTCAACCCGATGCACACGATCGGCCACCAGGTCGCCGAGCCGCTGCGGCGTCACAGGAAATATTCGGCATCGCAGGCGCGGCGAGAAGCGATCGCCTTGCTCGACCGCGTCGGGCTGCCTGATCCGGCGCGGCGCGTCGATGCCTATCCGCACCAGTTTTCCGGCGGCCAGCGTCAGCGCGTCACGATCGCGATGGCGCTCGCCTGCGAGCCCGACCTGCTGATCGCGGACGAGCCGACCACGGCGCTCGACGTCACCATTCAGGGCCAGATCCTAGACCTCATCGCCGATCTCGTCGAAGAGCGCGGCATGTCGATGATCCTGATCTCGCACGATCTCGGCGTCATCGCCGAGAACGTGCAACGCATGATGGTGATGTACGGCGGCACGATCATCGAGAGCGGACCGACCGACGAGGTGTTCCGCCGGATGGGACATCCCTACACGCAGGGCCTGTTCCGCGCCCGGCCGAAGCTCGGCGCGCGCAAGGGGACGCGGCTGACGACGATATCGGGCACGGTCCCGGAGCTCGCCGATCTGCCTTCCGGTTGCACCTTCGCCGACCGGTGTCCGCTCGTGATCGAGCAGTGCCGGGCCGCGCTTCCACCGATGGTGGACGTTGGACCCGGCCATTTCGTGCGCTGCATCCGGACCGACGTCTCCATGGCCGAACGCGTCGGAGCGCTGACCGTATGAGCACGGCGCCTCTTCTCGACGTGAAGGATCTCGAGCAGCGCTACACGCTGCCGCGTGAAAGCGTATTTCGCCTGCCGGGGCAGGTGCGCGCGCTCAATGGTGTCAGCGTGCGGGTCGAGGCCGGCAAGAGCCTCGGCATCGTCGGCGAATCCGGCTCCGGCAAGTCGACTTTCGCGCGGGTGGTGATGGCGCTGGAGCGGCCGACATCGGGCCAGGTCGCGCTGCTCGGCCGCGACCTCAACCGCATCTCCGCGGACGAGCTGCGCCGCGCCCGCCGAGATTTCCAGATGGTGTTCCAGGATCCCTACGGATCGCTGGACCCACGCCAGACCATCGCGCGCATCGTGGCCGAGCCGCTCACCGTGCTTGATGGCGCCGACCGCAATACGTTCCGCGAGCGCGTCTCCGCGGTGCTGCAGCAGGTGGGCCTGCGTAGTGCCGACATGGAGAAGTATCCGCACGAATTCTCCGGCGGCCAGCGCCAGCGCATCGCCATCGCACGCGCGCTGATCACCCAACCGAAACTGATCGTCGCCGACGAGCCGGTCTCCGCGCTCGACGTCTCCGTGCAGGCGCAAGTCTTGAATCTGATGCAGGACCTCCAGGAGCAGTTCGGCCTCAGTTACGTCCTGATCAGTCACGATCTCGCCGTCGTCGACTATCTCTGCGACGAGGTCGCGGTGATGTATCTCGGCCGCATCGTCGAGCAGGGCCGTCCCGAGGATTTGTTCGAGCGCTGCGCCCATCCCTACACGCGAGCGCTGCTGGATGCCGTGCCGCGGGTGCGCGCCGGCGGCGGCCGGCGGCGGCGCGGGGCTCAGGCGATTGCCTCGCAATCGGCGGTCGCGACCGGATGTCCCTATGTCTCGCGGTGCGCTCTCGCCGACCAGCATTGCCGCGAGGTTCTGCCTGAGCTACGCAAGGTGGGCGAGACGCATCTGGCCGCCTGCCACAAGGCGGAAGCCGTGATGGCGTTGCCGCCATTGCCCGTGGAAGGTTAGCGTCTGCAGCGGGATTGGCGTAGGCTGGGATGAGAGAAGGCCGGGAGTAACGCATGTTCAGGAAACTATCGATCGTCGCATTCGCCGCCGCGCTTGCCGTGGCTCCGTTGCCGGTGCTGGCGCAGTCCAAGAAGGACAGCGTCGTCATGGCGATGGCGCTGGAGCCGCCGGGGCTCGATCCCACCAACGCCGCCGCCGCCGCGATCGCCGAGGTCACGCTCTACAACATCTATGAGACCCTGACCAAGATCAACGAGGACGGCACCACTTCGCCGCTGCTCGCCGAAAGCTGGACTGCATCGCCCGATCTGAAGACCTATACGTTCAAGCTGCGCAAGGGCGTCAAGTTCCACAACGGCGAGCCGTTCGACTCCGCTGCCGTGAAGTTCTCGTTCGAGCGCAATGCTGTCGCCACCAGCACCAACAAGGACAAGAGCCTGTTCCAGAGCTTCGAGAAGGTCGACGCGCCCGATCCCGATACGGTCGTGATCAGCTTGAAGAATTCCGAGCCTAACCTGCCGTTCCTGCTGGGGCAGGCGAGCGGCTCGATCGTCGAGCCGAAGAGCGCTGCGACCAATATCACGCAGCCGGTCGGGACCGGGCCCTATCAGCTGGGCGCCTGGGCCAAGGGCTCCTCGATGACCCTGACCAAATGGGCCGACTACCGCAACGCAGCCGCGATCAAGCTCTCGAAGGTGACGATCCGCTTCATCTCCGATCCGTCCGCGCAGACAGCGGCGCTGCTGTCGGGCGATGTCGACGCGTTTCCTCGCGTGTCTGCCCAGCGCACCATCGCTCAGTTCAAGGCCGATCCGCGCTTCAACGTTATGGTCGGCGGCTCCAGGGCGAAGACCATCGTCGGCATCAACCATCGCAAGAAGCCGCTCGACGATGTTCGCGTGCGCCGTGCGATCCTCGCTGCGATCGATCGCAAGGCGATGATCGACGGCGCGGTCGATGGTTTCGGCACGCCGATCGGCAGCTTCTACGTGCCGAGCGCGTTCGGGTATGTCGACACGACCGGCATCAACCCGTTCGATCCCGAGAAGGCAAAAAAGCTGCTCGCCGAGGCCGGCATCACCACGCCGCTCGAACTCTCGCTGAAGCTGCCGCCGCCGTCTTATGCGCGGCAGGGCGGCGAGATCCTCGCGGCCCAGCTCGCCAAGGTCGGCATCATCGCCAATATCGAGAACGTCGAATGGGCGCAATGGCTGTCGCAGGTATTCGCCGGCAATGGTCCACACAATTTCGACCTCACCATCGTCAGCCATGTCGAACCGTTCGATCTCGTCAAGATCACCGAACAGGACTACTATCTCGGCTACAACAACGAGGCGTTCAACGCGCTGTACAAGCAGATCGTGTCGACGCCGGATGAAGCTGCCCGTGCCAAGCTTCTCGGCGACGCCCAGCGCATGCTGGCCACCGACGCGGTCTCGGGCTATCTGTACCAGCCGCAGCTGATCACCATCACCAACAAGAAGCTGAAGGGCGTCTGGAAGGACGTGCCCCAGTACGAGAACGACTTCTCGACGTGGGCGTGGGAGTAGGGTCGCGGAGGTCGATTGCGTGATGTCGGTGACGATCGCTCCCAACGGAGAGATCGTCACGAGACCGGTCCAAACAAAAACCTGAAAAACAACCCCATGCACAGTAGCCGGGGATAGTCATTTCAATGACTTGCGCGTCACGCAATTGAATGGTTTGCGTTGCGCGATGCCGTTGACCCGTCGGGCAAAACACTGGCATGATGGCATCATCGAAGGAGGCGCGCCCGCTTGGTTTGATTGCGCCGGCCCGATGCTCACCGACTGTGAACGTTCGGAACCCTCATGCGTTAGCTCGGCGCAGGATGGCCGCAGGCCGTGCGATCCGGCGCGAGGGTATGCGGAGTTCGATTCTTGCTCAAACTGTACAGGTGGCCATCCGACGACTGGCAGAAAATCGGCGGGGAGATGCCGTCCGAGATCATCTGGGCGGATCTTTTGGACGCGACCGCAGAAGAAAAGCAGTTCGTCGAACGATTGCTCGGGATCCGCGTTCCGTCCGAGGATTCGCTCAGCGAGATCGAAGCGTCGAGCCGGCTGATCCTCGACAAGGGCACGCTCTATCTCAGCTCGCCTGCGGTCCGGCTCAACGAGGACAACGAGGCCGAGATCACGCCGGTGGGATTCGTCATCGGCCCGCGCGTGCTGGTGACGGTACGCTTCGCGCAGCTGCCGATCTTCGACGACATCGGCAAGCGTATCGGTTCCGATGACAGCCTGGAGAACGGCATGTGCGTGTTCACCAGTCTGGTCGAGGCGATGGTCGACCGTGGGGCCGATGTTCTTGAGCATCTCGGCGCGAAGGTCGACAGGCTCTCGCGGGGCGTCTTCAAAGGCGGGCTCGTCCGCACCCAGCGGCCGGTCCGCTCCAGCCGGCGGATGCGCGAGGCGCTGGAGAACATCGGGGAGTTGGCTGATCGGCTCGCCAAGGCGCGCGATGTCCTGCTTGGTGTCGGCCGCGTCGCCTCGTTTGCCGGCGATGTCGGGAGTGAATGGATCACGGCCGCGTCGAAGAAGCGCCTCGAGGCCGTCTCGAAGGATGTCGCTTCGCTCGGCGACTACGAGACGCGATTGTCGGACAAGATCCAGCTTTTGCTCGATGCCGTGCTCGGCTTCATCAACATCCAGCAGAACGAGCTGTTCAAGATCCTGACAATCGTTTCGGTCGTCGGCGTACCGCCCACGATCATGGTCGGCATCTGGGGCATGAACTTCAAGCACATGCCGGAGCTGGACTGGACGTTCGGCTATCCGCTGGCGTGGCTCGCCATCATTGCCAGCGGCGTGCTGCCGCTGATCTGGTTCAAGCGCCGCGGCTGGTTCGAGTAAAGCCGCGGCGCACCGCTCGAAGACGATGCGCCGCTTTTGGGGATCAGGCGACTTCGGCGGCGAATTTGCCGACCCAGTCGCGGGCGAGCGTCAAATCGGCTTGCGACAATTGATGGCCCGCCGGCAACACCTTGTGTTCGACCCGCGCTCCGGCTTCCGACAACAGCGACGCAAGCTTCCCCGAATTGCTCGCCGGAACGATCGGATCAGCCTGCCCTGACAGAAGCAGGACGGGCTTGCCGCCGAGCTCAACCTTCGGCGGATCCGACAGCGGCACCATGGCGCGGAGCAGGATCGCGCCTGCCAACACGTCCGGCTCCAGCAGCAACAGCGCGGCCGCGATGTTGGCGCCGTTGGAGAAGCCGACCGCGACCGGTGCGGCGAGGCCGTAGCGCTGCCGTGCCTCGCTGACGAAGTCGCCGAGCTCGCGCGCGCGCCGCCGCACATCGTCCTCGTCGAACACGCCCTCGGCAAGGCGGCGGAAGAAACGCGGCATGCCATGCTCGAGCACGCGGCCGCGCGGCGAGAGCAGGGCCGAGCCAGGCGAGATCATCTTGCCAAGCCCGAGCAGATCGTTCTCGTCGCCACCAGTGCCGTGCAGCAGCAGGAGCGGAGGAGAGCCCGCGCTGGTCGCGGGCTCGAAACGATGGACGAATGAACTCTCGGTCATGACACGCTCTCTGCCAAATTCGGCAACACAGCCTCGATCTGCTTGCGCTGCGCTTCGAGGAAGCCAGGTAGCTTCAGGTCACGTCCCAGCGTCGCCACGGGCTCGTCGACGGCGAAGCCGGGGATATCGGTCGCGATCTCGAACAGCACGCCGCCGGGCTCGCGGAAGTAGATCGAGCGGAAGTAGTTGCGGTCCCTTTGTTCGGTCGGGTGCAGGCCGTGATTGCTGACGAGCCTCTGCGCCATCTTGCCTTGCTCGGCGTCGTCGGCTGCGCGGAAGGCGATGTGATGCACGGAGCCGCCACCCTGGTGCCCGCGCAGGAAGCCCTTCGCCTCGTAGATGTCGACAACGCTGCCTTCGACATCGCCCGGTGCCTTGAAGCGGATCACCGAGCCTTCACGCGCCATCTCTTTGAAGCCGAACACGTCGGTGAGGACGGCAGCCGTCTTTGCCGCGCTGTCGAGCAGCAAGGTCACGCCGTGGAAGCCGCGGATCGCATGCTCGGCCGGCACGTCGCCGTTGCTCCAGGCGGGCTCGCTCTCGGCACCGGGAATGCCGACGAGCGCGAGCGCCATGCCATCAGGGTCTGTGAACGGCAGAACGGATTCGCCAAAGCGCTTCTCCAGCGCCTCGTAAGCGATGCCCTTCTCGACGAAGCGCTGCGTCCAATAGCCGAGCGAGCGCTGCGGCACGCGGAAGGCGGTCTGGTGGGTCTCGCCGACGCCGCGGCGCCCGGCCGGCACGCCGGCCCACGGAAAGAAGGTCAGGATGGTGCCGGGGCGGCCGGTCTCGTCGCCATAGTAGAAGTGATAGGTGCCGGGATCGTCGAAATTGACCGTCTTCTTGACGAAGCGCAGGCCGAGATCTCGGGTGTAGAAGCCGAAATTCCTGATCGGGTCGCCGGCGATCGCGGTCACATGGTGCAGTCCAGACATTGTCGTCCTCCAACGCTAGGGGAGCGGTCTTGCTCTGGCCGGAAATATCGCTCCGCTTTGAATTGGAGACAATCCATGCAAATATGACGTCTATGTCTACGATTTGGAAACAATCCACGGGGCCGACGCTTGGATAAGGTCGCCAGCCTCCGGGCCTTCGTAAAGGTGGTCGAAAGCGGCAGTTTTGCCGAGGCGGGCCGTCAGTTGCGGCTGTCACGCTCGGCGATCAGCAAATACATCGCCGACCTCGAGGAGAGCCTCGGCGTGCAGCTCCTGAACCGGACCACGCGCCATGCGAGCCCGACCGAGAACGGCCAGCGCTATTTCGAGCGCGCGGTCGTAATCCTGTCGGAGATCGAGGCGGCCGACCAGGCCGTGGCGCAAGCCCAGTCGGCGCCGCGCGGCCTGTTACGCGTCAACGCGCCGATGTCGTTCGGCACCCTGCGGCTCGGGCCGGTGCTTGCCGATTTCATGGCGCGATATCCGGAGCTGCAGCTCCAACTCGTGCTCAGCGACGATCTGCTCGATCCCGTCCAGGACGGCTTTGACGTGACCTTGCGGATCGCGGAATTGGAATCGTCGAGTTTGATCGCGCGAAAAATCATGCCGGTGGCGCGCATGATCTGCGCTTCACCCGATTATCTCGCACGTCACGGCACACCACAACATCCGCAGGATCTCCGCGAGCACACCTCGCTGACCTACGGCTTCCTGCTGACGGGCAATCAGTGGAAGCTCACCGGCACCGACGGTGATCACTGGATCCAGCCGGCTTGGTCGCTCTGTGTCAACAATGCGGAAGTGCTGCGTGATGTCGCGATCAAGGGCAGGGGGCTCGCGCTGCTCCCGGAGTTCATCGCCGCCGGCGCCTTGAGGACAGGCGAGCTGCGGACTGTGCTGGACGAGTATTCGGCGCCGCCGCTCGCGCTCTATGCGGTCTATCCGCCGACCCGGCATCTGTCGGTGAAGGTGCGGCTGTTCATCGATTTTCTGGTCGAGTGGTTCGGCCGGGAGGATGAAGCGTCGGGCCGATTAAAATGACCCGCGCGGAAGGCCCGAGCCGAGATATGTCGGCTCCGCGCGGCGCGCTGCTCTATTTTTTGGTATCGAGGAATTGGCGTATCGCCTTCACGGTCGCCGCCGGTTGCTCTTCCATCAGCCAATGACCGGCGTCCGGAATGACCAATTCGGTGACGTCAGTCGCGGCGTTTCGCATCACGACGGCCTCCGTCGCACCAAAGGATTTCTCACCCCCGACGGCCAGCACGGGAATGGTCAACTTGGTCGCGATCGCCTTCTTGTTGTCCTCGGCGTCGGTTCGGATCGACCTGAACTGGGCGAACGCAGCACGCATGGCGCCCGGCCGCGCATAGAGCGCTGCGTAATGACGGCGTGTCGCTTCCGCGATCCTGGAGGGCGTGCCCGCGAAGTCATTCCAGAAGCGGTCGAGGTAGATGCGCTCGCGGCCCTTGACCAGCCGCTCCATGTCGGGGCCTCCGAGATCAAAATGCCAGAGCTGCGGGCTGCGAACGACCTCGTCCCACGGCGGCACCCCGGGCACCGGGGCATCCATGACGATCAGCTTCTCGGTCAGGTCGCGATATCGGGCCGCGTAGGCATAGGCTACCATGGTTCCGATGTCGTGGCCGACAACGGCGGCCTTTTCGATGCCGAGCGCTGCGAGAACGGCCCGCATGTCGGCCGCCTGGGACCATTTGTCGTAGCCATTGTCGGGCTTGCTCGAGAGGCCCATACCACGCAGATCGGGCACGACAACGGTATGGTCGCGCACGAGGTCAGCGGCGAGCTTGACCCACATGTCGCCGGTATCACCGAAACCGTGGATCAGGATCACGGCAGGCCCCTGACCGCCGACGCGAACATGAATCTGCGTGCCGTTGGCCGCGATGGTTCTGGTCTTGAAGCCGGACGGGAACTGTTCGACCTCGGCGCGCGCGGCAGGGGCGAGCAGCATGAGAACAATGGCGAGATATCTTGCGCGCACCGGCGCCTCCGATCATCTTGTATTTCAGTCAGTGACCGAAGGCTCTTAGGCCGGCCGAAGCAGATCGTCCAGCGCGCTCATCGAGGCCTTCCGAAGCGCGGCGAGCTCGCGGGCGGCGCTGTGGGATTCGGGCGGGGACATCGTGACTGCCGCCAGCTCGACCTCATGGCAGAATTCGAACAGGCGGACGAGGCCGAGTGCACTCGCGGCGCTCCCGAGTTGATGCGCGCAGCGTGCGAGCTGCGTGGGATCGCCAATCACTGCTGCCTTGGCGATGTCCTCGACCAGCTTTTTGCTCGTCTCTTCCAGTAGGCGGTGGAGTTTTGCGATCTGCGCCGCGCCGAGCAGCTCCTTCTGGTCATCGAGGAAATGCCGGTCGATCAAAGCGCCTGCCGCGAGCTGCGCCGCGGCGGGCTGGTTCTGCGCATCGTCCTCGATCGCCTCACGCAGCGCATTGATCAGGATCGGCTTGCTGACGATCCTGGCAATGCCTGCCCCCGCGAGCCGCTCGCGGGCGCGGCGCGACATGTCGGCGGTTACCGCGATGATGCGCGGCATGGTGGGCACACCGAGCGTTCGAATCCGCGATGCCGCCTCGACGCCGTCCATATCGGGCATGTGCAGATCCATCAGGATGATGTCGAAGGCCTGATCGCGGGCGAGTGCGATGGCCGCCGCGCCGTTCGTGGCGATGGTGGCGTGGTGGCCGAGCCTCTTCAACATCGCTTCGCCGACCTCGCAATTGACGGGGTCGTCGTCGACCAGCAGCACGCGAAGCTGCCGCGATGGCGGCTGGTCCGCGCCTTGCGCGATGCCGTTCGCGGCGAGGCCAAGCGGTATCTCAAGCATGAACGAGCTGCCCGTACCCGGCGTGCTCGCCACCGTCAACTCGCCGCGCATCAGGCGGGTGAGGCGCCGCGCGATCGCCAGTCCGAGGCCCGTGCCGCCAAACCGCCGCGCGATGCTGTCGTCGGCCTGGACGAAATCCTCGAAAATCCGCTCGTGCATGTCGGGCGCGATGCCGATGCCGGTATCGCGAACGGTGATGCGCAGCAGGACATGTTCGTCATGTGCCTCGGCGGCCGCGCTCAAGCCGATGCCGCCGCGCGGGGTGAACTTGATCGCGTTGCCGATCAGATTGAGCAGAATGCGATTGAGCCGCACCGGATCGCCGTGCACGGAGATATTGACCGTCTCATCGCAGGCGAGATCGAAGGTCAGGCCCTTGCCAACGGCCTGCGGACGCATCAGATCGGCGGCCGTTTCGATGAGCTGGTCGAGGCGGAAATCGCGGGTCTCCAGAGTCTCGGCGCTGGCCTCCAGGCGCGCATATTCGAGGATGCCGTCGACCAGCGCGATCAGCGTTTCGCCGGACGCGGCCGCGGTCGTGAGGTGGCGCCGCTGCGCTTCGCCGAGGCTGCCGTCGTCGAGCAGTTGCAGCACGCCCATGACGCCGTTCAGCGGCGTGCGCAGCTCGTGGCTGACGACCGCGAGAAAGCGCGATTTGGTCTCATTGGCCGCCACCGCCGCGCTGCGCGCGCGCTCGGCGGCATCGTGCTCGGCAAGGGCCTGGTCGCGGGTCCTTTCAAGCTCGGAGGTGCGCTCGATTACCTTGCGCTCGAGCGTCGCATAGGATTCGCGCAAATGAGCGGCCATCCGGTTGAACTGGTCGCCGAGCGCCTCCAGCTCGTCACCGGTCTTGATTGCGAGCCGCAGGCCGAGGTCGCCGCTGCCGATCCGCCGGGCGCCCTGCGTCAGGATCTGGATCGGCACGGTCATGCGCCGGCTTAGAAACAGAGAGACCAGCACCGCACATGCGAGCAGGATGACCAGGAGAAAAGTCGAGCGTCCGATCGACGCATAGATCGGCGCATAGGCCTCGGTGAGCGGCAGCTCGACGAACACCAACCAGCCCAGCGAGGGGACCGTCGCATAGGTCGACAGCACGCGTTGACCGGAGAGATCCTCCTTGACCAGGCCGCCGGAGGGCGGCCCGACGCCATCGAGCGCGGCGCGGACGTCGGCATGGCCGGAGAGATCGCTGCGACGCAACGCCGGCCACAAATCGGGATGCGCGATCAACAACCCCATCCGATCGACCACATAGGCCTTGCCGGTGTTGCCGACCCTGATCCCGGCGACGAGATCCCAGATGAAGCGAAGATTGACCTCGGCGACAATCACATCGGGCGTCAGGCCGGTTCCGCGCGTGGCGAGCGTCATGAACGGCTCGGTGTCGCCGAGGAAGTAGACCGGCCCGTAATAGGCGCGGCTTTCATTCGCGCCGCGGAACGCCTGCGAGGCGGAGAGGTCGGCCTTGCTGCCGATCCTGTCCGCGACACGGCGCGACACGCGCACCTGCTCGCGACCCTGCGCGTCGAGCTCGGCGATTTCGGCGATCGCAGGCGAGAGGCGCAGGAGGCGGATGGCGTTCAGACGCTGGTCCTCGTTCGTGGACAGCTCCGGGGGCAGGCGCGAGAGCCATCTGATCTGGCTTTCGATCTGGCCAATGAACTGGCCGATCTGGATGGCGGCGCTTGCTGCCTGCTCGCGCTGGGTCGCCGCCAGTAGCTGTTTCTGCTCGCGATAGGAGAACCAGACGTCGAAGCTGGTGTTGATGGCTAGCGCGGCAAAAGCGAGCGCGACGATCGAGTAGAGGTATTTGCGGAACAGCCGGCCGGGAGGTGGCCGCAAATCTCCCTGGTCGATCGTCTCGTTCACTCGCGGATCTCGTCGGCGCGCGCGAGCAGCGTGAATGGTATCGTCAAATCCAGCGTGCGGGCGACCGTGCGGTTGATCAGGAGTTCGTATTTGCGCGGCGATTGCACCGGCAGATCGCCGGCCTTGGTGCCGCGCAGGATGAGATCGACATAGTCAGCCGAGCGCACTTCGAGCGTCGGCCCGTAGCTCATCAGCCCGCCCGCATCCATGAAATAATGGAAGGGGTAAATCGTGGGCACGCGATATTTGGCGGTCGCCGCGATGATCGCCTGCCGGTTGACCACCAGAAAGCTGTCGACGAGCGCGATCATCGCCGCCTTGGGCGGTTCGGTAAAGCGCCTGACGGCTTCGTCGATGTCCGTTGGCGCGCTGACCGGGGCGGGGACCACGGACACGCCGGACAGTGCAGCCTCTTGCTCGATGGAATCGAGGAAGAAGCGGCCGCCGCGAGGTGTGGTCGCCGGATTGAACAGGATGCCGACGCGCGCAAGATCCGGCACGGCCTCCGGATGAGCTGAAGCCATTTGCCGCCCATCTCGGCGGTGCTGTTGGTGAAGCCGGTCACATTGCCGCCGGGATGGGCAAGGCTTTCGACGAAGCCGTTGCCGACGGGATCGTTGGCGGTCGCGAACACGATCGGGATGGTCTTGGTGGCTTCCAGGACCGCCGCGGTTTCGACCGTCGAGCCGGTCAGGATCACGTCGGGCTTGAGCGCCAGCAATTCCTGAACCGCGGTCTTCAGTCTATCCGGCGCGCCGAAGGTCGAACGGAGCTCAAAGCGGAAATTGACGCCTTCGACCCAACCTCGCTGCCTCAAGCCCACGATGAGACCACCCAGGCGAGAGGTCGGGCTGTCGATCATGCTTCTTCTGGTCAATTCGTCGTCGAGCCGCAATGCGGTCAGCGATGCGACGACGCGCATGCGATCAGATGTTGCGCCGAGCGCCAGCCATCCCGCAGCGGTGGTGCCCGCAAGGCGAATGAACCCGCGGCGATCGACCGCGAGAGCGGAAGGCCGTTCGGTCATGAATGTCTTTGCATGATGGTTTGCCCCAACCCGATGCTTAGCGCGAACAGCCGGCGTCCACAATTGATGAAAAAATGCGTTTGTGACTGCTCATTCGCAGCGTTTGGCAGCCCGATACCGTATTCCTACGCCGCCAAAGAGTCGCTGTTTCGAACCTTGCCTCCTCCGTGACGCCTTGTAACGCACTGCGGCGTTGCAACATTTTCCGTCTCGGTCGTGATGACGGTTCGGGGAGGCCGATTTCGTAGCTGCCGATTTTTGAAGCGTTGTTTCAAATTTTTTCGAAGGTTTTCGATGCGCAAAATCTATCTCGTTCCGGCCCTCGTTGGCCTGCTCACCACCGTTGCAGCGGGGCCCCTTGCGGCCCAGGGCGCCGTACCAAAGCAGAAAGCTGCGCCGGCACCGAGAGCCGCCGGTGCTGCCCCCGCAGCAGCCGGTACGCCGGTCGCCGCTGGCGCGACGTCGGCAGCCGCCGCCGAGACAGCGGCCCCGGACGACAAGTCCAAAGCGGTCGACTCCAAGGCGATCGACGGCTTCCGCTCCGCCAAATTCGGGATGAACGAGGCCGACGTGCGCGCGGCGATAGCCAAGGATTTCAGCGCAAAGCCCGACGCTATCAGGGCGCAGGACAATGCGTCCGAGCTGACGCACAGCCTGCTCTATTCGGCGCCCGAGCTGCTGCCGAACGGCGGCACCGCGGAGCTATCCTACGTGTTCGGCTACAAGTCGAAGTCGCTGATCCAGATCGGCGCGGTCTGGTCGAAGGGCACCGACACGGCGATCACGCCGGAGAAGCTGTTCTCCAACGCCAACATCCTGCGCGCCCATTTCCTCAGCGAAGGCTTCAAGCCCGACTCCATCGCGGTCAACATGCCCGTCAACGGCGGCATCGTGATGTTCCGCGGCAGCGACGCCAAGGATCGCTCGGTCATCCTGCTGCTCCAAGGCACGTTCGAGAACAAGGACAACAACCAGCGAGTGCTGACGCCGACCAGCCTGCTGTTGTTCTACGTGGCCGACGCCAAGAGCCCCGACATCTTCAAGCTGCCGCCCGGCCAGTTCTGATGCCGCGCTTCGACGACATTCTCCCACCCGGTTGTGGATCGGCGCCAGTGCCGATGAAGAGGATCTGAAATGCGCCGACCATCTGCAAGGCGTGAGAATGACGAGCTGACGCTACGGGGGCTTGCGCGTTTCCGTTCGATGTCACTGCTCTGCGCGATGCAGATGGTCTTCCTGCCGGTGTTCAGCGTCCGTCTGCAGGCGCAGACGGCGAACGTGATTACGCCGGACGGCCGCACCGGGACCAGCCTTCAGACGTCCGGCAGCGTAACCAACGTCACGACGTCGACCGTCTCCGGCAACAGTGCCTTCAACTCGTTCTCACGGTTCAGCGTCGGGCAGGGCAACACCGTCAATTTGCAACTGCCGACCGGCACACAAAATCTCGTCAACATCGTTCGCGACGCACCGGTCTACGTCAACGGCACGCTGAACTCCTACATGAATGGCGCGATCGGCGGTAACGTCTATTTCGCCGATCCCAAGGGCTTCGTGGTCGGCCGCAGCGGCACGGTCAATGTCGGTAGCCTCAACGTTTCGACGCCGACGCGCGAGTTCACGGACAGCCTGATCGGCGCGCAGGGGCAGATCAACGGCTCCGCCGTCGCCAATCTGATGGCGGGCTCGTTCCCGGTCTCGCCGGACGGCAACATCCGGATCTACGGCCGGGTCAATGCCATCGACGGCGTGCGCCTGACCGGGCAGAACGTTCTTGTCGGCGGTGCCAGCCAGCGAGACATCGCCAATCTCGATCACGCCGCGAAGTTCGCAGCCTCGGTGAATTCCAAGGGGCTGCGCAGCGCCGCCGCGATCTCCGTGCGCAACGGCTCCATCCACATTGGCGCCGTCAACAACGTCAGTGTCAACGGACGGCTGAGCGTGCGAAGCAAGACCACGACGCCGAGCAACATCACGGTCGTGGCCGGCAACCAGGCCGAACTCGGCAAGAATGCGCGGTTGAGCACGGCGAGCCGGACTGCGGATGCCGGCGGCGTCCTCGTCAAGGCCGGCAACGACGTGACCGTGAAGACCGGCGCGAAGATCAATGCCAGCTCGAAAACCGGCAATGCGGGGCTGGTCGAGCTGAGCGGAAACGGCGTCATCGACGTGGGCAGCGGCGTTACGATCAACCTTGCCGCACCCAGCGGCCGGGCCGGCACGCTGCTGATCGACCCGACCGATGTGGTGATCGGCGACGCCAGCCAGGGCGACGTCGGCGTAACCCTCGGCAACACGTCCGTCGCCAACGCCATCGCGGCGCTGAGCGCCGGTGGCACCTATGTAGTTCAGGCCGACAATTCGATCACGCTGGCCGCGCATGCGGTGATCGATGCCCGTAATCTTGACGCCACCAAGACTCATTCCGTCGGCAACGCCATCAACGTCGAGATCGACGCGCCGACCATCAGCGTGGTCAACGGGGCGAAGATTCTCGCCCAGGCGATCAATATTGGCGGAACGAACTACGCCAGCGGCAGTGTCACACTGACCGCGACGGCGAGCGACACCAAGCTGTCGGGCCAGGCCACCGCCACCACAGGGATCACGATCGATGGCCAGATCACTGGCGGCGACATCTCGATCGGTGCGACCTCGACGGCGACATCGAGCTTCACCAGCTCGGTTCCCGGCCTCTTCACGCTGGTCGGCACCACGCTTGCGGCCTCGCTGCTCGGCCTCAACGGCGGCTATGTGGCCGCGAGCGCCACGGCGACGGTCAACATCAACGGCCACGCCAACATCAACGGCGTCGGCAACGTCGACATCAAGTCGCACGGCTCGGAAACGGCGCAGGATCCGGCGCTGGCGAGCACCTTGCTCGGTGGCTCGCCGATCGGCGCCGCCGCCGTCGTCGGCAAGCTCGACGGCAACGTCACCACCAACGTGGCCTCCGGCGCCACGATCAGCGCGGGCGGCAACCTCAACATCCACGCCACCAATGACGCCACGTTGAACGTGACTGCGGTCGCGGCGACGTCCAGCGCGCAATTCGTCGCGACCGTTGCCTATTCTACCGGCTCGGTCTCGACCACGGCCAATGTCGCGACCGGCGCGAACCTCTCCGTCGGCAACGTGATTGCATCCGGCAATTCGCTGACGGTGCGTGCGATCAACAACAATTCGTTCTCGACCAGTGCCACCGCGGTCGCGCTGAGCACACCGAACGCGAGCGGCGGCATCGGCGGGGCGCTCGCCATCAGCGACGTCACCACGTCGGCCACCGCAAAGCTCGGCGCATCACTGGGCACCAGCACGTCGTCACGGATGAACGGCTCCGTGATGGTCGAGGCGACGTCGAACACCACGAGCAACTCGACCATGGCTTCAACCATCGTCGGTACGCCGGCCGTGATCGGCGCGATCCAGGATTTCATGGTCTCCACGGCCAGCCCGGGTTCGATCATCGCTCAGCATATGATCCCGCTGATGCCGGTGAATTTCAATTTGAAGGCCGCCGCCGCGCTGTCGCTGGCCAACAGCACCGAAAACGCCACCGCGTCGATCGGCCAGAATCCGAACGGCGGCGCACCGAGCCTCTATGTCAGTGGCAACGTCGCCGTCGTCAGCACCCTCGTCGATCGAGGTGTGCGCAGCAACGCCACCGCGTCTGCGATTGCCTCGGACCCCACGAGCGGCGAGGGAGTCGCGATCAGCGCCGCGGTCGCATGGGGCAATTTCAATCATAATTCGAACGCCTATGTCGGCGGCGGCACCGTGATCAATGCGGCCAACATCGCCGTCGACTCCAGCACCTGGATGCCGATCACCAATACCTGGCTGAAGTGGGACGGATTGACCGAGGTTCTCAGCCACCTCAACGGCAATCTCGGCGTCGGCGGCAACATCCTGACCAGCTATGCCAACGCCACGGCCGACGCGGGCGATACCGCCGCCGTGGCCGGCTCGGTGAACCATTTTGTCGTGAACAACGATACGACGGCGTGGGTGGCAAGCAGCGCCAGCCTGACCGCGACATGCACGGCGGCTTGCGGCAGCAGCTGGTCCGCGACGCTGAACAACGGCGACGTCCACACTTACGACGCCAGCATCCAGATCGCGGCAACGACGACGACGGCGTCGATCGACGCCGCCGGCAATGTCGGTACACTCGGCTTCCTGCCCGGCAACACGTCCGGCGGCTCCTCGGTGGGCGGCTCGCTCAATTTCGTCCAGTTCAACACCAGCACGATCGCCGGCGTTTCGGAGAGTGCATCGCTGCGGGCGGCGGACGATATCGCCGTCAATGCGATCACCTCGGACCAGTTCGTCGCGGTCGCGCCGTCATCCGGAAAGGCCGGTGGCGCGCTGGCGCTGAACGGCATCACCTCGCTCGGCTTCCTCAACAACACGACGCACGCCTCGATCTCCAGCCAGGCCAGCGTCTTTTCTCCGACGCTCGGCGTCCTGGCGCAGCAGGATCTGTCCGTGGTGACGATCGCCGGCGCGGTCAATGTCGGCGGCGGTTCGGCGGTTGGATTGTCCGTTGCCTATCTGGGCGCGAATATGGATACGTCCGCCTATATCGGCGACAACCATTCCGACATCCGGCCGGGGCCGTTCAGTAGCAACGATCCGTTTGCCGGCAACGGCGGCGGAAGCGGCTTCGTCAACGCCGACAACCTCACGATCAGCGCCACCACCTCTGGCCGGATCACGTCTGCGGCCGTCGCGGCTTCGATTAGCGAGCCGTCATTGTCCAGCTTCGCCGACAAGGCGAACGCCGCCGGTGCCGCCGCGACCGGCGGGCCGGCCGGGATCGCGCTGGCTGCAAACAAGATCAGCTCGGGCTCGGGATCGAGCACGAGCGGCTTCACCATGGACCTTGCGGGCAGCTCGTCCGTGAGCGACGTCTCGCTCGGGACCAGTGCTTATATAAAGAATACGTCGGTCAACAAATTCACCACGGCGACCGCGGTGAACACGAATACGATCGTGCAGGCGCTCAACGACACGATCCTCAGCAACGGCTCCGGCTCCGCCGCGGCCAATATGTCCGGCGGGTCGTCTCAGGGAGCAGCGATCGGCGCCGCCATCGCGGCGGCGATATCCAACAATGCCACGCTCGCCTATATCTCCGGCACCACGATGCAGAACCAGATGTCTGTGACGGTGCAGGCGCTCAATGGCGGGTCGGAGACCGTCGTCGCACTCGGCGTGGCCGGCGGAACGTCGGCCAATGCGCTCGCTCTGTCGGGATCTGTCGGCATCGTCACCGACAGTGCCAATGCATATATCGAGAACTCGACGATCACGGGCGTCGCGACGGGGACCAATCGCGCGATCGAGGTGGATGCCTATCAGACCACGAACATCGCAATCGGCGGCGGTTCGCTCTATCTGTCGGGCGGCAAGGCCGGTGTCGGCATCGCGCTGACCTATGCGTCGATTGCCGATCCCTCGGGCGGCAACGCCACCGACGCGCATATCCGCAACACGTCGATCTCGAACTATGACAGCCTGCTGGTGCTGGCCGACAGCGCCAGCGTGATTGCGGCCGGTGCGGCCTCGGGCGGGGCAGGGAGCAACGCCAACGGACTTGCCGGGGCGATCGTCGTCGACGAGATTACGCCCACGACCACGGCCTATATCAGCAGCAGCGCGACGGTGAACATCAACGTCGGGCGCGTGACAGTGCTTGCTGACAGCGGCGCCGTGTCGGACCTCGATACGGCGCTCGGCAATCTCGTCAGGAAGTCGAACAACAATCATCTCGCGTCCGACACGTGCACTGCCGCCGCCGGCAATGGCACGCAGAACTGCATCGATTTCAGCGCGGCGGCGCTCAACGGTGGCACGGGTAACGGTCCGGGTGCCAGCATCATCTCCGTTGCGGGCACCATCCAGGCCGGCAAGAACAATGTCGGCGCCTCGATGGTGTACGATACCATCGCAACGACGCATTCGGCCTATATCGCCAACGTCCGGATGTCGGCCCTCGGCAGTGTCAGTGTGAATGCGGTCGACATCACGAAGATCCAATCGGTCACGATCGGGTTCGGCCTGGCGAGCGGCCAGTTTGCCGGCGTCGGCGGCATGACGATCAGCTCGATCGCCAATACCGTTTCGGCGGCGATCGGCAATAGCCAGTCCGACACGACACAATCAACGGTCACGGCCTCCAACATCTCCGTCACCGCGAGCGACAATTCGAGCATCACCGGAGCCGCCGCAGTCGCTGGCGCCTCGACGCAAGGCAGCGCCGCGGGCCTGGCACTCGTCTACAGCAGCATCGCCAACAATGTCAGTGCAGGCGTCACCGGCTCCAAGCTGACCGCCTCGGGCAGCGTGGCCGTCAACGCGAACTCGAACGCTGGCATATCGACGGTTGCCGTCGGCATTGCGATTTCTTCGCAGATCGGCCTTGCGGGTTCGGTCGCCACCAACCTGATGGGAACCAACGTCACCGCCAGCATCACCGGCGGGGCCGACGTTACCGCGAACAACAACGTTGCCGTGATTGCCGGCAACAATGACAAAGCGGGCGTTTTCGCCGGCGCCGTGTCGATCAGCAAGGGCGCGGCCGGCGGTGCAGGCTCGATGGTCACGAACAAGATCACCGGCACCACCGCGGCCTATATCAGCGGGACGACGACGAAGGTGGATGCGCTCGGAACCAGCACGAGCGACGTGCTTTCGGTCAACAGCGGCACGCTCGCGCATGCGATCGATCTCGGCGGCTTCAGCGCGCCCACCGACACCACGCCCGATCTGAGCGAGACCCAGGAGAGCGTACGCGGCCTCGCCGTCGTCGCCAGTTCGCACCAGGCTGTCGTCACCAACGTCGCAACGCTGTCCGCGGGCTCGGGCATCTCCATCATGATCAATCCGATCACCAATGTGATGAGCGGATCCACCAAGGCCTATATCGACGGCGCGGCGATCGACACGCGGCTGGCAAGTTCGACGCTCGACCCGCAGATCGACGTGGCCGCCAGCAGCTTCTCCTATTCCGGCGCGTTCGGCGCCGGCGTGGTACCGCCAACCGGGAGCGGGGGCGGCGGTGCGACCATTCTCAGCACGACGATGTCGCGTGACACCGAGGCCTACATCACCAATGCGACCGTGGGCGGTGTGCAGTCGGCGAGCGCAACAGTGGGCGCCGTCACCGTGAAAGCCAATGCCGAGCAGGACGCGTCATCGATCGCGGTCGGTTTCGGCACCGGCTCCGTCGGGTTGAACGTCTTCGTCGCAACCACCGAAGCCTATGTCGACGGCGGTTCCCTCACGGCGTCCTCGCTCACGGTCAATGCCTACGACGCCACCGGTATAGCGTCGGCGAACGGCTCGGGCGCCTATGGCAGCCAGGCCGCGATCGGTGCGGCCTTCCTGGTCCAGGTCTCGGCGAACCGGACCGAGGCCTACGTCGGCGACGAGTTCCACTACCAGGGCAACGGCGCGGCGCACACGACCGCGGTCAATCTGAGCGGCGCGCTCGACGTCACGGCAACGACGAAAAACCGCTTCCAGGCCTATTCGATCGGCGGGGCGCTTTCGACCGGCACGGCGGCGATCGCCGGCATGGCCAACATCGAGATCGCCAACAACACCACCATCGCGGGCGTTTACGACACTACGCTGCAGTCCCCCACGGGGGGCGCGGCCGGGGCCGTCACCATCAACGCCACCGAGGACGTGGCGATCAAGGAGATCGCCGGCGCACTTTCGATTGCAGCCAGCGGGTCCGGCGTCGGTGTCGGCGCGGCGGCGAACGTCATCGTCTTCAAGAGCCAGACCATTGCGGAAAGCCGCAACAGCAACCTCAATTCGTCCGGTGCGATCAATGTCGGCGCGCTCAGCACCAAGGAAGTGCTGTCCTACGCGGTCACCGCCGGCATCGGCGGCAGCATCGGCATCGGCGCGACCGTCGGCGTCATCATCATCGGCACCAACACCGCCGATCCGGATACGCAGGGCGAGCAGACCGGCCAGCTCAACCAGGGCAACAACGGCACCATCGCGTCGGTGAACGCGGGCACCAATTCCTCGCACGGCAGCGACGCGGTCGCGAGCGGCACCTCGGGCAATCCGAGCAACGCCAACGCAACCTCGACCTACGACGTCAGCACCGTGCTGACCGGCGGCAATGACGGTGTCACCGCTCAGATCGCGGGTGGCAATGTCACCGGCACGCAGGTCAACGTCGGCGCCACCAGCGCCAACGCGACCAAGATGTTCCTGCTCGGCGCCGGCTTTGGCAAGAATATCGGGATCGGTGCCGGCATCGGCTACACCAGTGTCAACAGCAGCGTGCTCGCCAATCTGAGCGCGATCGTTGCGGCGCCTTCCGTGACGGTCGCCGCGCGGGTCAAGGACGCCGACACCGGACCTTATTCGGGCAAGACCGTCGACAGCGAGGCGATCGCCGGCGGTGCCGCGCTCTACTTCGGCGCGGATGCCGCCGTGGCGGTCGGCAACGTCGCCAACACGGTCACGGCGCAGCTCGGTGGCTCCGTGACCGGCTCGGGCGGCACCGGCGTCGCGGTCATGGCGATGGACAGCTCGACCCAGAGCGTGACCGCGGGCGGCGGCACCGGCGGCCTCGCGGCCATCGGGGTATCGATCGCCACTACGGGACGATCCAGTTCGGTCGCGGCAAAGGTGCTGTCGAACGCGACGGTGAACAGCTCGACCCTTGCGGTTGGCGCAGGCGAGGCCGGCGCAATGTCGGCCTCCGCGACCGCGGTCGCCGGCGGCATCGTCGCCGGTGACGGGGCAGTCGCCACCGCAAAGGAAAATTCGACTGTTCTGGCCGAGATCGGTTCCAGCGCCTCGATCACCACCTCCGCGGCCGGCGTCGGCACGCTGGTGTCGGCATCGCTCACCCCCAATCTTTCGAGCGAAGCGATCGGCGTCGCGGTCGGCGGCGGCGCCATCGGCGTATCCGTCGCGGAATCCTTGGTGACGGCCACTGTCACCGCCGATGTCGGCGACAACACCAGCTTCTCGGGCGGTGCGCTCGCCGTAACCGCGATGGCGCTGGTTCCGACGAGCGGCACGACGACCTACGCCTGGTCGCTCGCCGGCGGCGGCGGTTCGCTGATCGGTGCACAAGGCAGCTACGCCAGGGCGTCCGAGAACGCGACGGTGAGTGCGTATGGAGGCACCGGGATTACGCTTCCCAACGCCGACGTGGTCATTACGGCCCAGAACGACAGCAGCCAATACGCCCAGGCCACCGGACTTTCGACCGGCTTCCTGGCAGTGGGTGCGACGGTCGCCCAGACGTCCTCGAGCGCGCACACCTACGCCTATCTGGGTGCCCCCGACGATATGGACGCGACCCATCTGAATCACACCGACTACACCGGCATCCTCCAGATCACCGCAACCGGCAAGGACATCAACGTCTCCAACGCGACGGTCGGCGCGGGCGGCACTTATGCCGGCGCCGCCGCGGTCGCAACGACCAGCTCGACCGCCGTGACCAATGCGCGGTTCGACGGCGGCACGACGGATGACACGCTCTTCTTTGGCGGCCTCAACATCCAGGCCAAGCACACCACGAACTATGCCGCCAGCGGCGACGCCTACCAGGCGTCCACGGCCGGCGTCTCCGGTGGCAGCGCGCAGAACGACGTCAACGCCACCACGACCGTCGACATTGGACCTCATCTGATCATCAACTCGGCCGGCGGCGACATGGTCGTCATCGCCAACGACATCGTCAACCAGGCTGGTGGCGGCGCGCGGTCGGGCTCCGGTGGCGTGTTCGCTGGTGCAGCGGCACTGAGCAACACGCATGTCACCCAGACCGTCACCACCAACATCGGCGCCGGGGCGGTGCTGAGCCTCAACGGCGATCCGCGGACATCGGCGGCGGTGATCAACATCGAGGCCTACAACACGCTCAATACCAACGACACGGCGAGCCTGGCCACAGCCGCCTTCTTCGCCGGCGGCGGCGCCGAATCCAACATGACGGCGAACGCCACGCTCGCGGTCAACATCAATGCCCGCGAACTCTTCAGCGCCGGCAAGATCTATATCGGCACGGCTGCGAAGATGGCGGCGGCCAACAACGCCAATGCCAGTCTCTACGGCGCGATCGCCGGCGTCGGCGCCAGCACCAACAGCTGGGTTCATGCCAACCAGGCCGTCACCGTCGGCAACAACGCCAAGGTCGAGGCCTGGGGCCAGATCAACATCTATGCCGGCATGTCGGGCGACACCATCATCTTCAGCAGCGTGCAGGCAAGCGCGACGACGGTCGTCTACAACAACACCGCCATTCCGATCTCCACGCTCTACCGCGGCACGGCCAATGCCGATGACACCACGAGCCTGACGCTCGCCAACACCTCGAGCGTGCTTGGCGTCCAGAACATTTCCCTGGGAGCGACCCAGGGGCAGGTCACGGCTTCCGGCAACGGTAGCAACTACAATCCGTATCTGGACATCTTCAGCGCCAAGAACAGCGACAACCACAGCCACACCAGCGGAACCGGCGATGTCGCGCTCAATGGCCTGGTGGTCGCGGGCATTAACAACGACATCACCATTACGATCGACATAGGTGCGAGCGCGCCGACTGCGAGCACGACGAGTCCTTACTCGTCACTGCTGTCCGGCGGTTCGTCGACCCCCACGCTCGAATATGTCGCCGACGTCGATCACTTCAACCCGATGATGAGCTGGAACCACCAGGTGGTCCAGTACACCATCGTCGGCGGCTTCAATCCCTATCAGAGCGTCGTCAACCAGCTCGCCGCGCTGACCGGCCTGACCGCGACGCAGATCCGCACACAGCTCGCGGCGGCGACGCCCGCGGCCCCCGCCACGATGTCGCCATCCGGCACCGATCCGACCGGCGACTTCCAGCGCCAGATCAACGCGCTGATCCAGCAGGCGCCGTATACCTCCGACGCCGCCGGCAATGCCTTCGCATTCGGCGATATGCTGGTGTCCGCCGGCAACGTCTCGATCCTGGCGCAGAAGCTGACCGGAAACAGCGGCACGAATCCGATTGCGCCGGCGGTCATCGCGCGCAGCTCGCCGATGATCAAGATCGAGAACAGGGGTCTCGACTTCATGGACCTGGCCAACCTCACGGTCACCAATATCACCGGAGGAAACATCACCTATCGCCAGATCGACCATGTCGATCCGGATTCGCACTCCAATGTGACCTTCACCGCCACGCCGAGCGCGACGCCGATCATCGACATTTCGGCCACCTACAACCGCCTGGATCCCTCCAGCGGGCTCGGCGTCGACCAGAACGGCAACCAGCTGGCCCGCACGCCCGACATCTATTTCGACGGCGTCGTCAACAACGAGAACGGCCTGCTCAAGATCACAAACAATCTCGGCAGCATCGTCGCGTCGCAGTCGCTCAACGCCGCGACCGTCCAGATGGTGGCGCCCAACGGCTCGTTCGTCTTCCTCGGCGGCATCGGCAGCTTCTATACCTCCAACCACGATGTTCTCTCGCAATGGGCGGGTGTCCAATTCAAGCCGGGTGACAACGACACGCTGACGGCGGTGATGGCGGCGGCAACCTATCTTGGCGCCTATGGCGACTACGCGACTGCTCCGCATATTGCAGGGGGAGCGGGCCACCCGTATTCGTACTATTGCTGCGTCGACGGCAATAACGGCGTTCAGCAGACGGCGAGCAACAGCACCATCTTCACCGCGCGCATGCTGAATCTATATTACGACGGCCTGTCGCTCTATTCGGCGATCTTCCTGCCGATGGGCCAGGGTGCGCCCGGCAACGGTAACCCGAACGTCGGCAGCGTGCCGAACGCTGCTACGCTCGCGATCATGGAGGGGCCGACGGCTCAGACCATCTCCACCGCGCCGTGGGAGCGAAATACCTATACCGGCCAAGGCGTCTACAGCAACTCGACCTACGACTACACCACGACCTCGACAGATGCACAGGGCAACACCACCACCACCAACCACACGGCGACGTATTACTCGCCATTCAATTGCGCGGGGTGCTCTGCCTATTTCCAGGTCGTCAATATCCAGCCGGACGTGATCACGCCGAAGACTGCGTCTTCGAACTCAGCCGCGAACTCGAGCACGGGGACCAACCCGCCGGCTAACGCGCCCTTCATCTTCGGCAAGGCGATCATCATCTCGGCGGGGGTCATCAACATCAACGGCACCATCCAGAGCGGCACGAGCAGCGATTACTCGGTCGACATCGGCGGCTCCACGTTGACCGCCATCAACGACCTCAAGAGCCGCAATGCGGGCGCGGACTTTGCCCAGGCCCAGGTCAACGCACGGAACGGCAGCTATTACGACATCACGGCGTCTGCGACGACGGAGGCCGCCGGCGACATCAAGATCGGGGTGAAGTACAACGCTCTCACCGACCAGATACTCGTGAACGGCGTGGTGCAGGGCTCGGGCGGCTACGTCTATCTGAACGGCAGGATCATCTCGACCTCGACCCAGGACGGTGTCTCCCAAGGCACTATCGCGGTCAAAGGTGGCGCCGGCTCGATCACGGTCAACAACACAACCGGCCTGCAGCTCGTCACCAACACCATCAATACCGGCGTCAGCGCGCCGAGCGTGATCGAGATCGTCGATCAGCTCAAGCAGCAGACGACGTGGTACGTCTACAATCCGTCCGCTGCGGGCGGCCAGCAGGTGTCGACGTATCAGACGAGCGGCGTCAATGCGAGCCAGTACACAGACACGATGTTGACGAGCCTCAGCGGCACGGCAGGTATCCAGTACGCGACCAAGGCAAACATGTTCTACCAGTGGGTCGATACGGCTACGCTGGATCGTCCGACGAGCTCGACGCAGTTCGACTACGGATGGCACTATACGCCCAACTCGGCCACCGGGCAGAACTGGACCCGCACCATCAGCCTGGTTTCGGACGTGCAACAGGCCCAGGGCGGCGGCGGCAGCACTGGCCCACAGACATCGAACTTCCAGGAAGTCGTCACCGCGACCGGTTCCTATCACACCGGTGGCGGCAACACCCATCCCGAGAAGTGCTGCGGCACGGACAACCAATACAACTGGTACCAGAATATCTATGATCACCTGACCCTGACGCTGACCAATACGGTGAAGGCGTCGAACCCGATCAACATCTCGTTCAGCGGCGGCGGCAACAGCACGGTTCTGGTCACGTCCAACTCCGGCATCGTCGTCAACGGTCCGATCAACAACCTCTCGGGTACGACGACGGTCAGCGCCACGGGGGCCAATTCGGCTATCACCAGCGGCACGAACGCGAACAACCCGGTGATATCGGGACGGAGCGTCATTCTCTCGGCGGATGGCGGCATCGGCACGATCGGCGCGAACGGTGTTCCCGTCCAGGTGCAGGTCTATGGCGGCAGCCTGACGGCCAGTTCAATCGACCACGACATCGCGATCGCGGCCGTCGGCTCGCTTTCGATCAATCAGGTGAAGGTGAATTCGGCGGGCAGCACGCCGCAGGGCAGCGTCTTTATCTCGGCGACCGGCGACATCAACTCGGCCTCGCCCTACGACGTCGCCAACGCCGTCGTGATCGGCAAGAACGTCGAGATCAACTCCACCGCCGGCGCGATCGGTGCGACGAGCGCCGTCATCAATGGCGCGAGCACGCTGACCAACATCAATCCGCTCGTGATCCAGGCGACGGGCACCACGCAGGCCGGCGGCAATGTCGATGGCGGGTTTCTTGACAGCGCCTCGGCGACCGGCACCTACATCGTGCAGTCCAAGGGCGATCTGCGCCTCGGCACGGTCCAGTCGAGCGGCGGCCCGGTGTTCCTCGAGGCGGCCGGCTCGGACGGCAACCAGGCCAGCATCCTGAACGGAAGGGCGGCGGTTGGTCTCACCCAGGCGCAGAGCCAGCATCTCCAGGACGTCTGGACCAGCCTCGACCTGCTCAGCGGCAACGCCGCGACCAACGCCGTCAACAGCTACCAGTCGATGGTGACGTCGGCCTATAACGACTACTTCCAGCTCAAGAACATCGCCTTCGCGAACGGCAGCACCTACAACCCGACTTCGGTGGGATTGACCGTGCTGCGGGCGCAGGTGGCGGCCAAGCTCGGCATCGATCCCGCGAACGTCTCGACGACGGACATGAAGGTCGAGGCCACGACGCGGTTCCTGAGGGACCAGTTCCTGCTCGGCAAGATCACGACCGATGAGCTCAAGACCTCACTGACGACATTGCTCGGCACCGCACCGGCAGATCCGCTGGGAACCGTGTTCGGCAGCTCGTTGTCGTCGACCCTGTTCACGAAGCTGTTCGACGGCGTAACGACAGCCAATCAGCGCCTGCCGAGCAATACGGCGCTGCAAACGGCGCTGAACACCTACAATGCGAACTACGCCTATACGCTCGCGTCGACCGAGCGGGTCTACGGCATCATCACCGCGGGCGCGCAGTGGACGCAGAGCCAGCTCGCCTACACCGTCTCGTCGTCGGCCGTCGGCGCGGCACCGCCGCCGATCGACGAGAACGTCGTGGCCAACGTCAGCGCCAACCAGATCATGCTCTACGCGCCGCACGGCTCGGTCGGCAATTCGGCTGCGCCCCAGACGTTCACCTTCACCAGCGTCGATTCCTCGTCGCTGACGCCGGCGCAAAGGGGATTGCTCGCGACGGCCGGTCCGGGTCAGCTCACCGTCGGCGCGGTCACGGATCCGACCACCCACGTCGTGACCTATACGGTCAGCCTGTCGCAGCAGAACCTCGTCGTTGTCGACAACCCGATTGCGATCTCGGCCAAGGCGCTGACCAATGTCTATCTCGGCAGCAAGAACAGCCTCACGCTCGGCGGCATCACCGCGAACTACGGCCCGATCGCGGCCGCGCAGGCCAACGGCATCGAGGTGACCGGCCGCGGCGACGTCAAGCTCGACGCCGTCACCAGCATCACCGCCGCCGCGGGCGTGACCGGTACGCCGGTGATCTCCGGCGATATCGGCAACCTCACCCTGATCGCCGAGCACGGCAATGTCGGCGCTCCCGGGGCTGCCGGAAGCAATCCCGCGACCAACGCGAACGCGATCCAGATCGCCTTCGCCGACCCGGCCAACGACCAGCTCGACCAGGTTTCGTCGGCGCAGGGCATCTATGTGAAGCAGACCACCGGCGATCTCATTCTCGGCAACATCGCCGCCGGCAATGCAATCCAGCTCGCGGCGACCGGCAGCATCTACGCCGAGTCCGGCTTCACGGACCGTACCGCGATCCATATTCTCGGCACCGACCTCGATCTGCGCGCCGGCGGCAGCATCGGCTTCAACGGCTCGACCTTCCAGCCGGTGCAGGTGAATATCTCCGGCGCCGTGACCGGCTCGGCGGTCGGCGATCTCAGCATCCTCGCGGTCACCGGCGATCTCGTGGTCGGCACCAACGGCGCCTATGGGACGCTGACATCCGGCGGCGCACAGACGCTGAACGTTGCGCGCGGCGCGCTCACCATCAATGCCGACCTCGCCAGCGGCGGCTTGATGCAGCTCCTCGCCAACCGTGGCATGACCTTCGCGGCCGGCATCGGCACGGCCCCCGTGACAGCGACCAGCAGCGTCGGCGGGGTGACGCTGGTAGCCGCGACACTGTCGATGGGAGCTTACTCCGCCATCAACGCGGCCGGCGCGATCTCCGTGACCACCACCGGCGACGCGAGCATCGGCCAGCTGAATTCATCGCTCTCCTATACCGCGGCCTCGAACACGCCTTCGATCATCGTCACCTCCGGCGGCGTCGCCTCGCTCGGAGCCATCATCGACAATGGCGACGGCCAGACCAAATTCGTCGCGTCCGGCTCGGGTGCCGAAGTTTCGCTGAGCGCATCCAACGGCATCGGCAACGCGACGAGCCGGTTCATCCTCAGCGCCGCGCGGCTGTCGGCAAGCACGAGTGCCGGCGACATCTATCTGAAGTCTCTGACCGACACCGAGGCGAGCCTGCTCTCGGCAGTGAAGGGCAGCGTGGACATCCTCGGCACCGGTGGGCTGACGCTCGATCAGGTGCTGGCGGGTACGGCGGCGGGTGCGAGCGGCACCTTCAGCGCCCTTGCGAGCAATGGCAGCATCGTCATCGGCACCGCCGACAGCAGCGGGTCGCAGACGGTCCACGCCACCCAGAACGTGACGTTCAAGTCCCTCGCGGCCACCGGCTACAGCGGCGACGTCGGCAACATCAACGTCACCGCCGACAACGGCTTCATCCTGGCGCAGACGGTGATGTCGGGCGGCGTGCCGACGCTCGGCTCGGTCTCCGCCAACGGCTCGGCAAGGCTGATCGCGGCAGGCAGCAACACCGGTCATAACCTCACGGCCACGACCGGCACCGCGGCCTTGAGCGGCACTGTCGTTCATTGGGATAATCTCACGACCCGCGGCACGCTCGACGTCACCGCGACTGCCGGGGGGATCACCGTTGGCACCGCGATCAGCGGCGGCACACAGACCCTGCATGCCGTCAACGACATCGTCTTCAGCCAGCTCACCACGACAGGCATCCCGGGCGATGCCGGCGACCTCAACGTCAAGTCCGACACCGGCTCGCTCCGCGGCGGATCGATCTCGGCCAGCGGCGATACGCATTTCGATGTGGCCGGATCGGTCTCGCTGGACCGGGTCAGCGGCAATGTGATCAAGCTGACTTCATCGGGCGACCTGACCATCGATTGGGTCAGCGTGGTCAAGGAGCTCGACCTCGCCGCCGATACCATCAACGTCAAGGGCGAGCAGGTTCGCTCGAACCCGTCGGTTCCGCTGATCATGAACATCACCGGCTACAACGGCGGCACCGCAACCTCGGCCAACGTCTCGATCGATCCGGACAGCATCATCATCAACCAGTTCAGGGTCGTGGACGCCAACTTCTGGAGCGATGCGCACGCAGTTGCGATCCTGAACGGCTATGTGCCGGGCCAGTTGATGCTGACCACGGCAACCCAGCAGGTGCTGCTCAACAACCGTACGCCGGCCCCGTCCAACTGGCCGTCGCTCCAGCTCTACCAGCCGGGTGGCGTGTTCACGATGAACCAGGTCGGGAATGCCAATGTCAGCAACGCCTATGTGGTGTTCTACACCGGCAACGTCTCCGCGACGGTCACCAACTATGGGCCGACCCACACCTGCTGCAACGACTTCACCGGCGCGAGCATGGTGCGCAACATCTCTGTCGATGGCGAGGGCACCGAGAGCATAGAGACCTGGCTCGCGAAGAAGGACGGGGGGACCTTCTACCTGCTCGGTCTCTCCGGCAAGGCGCGGCTCGATGCACTGCTGATGCCGCGGCCGGTCGAGACCATCGGTTCTGGTCCCGCCGTCAACGTCGAGGGGCTGAGCGACATGCGCAAGCTGCGCCGGCAGGGCCAGCGCGTGGGACGCGCCGGCTGGAAGGACGCGGCGATCGAGGCGGTGAAGCCGGCTATCGGCCGTCTCGCACAGGCATGGTAACGGGACCAGGGATGCGGATTCTGGGGGCGGCATTAGGAGTTGGGCTCGCAGCGTCGTGCATCGCTTCCGCGCGGGCGCAGATTCCGTCGATCAATCCCGGCGTGATCCAGAACGACGTCGACCGGCAACGAAGGCAGCTCGAACAGCAGAGCGCGCCGCCGAAGCTCAACGGGCCGGCGGTGATTGGTGGCGAGCGGGAGAAGTCCCAGCTCCTGAAGCCGGGCGGGCCGAAATTTCCGCCTGCGCAAGGTCGAATTCGACGCTTCCAAGTTCATCACCCCGGCCGAGCTCGACGAGATCGCCAAGAAGTATGTCGGCAAGAACGTCGACATCGCCTCGCTGCTGCAGCTCGTCGCCGACATCAACGCCATCTATACCGAGCGCGGCATCGTCACGGGCATCGCGACGCTGCCCGAGCAGGATGCCAAGGGCGGCATCGTCCGCGTCAAGCTGACCGAAGGCCGGCTGCAGAAGACGACCATCGAGGGCAACAAGCAGACCCGCACCGAATACATCCTTCAGCGCGTGAAGGAGCCTGAAGGCGAGGTTCTCGACGTTCCAAAACTCAATCGCGACGTGATCTGGTTCAACCGAACCAACGACGTGCAGATCAAGGCGCTGCTCCAGCCCGGCACGAGCTTCGGCCTGACCGATCTCCAGTTCGCCGTGATCGAGCCGCTGGTCGATACCTTGCAACTCTTCACCGACAACCAGGGCGCGGAAAACACCGGGCGTTGGGAGGGTGGGGCCTTCTACAAGCGCCACGGCCTGTTCGGCGTCGACGACCGCCTGACCTTCTACGGCGTCCGCTCCGACGGTAATCTCAACGGCAACGTCGCCTACAGCATTCCGGTCAATCCCTGGGGCGGCCGCGCCGGCGTCAGCTATACCGAAGGCAAGATCAAGATCATCCAGGGGCCGTTCGTCGCGCTCGACGTCACCGGACGCTCGAGCCAGGCCGCGGTCAATTTCAGCCAGCCGATCTGGGTCACGCAGAACTGGCTGGTGCTGCTCAACGCCGCGGAGACCGAGGGCAAGACGGTCAGCCGCTTCGCCACGGTCGCCGTGACCCATGATCATTACGACAAGGCCACGGCGGGCCTCTCGGTGACCAATTCCGGCAACACCTATTCGATCACGGTTTCGCCGGCGGTGAACTACATCACATGGCAAGACCACGTGCTGGGCAATAATCGCACGTTCAACACCTATACCGGTTCGATGTTCGCGACCAGCGCCGCGGGCCCGGCGAATTTCAGCACCAATGTGCTGGCGAGCTGGCAGTACACGCAGGAAAAGCTGCTGCCGGGCGACCAGATCTTCTCGATCGGCGGTCCCACCACCGTGCGCGGTTATCCCTCGAACTCGGCGTCCGGTGACAGCGGCTACTACTTCAATGCCGAGCTGCACTACAATTGGTCGCAATGGCTCAGGGGTTTCGACACCTACATCTTCACCGACTGGGGCGCGGTGTATTCGACGTTCCCCGGGATCACCGAGCTGGGCTCGGTCGGCGTCGGCTTCTCCTGGACCTACGCGTCGTTCATGACCTTCGAGGCGAATTACGCGACGCCGCTGAAGATGGCGGTCTCGACCCAGCACCACTACGAAGCCTATGGCCGTATCATTCTCCGGCCGTTGTTGATGTTCCAGAAGCAGGAAACCCCTGCGCCTGTCGCGGCGGTTGCTGGCAGGAGCAGGTCGTAGGCCGTACGGGGCACGCGCTTACCGCCGCAGCGTGAACTCATCCGCGCCGCGGCGCTGCTCCCACTTCGCCTGTTCCAGCTCGGGCCGGTCGCATTCGATTTCCGGATAACCGATGCAGAGATAGGCGATGAAGTTCCAGGTGTCCGGCACGTCGAGAATGGCGTGAATGCGATCCGGATGGAGGATCGATACCCAGCCAAGCCCGATGCCGTCGGCGCGCGCGGCCAGCCACATCGCGGTGATCGCCGCGACCACGGAATATTCCGTCGTCTCCGGCATCGTCGCGCGGCCGAGGCCGTGACCGACATCGCTGGCCTTGTCGGCGAAAACGGCGAGGTGGCCGGGGGCCAGTTCGAGACCCGACAGTTTCAGCGTGGCATAGCGCGCCGCGCGCTCACCGGCATAGGCATTCAGTGCGTCGGCGTTGCACGCTTTGAAGTCGTCGATCACGGCGCGACGCCGTGCAGCGTCATCGACGATGACGAAGCGCCAGGGCTGGCTGAGGCCGACCGAGGGTGAGAGACAGGCTATCTCGATCAGGCGATCGATGGCGCCGTCCGGCAACGGGTCGGTGCGAAAGCGGCGCACGTCACGGCGCCACACGAACAGCTCGCGCAAGTGCTGGCGGAAGGTGTCATCGAACTCGACCATGACGTCAGTGTCCGATCTGGAAAGCTGCGGCAACCAGCAGGATCAGAATCTCGCCCGTCTGCTCGAACGCGCCGAGGATGTCGCCGGTCTGCCCGCCGATCTGGCGGATGGCAAGTCGCGCCAGTATCAGGCCGGCGAGCGAGAGCAGGATCAGGCTCACCAGCGCCTTGCCCGGCCCAAGCGCGAGCACGAGCGCGAGGATCCCAACGGCGAAGGCGATCGCAATGCTGCGGCCCGGCGGTGATCCCGCACTCGCCGACAAGCCGTCAGGTCGCGCAGGTGGAACCTGCGACATGAAGGCCGGCAAGCCCGCGCGGGCAGCAGTATGCGCAGCGCACAGCGCGAGCGCGACGGCCCACGGATTGGCGATCGCCGCGAGCGCGCTCCAGCGCAGGCCGAACGACAGGATCAGCGCGCAGACGCCATAAGTGCCGATCCGGCTGTCGCGCATGATCTCGAGCTTGCGCTCGCGCGTGCGGCCGCCACCGAGCCCGTCGGCAGTATCGGCAAGGCCGTCCTCGTGCAGCGCGCCGGTCATGAGGGCGGTCGCGGCCAGCGCGAGCAGGGCGGCAAGATTCGGTGCCAGACCGAACCGGCTGGCGATCGCATAAACCAAAGCGCCGCTAAGGCCGACCGCCAGCCCTGCAACGGGAAGCGCCCATGCCGCGCGCGCGATGGCCCCGTCGCCGGCTGGCTTCGACGAGGCGACGGGAAGGATCGTCACGAACGATGTCGCGATCCTGAGATCGGCGATGACGTCTCGCAAGAGTTCGTCGCGCGGCATCATTTCAGCTTCATCGGCAGGCCGGCGACGACGAATTCGACCTCGTCGGCAACGGCCGCGATGGCCTGGTTCATGAATCCGGCCGCGTCGCGGAAGCTCCGCGCCAGCGCATTGTCGGGGACGATGCCGAGGCCGACTTCATTGGTGACGAAGACGACGGGGCTCTTCTGGGCGCGCAGGAAGACGGCGAGCTTCATGACTTCGTGATCCCAGTTGCGCTGCGCATGCATCATGTTGGAGAGCCACAGGGTCAGGCAGTCCACCAGTCTAGGCCCGCCGCCATCGGTTTCCATCAGCGCCTGCAGAAGATCGAGCGGTACCTCCCGCTCGATCCAATCGGTTGAGCGTCGTCTGCGATGCTTTTCGATGCGTGCTTCCATTTCCGCGTCGAGCGCCTCGGCCGTCGCGATGTAGACGGGACGGCCCGGAAAGCTGCGTGCGCGTTTTTCCGCATGGGCGCTCTTGCCCGATCGCGCTCCGCCCGTGATCAAGATGACGGCCATAAAGGTCTCCTGTGGGCCTGACTAATCACCAAACGCGGCCAAAGACAAAGCCGAAATCAGGCAGTCGGGGGCTTGCGTTCGGCCTTCGCTTTGCGCAACAGGGGCAAGACAGGAGGCGGGTGTGGGTTTTGCGGGTGCGATGGCGGTGGCGATGGCGGTGGATGTCCTGTTGGGCTGGCCGTCGTGGTTGTTCGCGCGGATCGGCCATCCCGTCACGTGGCTGGGCCGGCTGATCTCTGCCATCGATAACGCCTGGAATCGACCGTCCGATCCGCCGGCATTTCGCCGCGCCGCTGGTCTCGCCGGAGCACTCGTCGTGATCGTGCTCTCCGTCGCGCTCGGCTGGGCAGTTCAATCCTTGCTTCCCTTAGGCTGGATCCAGATCGTGCTGGTCGGCGTCCTGGGCTGGCCGCTGGTCGCCTTGCGTTCGCTGCACGACCACGTTGCTGCCGTCGCAAATCCCATGCGGGCCGGTGACATCGCCGCCGCGCGCGACGCGGTCTCGCGCATCGTCGGCCGCGATCCCGCCGCGCTCGACGAGGCCGGCATCGCCCGCGCGGCGATCGAGAGCCTCGCCGAGAATGCATCCGACGGCATCGTCGCACCGGTGTTCTGGGGCGCGCTGTTCGGTCTGCCCGGCATTTTGGGCTACAAGGCGATCAACACGCTGGACTCCATGATCGGTCACCGCAACGAACGGCACGAAGCCTTCGGCTGGACCGCGGCGCGCATCGACGATGTCGCCAATTTCATTCCGGCGCGGCTGACCGGATTTCTGTTCGTACTGCTGGCGCCACGACGATCGGAGGCGCTGTCGTGCATGACGCGGGATGCACGCCGACATCGATCGCCCAATGCCGGCTGGCCGGAAGCCGCCATGGCGGGTGCGCTTGGTGTGCGGCTCAGCGGTCCGCGATTCTATCACGGGAGCACCACCAACGAGCCATGGTTGAATGAAGCTGCGCGCGATCCGCTTGCCGCCGACATCGATCGAGGATTGACGGTCTACCGCCGCGCTATGCTGCTGCTCGCCGGTGTCCTTGCGATCCTGGCCTTCGCGTGAAAGAACAGCGCATGCGCGAGCACGGTGGAAATCTCGATCAGGCCCAGCAGCGCTTCGGCGGTCGCGCGGAGGACTGGATCGATCTGTCGACCGGGATCAACCGCCTGCCTTATCCCGTGGGCGAGGTGAGCTCGCGCGCATGGAGCGCGTTGCCGTCGCGCGGCGAAATCGAGGCGCTGCATCAGGCGGCGCGGCACGCTTACCGCACGAGCGCGGCGGTTGTCGCGCTCGGCGGCGCACAAGCCGCGATCCAACTGCTGCCGCAACTTGCGCCGCCCGGCCGCGCGCGCATCCTCGCGCCGACGTACAATGAATATGCCGGGGTCCTCTCGGCCGCGGGCTGGGAGGTCCAGGAGGTCGGGGAGCTCGACGCGCTGGCGGGCGCCGACCTCGCGATTGTCGTCAATCCCAACAACCCTGACGGCCGATGCCACACACCAAGGGATTTGCTGGCGCTTCTGCCACGCGTCGGCCGTCTCGTCATCGACGAGAGTTTTGCCGATGTGGCCCCGCAGCTATCGCTTGCATCCGAGGACCGGCCGGGGCTGCTGATTCTGCGCTCCTTCGGAAAGTTTTACGGCCTTGCCGGCCTGCGGCTCGGTTTCGCGCTCGGCAATTCGTCCGACATCGCCAGGATCGCCTCGATGTCGGGGCCTTGGCCGGTCTCGGGAGCGGCGATCGCGATCGGTTGCCGCGCTCTGCATGACGATGCCTGGGCCGAGGCCACGTCCGCGCGGCTCGCGCGAGACTGCGGTCGCCTCGACGGCATGGTGCAGTCGCAAGCTTGGACGGTCACTGGCGGGACGCCGCTGTTTCGTCTCTACGAGACGCCTGACGCGCTTGCCGCGCAGGAGAAGCTGGCGCGTCACCATATCTGGTCGCGCGTGTTCGCGCGAGAGCCGACATGGCTGCGCCTCGGGCTTCCGGGCGGCGAATCCGAATGGACGCGCGTGGCCGAGGCGCTAGCGCGCTAGCGCGAGCAGGCCTTCCACGTCGAGATGGGTTTCGATGTGATCGGCGAGCGCGTCGAGAGCGCTCTCGACCCTTGCGTGATAGGGCTCGTTGCCCGCGGGAATGTCGAGCTTTGCCAAGAACGCCTTGCGGAAATCATCCGACGTGAAGAGGCCGTGCAGATAGCTGCCTTGCACGCGCCCGTCGCGCGAGATCGCGCCTTCCGGTTCGCCGTTCAGCCTTGCGAATGGCCGCGCGCGATCCGGCCCATCGGTGCGGCCGATGTGGATTTCATAGGCCTCAATCGGCTGTTCTGTTGCGGCATGCACGGCCGCAACGCGCGTCAGCGTCTTTTGCGGGCTCATCACCGTCTCGACGTCCAGAAGCCCGAGGCCCGCTGTGTCGCCCGCGAGGCCCTCGATCCCATCGGGATCCGTGACGCTGCGTCCGAGCATCTGATAACCGCCGCAGAGGCCGAGCACATGGCCGCCTCTGCGGTGATGCGCCAGGAGATCGATGTCCCAGCCTTGCGCGCGCAGAAAGGCAAGATCGCCGCGGGTGGATTTCGAGCCGGGGATGATGACGAGGCGCACGTCGCCGGGAATGGCTTCGCCCGGCCGCACCATCACGAGATCGATGCCGGGCTCGAGTTTGAGTGGATCGAGATCGTCGAAATTGGCGATCCGCGACAGCGCGAGACAGGCGATCTTGCATTGGCCGGGCTTGCGCGCATCGCTCAGGCCCAGCGCATCCTCAGCCGGCAACTCGCCGGCGCGCCCGAACCAGGGCAGCACGCCAAAGCCGCGCCATGCGGTCTTCTCTTCGATCAGTCTGTAGCCGTCGTCGAACAGCGTGGGATCGCCACGGAACTTGTTGATGACAAATCCCTGGATCATCGCGGCATCATCGGGGTCGATCACCGTCTGGATGCCGACGAGTTGCGCGATGACCCCGCCGCGGTCGATGTCGCCGACCAGCACGACCGGCACATCGGCTTTGCGCGCAAACCCCATATTGGCGATGTCGGCCTTGCGCAGGTTCACCTCGGCCGGGCTGCCGGCGCCTTCCACCAGCACGAGATCGGCACGCGCCTTCAGCCGTTCGAAGCTCTCCAGCACCGCAGCCATCAATGACGGCTTCATCGCCGCATATTCACGCGCACGCGCGGTCGCAATGCGCTTTCCGTGCACGATCACCTGCGCGCCAACATCCGTCTCCGGCTTCAGCAGCACCGGGTTCATGTCGGTATGCGGCTCGACGCGCGCGGCGAGCGCCTGGAGCGCCTGGGCGCGGCCGATCTCGCCGCCGTCGACGGTGACGGCCGCGTTGTTCGACATATTCTGCGGCTTGAACGGGAGCACGCGCAAGCCGCGACGCACAAAGGCGCGCGCGAGGCCGGCGACGATGAGCGATTTGCCCACGTCCGAGCCGGCCCCCTGGATCATCAATGCGCGCGCCATCGCGAGTTTCTTAGAACTCGACGCCGGCTTGCGCCTTGATGCCGGAGCGGAAGGGATGCTTGACCAGCGTCATCTCGGTGACGAGATCAGCGACCTCGATCAGCTCGTCCTTGGCGTTGCGTCCGGTGAGCACGACATGCGTCATCGGCGGCTTCGAGGTCGTCAGGAATTCGACGACCTCCGCGATGTCTAGATAGTCGTAGCGCAGCGCGATGTTGATCTCGTCGAGCACGACCATGCGGAGATTCTGGTCGAGGATCAGCTCCTTGGCCTTCTCCCAGCCGGCGCGCGCGGCGGCGATATCGCGGGCGCGGTCCTGCGTCTCCCAGGTAAAGCCTTCGCCCATGGCGTGGAACTGGCAGAGGTCGCCGAAATGGCCGGTCAGCATGCGGCGCTCGCCGGTATCCCAGGCACCCTTGATGAACTGCACGACGGCGCAGGGGAAGCCGTGGGCGACACAGCGGACGATCATGCCGAAGGCTGAGGAGGACTTGCCCTTGCCGGCGCCGGTGTGGACGATGATGAGGCCCTTTTCGCCGCTCTTGGTCGCCATGATCTTGTCGCGGGCGACCTTCTTCTTCGCCATTTTGGAGGCGTGGCGGGCGTCGGTTTCGTCGGCCGTCTGGGTATCCGGTTCTGACGTCATCGGACGGGGTCCTTCGGCTTGACAAGAGGCGGTCGGGGGCAAATGGTGGCCCGGCGTTGGTTCCTGTCCTACGACAGGCGAAGAGGGAATGCGATAGGGTCCGAATCGGCAAGATTTGGTTCCAAAATGCAGCCGCCCCCGCGACCGTGACCGGAGAGATGCCCGAAGCCACTGATCCCCTGGGGATCGGGAAGGCGGGGATCGAAGGGGAAACCCTGCTCCGCAAGCCGGGAGACCTGCCAACGCGGACGATTTTGGACCGGCGGACGGGGTGTTCCGCGACGGGGAAACGGGCCTTCGCAAGAACGGTTCGTGGGCCTCTTCGCTTCCCGCTGTTTATTCTGGAAGAAGCGATGACCGTCACACTTCATGTCTGCATCACCTGCCGCGCCGGCCAGACGCTTGGCGAGGGCGAGACGACGCCCGGCAAGCGCCTGCATGGTGCGATCCTCGAGGCCGGCGTGCCCGACGGTGTCAGCGTGGTTCCCGTCGAATGCCTGTCTGCATGCAACCAGGGTTGCTCGGTCGCGCTCAGCGCGCCCGGCCGCTGGTCCTATGTCTATGGCCGTCTGTCGGATGCGAATGCGAGCGACGTGGTCGCGGGCGCCGCGGCCTATGCGGCCGCGTCCGACGGCCTCGTGCCCTGGCGCAGCCGCCCGGAGATCTTCCGCAAGCAGTCGCTTGCCCGCATTCCCCCCATTCTCCCCTTGGCCGTCGTGCCGGAGGCCGCCGAATGAATTCGCTCGCAAAAGTCCCGGTCACGGTCGTCACCGGCTTTCTCGGCTCAGGCAAGACCACGCTGATCCAGCATCTGCTTGCCAATGCCAACGGCAAGAAGCTCGCGGTGCTCGTCAACGAGTTCGGCAGCGAGGGCGTCGATGGCGAGATTCTGAAATCCTGCGCCGATGCGAATTGCCCAGAAGAGAACATCATCGAGCTCGCCAATGGCTGCATCTGCTGCACCGTCGCCGACGATTTCATTCCGACCATGGAGAAGCTGCTGTCGCGGCCGGTGCGGCCCGATCATATCCTGATCGAGACCTCGGGCCTGGCGCTGCCCAAGCCGCTGCTGAAGGCGTTCGACTGGCCGGAGATCCGTTCGCGCATCACGGTCGATGGCGTGATCGCGCTGGCCGACGCCGAAGCTGTCGCTGCCGGCCGTTTCGCGCCGGATCCTGACGCCGTCGAAGCGCAGCGTGCGGCCGATGAAAATCTCGATCACGAGACCCCGCTATCGGAAGTGTTCGAGGACCAGATTGCCTGCGCGGATATCGTGCTGCTGACGAAGGCGGATCTTGCGGGCGCGGCAGGCCTCGAAGCGGCCAAGGCGGCGATCACCGCCGAGATGTCGCGCCGCGTGCCGATGCTGGCGATCACCGACGGTGCGATCGACGCGCGCCTCATCCTCGGCCTCGGTGCTGCCGCCGAGAACGATCTCGCCGCGCGTCCATCGCATCATGACGGCGAGGAGGATCACGAGCACGACGATTTTGCCTCCGTCGTGATTGATCTTCCTGAGGTCACCGATATCGACACGCTGGTTGCATCCGTCCAGCGTCTGGCGCGGGAGCAGAATGTGCTGCGCGTCAAGGGTTACATCGCGGTGGAAGGCAAGCCGATGCGCCTCTTGCTGCAAGCGGTCGGCGAGCGCGTGCGCCACCAGTTCGACAAGCCCTGGGGCGCAGGTGCGAGGCAATCAAAGCTCGTCGTGATCGGCGAGCATGGCGATATCGACGAGGCCGCGATCAGGGCAGGACTTGGTATTTCAGGACTTGGTCTTTCAGGAACTGGAATCTGATGCACGTCGTCTTCCGCGAGAGCCGCGGTCTCGAGGAGACCGCGATACCAAGGGACATCGGCCAGGATCCGGCCGATCTCGTGGTGCTCTCGTATTCGGATTCCGATCTTGCCGCATTCGCGGCCGGCTGGCGCCGTGGTCGCGACAGCCTGCCGTCACTACGGCTCGTCAATCTCGCAGAACTCCGCCATCCGCTCTCGGTCGACACCTATATCGAGCGCACTCTGGCGCAGGCGCGCGGCATCCTCGTGCGTCTGATCGGCGGCGAATCCTATTGGTCGTACGGGCTCGCGGCCCTGCAGCAACTGGCGAAGGAGCGCGGCATCGTGCTGGCCGTGCTGCCGGCGGACGGCCGCGACGACACGCGGCTGGATGCGTATTCGACCCTGCCGGTCTCGACATTGCGGCGGCTCAAGGTGCTCTGCGACACCGGCGGCCCCGTCGCAGCGCAAGCCGCGATCGCGCAGCTTGCGCTGGCCTCTGGCCTTTATGCCGGCCCGGTCATCGGCGAGATGACCGTCCCCGAGATGGGCTTTTATGATCCGGCGCGCGGCGTCATTGCCGCGCCGGCGTCGGGTGAGGGCAGGCCGCGAGCGCTCGTGACCTTCTATCGCTCCTACCTCACCGCCGCGGATACCGGCCCCATCGATGCGATGATCGCGACGCTGCGCGAGCGCGGCTTTGACGCGCATGGTGTGTTCGTCACCTCGCTGAAGGCCCCGGGCGTTGCGGATTGGTTGCGCGGGTATTTCGCGCAAAATCCTCCGGCCGCGATCGTCAATGCGACGGCGTTCTCGGCGATGGGCGACGACGGCACGACGCCGTTCGATGCCGCATCCTGCCCGGTGTTCCAGGTCGCGCTCTCCACGGCACAGCGCGAGGATTGGGCGAGCTCGCTCCGCGGCCTGTCGCCCGGCGACCTTGCGATGCATGTGGTGCTGCCCGAGGTCGACGGCCGCCTGTTTGCGGGCGTGGTGAGCTTCAAATCGGCGGCGATGCGCGATCCCGATTTGCAATTTTCGCATCTGGCACACAGGCCCGATGAGGAGCGCGTGAAGGCCGTCGCCGCGCGCGTAGCGGCCTGGCGTCGCCTCGCCGAGAAGCCGGCCGCCGACAAGCGCATGGCAGTCGTGCTCTCCAACTATCCGGGCCGCCCGCATCAGATCGCGCATGCGGTGGGTCTCGATGCACTGGCCTCGGTCGAGGCCCTGGTGTCCGACCTCGCGAAAGCTGGCTTCGATGTCGATCCGGTCCATGCGCTTGGCGAGACGCTGCTCAAGCGGACCTTGAGCTGGAGCGTTGCCGATTACCGCGCTGCGCTCTCGCACCTTCCGCAAGTGTTGCAGGATGACCTCGCGCAAGCCTGGGGCACGCCGGAAACCGATCCGGGGTGTCGCGACGGCGCGTTCCATTTCGCAGCGATTCCATGTGGCCGGTCGATCATCGCGGTTCAGCCGGAGCGTGGCGATGCGACCACGCGCGATGCCGACTATCACGATCTCGCCCGCACGCCGCGCCATGCCTATGTCGCGTTCTATCTCTGGCTCCGCGAGCAGGGCTGTGATGCGGTCGTGCACATGGGCGCGCACGGCACGCTGGAATGGCTGCCCGGAAAATCCGTGGCGCTGTCGCAGGCGTGCTGGCCGGAAGCCCTGATCGACGAATTGCCCGTCATCTATCCCTTCATTGTCAACGATCCCGGCGAGGCCGCGCAGGCCAAGCGGCGCGTGGGTGCCGTCACGATCGGCCATCTGCCGCCGCAGCTCGCAGCATCAGCGGTGCCGGACGGGCTGCGCAGGCTTGAACAGCTCCTCGACGAGTACTCGACGGCCGATGGCCTCGATCCCGCCCGTCGCCAGCGTCTGATCGCCGCGATCCGCGACGAGGCGCGCGCGGCTGGCCTCGAAGACGATCTCGGCCTCGATGCAGCGGCCGCGCCGGCCGAAGCGATCCCGCGGATCGACCGTTTCGTCTGCGATCTCAAGGAAAGCCAGTTCGGTGACGGCCTGCACGTGTTCGGCCGCGGCGCCTGCGGCGACGCTGAACGTGACGCGCTACGTGCCGCGCTTGCGGGACGCTGCGTCGCGCCGGGGCCGTCGGGCTCGCCCTATCGCGGCCGCCAGGACGTGCTGCCCACGGGACGTAATCTGTTCGCCGTCGATCCGCGCGCGGTGCCGACGCCGTCGGCGCATGCGCAAGGCATCAAGCTCGCGGAAGAATTGCTCCGCCGCCATCTGCAGGATCACGGCGACTGGCCAAAGGGCCTTGTCGTCGATCTCTGGGGCTCGGCGACGATGCGGACCGCGGGCGAAGAGTTTGCCATGGCGCTACATCTGGCCGGCCTCGCACCGCGCTGGGATCACGCATCCGGCCGTGTGACCGGCTACGACATCATCGCGCCGGCCGAGCTTGGCCGGCCCCGCATCGACGTCACGCTGCGTGTCTCGGGCCTGTTTCGCGACGTCTTCTCAGGCCTCGCGCAATTGTTCGAGGCGGCAGCCGAGGCGCTGTCGGGCCGCGAGGACGAGGGCGACGAAAATCCATATCGCCACCGCACATCGCGCGTGTTCGCGCCGCGTCCCGGACAATACGGCGTCGGCCTCTCGGCAATCCCGGACGCCTTCACGCCCGAGACGCGCGACGCCGCCGGCGAAGCGTGGCTCTCGGCATCGTCATGGGCGTTCTCGGCCGATGGCGAGATCAGGCTTGATCGTGCCGGTATCGAGAAGCGGCTCGCATCCGCCGATGCTTTCGTGCACGTGCAGGATTTGCCGGAAACCGATCTTCTGCTCGCGGCCGACTATGCCGCGCATGAGGCCGGCATTGCGGCCGCTGCAGCCCATCTCGGCGCGGCAGGACCATCGCTCTATCATCTCGATGCGACGCGTCCCGAGCAGCCGCATGCGCGTACGCTGACCGAGGAAATCTCCCGTGTCGTCCGCGCGCGCGCGGCCAACCCGGCCTGGATCGCCGGCATGATGCGCCACGGTTTTCGCGGGGCGGCCGAGATCACCGCGACGCTCGAGCACATGGCCGCCTTCGCGCATCTGGCCGGCGCCGTGCCGCCGCATCTGTTCGACCTCTACTACGATGCCACGCTCGGCCATGACGACGTCCGCGCCTTCATGGCCCGTGAAAATCCGGCGGCGCTGGCGGCGATGGAGACGTGTTTCAAGCGCCTGTATGAAGCTTCGCTCTGGCGAACGCGCCGCAATTCGATCGCGGCTGCGCTGCGGGAGGCGTCATGAGCGCTTCCGTGGTCAAGGGCTGGTGTCCCGGCGCGCTGCGCCCGATGCAATCGGGTGACGGGCTCGTGGTCCGCGTGCGTCCTTTCGGCGGACGGCTCGAAGCGGCACAAATCTCCGGATTGGCCCATCTCGCCGAACGCCATGGCAACGGCCTGATCGACGTGACCAGCAGAGCCAATCTCCAGATCAGGGGCGTCAACGAGACCAGCCACAGGCTGCTGCTCGACGGCCTTGCGCAACTGGCGCTGCTCGACCCCGACGCCGACACCGAATCCCGTCGCAACATCCTTGTGACGCCGTTCTGGCGTGCCGGAGACGCAACACAATCGCTCGCTGCCGAACTCGAGGAGGCGCTCGCCGATAGCACGCTCGAACTTCCAACCAAGTTCGGCTTCGCCATCGATGACGGCACTTCACGCGTGCTTGCGGGCGATTCCGCCGACGTGCGGATCGAACGCGATCGTTCCGGCGGACTGCTGGTGCGGGCTGATGGCGACAAACTCGGCCGCGCCGTCGCGCGTGGCGAGGCCGTGACCACCGCTCTCGCATTCGCCGATTGGTTCGTGATCTCAGGCGGCGCCAGGGGCGGGCGGGGGCGGATGGCGGCGCATCTTTCAGCCGGTGCAATCTTGCCGGCGGCCTTGCGCGGCGAGGCCGAGCCGGCGCCGATCATGGCCGCGGCGCGTCCCGGCCTCTATTCGCAAGGTGCGATGGTCGGGGTCGCCTTCGGACAGATGGCGCATGCGACGCTCGACCAGTTCGCCGGTTGCGGACATGCGCTACGCATGACGCCATGGCGGATGGTTTTGAGCGAAGGCAAGCGCGCGATGCCGAGCGCGCCCGGTCTTATCACCGAGGCCTACGACCCTGCGCTGCGCGTGATCGCGTGTAGCGGTGCGCCACGCTGTCGCGAGGCGCATGCCGATACCCGCGGCCTTGCCGCAGCCCTGGCGCCGAACATCGGCGCGGCCGCACGGCTCCACGTCTCCGGCTGTGCCAAGGGTTGCGCCCATTCCGGTCCCGCGGCCATCACTCTGGTCGCGACCGGCGCAGGCTTCGATCTCGTGCGCGGTGGGTCGACACGCGATGAGCCCATCCTGCGGGGACTGAACCGCGAAGACATCGTCAAGGATCCCTCCATCCTGATGGGAGGGCACTGATGCCGCACACGTACGAGACCGACGGCGCGGCGATCTACCGGCAGTCCTTTGCGACCATCCGGGCCGAAGCCGATCTTGCGCGCTTCACGCGGGATGAGGAGCAGGTGGTGGTGCGGATGATCCATGCCGCCGGCATGGTCGGCCTGGAGGCGCATATCCGCTTCACATCAGGCATGGCGGTGGCTGCGCGCGCGGCCTTGCAGAAGGGCGCGCCGATCCTGTGCGACGCGCGCATGGTCTCCGAAGGAATTACGCGCGCGCGGCTTCCCGTCGCCAACGCCGTCATCTGCACCTTGGGCGACGAGACCGTTCCCGCGCTCGCGCAGTCCATGCGCAACACCCGTTCGGCTGCGGCTTTGGAGCTATGGCGCCCGCATCTCGACGGCGCGATCGTGGCGATCGGCAATGCGCCGACTGCGTTGTTTCATCTCCTCAACATGCTGGAGGACCGAGACTGTCCGCGGCCCGCGGCGATCATCGGCTGTCCCGTCGGCTTTGTCGGCGCGGCCGAATCCAAGGCTGCGCTGATGGCCAATCCCCCGGTGCCGGCGCTGACGGTCGAGGGCCGCCTCGGCGGTTCCCCGATCACGGTCGCCGCCGTGAACGCACTGGCGAGCCGGAGCGAATAGCGATGGGACGCATCATCTGCTGCGGTCTCGGCCCTGGTGATCCTGATATGATGAGCGTGCGCGCCGATCGCATGGTGCGCGGGGCGAAGCATGTCGCCTATTTCCGCAAAAAGGGCCGGCCCGGACAGGCGCGCCGTATCGTCGAGGGCATGTTGGCTGCCGACGTCACCGAATATCCGATGGAATATCCGGTCACCACGGAAATCGCCTTCGACACGCCCGAATACATCCAGCTGCTGGCCGGCTTCCATGACGAATGGGCGGAACGTCTGGCGCGGCTGGCGCGCGCGGTCGATGTCGTCGTGCTCTGCGAGGGCGATCCATACTTCTACGGCTCGTTCATGCATCTGCACACGCGCCTGCAAGGCCGTGTCGAGATCGAGGTGATCGCCGGGATTCCCGGCATGGTCGGCTGCTGGAATGGCGTCGGACAGCCGATCGCGCTCGGTGATGACGTGACGACGGTGCTCATGGGCACGCTCGCCGAAGCAGAGCTCGAACGCCGCATGCGCGATTCCGATGCGCTCGTGGTCATGAAGACCGGGCGCAATCTCGCCAAGGTGCGCCGCGCGCTCGCGTCCGCCGGACGGCTGGACGACGCGTGGCTGGTCGAGCGCGGCACCATGCCCGGCGAGCGCGTGGTGCGGCTCGCGGAGATCGATGCCGCCGACTGCCCCTATTTCGCGATCGTACTCGTGCACGGCAAGGGCCGGCATCCGGACGCCGCCGAATGAGGGGCACGCTGACCATTGCGGGCCTCGGACCGGGCAGCGATGCGCTGGTGACGCCCGAAGTCTCCGCCGCGCTTGCCGCCGCGACCGACATTCTGGGCTACGCGCCCTATGTCGCGCGCGTGCCAGCGCGGGCAGGGCTCACTTTGCATCCGTCCGACAATCGCGAAGAATTACAGCGCGCCAGCGAGGCGCTGCGGCTCGCGGCCGAAGGCGGGCAAGTCGTCATCGTGTCCTCCGGCGACCCCGGCGTGTTCGCGATGGCGTCCGCCGTGTTCGAGGCGCTCGAACGGGCGCCGCGATGGCAGGAGCTGCCGATCCGTGTGCTGCCTGGCGTCACTGCGATGCTGGCGGCTGCCGCGCGCGCCGGCGCGCCGCTCGGCCATGATTTCTGTGCGATCAATCTCTCCGACAATCTCAAGCCGTGGGCGGTGATCGAGAAGCGCCTGCGGCTCGCCGCGGAAGCCGATTTTGCCATTGCGATGTATAATCCGCGTTCGGCGAGCCGGCCGGAAGGATTTGGCCGTGCGCTCGCAGTGCTGAACGAGGCCGGCTGCGGCGAGCGCCTCGTGATCTTCGCGCGCGCGATCAGCGCCGCTGATGAAAAGATCGAAACCGTCAGGCTGAACGAGGCGACGCCCGAGATGGCCGACATGCGCACGCTGGTGATCGTCGGCAACTCGCAGACACGCCGGGTCGGCCGCTGGGTCTATGCGCCGAGGCAGGCCCGATGACCCAGCCACTGCATGATCTCGGCCGCGCTCTCGACCCGCAATCGTTCCGGCAGTTGCGGTCGCGCGATCATGACCACAGGCAGGCCGAGCCTGCGGGCTGCGTCTATCTTGGCGCGGGCGCCGTCGCCGCCCGAATTGCGGGCGACGATCCGGGTGATGCCTCGCGCGCGCATCATCTCCAGTTCGCTCTCAAGCGTGAACGGCCCGCGCGACACGATCACGTCCGCGGCGAAGGGCAGCGTCGCTTCGGGCGGATCGACGAATCTCAGCGTGTAGGCGTGCTGCGGCTTGGTCGCGAACGGTGCGACGTGCTGGCGGCCGATGGCGAGGAACACATTGGCCGCCGCCTCAGGCAGTGCGGCGACCGCGGCGTTGACGTCTGGTATTTCGATCCAGTTATCGCCGGGCGCTTTAGTCCAGGGCGCACGCTCAAGAGCGATCAGTGGCGTGCCGGTTTCCGCGCATGCCGCGACCGCATTGCGGCTCATCTCGGCGGCAAAGGGATGCGTCGCATCGATCACATGGGTGATCTCTTCGCGGCGGATGTAATCGGCAAGGCCGCTGACGCCGCCAAAACCGCCGATCCGCGTCGGCAACGGCTGACCGGCGGGCGCGCGGGTGCGGCCGCCATAGGAATAGATTGCGTCAATGCCGGCACGCGCGATCTCCGCCGCAAGCAGGCTCGCGTCGGCCGTTCCGCCCAGAATGAGGGCGCGCGTCATGGCTGATCCCTGGCTGACCATCATTGGTATCGGCGAAGATGGCCTTGCCGGGCTGTCCGAGGCAAGCCGAAAGGCGCTCGATAATGCTGAAACTGTGTTTGGCGGTGAACGGCATCTTGCACTGGCCGGCGTCACCGGGCGCGGCCGTCCATGGCCGGTGCCGTTCGATGCAGAGGTCGTGCTGAGCCGCCGTGGCCGCCCAACGGCGGTGCTCGCCTCCGGAGATCCGTTCTGGTTTGGCGCCGGCGCGAGCCTCGCCGAGAAGCTGGACGCCGGCGAGTGGATTGCGCATTCCGCGCCGTCGACCTTCTCGCTCGCCGCCGCGCGACTAGGCTGGCGCCTCGAAGCGATTGCCTGTCTCGGCCTCCACGCTGCGCCATTCGAGCGTCTGGTGCCGCATCTGGCGCGAGGTGCACGCATCATTTGCCTTGTGCGCGATGGCAAGGCGGCAGGCGATCTTGCGAAATGGCTGACGCAACGCGGATGGGGTGCCTCGGCATTCTGGACGCTCACCGCGCTTGCCGGGCCGCGCGAAAGTATCGACGAGCATCGCGCCGACAGCTTCGCAGGCGATCTTGCCGGAAGTCTGGTCGCGGTGGCCGTGGAGGCGAGAGGAACGCAGGGTCTTCCCCGCAGCTCGGGACTATCGGACGAACTCTTCGTCCATGACGGCCAGATCACCAAGCGTCCAGTCCGTGCGCTCGCGCTCTCGGCGCTGGCGCCGCGTCCCGGCGAACGGCTGTGGGACATCGGCGCCGGCTCCGGTTCGATCTCGGTTGAGTGGGCGCTGTGCGGCGGGACGGCGATCGCCATCGAAGCGCGCGAGGATCGCGTTGCGAACATCCGCAACAATGCGGCGGCGTTCGGATTGGCGCATCGAATCACAGTCATCACGGGAAAGGCGCCTGAGGCGCTTGCTGCCCTGGACGGGCCTGACGCCGTCTTCATCGGCGGCGGTCTCGACATCGCGACGTTCGACGCAGTCTGGTCGCGGCTCGCATCCGGAACGCGACTCGTCGCGCATGCAGTGACGCTGGAGACGGAAGCGCTGTTGGGTGAGCTGCACCAGCGCGATGGCGGCGAACTGATGCGGGTTGAGATTGCGCATGCCGCTCCGCTCGGCCGCTACCGCTCCTGGCAGGCGGTGCGGCCGGTGGTGCAATGGAGTGCGGTCCGATGAAGGTGGCCGGGCTCGGATTCAAGCGGGACGTCACGCTGGCTTCGCTGCGTGAGGCGCTTCTGGCGGCCGGCGGTCCCGAAGGCCTCGCAGCGGTGGCAACGGTCAGCGACAAGGCGGACGCGGAAGTGCTGAAGCAGCTTGCGCGCGAATGCGGCGTGCCGATCAAGGCGGTCCCCGCCGAAATGTTGGCTGGCATCGACACGCCAACGCGGTCAAAACTCGTCGCCGAAAAATTCGGGACGGGATCGGTCGCCGAAGCGGCGGCCCTCGCGGCAGCTGGTCCGCGCGCGCGATTGATTGCGACGCGGGTGGTCTCGCAGGATCGCACCGCGACCGCGGCAATTGCGGAAGGGGACGGCGCATGACGGTGCACTTCATCGGTGCGGGGCCGGGTGCCCCTGACTTGCTGACGTTGCGCGGCCGCGACCTCATCGCCGCCTGTCCGGTCTGTCTCTATGCCGGCTCACTGGTGCCCGAAGGCGTGCTGGCGCATTGCCCGCCCGGTGCGCGGATCGTCAACACCGCGCCGCTGTCACTCGACGACATCATCGCGGAGATCGCCGCCGCGCATGCGGACGGCAAGGACGTAGCGCGGCTGCATTCGGGCGACCTCTCGATCTGGTCGGCGATGGGCGAGCAGCTCCGCCGCCTGCGCACGCTCGACATTCCCTACACGGTCACGCCCGGCGTTCCCTCCTTCTCGGCCGCCGCGGCTGCGCTGGAGGCCGAGCTGACGCTGCCCGGCCTTGCCCAGACGGTGGTGCTGACGCGCACGCCTGGCCGCGCCAGCGCGATGCCGGAAGGCGAGAAGCTCGCCGCGTTCGCCACCACCGGCGCGGTGCTCGCGATCCATCTGTCGATCCATCTGCTCGACAAGGTTGTCGCCGAGCTGACGCCGCACTATGGCGCGGATTGCCCGGTCGCGATCGTTTGGCGTGCGAGCTGGCCCGACCAGCGCATCGTCCGCGCCACGCTCGCAACACTCGACGCTGCTGTCGGAGCCGAGATGGAGCGTACCGCGCTTATCCTGGTCGGCAAGACTCTGGGCGCGGCGGATTTTTCCGAGAGCCGTCTCTATGCTGCCGACTATGATCGCCGCTATCGGCCGGTCGGCGCCGAGCCGCGCTTTCCGGAGGTGTCCTGATGGCGGCAGGGCTCGTCATCTCCGCGCCGGCCTCCGGCGTCGGCAAGACGACGCTGACGCTGGCGCTTGCCCGCGCCTGGCGCAACAGCGGATTGCGGGTGCAGTGCTTCAAGAGCGGCCCCGATTACATCGATCCCGCGTTTCATGCAGCCGCGACAGGACGCGCTTCGGTCAACCTCGACAGCTGGGCGATGGATCGCGGGACAATCTCGCATCTCGTCAGTCGCGGCATTGACGCCGATGTCGTGCTGGCTGAAGGCTCGATGGGCTTGTTCGACGGCGTGGCCGCGCGAGGCGTCTGCGGCACCGGGGCGACCGCCGACATTGCAGAGATGCTGGACTGGCCGGTGCTGCTGGTGATCGATCCCTCGGGACAGGCGCAAACGGCGGCGGCGATCGCCGCGGGCCTTCGCGACTATCGTCCCGGCGTGCGGCTCGCAGGCGTCGTGCTCAATCGCGTTGCGAGCCCCCGCCACGAAGCTCTCGTGCGGCATGCGCTGCTGGATGCCGGCATCGCCGTGTTCGGCGCGCTGCCGCGCCATGCCGAGATCAGCCTGCCGAAACGGCATCTCGGGCTGGTGCAGGCCGAGGAGCAGGCGGAGATCGGCAAGCTGATCGACGAGGCCGCGCGCTTCGTCGCCGAGCACGTCGATCTCGACGCAGTGCTGCGTTCGGCTGCCACCTGGTTGCCACAACCCGTCGCGAGCGGCATCAACGTGACGCCGCCCGGCCAGCGCATTGCGTTGGCCCGTGACGCCGCGTTCTCCTTCGTCTATCCGCATATGCTGGAAGCGTGGCGCGCGGCGGGTGCGGAGATATCGACATTCTCGCCGCTTGCCGATGAAGGCCCTGATCCGAGTGCCGATGTGTGCTGGCTGCCCGGCGGCTATCCCGAGCTGCAGGCCGGCAAGATCGCGGCCAATGCGCGCTTCCACACCGGATTGCGCGGCTTCGCCGAAACGCGCCCGGTGCACGGCGAATGCGGAGGCTATATGGTGCTGGGCACCGCTTTGACCGACGCCGACGGCATCCGCCACGAGATGACGGGTCTGCTCGGCCTGGAGACGAGCTTTGCCAAGCGCCGCATGCATCTGGGCTATCGTCTAGCCGAACTCGCCACGCCGATGCCGGGTCATCAGGCCGGTGCACGCCTGCGTGGCCACGAATTCCACTATTCGACGATCCTCGCGCAGCCCGACACGCCGCTGGCGGTCGTGCACGACGCGACAGGCGCGGTCATCGCCGAGACCGGCTCGCGGCGGGGACAAGCCACTGGCACGTTCTTCCATCTGATCGCGGAGGACCGGTGAGCGGTTTTGTGTCCTTCGTCTCCGCCGGCCCCGGCGATCCCGAGCTCCTCACGCTCAAGGGTGCCGCGCGGCTGCGCGAGGCCGACGTCGTGCTCTATGACGATCTTGCTTCGGGCGCGATCCTCGATCTGGCCCGGCCGGGCGCCAATCTTGTTGCAGTGGGAAAGCGGGCGGGACGGGCCTCGACCAAGCAGCACCATGTCAACCGCCTGCTGGTCGACTATGCCGTAACAGGCGCGCGCGTGGTGCGATTGAAGTCGGGCGATGCCGGCATCTTTGGCCGGCTCGAGGAGGAGCTCGAGACGCTGCGTGAAGCGGGCATCGGCTACGAGATCATTCCGGGCGTCACCACGGCCTGTGTCGCTGCGGCCCAGGCCGGCATTCCCCTGACCCGGCGCCATACCTCGCGGCGGGTGCAGTTCATCACGGGCGCGGACGTCACCGGCGAGCTGCCGCCAGACCTCAATTGGGCAGCGCTGGCCGATCCCGAGGCGACGACCGTGGTCTATATGGGCCGGCGGACGTTTCCGGCGTTGGTCGCCAAATTGATCGAGCACGGCCTCGCCCCAACCACGCCGGCGCTGTTTGCCGAATCGCTCGGCCGTCCCGACGAGCGGTTGGTTCGCACCACCATTTCGGAACTTGCCGAGCAGCTTGCGCGGGGCGGAGCGGCCTCCACGGCGGCCGTCATCCTGTTCGGCGCGCTGGCGGGGGATTATCCGTCATGACGCTCTCGGCCGCCCTTCACCCCTTGACGCCCGGCTGGCGAAAGGGGCACACAGGAGAGGCATGGTGCTCGACGCGGCGCAAAGCGCCGGAGCATAATCGGGAATGGGGATGGGCGGACCCAGTTGCGGCGCCCAAAACCCCAGCCGCCCCCGCGACTGTAAGCGGTGAGGGACTTCGATCAGCCACTGGGCCGCAAGGTTCGGGAAGGCCGGAGACTCCCAGTGAACCGCGAGCCAGGAGACCGGCCGTGCACGTTTTGAGGCCAAGGCCGTCGGGTGTGACGGCAAGAAGGATCTGAGCCATGCATATCGAACCCGGACTAGTCTCGGACGCCAAGCTCGTGCTGAGTTACGCAACCGGCATCGCCGTCGGCGGCGTTGCCTTGAAGCTCGCGGTCGAGACCGTGCGCGAGCAGGGTATCACGTCGTTCGCGGCGCGCACGCTCGCCACTACGGGACTTGTATTTGTCTTCTTCGAGATCCTGCCGCACTTCCCGGTCGGCGTGTCCGAAGTGCACTTCATCCTCGGCTCGACCTTGTTCCTGCTGTTTGGAGCGGCGCCCGCGGCGTTCGGCCTCGCGTTCGGCCTGCTGTTCCAGGGCATCTTCTTCGAGCCGCCCGACCTGCCGCAATATGGCATGAACGTCACCACGCTGCTGGTGCCGCTGTTCGGGATCCAGGCGATCGCCACGCGGATCATTTCGCGCAACACGGCCTATGTCGATCTGAAGTACCGCCAGGCGCTGGCGCTTTCGACGACCTATCAGGCGGGTGTCATCGCCTGGGTGGCGTTCTGGGCGATTTATGGATCGGGCTTCGGCGCGACCAACCTCGCCAACATCGCGACCTTCGCGGCGTCCTATGCGCTGGTCATCGTGATCGAGCCGCTCGCCGATCTCGGCGTGCTGGCGCTGGCGAAGTCGTTGCGCGGCGTCACCGCGTCCGGCCTCGTCACACCGCGTTTGCACAACGCGGCCTAGAGACAAGCGAAAGGGCGGCCGTCATGGCCGCCCTTCGCGGGCACGATGCTCACGCTCTCCCTGATAGGCATCGGTTGCGGCGATCCCGAGCGGCTCACGCGCGCCGCGATCACTGCCATCAACGCGGCCGATCTCGTCCTGATCCCGCGCAAGGGGACGGCCAAGTCCGACCTCGCCGATCTCAGGCGGACGATCTGCGCGGATGTGCTCACCAACGATAAGACGCGCGTTGCCGAGTTCGATCTGCCCGTGCGCGACGCCGCTGAAGCGGACTACCGCAAGGGCGTGGACGATTGGCACGATGCCGTGGCTGCGGCTTGGTCGCAGACGATCGCAGATCATCTCAAAGGCGAGGGCAAGGTCGCGCTGCTGATCTGGGGCGATCCCTCGCTTTATGATTCCTCGCTGCGCATCGCGCGGCGGCTCAATCCCTCGCCGAAAATCGAGGTTGTTCCCGGCATCACCTCGATCCAGGCGCTGTGCGCGGCGCATGCGATTCCGCTCAACGACATCGGCGAGCCGTTTCTGGTTACAACCGGACGCCGCTTGCGCGATGGCGGCTGGCCGGCAGGTGTCGATACCGTGGTGGTGATGCTCGACGGCGGCACGGCATTCCAGTCGCTCGATCCGGCGGGCCTGCACATCTGGTGGGGCGCCTATCTCGGCATGGCCGATCAGATTATCATGTCCGGCGCGCTGGCCGAGATCGGCCCGCGTATCGTCGCGGTGCGGCAAGAGGCGCGCGAACGGCACGGCTGGATCATGGACAATTACATCCTCAAGCGCAGGCCGTGAGGCAAGCGAGGCAGCATGCTCCCCGAATGGGTCACCCAACAATGCCCGGATATCTCCGCAGTCCACCGCGAGGCGGCGGTGGCGCGGCAGGCGCAACTGACGAAACCGACCGGCGCGCTCGGCCGGCTTGAGCAGCTCGCGATCGAGCTTGCGGGCCTGCAAGCAACCGAGCAACCGCGCGCGGCGCGGGTGCCGATCATCATCTTCGCCGGCGATCACGGCATCGTCGCGCAGGGCGTCTCGGCCTATCCGCAAGAAGTGACCATCGCGATGCTGGCGAACTTCGCCTCCGGCGGAGCCGCGATCTCGGTGCTCGCGCGTGAGCTGGGGTCCAACCTGGAGGTTGTCGACGCCGGCACGCTGGCGCAGCAGGAGATGGCCGGAATCGTGACCGACAAGCCGCGCAGCGGCACGCGCGATTTCAGCGTCGAAGCTGCGCTCACCTCCACAGAGCTGGCATTTGCGCTCGAAGCCGGCCGACGTGCGGTGGCGCGCGCGCAGGCCGGACAGCCCGATCTTCTGATCTTCGGCGAGATGGGCATCGGCAACACCACGACATCGGCGGCGATCGCGGCCGGCTTGCTGGGCGTGAGCGCCGGGGAGATCGCGGGCAGCGGCACCGGGATCGACGCGGCCGGCCGTACGCATAAGGCGCGGGTGATCGACACTGCGATCGCACGCCGTGGCGTTGCGGGCGCTTCGCCCGAAAAGATCCTGTGCGCCGTCGGCGGTCTCGAGATCGCGGCCATCTGCGGTGCCCTTATCGCCGCTGCACAGCGCCGCATCCCCGTGTTGATCGACGGCTTTATCGTGTCGGTCGCGGCGTTGGCGGCGGCGCGGCTCAACCCCTCGTGCCAGCCTTTCTTGCTGGCCTCGCATCAATCCGCCGAGCAGGGACATCGGCTGGTGCTGCGCGCGCTGAATGTGCAACCGCTGATCAGCCTCGATCTCAGGCTCGGCGAAGGATCGGGCGCGGCCATCGCGCTGCCGCTGGTGCGGTCGGCTTGCGCGCTCCACAACGGCATGGCGACCTTTGCGCAGGCCAATGTGCCGGATCGTCCGGCCTGATTAAATCATCGGCTGATTGACCGAGACGACGCGCCAGCCGGTCGCGAGCCGGTCGATCCGGGTCAGCGACAGCGGATCGATCACAAAGCGGAGCGCCGCTTGTGGCGTCAGATCCAGCGCGATGCAAAGCGCCGCGCGGATCGTGCCGGAATGCACGACGAGCGTTGCGGCGCCGGCGCCGATCTTTGACAGACCTAACCGGACGCGCGCGACCTGTTCCTCGAAGCTTTCGCCGCCCGGCGGCCGTCCGCGCGCCGCATCGCTCCAGAACCGTGCATAGGCCTCGCCACCGGTCGCGGCGAGTTCGTCATGCCGACGGCCGGTCCAGTCACCAAAATCTTGCTCGCGGAATCCGTCCAGCTGCAGCGGCTCGAGCCCCAGCGCGCGGGCCGTTTCAACCGTGCGCCGCGACGGGCTCGCATAGCTCGTGGCGTCCCGCGGCAGGCGGTGTCGCAGAGCCTCGAGCTGCGCTCGAGCGCCGAGATCGGCCGGCGCGTCGGCTGCGTGGATCGTCCCTGGGACGCCATCGACGGGCGCGTGCCGTATCAGCCAGAGGAAGGTCTCGCCTTCCATGCTTATCTCCAAGGAAACTGGTCGTTGTGGCAATAACGCCGCAACTGGCACATTGACTCTGTCTGGATCGTAATCCTAGATGCTCGCGACGGTTTCCCCGAGAGGGGATGAAAAGGGAATGCGGTGCGGGGACGTTGTCCCCAATGCCGTGGCTGCCCCCGCAACTGTAGCGGCGAATCTTGCGTCACGTGCCACTGGGTATCTCGGTCCCGGGAAGGCGATGCAAGGTACTGACCCGCGAGCCAGGAGACCTGCCGTCAGCCGTGGTCACACGCGAAGATGTCGGTCGGGGAGTACAGACATTCGGCTTCATCGGAAGGCTGGAAGCCGGAAGATGGGACCTTGGTTCGCTGTGACGTGCCACTGACGTCACTCCGAGGTCCAAGACGGTGTCTCCTGTTCGCATTGTACGACCGCGTGCATTCCTGCTCGCATCCGCGGCGCTCACATCCTTTGTCATCCTTGATGCTCCCGCCGCACTGGCCCAGCAGGCCCCGGAACCTCTGCCGCCGGTCGAGGTAACGCCCGCCCAATCCCGCAAGCAGGCCAAGCCCGCCGCGCGGGAGGCGCAGGGCCCACGTCGCGCAGCAGCGCGCCGGCCGGTGACTGCATCCGCAGTGCCCAAGCCTGTCGTGCCGATCGCAGCGGCGCAAACGCCGCTCAACACCAACGTAGTCGCCGAAAGCGCCTCGCGCCTCGGCCTGACCGTGCGCGAAACGCCCGCGACCGTGGAGGTGATCTCGGCCGCAACCATGCGTGAGCAGGGCTATCGCACCGTGTCCGACGTCGCGCAGGGAGCGGTGGGCGTCACATCCGGCGACAATCCGGCCGAGCCCTCGGCGTTCTCCATGCGCGGCTTCACCAACAGCCAGATCAACACGCTCTACAACGGCATCAAGATCGGTCCGCAGAACATGACCTCGCGGATCACCGACACGGCCAATCTGGAGGCCGTCGAATTCCTGAAAGGCCCGGCGTCGCTGATCTCGGGCGAGGGCGCCGCCGGCGGTGCGATCAACTTCGTCACCAAGCAGCCGCACACCGGTCCGATCCGGAACGAGGCGGATTTCTCCTGGGATTCGCTGAACTCGTTCCGGGCGCATTACGGCTCGGGCGGCAGCACCAATGTGCAGGGGCTGGACTACCGCTTCGACGTCAGCCGTTCCTCGCTCAACGGCTTTGCCGACGACACCAACACCAAGACGCTCGACGTGTCGGGCCAGCTCAACTACCGCTTCTCCGACAGCCTCAAGGTCTGGGGTGCGATCGAGTATCGGGAAGATCGCTCGAAAGCCTATTGGGGTGCGCCGCTGGTGCCGATCGCGTTCAGCGGCTCGCATGCGACGACGGGGATCGTGTCCGGCAATTACGTCTCGAACTACAATAAAACCAATCTCGGCCCGGTCACGATCGATGATCGCACCTTCAACACCAACTACAACGTCCTCGACAATCGCAACGTCGCACAGGAGGTCTGGCTGCGCGGCGGCTTCGAGCTGAAGCTCGCGCCCGACCTGACGCTGAAGAGCCAGGCCTATGGTTATGGCGCAGAGCGCACGTGGTTCAATAATGAGGTCGAGGCGTTCAATTCCGGTACCAACATGGTTGACCGTGAGCGCTTCTATGTTGCGCACGGCCAACGCCTGGTCGGCAACATCACCGACCTGATCTGGGATACGAATATCGCCGGCTTTGACAACCGCTTGGTCACGACGTTGTCCTCGAGCTACCTTGATTTCGTGAGGCCGGGCGCCGCAAATTTTCCCGGCGATTCCGTTCCGCTGGTCGATCCGCCTCGCGGCTATTGCGGCCTGCTCACCATTCAGCAGCAGACCGCGCGGATCGACAACGAGGCGCTGTCATTCGAGGACCGGCTGAAGCTCACGCGCAGCTTCGCGCTGGTTGGCGGCCTGCGCGTCGAGCATATCGGGCTCGACCGCAATTCGACCGACAAGTTCGGTCTGGAGAAGGCGAACTTCCCGTTCTCGCAATCCTGGGTCCCGACAACGGGGCGCATCGGTTACACATGGGAAGCCGTTCCGGGCCTGACCTTCTTCAGCCAATATGCGACCGGCGCCGACATCGCAGCCAACAACATCTTCCTGCTCAATCCGACCGATCCGCTCAACCTGACCACCGCGCGCACCTACGAAACCGGCGTCAAGCACCTGTTCTGGGACAACCGGGCGGAGTGGTCGTTCTCGGCCTATGACATCCTGCGCAAGAACGTCTATGCCGCGGCCGGCGGCATGCAGCTCAACCTTGCCGGACGGCAGGAGTCGAAGGGCGTCGAGCTTGCCGCGTCCGTGCGTCCGATCGAGCCTCTGCGCCTCTGGGGCAACATCGCCTATGTCGATGCGCGCTACGCCGACTACGATTTTGTCGGCGGCTCGTTTTCCGGCAACACGCCGCCGAACGTGCCGCGCGTCGTCGCCAATGCCGGCGCGTCCTACCGGTTCTTCACGCCCTGGACGGTCGAGCTCGGCATCACCGGTCGCCATGTCGGCGACCGCTACAACACCGATGCCAACACCGTGACGCTGAAGGCCTACACCGTCGCGGACGTCTATGCTTTCGTCGACGTCCCCAAGGCCGTATTCAATGCGGTCGACCAGGCCCGCCTGACCTTCCGGGTGCGCAACATCACCGACAAGCGCTACGCGATCTGGGGCGATCCGTTCTATCCTGACCAGATCCTGCTGGGCACGCCGCGCACCTATGAGATCTCGGCTGCGTTCAAATGGTAGGACGCTGATCAATGATGCGCGCGCTCGTCCTGCTGCATCGATGGCTCGGGATCGCGTTCTGCCTGCTGTTCGCGATGTGGTTCGCGACGGGAATCGTGATGCACTTCGTTCCGTTCCCATCTCTGACGGAAACGGAACGTTTTGCCGGGCTCGTGCCGCTGGCTAGCGCTGAGACGAGGATTGCGGTCGCCGATGCCGTGGCCGCAAGCGGCATCGCGGATGCGACGCGCGTTCGCCTGATCCAGCGCAGCGACGGACCGGTCTATATCGTCGCGGGGCCGTCGCGCGCGGGTGCAGTCCGCGCCTCCGATGGGGCCGACGCGTCGGTCAAATCATTCGACGTCGTGCTGGCCATCGCGCGAGATCACGCCCGCAGCCGTGGGCTCGATGCTGCGCGGGCCACGATCGTTGCGCGCTCGGACTATGACCAATGGAGCGTGCCGAACGGCTTTGACCGCCATCGTCCCTTGTTTCGGGTTGCCCTCGGCGACGCCGCCGGAACGGAGGTCTATGTCTCCTCGCTCACCGGCGAGATCGTCCTGGATACGACGCGCAGCGAGCGGACCTGGAATCTCGTCGGGAGCGTGCTGCACTGGATCTATCCAACGGTGCTGCGAAGCAACTGGCCACTGTGGGATCGCGTGGTCTGGACCTTGTCGCTGCTGGCCCTGATCGCAGCATTGCTGGGCGCCGTGCTCGGGCTTGCGCGGATCAAACCTCGAGGTGGCCAGATCGGCTCGCCCTATCGTGGCTGGCATGCGCTGCATCATCTCATCGGCCTCGCGGCGATGGTCTTCGTGCTGACCTGGATTTTCAGCGGCTGGCTCTCCATGGATCACGGGCGACTATTCTCGCGTGGGCAATTGACCTCGGCCGAATCCAGCGTGATGAACGCCGCACCGAACTGGACGGCTGCCCCATCGATCGATCGGCAGCCTGGAGCGCCGTCGGCCCGTGAGACCGAATGGTTTGCATTCAACGGCACTCTCTATCGGCGGGATCGGACGGGCCTTGCCGCTCAGACCTTGATCAAGGCAGGGGATGCGCCCCGCGATCGACCAACGGGATCTCTGGATGTGCACGAGGTCGAGAGGCTGACAACGCGCCTCGCAGCCGGCTGCGCAGTACCGTCCGTGCTTGCCGACAACGACAACTATCCCGCGCAGTCCACCGTCCCGGGTGCCCCGGTCTACCGCTCCTGCTGCGGCGACCTCTGGTTCGACATCGACGGCGCGGACGGCAATTTGCTGCAAAGGCTGGATTCGTCGCGGCGGGTCTATCGCTGGTTCTACGGCGCACTGCACACGCTGGATTTTCCGGTCCTGGTCGCGCATCCGTTGCTGCGTGACGGCTTGGTCGTCGGGCTCTGCGCCCTCGGCTTTCTGTTCTCCATCACGGGCATTGTCATCGGCTGGCGCCGCCTGCGTCCCTCGTTTGCAGCCTGAGGCCTGGAGTGAGGTCGCGATGCGTTGAGCGGGCAAAACCACCGCTTACTGATCGTCCAATAAAGAGAGGCTGAGCCGACTGGCATGCATAGCTCATGAGCACTCGCAGGGCCCTTAGCGCCGGTCTATCGCCTGCAAATTAGACAGTCCGTGCGCGGCGCGTGGATTGCACTGCAGCGGATGTGGCGTTTCGTCCGCGAAAATGCGTGGTGCGCCGCACTTTTCTCGCGTGGAACGATCCACACCGGCGTGCACTCCCTGCGGGCAGCGCTGCACTAAAATGTGCCTCCGCGCGTCCTGCCCGTCGCGGGCTGGTCCAATGCGTTGCGACAACTCTGGCCCTATCCCGAGCCCATCGCTCTGTCGCACGCTCGCAAGCGGTGGCATGACAGGGGATGATGATGAGCGCTCTCGGTTTGCGATTGAACCTGGCGATGGACGGGAAGGACCCGGCGTCCGGTTCGAACGTCGTTCGCAGCTGACCTACACATGAGCACTGACGAAAATCACTGGGAGGTCGGCACCGATATCGGCGGCACCTTCACCGACATCATCGCAATCCGGCACTCCCCCGCGGAGGCGCGGATCGCGAAAGTGCCGTCGCGACCTCAGGCTCCGGTTCAGGCGATGCTGGAGGCCATTGAGGCGGTCGGCCTGCGCAAGAGCGAGGTCAAGCGCTTCGTCCACGGCACCACGCGTGTGACCAACGCCATCGTCGAGGGACGGCTGCCGAAAGTGGCGCTGGTGGCGACCGAAGGCTTTGCCGACGTGCTGGAGATCGCGCGCTATCGCCGCCGCGATCTTTATCGTCTCGATGTCCCGCCGAAATCGCCGCCGCTGGTGCCGCCGGAACGATGTTTTGGCCTTGCCGAGCGCCTCGACCACGAGGGAACGGTGCTGAAGGCGCTGGATGAAGCGGAGATCGAGCGCCTGGTCGCCTGGCTGAAAGCAACCGGCGTTCAGAGCGTCGCGGTCGCACTGCTTCACGCCTATGCCAATCCCGTCCACGAGAAGATGCTCGGCGAGCGCCTCAAGGGCGTCGTTGCCCACGTTTCGCTGTCGCACGAGGTCAATCCCGAGGCGCGTGAATATGAGCGGACTTCGGCGACCGTGTTCAACGCCGCCGCCATGCCGATCGCGGTGGAATATCTGAGCGAGCTGGAGCAGCGGCTGCCGATCGGCCCCGGCCTGCAGGTGTTTCATTCGGCCGGTGCCATGGTCCCGATCTCGGCCGTGAAGCGGCGGCCGCTGGTGATGGCCATGTCGGGCCCCGCGGCCGGCGTCTCCGCATCGGTCAGCATCGCGCGTCAGCTCGGCACGTCGCGTATGCTGACGTTCGACATGGGCGGGACAACGACCGACGTCTGCCTGATCGTCGATGGCCAGGCCGAGATGACAGACGGCCGCATGCTCGGCGACAAGCCGCTGCGCCAGCCGATGCTTGCGGTTCACTCGATCGGCGCGGGCGGCGGCTCGATCGTGCGCAATGGTCCCGGTGGCCTGACCGTCGGGCCGGAAAGCGCCGGCTCCGAGCCGGGACCGGCCTGCTACGGCCGCGGAGGTACCGAGCCGACCATCACCGACGCCAACGCCGTGCTCGGCTATCTCAATCCCGAAACCAGGCTTGGCGACCGGATCGGAATCGACATCAGGGCAGCTAATGACGTCATCGCGCCGATCGCGCGCGCGTTGGGGCTGAGCCTGACCGAAACCGCGCTCGGCATCATCAAGGTCGCGAATGCGACAATGGCGCGTGCGCTCCGCCGCGTCACAGTCGAGCGCGGCATCGACGGACGCGACTGCACGCTTCTCGCTTTCGGCGGTGGTGGCCCGATGCACGCCGCGGGTCTTGCCGATCTCTACGGGATCGCCGAGGTCGTCGTTCCCAGCGCATCGAGTGCGTTTTCGGCGCTGGGTTGTCTCACTGCCGACTTCAGCTTCCTCCAGCAGCAAACCCTACGCGCTGCGCTTGACGGCATCGATCTCGCCCGCGTGTCCGAGCGGATCGGGGTGCTGATCGACGATGCGTCGGCGCCGCTCATCGCCACCGGCGTTGCCGCGACCGAGATTCAGATCGAGCTGGTGGCCTTGATGCGCTACGCGGCGCAGAACGACGCTATTCCGGTGCCGTTCGCGCGACCGCTCGATGTTATCAGGCTGAAGAAGGATTTTCTGGCCCGGCACCATGAGCTGTTCGGCTATGCGACGAGCGAGAGCTGCGTCATCGAATCCGTGCGGGTGCAGGCACGCCGTCCCTCGAGCACCGTCGTGAGCCGGCCGGCCACCGCGGTCAGGACGGTATCCACCGGCGAGCGCAGCTGCTCGTTCGACGGCTTTCACGACGTCGCGACAAGCATCATCGATCGCGCCTCGCTGACCGAAATCGTCAGCAGCCCGGCCATCATTGAAGACGCATGGTCGACCGTGGTGGTCCCGCCCGGCTGGCAGGCGCGGCCGGATGTTTCAGGCAATTTGTTCCTGACTCGGGGGGCCGCATGAAGCTCGATCCGTTCGTCGTCGAGGTCATCAGGCACGGGCTCTCGGCCGCGGCCGAGGAGATGAGCCTGGTGATGACGCGCTCGGCGCGCTCGCCGCTGCTGCGTGAAGCCGGCGACCTGTCGTCGGCGATCACGGACGGCCGCGGCGATCTGGTCGGGCAGGGTCGGGACATCCCGATCCATCTCGGCGCGATGGCCTATACGGTTCTCGAATTGCTGAAGGTGGTGCCGCGCGACAGCCTGAACGACGGCGACGCACTGATCTACAATGTCGGCCCGCTCGGCGGCAATCATCTCAACGACGTCAAGGTCGTGCGCCCCGTCTTCGTCGACGGCGAGATCGTGGCGTTCGCAGTCAGCCTCGCGCACTGGCCCGATATCGGCGGCACCTGGCCCGGCAGCTATTTTGCCAAGGCGATCGATACCTTCCAGGAGGCGATGCGCATTCCACCGGTGCTGATCGCCACCGCAGCCGGCATCAACACGCCGATCGTGCAGCTGCTCAAGGCCAATGTTCGGGATTCCGAGTCTTGCGAGGGCGATCTTCTCGCCCAGATCGCCGCAACGAAAGCCGGTGAGAAGCGCATCGTCGAGCTCTGCCGCGAGCACGGCAAGGCGGTCTTCACGGCGGCGCAGGCGCGCCTGCACGATCTCTCCGAAATCGAGATGCGCGAGGCGTTACGGCATCTGCCTGATGGCGTCTACGAGGGCGAGGATTATCTGGACGACGGCGGCGTCGACGACGCTCCCGCGCGCATTCATGTCAAGATCACCATTGCGGGCGACGAAGCAACCTTCGACCTTTCGGGAAGCTGCGACCGCGTCTCGAATTTCTGCAACACGACGCCATTCATGGCGCGCTCTGCGGTGGCCTATGCCGCGCGCATCATGAGCGGGCGCGACATGAACCAGAACGCGGGCGCGCTGCGGCCGCTGACCATCATCACGCGCCCAGGCTCCATCCTGGAGCCGGGGTGGAGTGCCTCGGTTGCGGCCGGCAATCACGAGACCTCGATGCGCATCGTCGATGCGATTTTCCGCGCCATGCAGGATACCATCCCCGAACGTCTGTCGGCCGGCGGGGCGACCACGGCGGGCGTCCTCTTCTTCGCCGAGCCGCGACAGAACGGTTCATGGAAGATGCTCTACGAGGTCCACGGTGGTGGCGAGGGCGCGCGACACGATCGGGCCGGCATCTCGGCGACGCGGGTGCATCTGTCCAACACTTCGAATACGCCGGTCGAGGTGATCGAGGCGAATTACGCGATCCAAATCGAGCAGCAGGCCATTCGCCGGCAGTCCGGCGGCGCCGGCGCGCATCGCGGTGGGGACGGAGTCGTGCGCACCTATCGCATCCTGGCGCCGTCGATGCATCTGACCACCTGCATCGAGCGCATGGTGATGGCGCCGTTCGGCATGCAGGGCGGCGAGCCCGGCAAGGCCTGCCGCATCTCGCTGATCCGGCAGGGCGCCAACGTCGCGATCGACGGCAAGTCGAACCTGGTGCTTCAGCAAGGCGATCTCGTCACGATCGAGACGTGCGGCGGCGGTGGCTACGGCGTAGAGGCTGCGCAATGAAGGGATTGCGATGAGCAGATTGTTGCGAACCGGGCTCAACGCGGGCGACAGTGCGCCCATGGCCGTGGTCGGCGGCGAGGGCGTCTATTTTCATCTGTCGGATGGTCGCAAGCTCATCGACGGCAGCAACACCGGCGGCGGCCTCGGACATCGTCATCCCGCGATGGTGGAGGCGATCCGCCGCGCCGCGGATACGCCCGTCGTGAACGAGGGGTGGACCTGGGTCGGCCGCGAGCAGGCTGCGGACGATTTAATGGCCATCGCGTTCAAGGGTGAGGAGGATTGGGTCGGTGCGGTGCGCTTCTGCATCAGCGGCAGCGAGGCCAACGATATGGCGCTGTCGCTTTGTCAGGCGCTGACGCAGCGGTCCGCGCTGGCAACGCGCGAGCGCGCCTATCACGGCATCACCGGCCTGTCGCGCAGCATGACGGTGCAGCCGCAATGGCATGGCGGCCTCGCGGTGCACTCGGGCGGCTCGAAGCTGCCGGCACCGATGGCGCCGGTGCGGATATTGCCGGCCCCGGATGGCGCGATCTACGGCGCGCCGGCCAACAACACCCCGCCCAGCGAATATCTGGCCGATGCCACGCGCCTGCTTTCGGACACGGCGGCGACGATCATCGACTACACGCAGGGCGGCATCTATTACGACGGCGCCTATCAGGACGAGGTGGCGCGGTGCGCGCGGCAGGCTGGCTCCTACTGGATCGCCGACGAAGTGGTGACTGGTGCGGGCCGCGCCGGGCGCTGGTTCGCGTTCCAGGGCGCCGAGAGCCGTCCTGACATCGTGACGCTGGGAAAATCGCTCGGTGGCGGCGCGGCGGCGGTAGCCGCGGTCGTCGTGTCGAAAGATATCGTCGAACGGCTCAAGGGCGCGAGCTGGCAGAACTACGGCACGCTGCGCGGCCATCCGATCAGCATGGCCGCCGTCAGCGCCTATCTGAAGGTTGTGAGCGAAGAGAAAATCTTGGAGCACGTGAAGAGCCTCGAAAAGCTGTTCGCCCGGCGCCTGCTCGCCATCGCGCAGAAACATCCAAGCGTGCAGCGCGTGGCGGGGCAGGGGCTGCACTGGACGGTGGAGCTGCACGGGCCGGACTGGCGCTCCTGGCATGCCGACACCACTGAGGTGCCGATCGCCTCGCGCGTCGCCGAGCGGGCGCTGGAGGCCGGTGCCGTGATCGGGACCAGCGGCGAGCAGACTTCGCTGTTCCTGGCGCCGCCGCTCGTGATCTCCGAGCATGAGGCCGGGCAGCTTCTTGATGCACTCGACCATGGCCTCGATCTTGCCGATGCGGAACAGAAATGAGCGTGCAACGCACACCATGCCGATCGGCAGACACGGGCTGGCAAGTCCGGGCGATGCTGCGTTATGCTGCCGCGCGCCGGCACATTGTTGAAACTGTAGCTTAGCTCAAGACATCACCAGGAAATCGCTGATGCGTATCGTCAATGTTGCCGCCGCCCAGATGGGTCCAATCCAGAAAGCCGACAGCCGCGAGGCCGTGGTCAAGCGCATGATTGCGCTGATGGATGAGGCCAAGAGCAAGGGCGCAGACCTGATCGTCTATCCGGAACTGGCGCTCACGACCTTCTTCCCGCGCTGGTACGTGGAGGACCGGGCCGAGTTCGACAATTGGTTCGAGCGCGAGATGCCCAATGCGGCGACCCGGCCGTTGTTCGAGCGCGCGGCGCAGCACCAGATGGCGATGAATTTCGGCTATGCGGAGCTGACGCCTGATGGTCATCATTTCAACACTGCTGTTCTCACCGACAAATCCGGCAAGATCGTCGGAAAATATCGCAAGATCCATCTGCCAGGCCATGTGGAATACGACACCAAGCGCTCGCACCAGCATCTGGAGAAGCGCTATTTCGAACCGGGCGATCTCGGTTTCAACGTCTGGCGCGAGCTGGGCGGGATCATCGGCATGGCCATCTGCAATGACCGCCGCTGGCCCGAGACCTATCGCGTAATGGGCTTGCAGGGCGTCGAGATGGTGCTGATCGGCTACAACACGCCGTCCGTGAATGCGGAGAGGAGCGATGAGGGGGTCGAGAAACGCCTGTTCCACAACCGCCTCTCGGCGCAGGCCGGCGCCTATCAGAACGCGACCTGGGTGGTCGCGGTGGCCAAGGCCGGTAACGAGGACGGACACCCGCTGTTCGGCGGCAGCCTGATCGTCGATCCCAACGGCGAGATCGTCGCAGAGGCCAGGACTGAAGAGGACGAGCTGCTGGTCCATCCTTGCGATCTCGATGCCACCACATTCGGCAAGACCACGATCTTTAATTTCGCGCAGCATCGCCGCATCGAGCATTACGGTCTGATCACGAGCCAGACCGGCGCGGTGCCGCCGCCGGAGAAGTGATGTCGATGGCGGACAAGGGCACATCAGGTATTCCCCTGCGCGAGCTCGATCCGCGCGACCGCTACAAGCTGCTCTGCGGCGTGGTGGTGCCGCGGCCGATTGCGCTGGTGACGACGCTGGATGCGAACGGGGCGGTCAACGCCGCGCCCTTCAGTTTCTTCAACGTGTTTTCGGAGAGCCCCGCGCTGATCGTGCTCGGTCTCCAGCACAAGCCGGATCACAGCCCGAAGGACACCACCCGCAACATCCATCGCGACGGCGAATTCGTCGTTCACATGGTGGACGAGGCGCTGTCGGGGGCGATGAACGACTGCGCGGTGGATTTTCCGTCCGGTGACAGCGAGGTCGCTGCGGCAGGGCTCGCGATCCTTCCCTCAATCGACGTGAAGGTGCCGCGCCTCGCCGCAGCACCCTTCGCGCTCGAATGCCGGCGCCATGTCGCGCTGACCTTCTCGCCCGATCGGGAACTGCTGGTCGGCGAGGTGCTCCGGATTCACGCCCGCGAGGGCCTCGTCAACGAGGCCAACATGTATGTCGACCTCGACGCCTACCGGCCGATCGGTCGCATGTTCGGCAATCTCTATACGACGCAGCGGGACACGTTCGCGCTTGTCCGCGAGAGCCACGCGCAATGGCTCGCGCGGCAGGACGCCAAAGAGCTGAAGGACGCCTAGTGATTCGAGAACTGCACCGTACCGAGCGCCATCGTGACGGCCGCCTGTGTCGGGTCGATCACGGCAATGCCGAGCGCGTCTTCGAGGGGACGGCGATGGCGCGCCATGCCGGCGCAGCCCATCACGATGGCGCGGGCGCCGTCCTCGTCGCGCAGCGCGCGGCCGATTTCGATCATCGTGGCCAGCGTGCCTTCGCCCGAGGCGGTTTCCGCGACGCTCATGTTGAGCGGCCGCTCGCCGGCAAGGCGGTCGGTCAGTCCCATCTGCCTGAGATAGCGCATGTGACGCGGGATCGAGCGCTGGGCGATCGCGATGACGCCAAACGTTTCCGCGCGGGCGAGCGCCGTCAGCACGCCGCACTCGGCGATGCCGAACACGGGGCGGTCGGTGCCTTCGCGGCAGACCTGAAGCCCGGGATCGCTGTAACAGGCGATGACAAAGGCAGCCGAGCTGTTGTCGCCCTCGACCAGCCGGCGCAGCGGCATGGCAACGCCATCGACATCGGCCTGGCTTTCAATGCCGAACGGCCCCTCGGCCAGCGTCTGGCAGACCAGTTCGGGGCCACCCTCGAAGCCGAGCGGCTTCAGCGCGTCCTCCAGCCCCTGCGTCACCGCAGGGTTGGAATTTGGATTGATGACGAGAATGCGCGGTCGGGACATGCTGGTCTTCCTGCAAAATTTCGATCACTTGGCTTGAGCCTATCATGGAGTGCCTCATGACTGAACCCGCTTACGACCTGATCATTCGCGGTGGGCGCGTCGCGACGACAACGGACGTCTTTGAAGCGGATGTCGCCATCTCCGGCGAGACCATCGCCGCTATGGGGCGCGGGCTTCCGCCTGCGAAGCGCGAGATCGACGCGCGCGGCAAGCTCGTTCTGCCCGGCGGCGTCGACAGCCACGCCCATATCGAGCAATTGTCCGCTGCCGGCATCATGAACGCCGACACCTTTGAGAGCGCGACCGTCTCGGCCGCTTTCGGCGGTACGACCACGGTGATCCCCTTTGCCGCCCAGCATGTCGGCACGAAGCTGCCGCAGGTGGTGGAGGATTATCACGCCCTCGCCAAGAAGGGCGCCGTGATCGATTACGCCTTTCACATGATCATCGCCGATGCGACCAAGGAAACGGTCGAGGAGCATATTCCGGCGCTGGTGAAGCAGGGCCATGCCTCGATCAAGATTTTCATGACCTATGACCGGCTCAAGGTGGACGACGAGCCGTTGCTGGACATCCTTCTTGCCGCGCGCCAGTCCGGCGCGATGTTGTGCGCCCATGCCGAAAACCACGGTATCATCGCCTGGATGGTGAAGCGCCTGCTCGCGCGCGGCTACACCATGCCGAAATACCACGCCGTCAGCCACGCCCGGGTGTCGGAGGCGGAAGCCTTTACCCGGCTGATCGGCATGGCGGCGTTGATTGACCAGCCCATCATGATCTTCCATGTCTCGACTGCCGAAGGCGCCAAGGTCATCCGCGACGCGCGTGGGCAGGGCTTGAAGGTGTTTGCCGAAACCTGTCCGCAGTATCTGTTCCTGACCGCTGCCGATCTCGACAAGCCGGGGGCGGAAGGCGCCAAGTGGATGTGCAGCCCACCGCCCCGCACGCACTCGGATCAGGAGGCGTTGTGGCAGGCGCTGTCGCTCGGCGATCTTCAGACCATCTCGTCGGATCACGCGCCGTATCGTTACGACGAGACCGGCAAGCTGCGTGCCGGTCCAAATCCCAATTTCAAGCAGGTCGCCAATGGCCTTCCGGGGCTGGAGTTGCGGCTGCCGCTACTGTTCGACGCAATGGTGTCGAAGGGACGGTTGGGCCTGGAAAAGTTCGTCGAACTGACTTCGACCGCGCCGGCCAAGATCTACAATCTGCATCCGCGCAAGGGCTCGATCGCAATCGGCGCCGATGCCGATATCGCGATCTGGGATCCCAATCGCGAGACCGTGATCGCCGACGAGATGATGCACGACCTCGCCGGCTATACGCCGTTTGCGGGACGCAAACTGAAGGGCTGGCCGGTGTCGGTGCTGTCGCGTGGTCGGGTGATCATCGACGGCAACAAGTGCCTCGCGAGCGCTGGCAGCGGCCAGTTCCTGGCACGCAGCGGCGGCGAGGCGGCCAAGCCCACCGGCCGGCTCGTCGCCGACCTGGACCCCGAACGCAATTTCGGAGCGAAGCTACTGTGACCGCGGATCGCGCGCGATGAAGATTGTCATCTTCGGCGGCACGGGGTTTGTCGGCCTCAACATTGCGGAGGCGCTGCTCGCGCGCGGGCATGACGTGACGCTGTATGACCGTGCAGAGTTGCCCGGTTCGGCACGGCGATCTCTTGCCGACTACGGCGCCCGGCTCAAAGCCGTGCAGGGCGATATCACCGACGCAGATGCCATCGATGCCCTCATCGCCGAAGGCGTTGATGCGATCGTGCTCGGCGCGGCGATTACCGCCGGTGATGAACTGGAGAGAGTGTCGACCGCGCGCGTTATCGAGATCAACGTGATGGCGCAGATCCCGATCCTGCTCTCCGCCATCCGTCACGGCGTGCGCCGGGTCGTCAATCTCTCGTCGGCATCGGCTTACGGCGCCGCGGGCGCGCGGGTCGAGATTCTCGACGAGGAAACGCCCTGCGATCCAGTCTCGTTCTATGCCATCAGCAAGTTCACGTCGGAGCGATCTGTCGCGCGCCATGCCGAACTCTTCGGCGGCGATTTCCTGAGCGTACGGCTGAGCGCCCTGTTCGGACCGTGGGAGCGACCGAGTTCGGTGCGCGACACGCCAAGCCTCCAGTTCCAGATCTTGGCTGCGTTCGCCCGCGGGGAGGCGGCGATCATGCCCGAAGCGGGCATGAGGGACTGGATCTACGCGCCGGATGCGGCCGAGGCAGTGGCACTGCTGATTGAAGCCGATCGGCCCCACCATCGGCTCTACAACATCTCCAGCAGTGGGCTATGGCCTGCGCTGCAATGGGGCGAGGCCTTTGCGGCGTTGCATCCCGGCCTGCAATGCCGGCTCGCGGCGCCTGGGGAGAAAACCGTCATCAAGCTGCATGGACCGTATCGCGCGCCGCTGTCGGTGACGCGGATGGCGGATGAATTCGGCTGGCGGGCGCGGTTCGGCTGCGCCGAGTCGGCGGCCGCGATGAGCGCCTGGCTGACGCAGCACAAGGAGTGGATCTGACATGCGGCTGCAGGGGCGCACGGCCATCGTTACGGGAGCCGGCTCCGGCATCGGCCGTGCCAGCGCGAAGCTGTTCGCGGAGGAGGGCGCGCATCTCGCTCTGGTCGATCGCGATGCCGCAGGGCTTGAGGAGACGCTGATCCTGGTTGGCGAGGCCATGACGCATGTTGGCGACGTCGGCGATGCCGATTTCGCCGAGACCGTTGCAAACGATGTGGTGGCACGGCACGGCCGGCTCGATATCCTCATGACCGCCGCCGGCTTTTCCTGCGGCGGCACGGTGCTGACCACCAGTCCCGCCGATTGGGATGCTGTGTTCCGCACCAATGTCGGTGGCACCTGGCTGTGGGCGCGAGCGGCGGTACCGCAGATGCAGCGGCAGAACAGCGGCTCGATCATTACGCTGGCATCGCAGCTTGCGATTGCCGGCGGCAAGGGCAACAGCGCCTATATCGCCGCCAAGGGCGCGATCGTCAGCCTGACCCGAACGATGGCGGTGGACTTTGCGACCGACGGCATTCGCGTCAACGCGATTGCGCCCGGTGCGATCGACACGCCGATGCTTCGCCGCAGCTTTGCCCGTCATGCCAATGCGGACGAGGTGTGCGAAGGCTCCCGCAATCGCCACGCCATGAAGCGGTTCGGCCAGGCCGAGGAGATCGCGCAGACCGCACTTCACCTCGCAAGCGATGCGTCCTCGTTCACGACCGGCACCGTGATGGTGGTCGACGGAGGCTGGCTCGCGGCATGAGTGATGCGCTGACAGAGCTCGAAACGAAGGTTCGCGCCGATCTCGCGCGGATCGCGCATCCCGGTGCCGCCTGGCTCGAACCGAAGACAGGACCGGACGGCAAGCCTGCGCTGGATGTGCTCGTGGTCGGCGCCGGCCAATCCGGCATCGCCATCGGCTTCGGCCTGATGCGCTCCCGCGTCAGCAACATCCTGGTGCTGGACAAGGCAGAGGAGGGGATGGAAGGCCCGTGGCTCACCTATGCCCGCATGCCGACGCTGCGCAGCCCGAAAGACTATACAGGACCTGACCTCGACATCCCGAGCCTGACCTACCAGTCATGGCACGAGGCCCGCTTCGGCAGGGACGCCTGGCAGACACTGAACCTAATCCTGAGGGAGCATTGGGCTGAGTATCTGCTCTGGTTGCGGCGCACGATCGGCTTGCCCGTGCGCAACGGGAGCGAGCTTCTGGAAATCCGGCCGGCGGCGGATGGTTTGCTGGCCGCACGCGTGAAGCATGGCGATGGCGTCGAGACGCTCCATGCGCGCAAGATCGTGCTGTCGACGGGGCAGGAGGGGATGGGGAACTGGATGATCCCCGAACCGCTGAGCCTTCTGCCGGTGAGCTCGGTCGCAACCGTCGCCGACGACATTGATTTCGAAACTCTTCGCGGCAAGCGCGTCGCCGTGATCGGCGCCGGCGCATCTGCCTTCGATAATGCGGCAACTGCGCTGGAAGCGGGCGCGGCGGAAGTGCATCTGCTGTGTCGGAGGGCACAGATCCAGCTGATCCAGCCCTATCGCTGGCTGACCTTCCGCGGCTTTCTGCGCCATCTCAGCGATCTCGACGATGCCTGGCGCTGGCGCTTCATGCGCACCATCCTCGAGATGCGCGAAGGCTTTCCGCAGCCAACTTACGATCGCTGCGCAAATCACGCCAATTTCACATTGCACGAGGGCGCGCCGATCGAGGCCGCGCGCGAGACCGGCAAGGGAATCGAATTGCAGACGCCGCGCGGCGTCATCGCAACGGATTTCGTCATCTGCGGCACCGGCATTGACATGAACTTTGCCGAGCGCGCCGAGCTCGCCACATTCGCAGGCAATATCGCAACCTGGGCCGACCGCTACCAGCCCCCGGAAAGCGAGCGCAACGCGCGGCTTGGCCGCTTTCCCTATCTCGCCGACGACTACGCCTTCACCGAACGTATCGCGGGCGAGACGCCGTGGATCTCAGACATCCATCTCTTCGCCATCGCCTCCACCATGAGTTTTGGTCCGTCGGGATCGTCGATCAACGCGATGACGACCGCGGTGCCGAAGCTGGTGAACGGACTGACGCGCGGTCTGTTTCGTGCCGATGTCGAACGACACTGGGCCTCGCTCCGCGCCTATGACGTGCCGCAGGCCGTGGTCACGCGGCCAGCGCGAAACATGGAGGAATCGCGATGATCGTCCATGCGCCGCCGCGACAAAGCGTCCACAAGAGCGCATCATAAGACTGGCGCGCAACTTGCTTGTTTCTTAACCTGCCTTGCTGGCGTTCTTGTCGAGATTTTTGGGGAAAACAAATGCGTTTTGTGTCTTTCAGGTCGGCATCCTCCGTGCTCGCCACCACCGCGTTGTTGCTCATCGCCGCAGCGCCTTCGCAAGCGCAAACCAGGGCCGAGACGCTGCGCTATGTCACCGGCGCATCCGTCAACACGCTCGATCCCAACATTCCGGGCTCGACGCGCGAATCCTTCGCGCTGAGCATGAGCACTTACGACCGCCTTGTGGCGTTCGGCCGCAAGCAGCTCAACGGCAAATGGGTGTTCGATCTCGACAAGATCACCGGCGAACTCGCCGAATCCTACGACGTCAGCCCGGACGGACTGAAGCTGACATTCCGTCTGCGCAAGGACGCCAAGTTCCAGGACGGCTCGCCCGTGACCGCCGAGGACGTGAAATGGTCGCTCGATCGCTGCGTCACCGCTCCGATCCTCGGCAAGGCGCAATTGCTGACGGGATCGCTGACGTCGGCCGACCAGTTCAAGGTGATCGATCCCCTCACGATCGAGGTGACGCTGCCGAAACCCGATAAGCTCGCGCTGCCGAATCTCGCTACGGTCTACCCGCTGATCATCAACTCCAAGGTTGCCAAGGAGCATGCGACCCCGGAAGATCCCTGGGCCACCGCCTGGCTGAAGGAGCACACTGCCGGCAGCGGTGCTTACGTGATCGAGAGCTTCAAGCCCGGCGAGCAGGTGATCATCAAGCGCAACGAGGCCTGGAACCGCGGCTCGCCCGACAAGCCGGCGTTTTTCAAGCGCGTGATCGTGCAGTCCGTGCCGGAGCCCGCGACCCGCGCCAATTTGGTCGAGCGCGGCGACGCCGATCTCGTCGTCGATCTCCAGGCCAGCGACGTGCAGTCGCTGGAGGCCAAGGGCAAGCTCAAGGTGGTCTCGACGCCGCAATACAATTCGATCACCTTCGTCTCGATGAACAACCAGATCCCGCCTTTCGACAACGTCAATGTCCGCCGAGCCATCGCCTTCGCGCTGCCCTATGAGGACATGTTCAAGGCGGCCCTGTTCGGCCGCGGGGCCCCGCTGTTCGGTGCGAATTGGCCGGATGGCAAGCCGCTGAACGGCATCTATCCGTTCCAGGCGCCGGTGAAGACCGATCTCGACAAGGCGAGGGAATATCTGAAGGCCGCCGGCCTCCCGGAGGGTTTTTCGACTACCTTCAGCTTCAACGTCGGCCAGGCCTCGACCGCGGAGCCGATGGCGGCTCTTGTGAAGGAATCGCTCGCCAAGATCGGAATCAAGGTCGACATCCAGAAGCTGCCGGATGCGCAGATGTCGACGCAGATCAACGAAAAGAAGCTGCCCTTGTTCACGGAAGGCATCGTCGCCTGGCTGCCCTCGACCGATTACTTCTACCGCAACTTCTACACCGGCAATCAGCGCTGGAATTACAGCTCGATCAACAATCCCGAGCTGGCCGCGATCGCGCAGGAGGCCCGCTTCGAGCCCGACAAGGCCAAATACGAGGAGGATGGCCGCAAGCTCAACGCGATCCACTTCAGCGAGATGCCGCAGATCCCGCTGTGGCAGCCGAACCAGGACGCCGTGATGGCATCGTCGATCGAGGGCTATACCTACGAGTTCCATCGTCAGGTCGACTATCGCGACGTCAGCCGCAAGTGATGTCCGCAAGCCAGAGGCTCTGAAAGGTGATGACCGGACTTGGTGCGACGGTGGCGCGGGCGGGGAGGCGGCTTCTGTCGTCGCTGCCGGCGTTGTTCGGCGTGCTGGTCTTCACCTTTCTGCTGATGCGGGTCCTCCCCGGAGATCCCGCGGTGTTCTTCGCCTCGGGGCCCAATGCCGGCAAGGAGGAGATCGAGCAGATCCGCAAACAGATGGGGCTCGACAAGTCGGTGCCGGAGCAGCTCGTGTTCTATCTGTCCGACATCGGCCGCGGCAATCTGGGCCGCTCCATGATGACGGGGCAGCCGGTGCTCAAAGATTTGCGCGAGCGTTTGCCGGCCTCGCTCGAACTCACTTTCACGGCGCTCCTGATCGCGCTGATCGCGGCGGTGCCGCTCGGCGTGATCGCCGCCTTGAAGCCGGGATCGCTGGTCGATCACGGCGTGCGACTGTTCTGCGCGCTCGGCGTCTGCGTGCCGACCTTCGTCTCGGGCCTGCTGCTGATCTATGTGTTCTACTATCTGCTCGGTCTTGCGCCTGATCCGACCGGGCGGATCGACGTCTTCACCTCGCTGCCGCCGCAGCGCACCGGGTTTCTGTCGGTCGATTTCCTGCTCGCGGGCGACATCGAGGGCTGGTGGGCGGCCTGCAAGCAGTTGATCCTGCCGGCCGTGAGCATGGCCCTGTTCGTGATCGCGCCGTTGGCGCGGATCACACGAGCCTCGATGCTGGTCTCGCTCGGCAGCGATTTCGTGCGCACCGCGCGCTCGGTCGGGTTGTCCTGGCAGAAGGTCGTCGTCACCTATGCGCTGCGCAATGCGATCCTTCCCGTCATCACCATTGCCGGCATCGTGTTCTCGACCATGCTTGGCGCGAACGTCCTGGTGGAGAAGGTGTTCTCCTGGCCGGGCGTCGCCTCCTACGCGCTCGATGCGCTGCTGTCGTCCGACTATGCGCCGGTCCAGGGTTTCGTGTTGCTGATGGCTGGCATCTTCGTGCTGGTCAATCTCGTGGTCGACATCTGCTACGGCATCGCCGATCCCAGGGTGTCGATCGGATGACGAGCGCAACCCTCCGCCATTCGGTCTGGATTTTGCGCGGCAACCCGCTGACCGGTGTCGCCGCGGCGGGTGTCCTGCTGTTTGTCCTGGTCGCGATCTTCGGACCGTGGCTGGTGCCCTATGATCCCGTCGTCTCCAATGTTTCGGAGGCCTTGCAGCCGCCGAGCGCGGCGCATCTGGCCGGCACCGATCAACTCGGGCGCGACGTGTTCAGCCGCCTCGTCGTTGCGGCCCGGCTCGACCTTGCCATCGCGGTCTCGGCGGTCGGAATCTCTTTCGTGATCGGCGCCGTCGTCGGCTCTTTCTGCGGCTATGCCGGCGGCAGGCTCGACCGTTCGGTCGGCCGCTTCGTCGACGTCATGATGGCCTTTCCGCTGTTCGTGCTGGCGATGGCGATGGTTGCGGCGCTCGGCAACCGGATCGAGAACATCGTGATCGCGACCGCGATCATCAATCTTCCCTTCTACATCCGCTTCGCGCGCGCCGAGGTCAACGTCCGGCGCAATGTCGGCTGGGTGGAGGCGGCGCGATCCTGCGGCGAGAGCCATTTCTCAGTGGTGCTGCGCTTCCTGCTGCCGAACATCCTGCCGGCGATGGCGGTGCAGATCTCGCTCAACCTCGGCTGGGCCATTCTCAATGCGGCCGGCCTGTCGTTCATCGGCCTCGGCGTCAAGCCGCCGACGCCGGAATGGGGCATCATGGTCGCGGAGGGCGCCCGCTTCATCTCGACGGGGCGGTGGTGGCTGGTGGCCTTTCCGGGCCTCGCGTTGATGATGGCCGTGCTGTGCTTCAACCTTCTCGGCGACGGGATGCGGGACATTCTCGATCCGCGCATGCGCACATGAGCGAGATGCTCCTCGAGATTGACGATCTCCACGTCACGTTCTCGACACGGCGTGGACTGGTCGAGGCCGTGCGCGGCGTCACGCTCGCGGTCGAGGCCGGCGAGATGCTCGGCCTCGTCGGCGAGAGCGGATCGGGCAAGTCGGTCACCGGGTTTGCCACAACGCGACTCCTGGATTCAGCCGGGCGCGTCACTCGCGGAAAAATCCTGTTTCGCGGCCAGGACGTCACAAAGCTCAGGGGCGACGATCTCCGTCAGCTCCAGGGCGCCGCCATGTCCATGATCTTCCAGAACCCGCGGGCCGCGCTCAACCCGATCCGCGCGATCGGTCTGCAGATTGCGGACGCGATCCTCACTCACAAGCGGATATCGAAGGATGCCGCCCGCGCCGAGGCGCTGGAGCTATTGCGTGCCGTCCAGATCCGCGAGCCGGAAACGCGGATGAACGCCTATCCGCACGAACTCTCCGGCGGCATGTGCCAGCGCGTCATGATCGCGATTGCGGTTTCCTGCAATCCCGCGCTGTTGATCGCCGATGAGCCGACGACCGGCCTCGACGTCACCACGCAGAAAGTGGTGATGGATCTCCTGGCGGAGATTGCCGCCGCGCGCGGCATGGCGACGATCCTGATCACGCACGATCTCGGGTTAGCGGCGCGATATTGTCGCCGTATCGCGGTGATGGAGCGCGGTCGCATCGTCGAAGAGGCAAGCCCGAGGACGCTGTTCGGCGCGCCGCAGCACGCCTATACTAGGCGTCTGGTGGCGGCGTCGCCGACTGCGACCTCCCAAATCGAGGACCTCGTGACGGAAGAGGAGCGGGAGCGCCATGCAGCTGTCGTCAGCAGGCCTAGGCAGGAGCTCGCCCACGGGACTCCACCGCTGCTGGAAGTGCGCAAGCTCGCAAAACGCTTCGACGAGGGTGCTGCGGCGGTGGCGGATTTCTCGATGACGATGGTTGGCGGCGAGAGCGTCGGCCTCGTCGGCGAATCCGGCTCCGGCAAGAGCACGACGTCGCGGATGATCTGCCGCCTGATCGATCCGAGCGAGGGCGAGATCGTGTTCGACGGGCAGTCGATCGGCCACGTGGCGTCGCGTGACTTCCATCGCTCGCGCTTCCGCAAAGACATCCAGATGGTGTTCCAGGATCCGAACGAGAGCCTCAACCCGCGCTTCACGGCCTTCGATTGCATCGCCCATCCCCTGATGCGGCTCGACGGCATGCGTGGGGGCGATGCGCTGCGCAAGCGGGTGGAAGACTGCGCCGATCGTGTGGGGCTGCCGCTGGATCTGTTGCCGCGCTTTCCGCATCAGCTCTCCGGCGGCCAGAAGGCGCGCGTCGGCATCGCCCGCGCCATCGCCTGCCGGCCGCGGCTCCTGGTGCTGGACGAGCCGACCGCCGCGCTCGACGTCTCCGTGCAGGCCGTGGTGCTGCAACTGCTCGACCGCCTGCGGCGCGAGAACGACATCGCGCTGCTGTTCGTCAGCCACGACCTCAACGTGGTGCGCATGCTTTGCGACCGCACCATCGTGCTGCGCAATGGCGGCATCGTGGAGCAGGGCGAGAGCCGGGCGCTGTTCGACAATCCCAAGACCGATTACACGCGCAAGCTGGTCGAGGCGATCCCGCATATCGAGACCGGCCCGGTACTGGCGGCCGCGCTTTGAGGTCTCGACCGGTCCAAATGGTGCGGATCTCCCGCTGGCGAAGGCCCGGTTAGTGGCATACCATTTGCACGCCAATGAGCTCTGGTTTCACCTGTTCTTGGCCAACGATGGCCGGCATCACGGCACTATTGGGAGGATTTCATGGATCGCAGGACCGTATTGAAGGGACTGGCCGGCGCGGGCGGTCTGGCATTGAGCGGCCTTTCGGCCCCGGCGATCGCACAAGGTGCCTCCGCGCGCACCCTGCGCTTCGTGCCGCAAGCAAATCTCGCCAATTTCGACCCGATCTGGGGCACGCAATATGTCGTGCGCAATGCCGCGGCGCTGGTCTGGGATACGCTCTACGGCGTCGATTCCGCGCTCCAGCCCCAGCGGCAGATGGTCGAATCCGAGGAAGTGACCGACGATGGCACCACCTGGACGTTCAAATTGCGGCCGGGACTCAAATTCCATGATGGCGAGCCGGTGCGGAGCAAGGACGTCGTTGCGAGTCTCACCCGCTGGGCAGCGCGCGATCCGATGGGGCTGATGCTCAAGGCGCTGCAGCAGGAGCTCACCGCTGTCGACGATCGCACTTTCAAATGGGTGCTGAAGCAGCCGTTCCCGAAAATGCTCTATGCGCTTGGCAAGAACAACTCGCCTTGCGCCTTCATCATGCCGGAGCGCATTGCGCAGACCGACCCGTTCAAGCAGATCGGCGATTATGTCGGCTCGGGGCCGATGAAGTTCGCCAAGGGCGAATGGGTCCCCGGCGCGAAAGCCGTGTTCGAGAAGTTCGCCGACTATTTGCCGCGGCAGGAAAAGTCGTCGTGGCTCGCTGGCGGCAAGCAGATGCTGATCGACCGCGTCGAATGGATCGTGATGCCGGATCCGGCGACCGCTGCGGCCGCGTTGCAGAACGGCGAGATCGACTGGTGGGAGAACCCGATCGCGGACCTCGTCCCGGTCCTGAAGAAGAACAAGAACATCAGCGTCGACATCGGCGACCCCCTCGGCAATGTCGGCTCGTTCCGCATGAACTTCCTGTATCCGCCCTTCAACGACGTGCGGGCGCGGCGCGCAGTGCTGATGGCGATGAGCCAGGAAGACTATATGCGTGCGCTCGTCGGCGACGATAATTCGCTGTGGAAGCCGCTCCCCGGCTTCTTCACGCCGGATACGCCGCTCTACACCGAGGCGGGCGGCGAGGTCCTCAAGGGCAAGCGCGATCTCGACGCTGCCAAGAAGCTGCTCGCCGAGAGCGGTTATTCCGGCCAGCCGGTGACGTGTCTGGTGGCGCAGGATCAGCCGATCACCAAGGCGTTCGGCGATGTGACCGCCGATCTCTTGAAGAAGCTCGGTATGAATGTCGACTTCGTCGCGACCGATTGGGGTACGGTCGGCTCCCGCCGCGCGCAGAAGACGCCGCCTGGACAGGGGGGCTGGAACATGTTCCACACCTGGCATGCGGGTTCGGACTGCATCAATCCGGCGCCCTATACCGCCATTCGCGCCAACGGCGACAAGGCCTGGTTCGGCTGGCCGAACAGCCCCGGCACCGAGAAGGAGGTCACGTCCTGGTTCGAGGCCAAGAACCTCGACGAGGAGAAGGCCGCGGTCGCTCGCCTCAACAAGGTCGCGCTCGAGGACGTCGTCTACGCGCCGACCGGCTTCTTCCTCAGCTACACGGCCTGGCGCAAGAACGTCTCCGGCATCACGAAAGGGCCGCTGCCGTTCTTCTGGGGCGTGTCGAAATCCGCATGACCTTGCGCTGAAGCCAGATGCTCTCCTACATCCTCCGGCGTATCGCCTCGACCTTGCCAGTGATGGCGATCGTCGCGCTGTTCGTGTTCAGCCTGCTCTACATCGCGCCGGGGGATCCCGCCGTGGTGATCGCGGGCGATCAGGCAAGTCCGGAGGATGTGGAGCGCATCCGTCAGAGCCTCGGCCTCGATCGACCCTTCCTGATCCAGTTCGGCAGCTGGGTCTGGCGCATTCTGCACGGCGATCTCGGCACCTCGATCTTCACCAATCTGCCGGTCTCGACCATGATCGGGCAGCGTCTCGGGCCGACGCTGTCGCTGATGATGGTCACGCTCCTGCTCACGATCGTGGTCGCGGTGCCGCTCGGCGTGCTGGCGGCGTGGAAGGCGGGAAGCCTGATCGACCGGGCCATCATGGCCTTTGCCGTGTTCGGCTTCTCGCTCCCGGTCTTCGTTGTCGGCTATGTCCTCGCCTACGTCTTCGCGCTGGAGCTCGAATGGCTTCCCGTGCAGGGCTATACGCCACTCGCCCAAGGCTTCTGGCCCTGGCTGCAAAACCTGATCCTGCCGGCGATCGCGCTCGGCTGTGTCTACATCGCGCTGATCGCGCGTATCACGCGCGCCACCATGCTCGAAGTGCTGCAGCAGGATTATATCCGCACCGCGCGCGCCAAGGGCCTCGGGCAGGGTGGCATCCTGTTCGTCCACGCGCTGAAGAACGCGGCGGTGCCGATCGTCACGGTGATCGGGATCGGCATCGCGCTCCTGATCGGTGGCGCGGTCGTCACGGAAAGCGTGTTTGCGATTCCCGGCCTCGGCCGGCTCACGATCGACGCGATCCTGCGCCGCGATTATCCCGTCATCCAGGGCATCGTGCTGCTGTTCAGCTTCGTCTACGTCCTCGTCAATCTGATGATCGACGTCACCTATACGCTCGTTGACCCGAGGATCCGCTATTGACCGACACGACCGTCAATCCGCAAGCGCTGCCGGCGGGCTTCGTCCTCGCGCCGCAACTGCCTGAGATCCTCCGGCCGGTCACGATCCGGCGCGGCTTCATCGGGCTGCTGCGCGGCCATCCCACCGTTGCCATCGGCGGCACGTTGCTGCTGATCCTCGTCCTGATCGCGATCTTTGCGCCTTATCTTGGAACGGTGGATCCGACCGCACTTGCGCCGGCCAAGCGCACCCGCGCACCGTCGGCGCTTTACTGGTTTGGCACCGACGTCCTCGGCCGCGACATCTATTCACGCGTGCTGTTCGGCGCGCGCGTCTCGCTCACCGTCGGGCTCTCGGTTGCGATATTCGCCTCCGCGGTCGGTCTTGCCATCGGCATCGTCTCCGGTTTCATCCGCTGGGCCGACGGCATCTTGATGCGCTTCATGGACGGCCTGATGTCGATCCCGCCGATTCTGCTGGCGATCGCGCTGATGGCGTTGACACGCGGCAGCGTCGGCAACGTCATTCTCGCGATCACCGTCGCCGAGATTCCGCGTGTTTCCCGTCTTGTCCGTAGTGTCGTGCTGTCGCTGCGCGAGCAGCCTTACGTGGATGCGGCGGTGGCCTGCGGCACGCGCACGCCGATGATCATCCTGCGCCACATCCTGCCCAACACAGTGGCGCCGATGCTGGTCCAGGCGACCTACATTTGCGCCAGCGCGATGATCACGGAGGCGATCCTGTCCTTCATCGGCGCGGGAACGCCGCCGACCATTCCGTCCTGGGGCAACATCATGGCCGAGGGGCGGGCGCTGTGGCAGGTCAAGCCCTACATCGTGTTCTTTCCGGCGGCCTTCCTGTCCGTCACCGTGCTCGCCGTCAACCTGCTCGGCGACGGCCTTCGCGATGCGCTCGATCCGCGCATGGCCAAGAGCCTCTGATGGCGAGGGGCTGATCGCGATGGCACTGCTCGAAGTCGAGAATTTGCAAACACACTTCCGCACGCCCAGCGGCATCAACCGCGCGGTGGACGGTGTGTCGTTCCATGTCAACGAGGGCGAGACGCTCGCCATCGTTGGCGAGTCCGGCTGCGGCAAGTCGGTGACCTCAATGTCGCTGATGCGGCTGATCCCGGAACCACCGGGCAGAATAGCCGGCAGCATCCGCTTCGCGGGCAAGGACCTGCTGCAAATGTCGGATCGCGAAATGCGCGCCATTCGCGGCAACGACATCTCGATGATTTTTCAGGAGCCGATGACCAGCCTCAACCCGGTCCTGACCGTCGGGCGTCAAATCCGCGAAACGCTGATGATCCACCAGGGCCTGGATAAGGAAGCCGCAGAGGCGCACGCCATCGAGATGTTGGTGCTGGTCGGCATTCCCGAGCCGAAGCGCCGCGTGCGCGAATATCCGCATCAGCTTTCCGGCGGCATGCGCCAGCGCGTCATGATTGCCATTGCACTCGCCTGCAATCCAAAGCTTCTGATTGCCGACGAGCCGACCACCGCGCTCGACGTGACGATCCAGGCGCAGATTCTGAAATTGATGCTGGATCTCAAGCACCGGGTTGGCGCAGCCATCATCCTGATCACCCACGATCTCGGCGTGGTCGCCGAGATCGCCGAACGCGTCATGGTCATGTATGCCGGCCGCAAGGTCGAGGAGGGGCCGGTGGCGGACCTGTTCCGTTCGCCGCGTCATCCCTATACCCAAGGCCTGCTCGGCGCAGTGCCGCGGCTCGGCTCGTCGCTGACCGGCACCGCGAGACGGCTTGCAGAGATCCCGGGACAGGTGCCTGATCTGCGCAAGCCCATCGTCGGTTGCGTGTTCGCCGGACGTTGCGCGCTCGCGACCGATCTTTGCCGGCAGTACGCGCCGGGGCTCGAAGAGAAGGGGCCACGTCACGTCGCGGCCTGCCACTATGCGGCCAAGGGAGCGGTCGCGGCATGAGTCCCCCGCTGCTCCAGGTCAACGACCTCAAGAAACACTTTCCGGTCAAAAAGGGCATGTTCAGCCGCAAGTCCGAATGGGTCTATGCGGTGGACGGCGTGTCGTTCGAAATCGCGCGCGGCGAGACGCTGTCGCTGGTCGGCGAGTCCGGCTGCGGTAAATCGACGGTCGGCCGTGCGATCCTGCGACTGTTCGACATCACGTCAGGGCAGGTCATCCTCGACGGCCAGCGCATCGACGACGCCCATCCGAGCACGATGCGCCAGATGCGCCGCCGCGTGCAGGTGGTGTTCCAGGACCCGTTCTCGAGCCTCAATCCGCGCATGCGCGTGCGCGACATCCTGGCCGAGCCGATCCGCAATTTCGGCCTCGCCAAATCCGCGATCGACCTCGAAACCCGCGTGACGGCGCTGATGGACACCGTGCGCCTGCCGCGCGAGGCGCTGAACCGCAGGCCACACGAATTCTCCGGCGGCCAGCGTCAGCGCATCGGCATCGCGCGGGCGCTCGCCGCCGAGCCCGAGCTGATCGTCTGCGACGAGGCGGTCTCGGCGCTCGACGTCTCGGTCAAGGCACAGATCGTCAATCTGCTGCAGGATCTCCAGCGCGAGTTCGGCCTGGCGCTGCTGTTCATCAGCCACGACCTCGCGATCGTCGAGCACATGACCCACCGCGTCGCGGTGATGTATCTCGGCAAGATCGTCGAGGTGGCGCCACGCTACGAGATCTTCGCCGCGCCAAAGCATCCCTACACCAAGGCGCTGCTTTCGGCGGTCCCGCTGCCGGAGCCGGGTGCCCAGCGCAATCCGATCATCCTCAAGGGCGACGTGCCGAGCCCGATCAACCCGCCGAGCGGATGCCGCTTCCACACCCGTTGCCCGCTCGTGTTCGATCGCTGCCGGACCGAGGAGCCGACATTGCGCGCGGCTGGACCCGAGCAGTGGGTGGCCTGTCATCTCGAAGAAGCGGCGGCGGTGGCGAGCGGCTAGCCGTTGGGCGGGCGGCAAAGCTCCGGATTGAGGTGCAGGGGCGACTATCGGGCGAGGATGCCACTCTGCTCCTGTTTTGCCCGACGAGTCAAAAGCGTTTGCGACGAAAATTCATGTGTAAAAACAACCTCATTCTACTGTGCATGGGGTTGTTTTCGCGTTTTTTGTTTAGCCGCCCTCAACCTTGGCGGCGCAGGAAGCCGGTGATCGTGACCTTGTCCCAGATGTCGGCCGCGGCAAACGGATCGGCTCGGTTGAAGGCTTCCACTTCAGCGCGGCTTTGGGCTTCGATCAGGAACAGGCTGCCGATCATCCTCTCGCCGTCGTCAGAGACCAGCGGCCCCGACATCACGATCTTGACGCCGAAGCGCGAGGTGTCGCTCAGGAAAGCCTTGTGGGCGTCGTAATTGGCGAGCCGGGTCGGTAGCGCGCCGGCGCGGTCGAGGGCGTGAATGGCGAACAGCATGATGGTCTCCGTTTATGTCTCGTTTTCTTGGGACGGCCGCGGCTGCGGCCGTCCGGGCTTGTCGTGATGGGTGCGCTTGGTTACTTGCCGCCAAGCTTGCTGGCTTCCTCGAAAGTCGGGCAGCTGCGTTGCTCCAGCGGCACGTCGAACGGCTGGTAATTGTCCTTGGTGATGACGGTTGGCCTCAGCACGATCTCTGCGATGACGGGCTGGTTACGCAAGGAGCGGATCGCCATCATGGTGCCAAGGCAGCCTTGGAAAAATCCGTTGTAGTCACCGCTCGCGAGCAGCTTGCCGGACTTGATCGCGTCGATCGCTTCCTTGGTGCCATTGATGCCGATTACCTGCGCCTTGCGGTTGGCGCCGTCGAGCGCCTCGATCGCGCCGACGGCCATGGCGTCGTTAGCGGCGAGCACCCCGTCGATCTGAGCGTTCGACTGCATCAGATTCTCCATCACCTGGAGCGCCTGGAGCCGCTGGTAGTTGCCGGGCTGCGAGGCCAGCAGTTTCGCACCGGCATTTTCCTTCAGCGCGTCGTTGAAGCCGCGGACGCGATCGACATTGGTCAGCGAGCCCTTGACGCCCTCGATGATGACGATGTTGCCCTTGCCGCCCAGCGTCTTGAGCAGGAAGCGCGCGGTCTCGAGCCCGAGGCTGTAATCGTCGGCGCCGACGAAGGACAGGAACTTGCCGCCGGCGGAGCGATCAGTGATGTTGACGACGGGGATCTTGGCGTCGTTGATCTTCTCGACACCCGGTACCATCGCCTTGTAGTCGACCGGCGTGAAGACGATGGCGCTCGGCTTCTTCACCACGACGTCCTCGATCTGGCTGAGCTGCTCGGGAATGCTGTCGGGCTTGGTCGGGATATACTGCAGCGTCTTCGCGTTCAGCGTCTTCGCCATGTTGTCGGCGCCGACCCGCACCGTCTGGAAGAACGGGTTGGTCTGGTTCTTGGTGAAGACGGCGATGGTCTCGCCGTCCGCTCGCGCTTGCGTGGTGAGCGCGGCCGCCATCAGCAGCGGTAGCGCCAAATAACCCAGTTTCTGTTTCATGTTGCCTCCATCCCTCGTTTTGCTTGTTGGTCGTTCAAGAACTCATTGCGCGCGGCGCCGGGTCTTCATGTCGAGCCAGACCGCGAGAATGACGATGATGCCGGTGACCAGCGGCTGCCAGTTGGCGCTGACCGACAAGAGGTTCATGCCGTTCAGCACCAGCGTCAGGATCAGTGCGCCGATGAAGGTGCCGAACACCGTGCCGACGCCGCCGAACAGCGATGTGCCGCCGATCAGCACGGCGGCGATCGCGGGCAGCGTCAGGCTTTCGCCGATGTCGGCCTCGGCCGAATTGAGCCGCGACAGGAAGATGATCGAGGCGAGCCCCGCCATGGTGCCGGAGACGGCGTAGACCAGCAGCAGGCGGCGCGCGACTGGAATGCCGGAGAGCCGTGCCGCGACCGGATTGGCACCGATCGCATAGATTTCCTGGCCCCAGATCGTTCGTTGCGCAAACAGCGTTCCGATCCCGAGGAACACCAGCAGCAGGTAGACCGGGATCGGCAGGCCGAACAGATAGCCGCTGCCGATCTGGCGGAAGCCGGCCGGGAAGCCGTGAAGGGTTTCGCCCGCCATGTACCAATAGGTGAGGCCGTTCAGCACCCAGAGCATGCCATAGGTGGCGATGAAGGAGGGGATGCGGAGCGCGGTGACCATGACGCCATTGAGCAACCCGACGAGGCCGCCGCAGGCAAGCCCGGTGAGGATGCCGAGCGCCGGCGAGCCGGTCTTGTGGATCACGGTCCCGGCGATGCAGGCGGACAGCGCGACATTAGCGCCGACGGAGAGATCGAGGCCCGCGGTCAGCACCACCAGCGTCAGGCCCGAAGCGATGAAGAAGGTCAGGCTCGCCTGCCTCAGCACATTGAGGATGTTGCCGAGGCTCAGGAAGGAATCGCTGAGCACGGCGAGCACCGCACAGATCAGCAGCGCCGCAAGCAGCCGATAGAACAATTGGATCGCGTCCTGCGACAGGAACGAGCGGGGCGGCGCGACGGCCTCTTTGCTGATGTCGGTCATGCGCGGCTCCTGAGACCATCGAGGAACAGCGCGACGATGACGAGGACACCGACGCTTGCGACCTGCACCGAGGAGGGCAGCGAGATCAGGTTCAGCCCGTTGCGCAGCACGCCCACGGATAGCACGCCGAGCACCGTGCCGAGCAACCAGCCATTGCCGCGCTCGAACGACGTGCCGCCGACGGCAACGGCCGCGATCGCATCGAATTCGAGACCGAGGCCCGCGGTTGGATGCCCGGAATTCATCCGCGCCGTCATCAGCAGGCCCGCGATGCCGGCCATGGCGCCACCGATCGCATAGACCGCGATCAGCAGCCGGTTGGGTGACAGGCCGGCATAGCGCAGCGCCTCCCGGTTGCCGCCGAGCGCGAAGATGTAGGTGCCGAATCGGGTGTGATAGAGGAGGCCGTGAAACGCTGCATAGGTCACCAGCGCCATCACGATCGGCACTGGGACACCAAGAAGCGTCGCCGAATAGATGTCGCGCACACTGTGGGGGATGCCGACCACGCTCTGGCCGTCGCTGACGATCAGCGAAAGGCCCTGCGCCATACCGAGCGTGCCGAGCGTGGCGACAAAGGGCGGGATGCCCACGATGGCAACCAGCCAGCCGTTGGCGAAGCCGAAGGCCGTGCCGACGAGTAGCCCGGCGCCGAGGCCGAGCAACATCGAGTGGGTGGCGAGCGAGACAATCGCGACGCAGAGCGAGGTCAGCGTCAGCACCGCGCCCATCGACAGGTCCAGCCCCTCGGTCATGATGATCAAGGTCATCGGCAGCGCGAGCATGGTCAGGATCGTCGACTGCACCAGCACGTTGGAGAGGTTGGCGACCGACAGGAAGCCGGGCGCGATCGTGCTGAACAGCGCGATCAGCAGCACCAGCACGATGGCAACGCCGGGAATGCGTTGCAGCGGATTCGGTTGTGAAACGACCGTGGCCTCACGCATGATGCATCCCCAGTCGCACGATGTTCTCCTCTGTCAGCTCGTTGCGCGCGAGGTGCCCGGCGATGCGCCCCTCGCGCATCACATAGGCGCGGTCGCAGACATGGCAGATCTCGACCTGTTCGGACGAGATCATCAGCGCCGCCGCGCCCTCCGCGACAAGGCGATCGATGAGGGCAAAGATTTCTGCCTTGGCGCCGATGTCGATGCCCCGGGTCGGTTCATCGAAGATAAAGAGTTTTGAGCCGGCGGCGAGCCACTTGCCGATCACGACCTTCTGCTGATTGCCGCCCGAAAGCAGGCCGACGGTCTGGCGTGCGCCCGGCGTCGCAATGCGCAACTGCCGGATCAGGCCGTCGGCAGTGCGCTGTGCCCGGCGCTGGTCGAACAGACCGCTCGGGAACAGCTTTCGCAGCGCCGATACCACCAGATTGTCACCCACCGACCGCAACAGCGCGAGACCCTCGCTCTTGCGGCTCTCCGGGATCAGCGCGATGCCACGGCGGGCGGCAAGATCAGGCTCGCCGGAGATAGTCTTGCCGTCGAAGACAATCTCGCCTGAGGTCACGGGATCGGCGCCGAAGATCGCACGCGCGACCTCGCTGCGACCCGAGCCAACAAGGCCACATAGGCCGACGATCTCGCCGCGGCGCACCTCGATGTTGATGTCCGAGATTCCGGTGGAGGCGCTCAGGCCCTTGACCTCGAGCAGCACCTCGCCGGGCTTGTCGGCAAAATTGCGCGGATAGGTCATGTCGACGTTGCGACCGACCATCATGCGGACGAGCTGGTCCGGCGTGACGTCGGCCGGGCGAACGCCGTCGATGCGACGACCGTCGCGCAGCACGGTGATGCGGTCGCCGAGCGCGAACACCTCCGCCATGCGGTGCGAGATGTAAACGATGGAAACGCCGTCGGCCTTCAGCCGCGCGATCAGCGCGAACAGCAGCTCAGTCTCGCGATCGGACAGCGCCGCGGTCGGTTCGTCCATCACGAGGATGCGGGCGTTCTGGCTGATCGCTTTGGCGATCTCGACCATCTGCTGCTGCGCCACTCCCAGCTTGTCGACGACGGTGGAAGGATCGATCTCGAACCCGATCATGCCAAGCACACGCCTGGCGTCGGCGAGAATCTTGCTGCGGTCGATCGTGCCAGCGATGCGGCCCTTCGGCTCGCGGCCGAGGAAAATATTCTGGGCGATATCGAGATGGGGCACGAGCGAGAATTCCTGGAAGATCACGGCAATGCCGAGCTTCTGCGCGTCCGCGGCCGAGTTGATCGCGACCTGCTCGCCTTTGTAGTAGAATTCGCCTGCATCGGCGCGATAGGCGCCGCACAGCACCTTCATCAGGCTCGACTTGCCGGCGCCGTTCTCGCCCAGCAGCATATGGACTTCGCCGGGGAAGACGGCAAAGGACACATCGTCCAGCGCCTTTACGCCGGGAAACTCCTTGCTGATGCCGCGCAGCTCCAGCAGCGGCGTGGAGACTGCGGGCTCGACGGCCAGTGCGGCGGTGCTCATGCGCGCGCTCCGCTTGCAAAGATCTTCCCGGGATTCATCAGTCCGTCAGGGTCGAGCGCGGTCTTGATCGACCGCATCACATCGACGGCCTCGCCGAGCTCGTCGGTGAGATAGTCGATCTTGCCGAGCCCGATGCCGTGCTCGCCGGTGCAGGTGCCGTCCATGGCAATGGCGCGGGCGACCATCCGGGCCTGAAGCGCCTGGGCGCCTTCGACTTCCTCCGGCCTGGCGGGATCGATCAGGATCAGCATGTGGAAATTGCCGTCTCCGACATGGCCGACGATAGGCGCCGTAAAACCGTGCTCGTCGGCCTCACGCCGGGTCTCCGTGAGGCATTCCGCCAGCCGCGAGATGGGCACGCAGACATCGGTGATCACGGCACGCGCGCCGGGGCGGAGGCCCAGGCCCGCATAGAGGGTATTGTCGCGGGCGTGCCAGAGCCGGCTGCGATCCTCCGGTGCCTTGGCCCAGGCAAAGCCGTGACCGCCATGGTCGGCGGCGATTGCCTCTGCGGCCTCGGCCTGCTCGGCGACGGAGCTCTCGGAGCCATGGAATTCGAAGAACAGGGTCGGGGCTTCGCGATAGCCGAGCTTCGCATAGGCGTTGATGCCGCGCATCATGACGTCGTCGAGCAACTCGATTCGCGCCACGGGGATCGCGGACTGGATCACGGAGATCGCGGTGTCCACGGCGTTGTGCAGGCTGTCGAAGCTGCAAACCGCGGCCGAGATGGCCTGCGGGACGGGATGCACCTTCAGCGTGATCTCGGTGATGACACCGAGCGTGCCCTCGGCGCCGACGAACATGCGGGTCAGATCGTAACCGGCGGCTGACTTGCGCGCGCGCCGGGCGGTCCGGATCACGCGGCCGTCGGCGAGCACCACCTCCAACGCCATGACGTTGTCCTTCATGGTGCCGTAGCGCACCGCCATGGTGCCGGAGGCGCGCGTGGACGTCATGCCGCCGATCGAGGCGTCGGCACCGGGATCGATCGGAAAGAAAAGTCCGGTGCCGCGCAGCTCCGCATTGAGCTGCTTTCGCGTGATGCCGGGCTGCACGACGACGTCCATGTCGCTCTCGTGCACCGTCAGCACCTTGTTCATGCGTGCGAAGTCGAAGCAGACGCCGCCCGCGACCGCGGCCGCATTGCCTTCGAGCGAGGTCCCGGCGCCGAACGGCACGATGGGCATATTCGCGCCCGCGCACAGCTTGACGATCTCGGCGACCTCCTGCGTGGTTTCAGGGAAGACGACGATGTCGGGCGGCAGGTTGCGATAATGCGACTCGCTCTGCCCATGCTGATCGAGCACGCCACGCGCGACGCTCGCGCGCGGGCCGATCATGCCTGTGAGGCGATCGGCCAATATGCTCGTGCTGACCCGCGGTCCCATCCTTGCTCCCTGTCTGCCTTGTTGTCGGACTCTTGTTGGGTCCGCCGTCGTTCAGCTTAAGCGGCTCGTGCGCTGCTAGCGACCTGCTTCAGGCCGAAATCATAGTTGAGATGATAATATTCGCTGTCCACCATGCGACCATCGGGCGCACGGCCTGGCGGGCACCGCACAAATTCTCGAATCAAGCTGTCCTTGACGCCGAATACCACGTCGCTGTCGAGATACTGGTCGCCGGCCACGAACACATGGGTCACGAGTTGCTCGAAGCCGGGCGCCGAGATCATGAAATGCACGTGCGCCGGGCGCCAGGGATGGCGGCCCTGGACCGCCAGCATGTCGCCGACCGTGCCGTCATGCGGGATCGGATAGGCAGCCGGCTTGATCGACCAGAAATTGAAGCGGCCATTCTGGTCGGTGTGGAAGCGCGCCCGCATCGCGAGATCGCCGATCTTGTCGAGCTGCTGCACGTCGTAATAGCCGTCATCGTCGGAATGCCAGACGTCCACGACGGCGCCGGCAAGCGGCCGTCCGTCGACGGTCGACACCGAGCCGGTGACGAGCATCGGATCGCCTTCCATCGGGCCGGAGATGTCAGCGCCGTTGTCTTTCTCAGGTGACGCCTGCACGAAGAACGGACCGAGCACTGTGGTCTCGGTCGCGCCTTCCGGCACCGGATGGTTGATGGCGTCGACCAGCATGGAGACGCCGAGCGCGTCCGACAGCAGGATGAACTCCTGGCGCTTGTCGTCGCACATGTGACCGGTGCGAGTCAGGAAGTCGATGCCGTATTCCCATTCCTTCTGGGTCGGCCGCACCTCGCGGACGAAGGCATGAAGGTGGCGCACCAGCGCTTCGCTGACCTGCTTGATCCGCGGATCGGTCGCGCCCGCGATCCGCTCCAGCACGGCGTCGGTGATGGTGTTCTCGTTGAAATTGCGCATGGATGCCTCCGTGAATCAGAGTTTGGGCTCGCCGAGGCCGGACAGCCGCTCGATGTGCTTGACGGTCGCGATGAAGTCGGCGTCGCCGTCGCCCTGCGCGACCAGCGAGCCATAGGTCTCCCGCACTTGGGCTGCGAGCTGAAGCGGCACGCCGACGGCGTGGCCGGCGCCGAGGATCAGATCGAGATCCTTGGCCATCTGCCTGCAGGAGAAGGTCGAGTCGAAATCGCGGTTACGCAGCGGCGCGGTCTTGTACTTCACCATCGGTGAGGCGACAGCGCTGTCGTCGAGAACTTTCAGAATATCCTGCCAGCCGATGCCGCCCTTGCGCGCCAGCGCCAGGCTCTCCGCCATCATGGTGGCCGACACCGCGATCATCAGATTGACCGCGAGCTTGGCATAGCGCGCTTCCTCGCCAGACCCGAGATAAGTCTGGGCGCGGGTGAAGGCGGCGAACAGCGGCTTTGCGTTTTCGTAGGCGTCCTTCGGGCCCGAGACGAAGCAGCTCAGGGCGCCGGTGTGGACGATGCTGGCATTGCCCGAGACCGGCGCACGCAGGTAGAGGACACCGCGCGCCTGTGCGGCGGCGTCGACCTCTGCGGAAGCCTCGACGCTCACGGTGCTGGTCTCGATCAGGACAGATCCAGCAGCCATCGCGGCGATGAGGCCGGTGGGGCCGAGCAATGCGCCGCGCAAGGCCGCGTCATCGGGCAAGGACGTGACGATCGTGGCCTTGCCGCCCACGGCCTCGGCCGGTGAAGCGGCAATCGAAATGCCCTGCGCGCGCGCCTCGTCGAGCCGTGCGGCGCTCCGGTCGAACGCGGTCACGGCATAGCCGGCCTTGGCGACGAGCACCGACATCGGCAGACCCATCTTGCCGATCCCGATGAAAGCGATGTTCTTCGAAAAAGCTGTCATTGTTGTTGTCCTTGACGCCCTCAGGCGGCGTGTCCCTGTCGTTCGATGTCCTGCACCAGCCGCCGGCCGGATTGCACGAGCAGTTGCTTTTTCGCCTCCAGACCGTCGGCCAGCAGCCGCCCATTCCGCTTCTTCCAGACGCCGCCGATCATGACGGCCTCGATATTGGCAAGGCTCGTCTGCATCACCACGGTGGAAACGGGATCGTGCACCGGGACGAGGTTGAGATCGGAGCAATCGATGATGACGAGGTCGGCGAGCTTGCCCGGCGTCAGCGAGCCGATCTGGTCTTCGCGGCCGAGCATGCGGGCGCCTTCCGTCGTGATCCAGCGCAGCGCCTCGCGGACGGGGACCGTGGTCGTCGCCGGAATGGCGCCGCTGTTCTTGCGCGAATCCGTGTTGTCCAGTGCCCGCTGCATCGAGAGCGCAACGCGTGCGGCTGAGAAGAGGTCGCCGCCCAGCACGGATTCCAGATCGATGCCGATGGTCGGCCGTACGGCGCGCTTGAGCAGCCGTCCGGTGATCGGAAAGCCGTGGCCCTGGATCATCTCGTTCTCCGGCGTCACCGAGAAGGAGACGCCGAGATCGACCATCCGATCCAGGAGATCATCCGGGAGGTCGTTGCCATGGACGATGTTGGTGCTCGCGCCGACGAGACCCGCCTCGATCAGCTTCTCCCAGCCAACAGGCGTCTTGGCGGGCCCACCGCCCTGATGCATCGATGCGATCAGCTTGAACTCGCGTGCCAGACGGAAATCGTGCATGGCGACGTCGAGCGTCGAATAATGCGGGCCGAGGATGGCGAGCCCAAGCGTGACGAGGCCGTCGCGGTCGGCGAGGGGGCCCGCCAGCAGCCGCTCGACTTCATGGCGTGGATGCGGGATCTCCGAGAAGTGCGGTTCGCCCGGTTTCGGCTCGGGCTTGGGCGAGCCGTGGAAGAAGGCCGCGCGGATACCGCTCTCGATCAGGCCGCGCACGGCGGCGTCGGTATGATCGGGCGTCGGATTGTTGTGGCACCAGTCGACCAGCGTGGTGGTGCCGTGGTTGATCTGATTCAGCGCGCCCACCAAGGTCGCGATATAAATGTCCTCGGGCCTGAAGACCGTCGCGAGCCCGGCATGCATGCGGCGAAAATATTCCAGCAACGTCCAGTTGGCAGCATAGCCGCGCAAGCCCGTTTGCCAGGTGTGCATATGCGCGTTGATCAGGCCGGGGATGACGATGCGCCCGGTGCCGTCGACGATCTCCGTCTCGGCCGCGCCGCCGAGGTCGATCGATGAGCGCACGTCAACGATGCGGCTCCCCTCGATCAGCACGTCGCCGTCAGGTAGATCGCCGATCGCATCATCCATGCTGATAATGATCGCGGATTTGATCAGCGTGCGCCGCATGGAATTAAACCGCGGCTTTGATAGCGTCGGGCGGCTCGCCGGCCCAGGCGCGCGCGATCAGGTCGCGGATGGCGTTGCGTTCGAGCGGGCGCGGGTTCCAGTAGGCGTTGGTGACCGCGAGATCCGCGGCCTTGTCGATGCCGCTTTCGGGCATGCCGATGTCGCGCAATGCGACCTTCGCACCCAGCCGCTTCGCGAGTTCGAAGAGTCCTTGCGATGCATCGGCGGCGCCGATTGCGCGTGAGATGCGCGCCATCGCGTCGGGCACGGCGGGCGCGTTGTAGGCCAGCGCATGCGGTAGCACGACGGTGTGGGTCTCGGCATGCGGCAGGTCGAAGGTGCCGCCGAGCGTATGGCAGAGCTTGTGATGCAGCGCCATGCCGACTGTGCCGAGGCAGACGCCGCACAGCCAGGCCCCATACAGTGCTTCGGTGCGAGCCTCGCGATCGTCGCCCTTGGCGGCGATGGCGGGGAGGGCACGTGCCAACGCGCGAATGCCTTCTTCCGCCATCAGCGACGTGACCGGATTGGTGTCGCGCGCGTAGAGCGCTTCGGCCGCATGCGCGATTGCGTTGATGCCTGATGTCGCGGCCAGGCTCGCCGGCAAAGTCAAAGTGAGATCGACATCGTAGATCACGGTCTCCGGCAGGATGGCGGCGTCGCGTACCGTGGTCTTCAGGCCGTTCTCGGTCTGGCCGACGATCGGCGTCATCTCCGAGCCGGCATAAGTGGTGGGAATGCAGAGCTGGTTGATTCCGGTGCGCAGGGCCAGCGCCTTGCCAAGTCCGGTCGTGGATCCGCCACCGAGGGAAATGACGCAGTCGGCCCCGCACGCCTTCATCGCCGCGAGCGCCCGCTCGGTGACCTCGACCGGCGTGTGCATGGTCGCGCCCGGAAAGATGCCGGCGTAAAGCGGGCCGAGCGCCGCGCCCAAGCTTTTGCCCTGCGCCTCCTGCTGCGGCGTCGTCAGCACCAGCGCGCGCTTGCCGCCGAGACGCTCGACCTCGGCCTTGGCCGAGGCAAGCGTTCCGCTGCCGAACACGACGCGGCAGGGCAGGTTTTCAAAGGTGAACGTACCGATCATGCGCCGGTCTCTTTGATGGGATAATCGACCTGGAAGCGTCCGATCCGCAAGTCGCCCAGCGCCTCGCGCACGCGCAAATGTTCCGGGTGGGTGGCATAGGCCGCGAGCGCAGCGTGGTCGGTGAATTCGGAGAACAGAACGACGTCGCAGGCGTAGTCGACATCGCTGACATCGAGACCGACTTCGATATGGGTGAGGCCGTCGATCCGGCCGCGCAGCCCCTCGAACAGGGTCTTGACCTTGACCCGGGCGGCGGAACGCTCCGCCGGCGTCTCCCCGCGCAGCCGCCACATCACGATGTGCCTGATCGGGCCCGACATTTCCCTGTTTCCTCGCCTGCTATCTTGCTTGTGTTTGGGCCATTTTGACTTGCGGGATACGGAAATAAAGATCAATAATCGTAAGTCTCTTTTCCTATTTGCGAAAAAATGGACCGCCTGCTCCAGTTGGAAGTGTTCGCCAAGACGGCCGAGCTCGGCAGCCTGTCCAAAGCTGCCGAGGCCCTGCGCATGTCGAATGCTGCCGCGAGCCGCCATCTCAGCGCGCTCGAGGAGCGCCTTGCGGTCCGGCTGATCGAGCGCAACACCCGTCGGCTGTGGTTGACGGAGGCGGGGCAGGAACTGCTGGAGCGCTCGAGCCGGGTTTTGAGCGAACTGGCGGAAGCAGAGGACATCGTCAGCGATCGCGCGCTGTCGCCGCAGGGCACGCTGCGGGTCACGAGTTCGCTCTCCTTTGCGGTGATCTATTTGGCGCCGATGCTGCCGGCCTTCCGCGCGCGCTATCCGAAGCTCAACATGCAGATCACCACCGCCAACCGGTACTCCGATTTCATCGAGGCCGGCATTGACGTGGCGATCAGGACGCGCGAGCAGGAGCCGGATTCGAACATCATCGTCCGCCGCATTGGCCAGATGCGGCGTGTGCTCGCTGCCGCGCCGTCATATCTCGCAAGCTGCGGCGAGCCGGAACAGCCGGTCGATCTCGCGCGCCATAACATGCTGGTCTACAATCTCGCCAACGATCCCTATTCGCTGCGCCTGCGCAAAGGCAATGGCGCGCAGACTGTTCGCATCACGCCGACGCTCGATAGCAATGACGGTCAGGTCATCCGTGGCGCCGCACTGGCGGGGCTCGGCATTCTCATCCAGCCGCTGTACATCGTGCAAAGCGATATCGCAGCGGGCCGTCTCGTCCCGGTCCTGTTGGAGTGGGAGCTGCCGCTGCTGACGATGAACATCGCCTACCAGAACCGTGCCGGACTGCCGGCCAAGATCAGAGTCTTTTCAGACTTCCTGGTCAGCCACATCCGCGAGCATTCGCAGCCGGGGATCTGGATCGACGCGGCGAAGTGAGCGACATTTTCGACTTCAGGCGGCTTTGTAGAAGGCACATCCATTGAAAGCCAGGACATCCGGTACCGCATGGCGGCATGCCAACATCGGTCGGCTGCTCAACAACGCGGTGCGGCGCTTCGAAAGTCGTGTGCTCGAGCTGATGAGCGAGAAGGGGCATGGCGAAACGCGGATCGCGCATGTCGGCCTCACACGCAATCTCGACGTGGAGGGGACCAGACTGACGGAGCTCGCCCGCCGCGCTTCCATGAGCAAGCAGGCGATGGGCGAGCTGGTCGATCAATGCGCCGAGCTCGGCCTGGTCGATCGCATCGCCGATCCGACCGATCGGCGCGCGCGCATCGTCATGTTTACGCCAGCCGGGCGCAAATGGCTCGACGCGTTCCGCGATGCGGTCGATGTCGCCGAGCAGGAGATGCGCGCCGAGCTCGGCAAGGCCACGATGGATGCGATCCTGAAGGGTTTGGCGATCTATGGCGCGACGTTCGACACCCTCGATGACGTCGATTAGTCAGGCTCCTTGACGATATCGTCAGGCGACCTTACCATGCAGAATAATGCTGGTAAGGAGAAGCGTCTTGGAAACATGTCTGACGGCCTCGGTGCTCATCGTGGGCGGGGGGCCCTGCGGCCTGATGCTCGCCAACGAGCTCGGCCGGCGCGGCGTGTCCGCGATCCTGGTCGATGAAAAGCCGGGCACGGCATTCAATCCGCAAGCCAATGCGACGCAGGCGCGCTCGATGGAGCACTATCGGCGGCTGGGTTTTGCCGACGAAATCCGACGCGAAGGTCTGCCAGCGGATTATCCGACCGACGTTGCGTACTTCACGCGCTACACCGGTTACGAGCTGGCCCGATTTCAGTTGCCGTCATCGTCACGCGCGGGCGAGCTCGTCAAGGGCATGTCGGGCTCCTGGAGCGCGGCCGAACTGCCGCATCGGGTCTCGCAAAAATATGTCGAGGCGGTGCTGCGCCGCCATGCCGAACGAATCCCCGGAGTGAAGCTCAACTACAGCCACAGGCTGATCGGCTACGTAGAGAGCGGCGACGGCATCGTCGCCGACGTCGAATGTCTCGATGATGGCAGCCGATTTCAGATCCGGGCCAACTTCCTGGTCGGAGCGGACGGGCCGCGCTCGATGGTCCGGCAGTCGCTCGGGATTGCCTACGGCGGCGAAACCGGAATGCAGCGTGATTTCATGGGCGGCCGCATGCTGGCGGTCTATCTCCGTTCGCCCGGATTCTACGCGAGCGTCCCGCACGCCAAGGCGTGGATGTATAATTGCTTCAACGGCGACCGCCGCGCCTTCATGGCATCCGTGAACGGTCGCGACGAGTTTGCGTTTCATACGCAGCTTCGCTCCGATGAGGACGAAACTGCGATCACGATCGACGAAGCCAAAGCCGCGTTCCAGCGCGCCTGCGGCGCACCGATCGATTGCGAGGTGCTCTCGTTCCTGACCTGGACCGCCGGTCACGCGCTGGTCGCGAATGGAATGCAGCGGGGCAGGGTGTTCCTTGGCGGCGACGCGGCGCATCTGTTCACGCCGACCGGCGGGCTTGGCTACAACACCGCGATCGAGGATGCGGTCAATCTCGGCTGGAAGCTCGCAAGCGTCGTCAAGGGGGTGAGCCCGGCGGGGCTGCTCGACAGCTATGAGGTCGAGCGGCGTCCGGTGGCGCTGCGCAACACCGATTATGCGCGTCGCTTTGCCGACTCGCTCGGTCTGTTCGCGCCCGCGCCTGACATCGAGGATGCCACCGACGCCGGCGACGAGGCGCGGCGGACGGCGGGCGTCTATCTCGAACAGCACGCCCGCGCCGAATTCAACATCCCCGGCGTCACCTTCGGGGGGCGTTACGACGGCTCGCCGATCATCGTTTCCGATGGCAGCCAGCCGCCGCCGGACGCCGCGAACGTCTACGTTCCGAGCGCCTGCCCCGGCGGCCGCGCCCCGCATGCGTGGTTGGACGACGGCGTCTCCCTGTACGACCTGTTCGGGTTCGAGTGGACGCTGCTCCAGTTCGGCGAGGTCATGTCCGCGCATGCGTCAGTTGCCGAGACCATCCGCGCGATCGGGGTCGATGTGAAACTCGTCACGCTGCCGAAATCCCTGCGCGATCTCTACGACGCCGATCTCGCTTTGATACGCCCCGACCAGATCGTGGCCTGGCGCGGCAGCGCGTCACAGGCCGGGATGATCGGAGGCGTCCTCGCCTGCGCACTTGGACACAGCGCGAGCGACGTCGCGCGCCTGGCCAGCTGATCGATCCTGCCGCCGCATCCGATCAGCGGCTGCGCGGCCAACAACAACAAGACAACAAATCGAAAAATTACACCGGAGGAGGAAACCGTGACGACAAGAGCATTGGAGGACTACGACGATCATGCCGCCACCGCCACCGCCGAGCAGACGGCGAGCAGCCGCCGGCGTATCCTGATCGCCGGCACCATCGGCACCGCGATCGAATGGTACGACTTCTTCATCTACGGCCTGATCGCGCCGCTGGTGTTCGATCAGCTGTTCTTTCCGAAGTTCGATCAACTCACGGCGACTATCGCGGTGTTCGCGACGTTCTCAGTCGGTTTCTTGGCGCGTCCGCTCGGCGGACTGGTGTTCGGTCATTTCGGCGACCGCCTCGGCCGAAAGTCCGTCTTGCTGTGTACGCTCCTCATGATGGGACTTGCGACCATGTCGATCGGTCTGTTGCCGACCTACGCCAGTGTGGGTGTGGCCGCGACGGTCGCGCTCGTCATGCTGCGCTTCCTCCAGGGTTTTGCGCTCGGCGGCGAGTCGACCGCAGCGATCCTGATGGCGATCGAGACGGCGCCTGGCCACCGGCGCGGGTTCTCGGCCGCGGTGATCCAGGCCGCAGGACCTGTCGGCGTCGTGCTCGCCTCGTTTGCGGCGCTCACGATCTCGCGGCTGCCGGAAGCGGACCTGCTGTCATGGGGCTGGCGCGTTCCGTTCCTGATCAGCGCGGTGCTGGTCGCGCTCGGCGTCTACATGCGCCTGCGCATCGAGGAGAGCGCGACGTTCCGAAAGGCGAAGACGACTGAAGCAGCGCCTGTGGTCGAAGCAGTGCGGGAGCACTGGCGGCCGATCCTCATCGTGTTCTTCGCCGAGATGGCGCAGACATCCTATTTCTATCTGACGGCCATCTTCACCATCTCCTTCGCGACCCGTCAGCTCGGCGTCCAGAAGGACGTCATCACGCAGGCCGTGCTGTTCGCCAATCTCGTCGGGCTCGTTGCGATGCCCCTCATCGGCGCCTGGTCCGACCGCATCGGGCGAAAGCGTCTGTTTCTGGCCGGCTTGGTGCTCGCAGCCATCTCGATGTTTGCATTCTACGGTGTGGTCGCGAGCCGCGACACGGTGCTGGTGACGGGCGCGGTGATCCTCGCCGCGGGAATGATCCATCCGCTGATGTTCGGCAGCGAAGGGAGCTATTTCCCCGAATTGTTTCCGACCCGCATTCGCTTCACCGGCGTATCGATCGGAAAGCAGCTTGGGACGGTGCTGGGCGGCGGCATCGCGCCGCTAGTCGCCACCAGCCTGTTTGCGCAGACGGGCTCCACCTACGCGATCACAGGATACTACGTCGTGCTCGCGCTCGCGGCGATGATCGCGCTCGGCTTCGCGCGTGAAACCGGCAAGTCGCGGCTACTCGGCTAGGGCGAGCGCCATCACCAACACCAGGGAGGTCTTCATGGACGTCAGTCTTCTCATCAACGGGCAGGATCAGGCCGCTTCCAGCGGCAAGATGTTCGAGCGGCGCAATCCGCTGTCGCAGGAGGTCGCAAGCCGCGCGGCCGCCGCGACCGCTTCCGATGCCGACGCCGCGGTGGCGGCGGCCTCCGCCGCCCTTGCCGCATGGTCGGCGCTTGGCCCGAATGCGAGGCGCGCGCTGTTGCTGGAGGCCGCAGACGCACTCGACGCCAAGCGCGACGCCTTCATTAAGATCATGATGGCCGAGATCGGCACGACGGAGATCTGGTCCGCCTTCAACGTCAAGCTCGCGACCGGCATGCTGCGCGAAGCGGCGTCGCTCACCACGCAGATCGCCGGCGAGGTGATCCCGTCGGACAAGCCGGGATGTCTCGCGATGTCCGTTCGCCAGCCGGCCGGCGTCTGCCTCGGCATCGCGCCGTGGAATGCGCCGATCATTCTCGGCGTTCGCGCCATGGCGACGGCGCTCGCCTGCGGCAATACGGTCGTGCTCAAGGCGTCCGAGATCTGCCCGGGAACGCACCGATTGATCGGCGAGGTCTTCAAGGACGCAGACTTTCCGCCCGGTGTCGTGAATGTTCTGACCAACGCACCGGCCGATGCGCCCGCTCTGGTGGAACGCCTGATCGCCAATCCTGCCGTGCGGCGGATCAATTTCACCGGTTCGACCCGCGTCGGTCGCGTCATCGCCGAACTCGCCGGGCGCCACCTCAAGCCGGTGCTGCTCGAGCTTGGCGGCAAGGCGCCTCTGGTCGTACTCGACGATGCCGATCTCGATGCCGCCGTCGCGGCCGTGGCATTCGGCGCCTTCATCAATCAGGGCCAGGTCTGCATGTCCACCGAGCGGGTGATCGTCGACGAGGCGGTGGCGGCGTCCTTTGTCGAGAAGCTTGCGAAGAAAACGGCTACGCTTCCGGCCGGCGACCCGCGTCCTGGTCCGGTTGTCGTCGGCTCGATGATCGACGAAGCGCCGGGCAAGCATGTCGTTGCACTGATCGATGACGCGATCGCCAAAGGCGCCGTCAAGCTCGCGGGCGGCGACCGGGTTGGCACGGTCGTTCCGGCCACCGTGCTCGACCGCGTGGTGCCCGGCATGCGCATCTACACCGAGGAGAGCTTTGGTCCCGTCGTCTCGGTGATCCGCGCAAGTGGCGTGGACGATGCCGTGCGGCTCGCCAACGATACCGAGTACGGCCTCTCGGCCGCCGTGTTCGGCCGTGACGTCGCGCGTGCGCTGACGGTGGCGCAGCGTATCGAAAGCGGCATCTGCCACGTTAACGGCCCGACCGTGCATGACGAGGCGCAGATGCCGTTCGGCGGCGTGAAGGGATCGGGCTACGGCCGCTTCGGCGGCCAGGCCGGCATCGCCGAGTTCACCAATCTGCGTTGGATCACCATCGAGACCCAGCCGCAGCACTATCCCTTCTAAGCGCGCCGCAAGCGAAGCCCACCAGGACGTCCATTCATGAATTCGAAAATTCTCACGGTTCGAGAAGCGACCCTCGGTGTGCTTCGGTCATTTAGCGTCGATCGCGTTTTTGGCAATCCCGGCTCGACCGAGCTTGCCTTCCTCGGCGACTGGCCCGATGACATCGACTATGTGCTCGGTCTGCAGGAAGCCTGCGTCGTCGGCATGGCGGATGGCTATGCGCAGGCGACGGGGCGTCCGGCTTTCGTCAATCTGCACTCGGCGGCCGGGCTTGGTCATGCGCTCGGCAATCTCTTCACCGCGTTCCGCAACAAGACGCCAATGGTCGTGACAGCCGGACAGCAGGCACGCAGCCTGTTGCGGATGCGACCCTATCTCTTCTCCGAGGACGCCGCACAGTTCCCAAAGCCCTATGTGAAATGGAGCGCCGAACCGGCGCGCGCCGAAGATGTTCCAGCGGCGATCGCGCAGGCCTTCCTCACCGCCATGCAGCATCCGCGCGGTCCGACATTCGTGTCGGTGCCGTCGGATGACTGGGCGCGGCCCGCAGTCGCTCCGCCGGTCCGCCACATCGCGACGGAGTTTGCGCCGGATCCGGCGGCGATCGTTCGGCTCGGCGCGGCGATCCGAGCCGCCAAAAAACCTATCTTCGTTGTCGGACCCGAGATCGACCGCAGCGGCTGCGTCGACGCGATGGTCGCTGTGGCCGAGCAGGCGAGCGCGGCCGTTTGGGCAAGCCCGATGTCGAGCCGTTCGAGCTTTCCGGAATTGCATCCGCTGTTCGCCGGCTTCCTTCCGGCAGCACCAGGAGGTCTCGCCCGCGCCCTGCGCGGCGCCGATCTGATCATCGTGGTCGGCGCGCCGGTGTTTACTTTCCATGTCGAAGGACAATGCGAATTGCTCGACGACGGAACGCCGGTCTGGCAGATCACGGATGATCCGACGGAAGCCGCATCCGCTTCTGTCGGTGACACCATCATCAGCACGCTCCCGAAAGCACTGGCTGGGCTGCTGTCGGCGATGCCAGATATCGCTGAGCGCGAGGTGCCGGCCCCGCGCATGCGGCCTTCCGCTCCTGCCGCGCAAAATCCGATTCCGCCGAGCCATGCGCTCGCCCGGCTCTCGGCGTTGATGCCGAGCGATGCGATCGTGGTCGAGGAGGCGCCGTCGCATCGTCCTGCCATTCAACAATTCCTGCCGCGGCCGGGCGCGGACAGCTTCTACACGATGACGAGCGGCGGACTTGGTTACAGCCTGCCAGCCTCCGTCGGCGTGGCGCTGGCGCGGCCGGGCCGCCGCATCGTCGCCCTGATCGGCGACGGATCGGCGATGTATTGCATCCAGGCGATCTGGACCGCGGTGCAACGCCGCCTGCCGATCGCCTTCGTGGTCATGAACAATTCAGGCTATGGCGCGATGCGCGCCTTCAGCCAGCTGATGCAGGCGCATCGCCCGCCCGGAATTGACTTGCCCGGGCTCGACTTCGTGGCGCTCGCAAGGGGAATGGGTTGTCCGGGGCGGCGCGTGACCGATGCCGGGGATGTCGACTACGCCTTGACCGAAGCGTTGGCATCGAGCGGCCCGGCGCTGGTCGATATCGCCGTCGATGACGCCACGACGGACCTGTTCAGCCATCCGCGTTAGCTGGCGGTAGAGGGACTGGTTCGCGGCGACAGAACGGCCGATGGAAATTTGCCCCCAAAGGCGCGGGTCTTGGGTTGAACACGCGATCCGTCGATCACCTCGAGCTGTCCGCAGCGGTTCAAGGTGTGCAACTTCCTGCCGGGCCATACCGGTCCGGGCCTCACAGAGTGACGGACGATCTGCTTGAACGTCGTCGGCGATAGTTCGGCGATTTCCGCCAGCGCGAGCGCTGCCCCGTATCCGTCGGCACAATCCTGGACCGGTCGCCACAATCGTTCATTGATGGTGACGAAATTCCCCGCCGGCCGCGTGCTCGCGCGATCGATCAGGACCGGGTTGCTGGCGTGCGGCAACCAGGGGCCCATGAGGTGCTCGGCATAATAGATCGCCAGCGAATCCGAATAGCCGCCGGTGCCGTCGCGCCAGGCTCCGAACAGATAATTCAGGCCGTTGTGCCGGGTGATCGTGGCATCGGCCAGCTCGACGCCCGAAAGCAGCGTTGCGTGCCGCTCCCATTTGTCCGGAAACCGAACGCATTTATAGAGGGCGACGTCCCCATTGATCGAGCTCTCCGGGATCATCCACAACGCGCCATCGTCCTCGATGAGGAACGGATAAGAGAGGTGCCAAGGCTCCTCCAGAACGGGGACGACCGCTCCGATCGGGCCGGCGTCGTTGAACTCGATCGCGGAAATGATGCCTTTTCCAACCCGGTGATCGAGGTCTTCAAAGAAGACGAATGTTCTTCCCTGCCCGGTGATGGGGAAAGGATCGGCGTAGAAGTGGTTTCCCGGATCGGCAAGGACGTTCCACGAAGGCCCTGACAGATCTCCGGTCTGCCAGACGCCTGCGCCCTTGTTGATGCGCCATCCGACATGCCAATGCGGGGCATAGCAGCAGAGCCGATAGATCTCCTTGGCGATCGATATGGCGAGCCCGCGCGCGACGTACGCCGCCGGCGGGCGGCCGTTGGTGGCTCGAGCGGGGCGTGCCAGCTGCGGCACGATGCGCGGCCGTCCCGACAGGATGGCCGCCACCATGGTCAGGGTTCGCGCCATGACCGTTTCTAGGCCGCCGCTCAGACCGGCTGCGATTTCTCCGGAGGGGTGGCCGCGATCGAGGACTGCACCGTCGATCTCGTCGATGATTTCGATCACGGGCAGATCGCCGGCGAGAATGGCGGCAAGGGCGGCGTTTTCGCCTGCGGCTCCATTGAACAGCGGGCGGAGATACTGCCGGGCGGAGCAGTTCGGATCCCGCGCGGCACCGGTGAAATCGACGATGACGTCTGCCGTGCCGGCGCGAGCCTGCATCCGGTCGGGACTGATCTTCAGCCGATCGGTGCCGCTGTGCTTGCCCTTGTGCAACACCAAACGTTCGAGCTCGAACAGCGCGTCGAGACCTGTGGGGCGCGGCTCCGTCGTTGCCGTCCATACGATCTGGACCGGGACATCCCGGCCGTCGACCGACAGCGTCTCGCGGCCCATCCATCGCCGCGCATGCTCAATTTCACAGCGAAACTCGATGGTCATGTCGAGCCGATCCGTTTCAATGCGTCCCGATCAAATGACCTGGCCGAGAATTCGAACGTATTCTTCCACCATGGCATCCACTGAATAGCGCAGCTTCAGGCCTTTGGCGTTTTGCCGCAGTTCGTCGCTCAGTTTTTGGTCCGTCAGGAGCCTGGAGACGGCCGCGGACAGCTTGGTATGATCGGAGGCATCGACGAACAGCGCTGTCGGTTTTCCTTCGACGGACAACACCTCGCGCAAGACCGGAAGATCGGTGACGACGGAGGGAACGCCGGCGTTTGCGGCCTCCACAGCGGCGAGGCCGAAGGTCTCCGCCTGTGTCGGAAATACGAACACGTCGAGAGCGGCGAGAAACTCCGCCATCTGGCGCGGGGTGATTTCGCCAAGCAGATGCAGCCTGTCCGATACTTTCAAATCATCTGCCAACTGCCGCAGCCGGGCCTCGTCGGCTCCCTGGCCGGCCAATGCGAGGTGCCAGGATGGTTGATCCGGCAACAGACGTATCGCCGCGTCGAGCCGCTTGTGCGGGTGCAATCTTGCTGCGCAGCCGAGCAGGGTGCGATCCGGCGGCAGATTAAATTTCTGTCGCGCAGCTTGCTTCGTCAGCGTGAGGGCCTTGTCGTCGAAGCCGTGCGGGACATGCACCATGCGCGCGCGATAAGCCCTGGGGTAGCGCGAATACTCGCGCTGCATGTCCAGCGAATTGAGCGTGATGCGGTCGAAGAAGCCGAGGCTGCCCATGGCGATGTCGGCGATACGGATCGGCCAGCTCATCGACAGCGCGGAGGAAACCTGATTGGCGATGACAGGCGCGCGGCAAATGAGGCGCGCCACGCCGGCGCCGATGACATTGCCGAAGTGCTGAAAGGTCAGAACGGCGTCGGGCCTCGTGGCCCTGAGATGGCCGCCGAGCGTCCACAGCATTTGCAGCAGCGCCAGCGGGTTTCCCGGCCGGCTCGACGCGCAATAAATCGTGTCCGGCGGCTCATCGAACGAATCCGACTTGCGGAAGAAGAACAGATTGGTGACCCGATAGCCGCGGGCGGTCAGCCCGGCGCCAAGCAGGCGCGAGATCTCCTGCGCACCGGCGTTCTCGGCCTGGGTCTGTACGAGGAGCACGTGCAGCTTTCGTCCGCCACCGTTGGACGGCGGAAGTGCTGTCGCAGTCGTCTCGCCCAACACCCTGTTTGGCTGATAATGCAGCACGGATCCCGACCCACTGAAGAAACGAATTTTTCACCTTCTTAACCGCCTATCTACCATGCGGGCATCACGCGGACACCGACTAGCAAGAAACGGAGTTAATGCGCCCTGCCGCAAGGGCGTCGTTCACCAGGGTATTCCGGCGGTTCCCGACGAAGCGAATAGGACGTGGGTAACTGCCGACCAGCCATCGATATTCAGGTTGGAGCGGGCCACTGAGAGCGTGCGAAAACGACTCTGCCGGTGCGCTGACGGTCGCCGGTGCGCTTCTTCATGCGGGACACGCCCGACGTATTCTGACGCTCTATTCACCATCCGCGGCACGGACCGCGTAGGCGCTAGGCTTCGACGCCGAGAAACGCAGAAGCCCCAAGATCGAGGGGTCGACGCCGGTTCGCCGGCGACAGATGATGTTGAGGGCGATGGTCGCGAGCGCCAGCGATACAGTGGCCGAGATTGCTGCGCCAAGAACGCCGAGCCAGGGAATGAGGACGAGAAATCCGACTAGCCGCAGCGCTACGTTCCCGGCAATCACGGGAACATACTCGCGCTCATAGCCGGTCAGCTGCAATATCGCCGCAGACGGACCGCCCGCTGCCTGGAACGCCGTTCCGATGGCGAGCACGATCAGAACCCAGTGCTGCGCAGCGAAATGCGGCCCAAACAGGTTGAGCAGATGGGGACCGCCAACCCAGATCAGGAGAAGTCCGCTGACCACGCACACCGCGGTCACTTCCGCCATGAGCCTCAACGTTCGCTCGAATTCCTGATGGTTCTTGCTGAAGTACAGCGAGGGGAGCCGACGTGCACCAAAACTGTACAATGCGGCCGACAGCATGGCGAAGATGTTGGCGAGGCGCGAAGCGGCAAAGTAAATTCCGGCAGTTGCCGGGTCCAGCATCCAGTAGACCAGAATGACGTCGAAATATTGGTTCGCGGCTTCGAGGATGGATGCGGCCCAGAAATGAAGCGCGCTCGATCTCCAGCGCGACGGCTCGGAACGCACCGCCGTGCCGCGGAAATCCGGCAGAACTCGCGCAATCGCGATGATCTGTGCAACCAGCCCGACGGACATGGCAAGCGTCATCACGGCGATCAATTCGGCGGGATCGAGCAGCCGATGGCCGGACATGATTGCGAGCAGAAACAGCACGACGCTGACTCGCCAGAAGAACTCCCTGTTTCCTTCTCCCATGAGAATGCTGACCAGCGAGCGTGCGATCTGGCTGCCAAGCATCAGTCCCGCATTCACGGCCGTGTAGGCCGACACCGCGACAACCAGCAGCCACGAGGCGCCTTTGATGTTGGCGCCGATCGCGATTGCGCCGATCGCAATCAGCATCGCGACGGAGGAAATCTTGAAGCTCGATAGCAGCACGCCTTTGGTGAGATCGGGCTGATTTCCAGCCCGATACTCGTTCAGAAATCGCACCAGCAGCGATTCCTGGCCCACCAGACCGACGACCGCAGCCATCTGGGCCACCGAAAGCCAGGTCGCAAAGATGCCGAACCCATCGGGCGACATCGTTCGTGCCGCAAGCGAGAACAACGCGAACGCAAGCGCGCCGCTACCAACCTTGAGAAGGATGGTTCCGGCAACACCGCGAGTCACGTCGCGCCGCATGAACTGGACGATGGATTCGATCATGGAAATTTAAGAGGCAACTTCCCCTGAAGAGACATTTTCCGATTACCTCCAAAAGCCTAGCATGCCGAAAAATCGCGAGTGTTAATGGACGGTCTCCGTGATCCTGCCGACCGCGGCGACGTCGCGGTCATGCCTGGTGCTTCACTATGGAACATCGCTGACCCCACTGTCCCGGATAGAGCAAAGTGCAGCCTAATCGCGTGGCGGCATAGCGCCGCATCGACGGCCGATGAGGCGAGATGAGCCGCTGGAATGCGGACCAGCTCGCCGGGAATGGCCATCCCGAGCAAGGCGCGTGCCGGACCTCATCGGGCCGGGCAGGTCTCCGCTGCATTAACCGAGATATCGAGAAATGATCGCGTTTGCTCCTGCGATGCGACATCAGGCGTGAGAATTGCTCAGGCAATCATCATTGACCGTGGGAGCCTGCACCATGACGGCGGATAGCCTGCCCGAGCCGATTGCCGCAGCCGGCACTTCGACGATCACCGCCGACATCGCGATCGTTGGCGGCGGGCTTGCGGGCTCGCTCGCGGCGGCCGTGCTCGCGCGGTCGGGGCATCGTGTCGCTCTCGTCGACAAGCGCGCGGTCCATCCGGACGAGTTCCGGGTCGAGAAAATCGGCGGCCATCAGCTGGAGATGTTGCGCAAGCTTGGCTTCCTCGACGCGCTCGACAACGTGGCCTGCCGGTATGACCAGGTGCTCAATATCAGGGAAGGCAAGGTGGTCGATATCAGCGTCGGCCGGGCTTACGGACTTCCATATGCGGATCTCGTCGCCATGGCGCGCAGCCAACTGCCTAATCCGTCGAGCCTGATCGTCGACGAGGTCACGGCCATCAAATGCAGCGACGATATCCAGGATATCGAGCTCGCGTCCGGGAGGCGCTTGACAGCGCGCCTCGTCGTGCTGGCCACGGGCATGGCGGGCGTTCTCGGCTACAAGCTCGGCATCAAGCGGCGCGTGCTGGCCGAGCGTCATTCGGTCTCGTTCGGCTTCACGATCGCCCGCCGGGATGATGCGCCGTTCGACTTCGAGGCGCTGACCTGTTACGGCGAGCGCACGGCGGACGGCATCGATTATCTCAGCCTGTTTCCCGTCCGTGCTGGCATGCGGGCAAATCTCTTCATGTTCCGAGACCCCACCGATCCGATCATGCGCGAGTTGCGCCGCGAACCGGAAGCGACGGTTTTGCGCCTGCTGCCGGGATTGCGCGCCTACCTCGGCGATTTCCGCGTGATCGACCGGGTGCAGAATTGGGTGATGGACCTGTCCGTCGTGGAGGGGCATCTCCAGCCCGGGGTCGTGCTCATCGGCGACGCCTTCCAGACCAATTGTCCGGCCGCCGGCACCGGCGTTGCCCGCCTGCTGGTCGACGTCGAGCGCCTCTGCACCGAATATGCGCCGCGTTGGCTCATGACCGCAGGCATGGGCCAGGAGAAGATTTCGGAATTCTATTCCGATCTCGACAAGCTCGCGGCGGACCAGCAATCACTGAAGATGGCGCGCTTCCGGCAGGCCCTGACGTCCCGCAACGATATCGGCTGGGACGTGCGGCGGCGGCTGCACTTCCTGCGACGCAGTATCACCCACCGGGTCGATCAGATGCGTCCGGGCTGGCTCGCGCATGTTCGAAGCGCGCTACGCGCCTGAGAGCCGCGCCCGTCGGCGCCTCGCGCCGGTCAGCGCGTCGGCGTTGAGGTGCGGGTTGGCAGAAGCCTGAACTCCGACATTCGCTTGGCGGCCAGTTTGAGCCAAGGCGCCTGTTTGAGTGCGAATAGGGAGAAGGCGCCCGTGGTGCTGCCGGCCTGCGTGACGGTCCACATCGGCGAAGGCTCCGCGCCGAACTGCTTCTTGTAAGGCTCGTCGCCGATGGTGAAATCGAGCATCTGATCCCCACGCTCGATGCAATCCTTCGCCACCTGCTCGAACATCAGTGCGCCCAGGGACTGGCTCTTGTATCCGGCAATGTCGAAGGCGCCCATGATCACGAGGAATCTACCGCGATGGCAGAGACCGAGCACGGCCGCAATCACCTCGCCGTTCATCTTCATGGCATAGAGCCGGACAAAGGAGCCGAGACCGCGGTGCGCTATCTCGGAATAGAAGCCGTAATATTCGGGGCGCTGGAGCAAATCTCCGTCGCCATGTGCCTGAAAGCGCGGCCCGCGAAATTTCTTCATCACGTCCAGCACCTCCAGGACGGAGGCGCTGTCGCTGCAGCATGAAAAAATTACGTCCCCCTTCTTCTGGAGCTGCCGGGCTTTCTTTGCGAGCTCCTTCTGGTAGGAACGGTCCAACGCACTGGCGCGCCATTGCTCGAATGGCGTGACGAGAACGGTGGCGTAGGCATTGGTGTCCATCGCTATGCGGCGAGGCGCAGCCAGAAGGTTCTCGATCGGAAGCCGTCCATCCGGCAGCTTGGTCATCCGGAGCAGATCGAACGGGCGGACGAGGCACCGAATTTCTGCGCACGCACTCTCGTCCTTGAGCAGCTCAGAAAATAGCTGCGGGCTGCACACCGGCGCCAGATAGTCGGAGACGCGGAGGTCGGCGAATTCGACGGTCCGTATCGGGCCGCGCCGGATCCGTAGCAAGGGCAGCACCATCGCAAGGGCGCCCGTCGCGCGGTGGCGGACCACAACAACCAGAGGAGTTGCCCCCGCATGAGACGCGAGCCTGGTGTAGAGGGTGTCCAGCCAGAGCGGATGCTGGAACGCGGTGGCGGCCGAGTTGTCAAACAGCTCCGCGTAGTCGGGCGACAGGAAGTCGAATCCCTGCTCGATGGCGATGTTGAATTTGTTGCTAGGTCTGTTCATGTGCAACCAAGAAAACAGATGGCTCGGGGTGGTCGATGGAGCCGGATCTACGCTCTATAGCAGGGTCGTTGCGGGGGAGACACCGGCGGCGTGTGATTTGCATTAATCCTTCGAGCAAGGCTCGTATGGTTACCAAACCGTTAATTTCCTGATCGAGCGGCCTCGCGGCATGGAGGTCGACCTATGAGAGAAATTATAGGCCGCGCTTAAGGAAGGTCAGACGGAGGTGGACTCCGGGGAACCCGGGAGCGCGCAGCCGCGTCTGCGGTTACAGGTCTCAGGCTAAGACGCGTCGGCCGAAACAGCCACGACCGCGTCAACCCCTCTTTTCAAATATATTCCACTTTACCGAAATTCGGTTTTAGCGTATGTGTCGCTCATCCCGGCTCATCCTTGAGGGGCGATCTTGTGGTCGTCACGTTCGCGAGCCGGGCTTGCGGTGGACGCGGCAGCGTTCGGGTGCGAAAGGCTAAGGGCAGGGCGGATTGCTCTCCGTGAGCCCGAGGCTTCGTTCCGACGAGCGGCGCTGCTAGGTTCGTCTCGTCATCAGGTCGGCGGCAACGTGCACAACGCCGTCGAAACCGGTGGCGAAATGGCGAACCGTGCGTACGGCAAAACCGTGTGGTCCTGTCGTCCAGTCCTTTCTGGCGGTCGACGAAAACACTAAAAACCAAGTCGAATTAAGGACTTAGTGGATGGTCGCGACGGCGACCCGCGACGGCGGAAACGCGCCGGGCCCTATTAGGCCCTAGTTTCACATGGCTGGTTCGTTGGGCGGGAGTTGGGGCCGCCCACAGCAGGGCCAGTCGAAGGTCCTCGATGGCCCGGCGGATCGCGATCTCCAATTTAGGACCTGCCTCGCGCGTGGTAAGTTACCCTCCATCACCGGCCACGATGTCAGGGCGTCGGTCGACTGAGAGACGCCACAGCGCTCCCGCCTCAAAGCAGGAGCGCTTCTTGTGTCAGAACGGTTTAGCCCCGAAACTCAGGAACTCTTGGACCGCGCCCAGCGCGCCATAGAAGACGCGATCTCCCTGCGCGAGAACACCCGGGATCAGATTGCCTCAGCAACGCAGCAAAGGCTCCTGCTTGAAATCATGTTGAGCCAATTCCCCCCCCTTGCAAATCAAAGGCCGCCTCAACGGACGGCCTCTCATTTAGCCGCAAAGCAGCATCTGCTGCTTGGCGATGGTGCCTCTGTAAGATGGTCGGCAGGATGATCCTCTGGGGCAGGCAGCGATGGCGGGAGCCGCAACGGACGCGGCGCGGGCCTGTTGGATGCGATGGCCGGGCTCGGCGCTGGCGGCACGCTGTGGGGCCTTCCTGTGGCCTTGACGCTGTCGCGACGGTCGCGCGCTCGACCCGACATCAAGGGCCTTAATTTGCTGAAACGGCTCTAGCGGTTACTGCATCGCGGCGCTGTTGGGCTTCGGCTGCTTCCGCCTGCTTCAACCATTCTTCGGCGAACAACAGCCACTGCGCCTTGCTGGACGGATTGATAGCCTTGGCGGCCTCAGCTCGACATTCCTCATAGTTCACGCGGTAAATCCTGCCCCCATCCATGCACGGATGTTATCAGCGGAAGTGAGGCCGGGACTATGCGATTTCGGCATGGCTTGACGCAGATCAACGCGCGGCGATGTGCAGTTTGTGCCAAGCGGGACGCCAGCCTCGACGGGGATCATCCATCCGGGTCGTGCTGATGCCTGCCGGTGTCGCGAGGGTCGCGCGCCTGCCGCCCTCTATCGGTGCGGTGCCTGCCGTCCGTCGCCTGTCGTGGTGACCATGACACGGTGGCGTGATGTCTTCCCAAGTCCTGTCAGCCGCCGCGATATCCTGGAGCTAACCGACTTGCAGACGATCATCAAATAACTTCTGAGACTATCTGCGCAGCCTTTGTGAGAAACGTATTTTGGTCAGTGCGGGAAAAACGACCGAAGTTGTATATTTCGCCAGATGGCACAATCGCACAAAGCGTGGAGCCAACTGAACTCTCTTCAATGCGAACTATGAGTAGCGGCTGGCGCTCTCTGCTTACTACGACGGACTGCGGAAATTTATAAAAGGCAGGACGTTCGCACTTACCTCAGCTATCGTTTGTGCGTTTTCATAATACATGAACAGCAGTGCCCTAAGCTCGACCATCTTCAAGGGCGTATTTGTTTTTGGATTTGGCAAAGCACTCATGAATGTGATGCTCGGCGCTTCTTGCTCCTCGTTGCTCGGCGATTGTCCGGAGCGGTCTGTGCGTCTCCTTCTTTTTTCGAGCCAATCGGCAACGCCAATAAGCAATAATCCGGGTCCGATACACATTGCCAATTGTAAAGCGTCCGCGAGTGGGTGGTAGAAGCGTTCAGCAATCGCGGAGATGCCTCCTCTGTTATGAGTTAGGAGGTGACTTGCGATGAACAGTGCAACGCCAACAACGATGAAACCGTCCCCGATCCATCGGATCAATAATCTCATGCGCCCCATCCCTTGCCGGGTACGTTAATCCTCACAGCAACTAACGTTAGCATGCCCACAGCCTGCAAAGGAGCCGGGCATGCCGCGACCGGTGTCTGCCGCAACTGCTCCCCGATAGGGAGGCGGTGCGCCGGGACCCCGCTGACCGGGGTAGCGGGCTGCTACCCCGATCCCGTCGCGGTGATAGGGACGCGCTCGATGTGACGGTGCGGATGATGCCGGGCCTGTCCGCGCCTTGATGCTGGCGGGCAATGGTGAAACGGCCGCCGAAATGGCGGGGTGTGGTAGCATGCGCGCGAGCGCTGTCGGTGGTGGCGCGGTAGCGCTGGCAGTGCGTGCCCGGCAACTTCTTCTGTGCCACGGAAGAAGTCGAGCGACGCGACGGGAGCGCTGGCGGATGGGCGATCCCTCCGCAATCGGTCGCCAAGGTACTGTAAGAAAGATCGAACGCTGCCGGGACCGCGCGACCGCGCCGTATGAATATATTTACAAATCATCATATCGCCTTAAATTATGTGCCATCCGGTACACAAATGCGGCGCTTCAAGGGGCAGAGGGAAGCACAAGCGAAAACTGAGCGGCCTTAGTCTTGGCTCCGGCTTGCGATGGATGTTCGCCTTGCTGGCGAGCGCTGATCAGTTCACTTGTCGCAGTACTGATTTTTTGAGGTCTGCCAAAAGGCGGTAGTCATTCGCCATCTGCAACAGTTTCTCCCTCATAGGCGAACTTGGCGGCAAAGCGGCAGCGTCTTCGCGCATCGCCTTCTCAACCTCGTCGCACTGAGCGGCGGTCAATGGTTCTTCGCACATCGGGTCCCCTCCGAGCGAATTGAGTTGACCAATTCAGGCCGGGTCGCTCCGGATGCTTTTTTTGTGCGCGCGTTGAGAAGCTGTCACACATGCGTCACATGGCCTATGCGACTTCGGCGCACACAGAACTTTTTTTGCCGTTTTTGCATAGTGCTGCTGCTCCGGCAGAGATAGGATTTTTGGCGATGCACCCTGCGCGTGTACTTGTGCGCCTGTTCGAACGTCGTTCACAAGGCGAGAGATGGAAGGAAGTTGTTGATGCTTACCAAACGGGAGTTGCTCCGCTCTGCTGCAATCGCCGCCCTCGCATCCACCGCGTTTGTGTCCAGCGACGTAAATGCCCAAGGCAAGCCGGAATGGCCCAGCCTTTTTGAGGCCAAGGACATTGCCGAAGAAGGTTTCATCTTCGGCTTGCCGCTCGTTATGAACTATGCGGTCATGCAAGAGTTCGCAGTTGATAGGAACTCGGGGCAATTCAAGGCTCCGTTCAACGAACTCTACAGTATGCACCATGTCGCCACTCCAGCGGATACGGCCATCATCACCCCGAATAGCGATACGCCTTACTCGTTCATTTGGCTCGATTTGCGTGTTGAGCCGATGGTTGTCTCCGTGCCGATGGTGGAGCGGAGCCGGTACTATTCGGTCCAGCTTATCGACGGCAACACCTACAACTTCGGCTACATCGGAACGCGGGCGACTGGTACTGAACCCGGCGATTATCTGGTCGTCGGTCCCGACTGGAAAGGTCAAACTCCGACCGGGATCAAGCGCGTCTTTCGATCAACCACGCCCTTCGTGTTCACAGCTATGCGCACTCAGCTTTTCGATCCAGCCGACATGCCGAATGTCGAGAAAGTTCAGGCGGGGTACAAGGCGCAACCGCTCTCCGCTTTCCTCAAACAGCCCGCTCCGCCCGCCGCGCCGACCATCACCTTCCTTCCCGCCACCACTGCCGGGATCAAGGATCATTTCTTTGAATACCTCGATGCCGCTCTCGCGTTCGTTCCTGAGACGGCCAGAGACAAGGCCGTCCGTGCAAGGCTGGCCAAAATCGGCATTGGCCCCGGCAAGACGTTCGACTTCAAGGAGCTACCACTCGAACACAAAGCCGAGATGCTCATCGGAATGAAGCAGGCTGATGACAAGGTGGACAAGTGGCTGTCCAGCGGAAACAAGACCATAAACGGCTGGAAGGTCGGCTCGTTCTTTGGTGACGAAGCGTTCTTCAAAGGCGACTGGGTGATGCGAGCTGGAGCTGCAAAGGGCGGTCTCTACGGCAACGATGCTGTGGAAGCCATGTACCCCTACACTCGAACAGACGCTTCAGGTGAGGAACTTGACGGCAGCAAGTACAAGTACACGCTCACCTTCGCACCCGGCGAGCTACCGCCAGTCAACGCTTTCTGGTCGGTGACTATGTACGACGGGAAGAGCCAGTTCTTGATCAAGAACCCGATCAACCGCTACTTGATCAACTCTCCGATGCTATCAGGCATGAAGAAAGACGCGGACGGCTCGGTGACGCTCTACCTCCAAAAAGACAGCCCCGGTGCGGACAAGCAAGCAAATTGGCTTCCCGCGCCAGATGACAAGATCTATCTCGTGATGCGGCTTTACTGGCCGAAGCCTACTCCACCTTCGATCCTACCGGCGGGCGAAGGGACATGGCGGCCACCCGGTATAAAGCGGGCTTGATAGAAGCGCCGGTTGCGAGACCAGCCCGCGCCGTCAATTCCCCCGCTGCTTGATCGCCCACAACCGATAAGCCTCGTCCTCGAAAGGTCCGGCTCTGCCGGCGGCGGTACCAGTTTCGCACCCTCGCTGCGAAAGTGGTCGAGGCCCCGGCCCAGCTTGCGACCGGCCAGCGTGTGCTGATCGTTTGCCCAGTCGGGGATCGTCGGCGCGAAGCTCTCCAGCATCGACCGCAGGCCGATGGCCGCGCCGAAGTGACAGGCCGCGCGGGACTTCGGCGCGCGCGCCATCATGCGGATCGCGCTGCCAATCATCAGCCGGGCTTCGCCCACGCTCTTGCTGTAGCGCTCTTTGGACTGCGCGACAGCGGCGGCGACGAACGGCACAACCCACGGTGCCGCCAGTGTGTCGAGGTCTTCATGGCAAATGGTTTCGAGGCGATTGCAGACCATGGTGTGAAAGGCTTTCGACGTGTGCATGAGTTCGACGGCGAACTCCATCGCCTCGCGTTCAAGCCCGCGCCTGATGGCCTTCTGCATCGCTGAGACGCAGGCCATCGCTGGAAGGCCGTTCTTGGTGTCGGGGATCATCGCAAAGCCTCCAAGTTTATTTGGGCAGTTTCCGATGGGACCGACAACGATGGTTTCGCCTGCAACCTTCGCGGCAGCGAGCGCGCGCGCCTGCTCGACGCTGTAGGCGTGGACGGTGAAAAGCGGCTTGCCGTTCTGGGTGACGATGTAGGGCTTCGGGTGCGGGTTTCGCATGGCTTGCTCCGGTTAACGCCCGGACGAAGCCCGAGCCTCCAGTTTCAGCCACCGAATTCGCCCGCAGTAAAACACTGATTTTCACGGAAAAATCATTGTCAAACATTGTTTTCGGGCCTGACTGTCGCCGCCGCCAATAACGCAGGTTGACCGCCCCGTTGTGCCCGGCGCGTTGTCCACCTCAACAGGTAGCGGCTTGCCTGTCCCGCGCGGCCCGGCGATCCTGTCGCACATGGGTACGAAATCGCGAGAGACGATCTATGGCGCGTCGTTCGAGCGGCGGCGGAGCAGGCAGCAGAGGCCCGGAAGGCAGCCGACCGGCTCGCCTGTCAGGCATGGAATGCGCGCATGCTGGGCTTTAAGGGACCTGCCCAGCCATCGCCGACGCTCGGTAACGCACTCAATGCCGGGTACCGCTACCTGGAAGTCCGCTGTCTTGGCTGCGACACCAACCAGGCCGTCGCCCTCGACATCGTGCGGCGACCGAAGGCAACGCCGATCCACGAACTGGAACGGTACATGCGGTGTAAGGACTGCTCGCAAGTCCGGGGCTATCCTTACAAGCGCAGCCATCTGGTCGCGCTGCGTCCGAACAAGATTTCAGCCAGCGATCCGCCATCGACGTGGTGGCCGGGCGAGCGGTAGAGTGAAAGTTCTGTTCGGATCGGAGGACACGACGTGAATGACCCTTGGGCCTTTGGCTGGACCCAGTTGCTGACCATTATTGGTTTCTCGATCACTCTATGCATCGCATTTGGTAGCTTTCGGACATTTGGCCGTTGGAAACGTGAGCAGATCGAAGAACGGAAGCTCGACATAGCACTGGAGGCACTGTCAATCGCATATGAAGCGCAAATGGTGTTTGAGGACATTCAGCGTCCATTCATCGGGCAGCACGAATGGCAAAACATGCCAGATGAGGAATTGAACCAGGAGGAGAAGGATCGGCGGAAATCGCTTTATGCGGTGATCAACAGGTTGGACCGCCACGTCAGCTATTTTGAGCGCGTGCTTTCTCTTCAGCCGAAGTTCATGGCAGTGTTTGGCAGCGAAACCAAGAGCAGCTTCATGAAGCTCTTCCGGGCGCAGCGCGGTATACAGGCGGCAATCGAGGTCTTGATGTTTATGGATCATCCGATCCGGCCCGATGAGAAAGGCACAGTTGCGCAGCTGCGATCCGACATTTGGAATACGAAGGGCCCGGGGGCCGATGAGCCCGAGAGGAACAAGAAGCTGGTGCTGGAATTTCAGAGCGACATCGAGCGCATATGCGCACCGCTCGTGAGTTTGAAGTTCGACCCGTCGAAAACAACGACCCTATCGACGCTTTGACTATGTGCAACCTCTACAGCATCACCACGAACCAAGCGGCCATCGCGGCGCTGTTCCGTGTCGTCTACCGCTACGTCGGCAACCTCGCTCCGATGCCGGGCGTGTTTCCGGATTATCCGGCTCCGGTGGTGCGCAACACCGACACTGGGCGCGAGCTGGCGATGATGCGATGGGGCATGCCGCCGCCGCTCCGCACAGGCGGACCTCCGGTCACGAACATCCGGAACACGTCGTCACCGCATTGGCGCGGTCGGCTGAAGCCGGAGAACCGATGTCTGGTGCCGTTCAACAGCTTCGCCGAATACGCGCCGGAGCCGAACCCAGAGACCAAGAAGAAGGATGTCGTCTGGTTCTCACTCAACGATGATCGACCGCTTACCGCGTTCGCGGGCATCTGGACCACGTTCAACGGGGATCGCGGCACGAAGTCGAAGCCGGTGCCGGGGCCACATCAAGTGTACGGCTTCCTAACGACATCGCCCAACGCGGTGGTCGAGCCGATCCATCCCAAGGCCATGCCGGTGATCCTGACAACCAATGAAGAGCGGGATGTTTGGATGCGCGCGCCGTGGGATGAAGCTAAGGCAATGCAAAGGCCGCTGCCCGACGACATGCTCAAGATCGTCATGCGCGGGGCCGACAAAGAAGATCACGCGGCGCGAGCCCAACTCACCAACCCCTTCCTCAACGGGCTCGAATGACAGCCTGATGCCCTTGCAGCGGCGGCGTCCCTCCGGCTTCATCGAACCTTGCCAGCCGTCGAAGGTGGTCCGGCCACCGTCCGGCCCGGTGTGGGTCCACGAAATCAAGCATGACGGCTACCGGCTGATGGTGCGCCGGGATGGCGCGCGAAACCTAATTGAACCTGAGCGCCTCCACTGCGCGCTTCGATATTTCGGCTGGATCTTTGAGGCCGGTTTCTTCTATCTCTAAGACCTTCTTTGCGATAATCAAGGTCCGTGGATCGTTGCGATCAACCACATCAAGGGTGCGCAGGGTCAATTCGTAGGCCGCGATCAGGTGGCCGGTCTCTCCTAACGGGGCATTTCTTAGCAGGCGATACATAGACATCGCTAGCCTCCAAAACGCGACGGCTATTGCACCGTGACGCGGATGCCGCCGCCGTCCGCGCCAGTCGGCTGTCAATCCGCACGAATTCGGGTGGACGCCGAAATTCTAATCCTCACGATTCCGTGAGACTGGCGACCTTCCGGCTCAGTCGTTCTGTGACATTGATCTATCGCAAGTCTTCGAGCGACCGATCCAACCGTCGAGACGTGGGTCAAGTCGAAGAACCCGGAGAGCGATGCGGTGCGGCGCGAGCGCGAGACGGAGTGGCGGTAGCCGTCATATTCGCCAAGTAGGAAAGCACGACGAAGGCGAGGTAGGCGGCCAGACCTACGCAAATGCCGTTCGCGATGGCCGCAACGATGGACGCCTGTTTCGGATCAAGTTCCGTGCGCCATCGTTGGTGGCGGTCGGCAGCGTTGATCTTATCAAGCCGCGTTATCGGTCGCTGATCCCAAGGGGGCCGGAGCGAGCACCTGTGGATGCGCGCCGTGGGATGAGGCAAGGCGTTGCAGCGCCGTTCCCGACGATGCGCTCAAATCGTCATGCAACAAAGAGGATCGAGCTACGGGGTGATGCGAGCCAAACAGTTGCCGGCGGGCGGCTCCATGGGCCCCGCGATCACACCGGTCATTGTCCCAGAGGACAATGACCACCACACACGCTTTGGCTGTAAAATTTGGTGCTCAACACTCGGAGAAACCAGCCGATTGAACTGATGATTGTCCAACGCCTGGGTGCCGCCCAACGCCGACGCCCGCCAAAAACAACATCGGAGGCGTATCGTGAGAGGTAAAGACTTAAAATCGATGACCACAGATAAACTGTGGAAGCTCCATGAAAAGGTGGCTTTTCAGCTCACACAAAAACTAGAGGGAAAAAAAACCTTGCTCGAGCAACAGCTACGTCGTCTTCAAGGGGCCGACAACATATCGGACGTTCGTCGGTCGCGACGCAGCTACCCTCCCGTTCGACCGAAGTATCGAAATCCAGATAACCCAATGCAGATTTGGTCCGGCCGTGGGAAGCAACCCCGATGGCTTGGGCCGGAAATTCAAGCTGGCAGACAGTTGGATGATTTCTTGATCGACCGAACCCGACGCCACTAAGCCAGTAGCGAGACCTAGGCGCGCGGTTCGTGCTAAAGGTCGCGCGGGAGCAGCCACCGACTGTCCCCGCTGCGCATCCATCCCCTGCTGAGTTGGCACGCAGGTCGGAGAAGCGGATGCGCGTCTCGCTCATCGCTGTCGCCCAGCACCGCGAACCTCGAAACCATGTTCGCGGCTGGTGCCCGGCAATGCGTCTGATCGCCGGGCTGTGACCAGCCTCAGACCAAGCAGCGCGACCGGCGAGATGTCGGCGCGATGATCGCACGGCAGACCTTGCGCCTGCGCCTGCCACACCAGCGCACTTTCGTCGCTTTCGACCACCACCAGGTCGCCCATCAGCTCAGCTTCGGCCTTCTGGCGGGCTTCATGCGACAGTGCCGCCTCCTCATCAGCCTCGCTGGAAATCTTGCGGTCGAGCGCGGCGATCACCAAATCCTTGAGGCATTTCCGGTGAGATGTGCAGACGTCATCGCCAAAAGGCAGCCATAGGTCGGTCAACCCCATCCTCAGCGCGTATTCGAATCACCTCCCACCGGCAACAATTCCACGCCCGCGCCGGCCCTTGCCCCGCGCCCGATGCGGATCAAACTCATCAACCGCATTCTGCCAGGCCACGATCTCGTCTTCATACCAGACGCGCCGGTTCGGGCTGATGTAGGTGCATTTCGGAAAGCGACCTGCCTTCTCCATGCGATACAGCGTGGTGCGGCTCACGGGGATGATCTCGAGCACCTGTGTCTCGGTGAGCATGCGGCGCGCAGCGGTGATGTGCACCACTTCGGTCTCGGCTTCGGCGAGTGCTGCCTTTTTTGCTGTCATCATGTACTTCCATCATCTCGACGGGCCGGTAGAACTGGTCCGCGTCTTCATTACTTGGCCGTGTACTCCAGGGGGGCGCAAACGACCTGCATCACGCGCTCGGACTCGATCTCGATGAACTCGGGGAAAACACCGTGGTCCGAGAGAATCGCGCGCAGTTCGGCATCCAGCGCCGCCTGCCCAACCGTGCCGGTCGCCAGCCGCTCTTCCTCGACTTTGCCCAGATACCACTCCGCGAGCTCGCGGATGAAATGGACGCTCAGGCCCTTCTCGGAACCTTCCGCCGCAAGCCTCGTCGGCCTCTCTGTGCCGCCGGGAAAAGGCGTCACATCCGTCACATCCGTCACAGCGTCTGGAGCCTGAGCATTGTGATGTGACGGATGATCCTTGCCGGTGACGCTGCAACCGTCACAAGCGTCACCGGCTCCCCCCTGAACAGCCTCGCTTGTGACGCTTGTGACGGTTGTGACGCCTTCTCGGGGGCTGAGAGAGACGGGAGGGGGCAAATAGCGCCGCCACGCATCTTCCAGATCGGCGAGGAGGTAGCCCTTGCACTGGTTCGCCCCATGCGGCCGGAGCTTGTCGGACTTGATCCCGTAGCCATGCAGCCGGCTCGCCAGGGAATGGTCGTTGAAGGGCTCCTTGAGGTGGCTCCACGGGGCTGCCTCAAGCGCGTGCAGCGCCTCCAGAATTGCCTTGGTTGGAAGCCCTTTCGGGACGGTCATCTGGATCGCCGCGTCGGCTGCGGCGAAAATCGTCCGCAAATCAGACAGCAGGCGGATGTTCAGGCTCGGTGGTGTATCGGTAGTCGCGGCGGCAACCAGCGCGACGGCTGCTTTGCGCGCCAGTTCAGGCCACTCGCCACCCGCAAGGTCTGCAACTGCCAGCAGCGGCTCCCACACGTCTGCGGTCCGGTCCTCGATGCCTGAGGGCATTTCCGGCCGCGCTGCCTCGGCGTGGTCTGCGCTGGTTGCCGCCCAGTCTTCGAGCCGGAGGAACAGATTCCTGCCAAAGGGGGCATGGGTGCGGTGCCGGAAAGCCTCGACGTGCTCGTTGGGCGTGCGCCGCCGCATGCGGATAACCACGCTGCGGGTCATGATCGAATCCGGCAGCCAGCCCAGCCCTGCCAGCGCGACGGCGGCGAAGCTCTGCACGTCCTCGGTCTCGACGCGCTTACCGTAGATGACGCAACGACCGAAGGTGGCGCCGCGGCGGTGACCGCTGTTGAGGAACGACCGAACGTCCTCATGCTCGCGCGCTTTCGGTCCGAAGATTGCGTCGATCTCGTCGAACAGGATGGTCGGCGGTCCACCTTCGCCCCCGCACTTCCGATAGAGGTAGGCGGGTGAAACGTTCGTGGCATGCACGGGCCTCGGCACCAGCATCTCAGTCACCTCCAGGGCGCGGGTCTTGCCCGACCCCGGTTCCGGCGAAAGGAATGCAAGCCGCGCGGTGCTCTCCCACGCGCTCATCAGGTGCGTGTGTACGACCCAGAGGGTATGCGCGATGGCCGCGTGCATGGAGGGGTAACTGACGAACCGGCACAGGAAGCCACGCACGTCCTCGAGGAGCGCGGCACCGGCTTCACCAGGGGCCCGCGCATCGCGGCTCACAAGCCTGCCAGCCTCGGCTTTGAGCTTCACGGCGCCGTCGACGAGACGCGGGATGTCGGCGAGGCGCTCCTGCCGGCGGTCATCACGCGGAGTGTTGGACTGCTCCATCAGCCCGCGCAGAAAATTCACGACGGCACCAGGCTTCATGCCGGCATAGATCATCTTGCAGGAGAGATCGCGCAAATTGTCGTGGAGCGAATGCCCGGCGAGAATGTCGCGCTGCAGCACTTCCCAATCGGTGCTTGCCGGCTCGAGGTCGTGGCCGTCGCGGGGCTTGCGAGACCTTGCCAGCTCGTAGCCGTGCGCCTCGACGAGCACGCGCGCGATTTCATCCAACAGGGCTTCCGTCTCTGCCTGATCGATTTCAGGCAGGGCATGGCGCGGGCAGTCGTACAGTGCGGGGCCGAACCAGGAGTAGGGATTGCCGGTGCCTTCATGGATGCCGTGGACGATGACCTGCCTGCCGTCGGCCAGCATCTCGACCTTCTGCTTCGTGTCGCCGTTCGGAGCAACAAACTTGCGCTCAGCATGCTTGAAGGGCGTTTCCGCCTTGAAGAAGATCGCCCGGCGGGGCGAACGACCGAACCGAACGCAGATCGCGCCGCGTTCCTCAAAACGCTCGCGCACGATCGCCTCAATGGCATCGGCGGCATTCGGGTCTTCGATGTCGATGTCGAGGCAGGGGACGGAGGCGCACAGGATACCGGTGTTGGTGTTCGGATAGAGCTCGGACCACATCTCGACGTCGCCAGTCGAGGTCTGCTCGCGCTTTGTCCAATGGGCCAGCAGCGGCACCTTGCCAGCCGTCGGGATCGGCTGGTAACCTTGCGCGAGAAGCTTGAGGCGGATTTCGGTCGGCTTCATCTTTGCAACGCAAAAAAGGGGGAAGCCTCGACTGCCCTCGAGACTTCCCTGGTGATTACGAATAGAGCGGGATATCGTCGCAGTCGGGACCGCTCGGTCCCGACTCCGGCGGCTTGAGCACCTTCACGCGGAGGGCGGGCTTCCCGTTGTAGATGAGGGTCGGATCGGTGAAGATGCCGATGACCGCACCCACCCACGCCTGCGGGTTGTCGCCCAGTTCCGCAACCATCGTGCGCTGGTTGGTCTTGTTCAGCGGCAGCGAGCTGGCGCTATCGAAGAAGTGCAGCACCGGCTTGATCTCGATGCTTCCATCCTCATTCTGGAACTTCCGCTTCTTGACCAAGGAAATCGTCAACCGGAGCTTGCGGTTGCCGACTGCAGTGGAAGTCAGATGCTTGCTTGCGAGTGACTTTTCCAAGTCCTCCGCCGTGAAATCCTCGTCATCATCGTCATTCTTGGCCATGACGGCCTCCATAAAGCGCCATTGCGATGAACTGATCGCCGTACCGCGCTCAGAGCGCAGCGACCGGTAAACGCTTCGGTCAACATCGACGCGAACTGGCCGGTGTTGCTTTGCGTAGCCGCGAAGATGTGGAGAAGGGCGCGCGATTCATAGCGACAAGTGGCGACAGTCGCGACTTGTCGCATCTGTCGCAATTGTCGCAAAATGGTCTAGTCGGATTTCAGCGCACGCTGGATGGATCGGTCAGTTGGCGGTGGTCTATGCAGCCGCCGAAATTCGCTCACAATTTTCTTGTTGCGCTGTGTCGGCCGCTCATCGCAACCGTCTGGCCAAAGCCGCTGATAAATGTCCAATATGTGCTGCTTCTGCGTGCGCCTTGCATCAGATGGAGGCGGCGAGCTCGCTCGGCCCCGAGCGACTTCGCTATCTTCGAGATCCTCCGTCCCAGGCTCTGCCAAGCCTTTCATGACAGCATCGAAGTTCCCGAGAGAGAAAAACACGGGTCGCCTTGCGCCTGCGATCACTGTGTTTGGCCCAGACGCAAGAACGTCGTCAGGCCCCACATGGTCGTCGGCAATTCCGGTTTCGAACTCACCAAGAGGGGTCCACTTGCTGCGGTCCAGCTGGAGAACTTCGCCCGTCTTCGGATCTCGGACTAACGCAGCCAACGCCCCATCGTTGATCCTGTCCCGCAACCATTGATTGGCCCGACGCTGAGCATCGTCGTAGTGACGCCACGCTGCATTGTGCTCGCGCTTGACGTCCTGCTCCGGCACCTGCGCATAAAATGTAGAGGAAGGGTTCAGGTGCTCTACGAGAAGCTCCCAGTCATCGGTAATCGCGCGAAACACCCGCTCAAATGCCTCGCTAATAGAAATCATCCCGATCGGAATCGGATCGTCCGCATCTTTCATCGCTCGTCCGCCAGAGCATGCCGCAGAGTAAAACGCGGCAGGCCGGTGCGGAGCCGGCTTTTCGGGTGGCCTACCCTATCCGCGCGCAGGCGATCTTAGCGTTAGAGCGCGCTGCGCGCCACTGGCCCTTCGCGTCGCCCGTTGCATCACACTAAGGAGTTGGGCCGCTAGTTACGCACTCGAATGACGTGCGAGATCCTTTGCCGCTAGTAAATATTTGCCGCTGTGGCTGCGGCCAACCAACGAATAGGATAGGATAGCTGCACTATGTAGCTCGACGGAGCGACATCCGATGCACACAATCATCTCGAGGGACAACATCCGCGATCTGTTGGCGGTTTTCGTGGCTGCCATCGAGCTGGATCAGATCCGGGTCGACGCCTTGCCGGAGCGGGCGCTTCACGAGCACTACTCGGATAACATGTGGCGGATCTGGCGCCGCTGCCACCTGGAGTACCTCGGCTTGCTGCTCCCGACGGTAGATGCGATCCAGCCGGCCACCTTGGAAAAGCTGGGTTGGATTGCCGCCCACTACGAGCTCAAGCTCGTCCGCGAGCGGCTGCGCGACTTGCTCGGCTCCGCAGCATCCCGTGACATTCCTCGCGAGGATGTCGCCACGGCTGGTCTCTTTTTCGAGCGGTTTATCAACGACATTTCGGTCCACACCGCAGGGAAGGCCATTGGGCAGGATGCCAGAACCGTGATGATGCGGTGGCTGCCGATCACCGATCCTCTGCAAATCGCTGAGGACCCCGAATGCGGATACAAGCAGTATCTCGGGGCCTACGCCCGCCTCCTAGTGTGATGGTTTGGTGGTCCACCCTCACGACCAAGCGTAACCAGCGTAACCCGAGGCCGGCTGCTCTGGCGCGCATAGGCAATAGGCTCCCAGCAAGGAGACGAGTGGCATGTCAAAGACTCACCAAATGTCTGCCGGTAGCCAGCATGTCCTACTCAAAATGCCAGATGAGCCCGACTGTCGCCTTGTTGCGGCGTGGCTGGTCAAAGCAGCTGAGGCCCAAACCTTTTGGTCTCAAGTACTGGACAGACAGAACAATGCGGGTCATGTGCAACTGCTTACTGCGGACGGCATTCCCGATCTTGGCGCCGCTGCGCTCGAGCTCCTAGGGGAGCTTGAGCACCACCTTCATGTGCTTGTGCTTGATCTTTACGCCGATGAGAGTGGTCTTCTTTGTCGCGAGTTCGCACTTCTTGTGCGGTTGGGCTTCTTCGTGCTCGAAGACGATTGCTACCAGTTCGCCATGCCGGAGCGGGTTGATCCCGAGGCTGTCTTGACTGCCGCCTTGGAGGTTTCATCTTCTGTCGGTGATATGGGAGACGGCATTGACCTGCTGCAGCCTGAGACCCAATTAGCCGTTCTGACCCTTGAGGAAGCCGACGCCCTGCGCATAACACTCTTCGCGCTGCGGCGGATCAGCGCCGAACATCGCCGGAATTGGCGATTGCGGTGAGCTAGTGCCTGTAGGTCGACGCAAATGTTGACGCAACCGGAAGCATCTATCGGCGTGGACCGAGCAGCGCGGGATAGATTTCTTTGGCGGCTCGAGTGGTCGAAGAAGAAGCGCCAATGGACGGGCCTGCAGGCGGACTTAGCCGTCTATGAAGACCCCCAAGGTTCAAGGCAGAGCATGCTCATGAAAATCTCGAAGATCGAAAATGAAGACTTGAGGGTTTTCATGCCGCGTGGATGGTTACGTAACCAGCCAGTGAAAATCTTAAGAGTGCTATCAGAGTGCGCTGTCTGGCGCGAAGCGACTAGTTCCGTGGCAAATGTTGAAATATGATTCAGAGCATAGCAGCAGGAATATCTAGCTGCGGAGGTTCTCATGGGACGGCCAATCGGAAGCCCAAATAAGGAAAAGCCTTTTAACGACGCGCTCAGGATTGCGCTGCGCAACCGCCCGCTGGCGCTACGCAGGGTCGCCGATCAACTGCTCGACAAGGCGGAACAGGGTAATCTCGCTTACATCCGTGAGCTCATCGACCGCCTGGATGGCAAGGCCGTGCAGGTTTTTGATCGGCAAGATGTTCCGATCAATGAGCTCAGCGATGCTGAACTGTATCGCATCGCGGCGGGCGGGGGACTGAGCGCCGACACTATGCTGCTGATCCCGCCCGCGAAAGTCAGGTCGGACGACCCGGGTTGAGAGAGACCTTATCTGCAAACCGCAGGCGGCTGAGCATTCTGATGACTTGGGTAGCCTGCCATTTGCCGCCTCGGGCCGTCGTCAAACCTCGCTCATTCAGGATGGCCGAGATGCGCTTGGCGGGAAGGTTGCATAGCGGCGCGAATACCGGGCGAAAATGCTCGGCGAGCAGGTCCGCTTCAGCCTTGCGGGCTTCTCCGATTGCAGCATTGCCGAGCACCTGTCCGCGAGCCTTCGCGGCTGCGAGCGCTTCCCTCGTGCGTTGAGCGATGCGCTCGCGCTCCTTCTCAGCCACCGCCGCATGAACATGCAACATGAACGAGTCCACGTCGGGCCCGAGCTCAGTGACGATGAAGGGGATTCGCTGCACCATAAGGCCGCTGATGAAGTGAACGTCACGGCTCAATCGATCCAGCTTGGCAATGATGATCGGAGCCGCGCCTGACTTGCCGCCTCGACCGAGCTTACGGGCGAGCTTCATGGCGGCTGCGAGCTCAGGCCTGCGCTCCAGTGCATCAGCACCTTTACCGGTCTCGACCTCGCGGTACTCAGCTTCGATGCTGTAGCCGTGCTGTGCGCAGAACAAGCGGATTGCAGCTTGCTGCGCTTCGAGACCGAGACCGCTGCGGCCCTGCTTAGGTTTGGACACGCGAATGTAGGAAACTGCCGGCCGCATAGAAGATTTATCCTCCAAAGAATTACGTGTGATCGCACGTTCATGTGTAAACGCCACTGAATCTATCTGATCGATGCGCAATTCGGAATCCACTTTCTTCGGAAATGCAATTCGTCGTGCAATGAGTCACGGTCACCGCCGAGCGCGATGGCTTTTGCAAGCGCGTGGGTGCTGCAAGATCGGGCCCGGCCAAGTTTTTGACCAAAGGGGTGGGGGAGGGAAAAAGTTTGCGGAAAGCATGCTTGTGTGAATAGAGCCTCCGCCAAAATCGATTGCTCGAATTTGAACAGATCGTGCGGCGCAGGTGCCATCAGTTGATCGTCCGCCTCGGGCTCTTCTCTCCGAGCCGCTGGTCCGCCTCGCAAACCATTTTGCCCCATTTCCGGCACCTTTGCCGATCAACAGAGTTAGAAGCTGCCTATGGGCTTGGTGTTTGACCTCCTGCTCCGTAGGACCTCCGATTGGACTTAGCGGTGAGGCGACACTGTCGCAGCGCCTCTTTCATACACGAGGGATCCAGCATGATACGCATGGTCGCGACCGGCATCGTCCTTCTCTCGCTCTCTTCTGTGGCCGAGGCGCATCGTCTCTCTGGGAGCGCCACTTATTACGGCGGGAGTGACCGCCTGTGCGGTCGCCGCACTGCCTCCGGGGGCGTACTCAACTGCGCTGCGATGACCGCCGCCCACCGGACGCTGCCCTTCGGCACCGTCCTGACGGTTCAGAGCGGCGGCCGGTCGGTACAGGTCACGGTGACCGATCGGGGTCCATTCACCGGGGCGTTCCTTGATCTGTCACCTGCGGCCGCGAGTGCGCTCGGCTGTCGCTGCACTCATCGCAACGTGACGGCGACCATTGTGCAAATGGGATCCGGTGGGACCTTGGTTGCGAGCCGAGACCGTCAACGTCCCGTCGCTGCGGCAGCCATGCCAGTATTCTTCCAACCGACCGAGGATGTCATGCGTCCGTTGGGAACTTTCGGGTCGTCAATGGCAATGGCTCGTGCGCCGCGTCATCACCGTCTCCACTAGTACAGGAGGCAGCCCGAGGCGTTGCGGCGAGTTGCCAAATGCACGACGGCACAGCCATAGTCAACAAATCGCATATCGAGGAGCCCGCGTGATGCGGTTGTCCAGTTTGGCTATTGTCGCGCTTGTCGTGGGTGCCTCCAACCCAACGCATGTTTCTATCGCGATGGCAGCTCCAGAATGTTCAAGATCGATGGAGCTGGCGGATTGGGGAGAGAATTCGACCGGT